>NZ_JBVJNZ010000010.1:192614-325101 GCF_055583445.1 Streptomyces sp. NPDC104761 | reverse complement strand
CACAGCCCCCCTCCAGCCCCACGGCGACCTGTCAACACGGCCCACCACAGCCCCCCTCCAGCCCCACGGCGACCTGTCAACACGGCCCACCACAGCCCCCCTCCAGCCCCACGGCGACCTGTCAACACGGCCCACCACAGCGCCCCTTCAGGGGCGCGGGGAACTGCGCGACCAGCCCCCACCCACCGCCACCTCACCCACGGCCGAAACCACCCCCCTCCCCACCCCCCACCCACCCGCGAACGAAAACCAGGACCAGGACCGCGACCAGGACCGCGACCACGCCCGCGACCACGACCGCGACCGAGCCCGCCGCCTCCTCATCCCGGTGAGCGAGCCCACCCCCACCTCGGCCCCCCAACCCATCGCTCCGGTACTCCCCGGCCGCCCCACCCCCCAGCGCCCCGCCGCAGTCCGCGCCCCCGGCGAGGACCTCGGCGCCCACGGCGGCACCCCCTGCCCCTGGTGCGCCACCCCCAACCGCCACGACCGCCACTTCTGCACCCGCTGCGCCATGCCCATGGCCGGCCACCCCGACACCGGCCCCGCCGCCCGCCGCCCCTGGTGGCGCCGCATCTTCGACTTCCGCAACAGGGAGACCCCGTGGGCGGGCGACCGCCCCCGCCTCCGCCGCACCTTCGACCGCGTCCTCACCTGGATCGTCGCCGCCGCCGTCCTCACCGGCGTCACGGTCCTTGCGGTCAACACGCCGAAGGCGGTGAGCGCCACCCGCGACCACTTCGCCAAGCGCGCCCCGGTCTCCCCGGACAGCTACCGCGCCTCCCGCGCCTACGCCGGCCACAAGCCGGAACTGCTCTTCGACAAGCTGAACAACACGTGGTGGGGCCCGGGCATCGCCGGGGCCGGCGAGGGCGAGTGGGTCGAGGCGCACTTCGACGAGCCGACCCGGCTCCTGAACGTCGTCATCACCGCCGGCGAGTCGACCCACACCGAGCAGCTGAACAAGTCAGCCCTGCCGCACCGCTTGACGGCGACCATCAAGACCGCGGACGGCAAGACACTGACCCGCGAACTGACCCTCGACCAGGCGGCCGGCGGCCAGACCCGAGACCTGCGGGCCGCGGACGTCGTCTCCGTCCGCTTCACGATCGACTCGTCGTACCAGACGTCGGGCCGCACCCAGGTGGCCATCGCCGAGATCGAGTTCTTCGGCCCGTCGAGCGCGAACTCGTAGGAATCGAGGGGGAGTGGTCAACTCCGCAGCAGCGACCGGTACACGGCCGTGGACCTCGGGTTGCCGCGGCACTGCCAGACGCCGTGCGGGCAGTAGTCGGTGATCGTCTGGTAGAGCGGGCGGCTGCTCGCGAACCAGTCCAGCATGGATCGCAGGTACGCCGGATCGTCGCCGTTCTCGTACAGCCCCCACTCGGGGTAGGAGACCGGTTTACCGTGGGCCCGGGCGAAGTCGACCTGGGCCCGCAGCCCGTACGGCTCGGCGACCTGGTCCTGGAAGGACATCCCCCGCGGGGCGTCGTACGCGTCCATCCCCAGCACGTCCACGTATGCGTCCCCCGGGTAGCACGTGGTCCAGGGGACGGCGTCCCGGCCCCGGTTGGGCGCGAAGTCGAACCGGAACCGGGCGCCCGGCACCGACCGCATGGCCGTCACGATCCGCCGCCAGTACGCCCGCCAGGCGGCGGGGTCGGGGCCGCAGCGGTGGGTGTACGTGTCCCCGTTCATCTCCCAGCCGAGCACGACGACGGTGTCCGGCGCGCCGACCGCGACCAGCCGCCGGGCCAGGGCACGGAAGTGGACGTCGTACGAACCGCTCGCCCCGAGCCGCAGTTGGCGGCGCACCTCGGCGTCGGGGACGTGTGCCTCGGTGTGTTCCAGCATCGGCACGTTGAGGACGAGGAGCCGGTCGGATTCGGCCTGCCGCCAACGGGCCCACAGCCGTACGAAGTCCGGGGCGCCCTCGATGTTCCGCCACACGTCACCGGGCAGGTAGGTGTGCCCGACCCGGGGCCGGTCCCGCAGCCAGCTGCCGAGCGCCGCCACCCGCCGTACGCCGTCCGCGCCGTACCCGACGTACGCCCCGAAGGGCCCGGGTGCGGCGGGCCGCGGGGTCTCCGGCCGGGACAGGGGCAGCAGCAGGAGGGCGACCAGCACGGCGACCCACAGGAACCTCAGACGTGCCATGGGAGGCAGTCTGGCCGCTCCCCGCGCAGAGGCCACGGTATGTGCTCATACCGTGACCCTGTGCGCTTCCGGCGTGCTACGGCCGTGTCCCCGGCACCCGCCCGGCCGTCAGGTTCCACAGCGTCGCCGGATCCCACACCGACGTCGGGAGCCAGTGCTTCAACGGGGTTCCCTGATGCGTCGAGGTCGCCCGAGGGGCCGTGGTCCTGTGCGGCCTCGCCGGGCGGCCGCGCCCCGGCCGGGCGGTCGTCGTCCGCGCGGACGGCTTGACGGTTGTCCGCGCCGGTGCCGGACTCGCGGCCGCGGTGGCCGTGGCGGACGCGGTGGCCGTGGCGGACGCGGTGGCCGAGGCGCTCGGGGCCGGGTGGCCGTGTGCCGGGCACGGCTTCGCGGGCACGCTCACGCCGTGGTGCCGCAGCCACGGGAGCGGCGGGACCTCGGAGCCCAGGTGCCGGGTGGTGCGGACCTCGAAGTGGAGGTGCGGGCCTTCCGCGTTGCCGGTGGAGCCGGCCGCGCCGATCCGCTGGCCCGTCGAGACGTGCTGGCCGCGGCGGACGTTGATGACGGACAGGTGGGCGTACTGGGTGTAGTAGCCGTCGGGATGGTGTAACACGACCTGGTTGCCGAAGGCGTCGCCGCAGGTCGCGGCCACGACGCTGCCAGGGCCGACGGCGTACACGGGCGTACCGGCGTCGACCGCGAAGTCCTGGCCGGTGTGCCGGTGTTTCCAGAGGCGGCCCTTGGCCGCGTAGCGGGCGGAGAGCCGGTATCCGACGGTGGGCGCGGTCCAGCGGACGGTGCGAACGGGGTGAACGGCACGGCGGCCGCCGCCGGTGGCGCGGTCCGCGCCGTCCTGGTGCGCAGCGGGTGGCGGGGTGCTGCGCCGCCCGAAGGCACAGGTGGCCGTGCGCTCGTCGGCCTTGGCGGGTGTGGTGAGGAACGCGCCGGTCAGGAGGAGCACCAGCGCGGCGGTGAGCAGCCGTAGATCATCCGTTCGCATCTTCGGATCCTCTGACGGACGGCTCGCCGGGTGGCGGCCCCACGCGCTCGGCGCCGCGACTTTCGCCTGTTCGGATGATCGGCTCGGCTCGGATGCCGGTGCGGTGGTTCACCACCGCGCCCTGGCCGGTGACCGGGACCGGGCCGACGCCCGGCTCGGCGAGGCCGCCGCGGACGTCGACGTCGTCCTCGACCACACCTGGGGCACGCCCACCGAGGGCTCCCGCCGTCCTCACCCGCCGCACCGACCGCAGTGCCCCGCTGGACTGGATCCAGATCGGCGCCACGGCCGGCCCCGGGATCACCCTGCCTCCGTCGTGCTGCGGATGGCGAACCTGCGGCTCATGGGCAGCGGCCAGGGCTCCGTCACCGCCCGCGGCATCGTCGCCGAACTGCCGTCCCTGATGGCCGAACTGACCCGGGGCACCCTCACCGCCGACGCCCTGCCGGTGCCGCTCGCCGGCGTCGAGGAGGCCTGGACCGCCCCCGTCGAGCCAGGCCGGCGCCTGGTGTTCACCGTCTCCCACGGCTGAGCGTCCGCGTGATCGTGCCGGACCTGAACGCCCGCCCGCCGTCCACCCGTACCTCCGGGCACAACACGCGTCCGCAGAACGGAGTCCCCCCGTGAACGCATCCGCAGCCATCGGCGTGACCGGCCTCGGCGTGATGGGCCGCAACCTGGCCCGGAACTTCGCCCGGCACGGCTACCCGGTCGCCGTCCACAACCGCACCCCGGCCCGCACCCGCGCGCTGATCGCGGAGTACGGCGGCGAGGGCGACTTCGTCGGCGCCGAGACCGCCGCCGAGTTCGTCGCCGCGCTCGAACGCCCCCGCCGCCTCATGATCATGGTCCAGGCGGGCGCCGCCACCGACGCCGTCATCGACGAGTTCGTACCGCTCCTCGAACCCGGTGACATCGTCATCGACGGCGGCAACGCCCACTTCGCCGACACCCGCCGCCGCGAGGCCGCGCTGCGCGAGAAAGGCCTGCACTTCGTGGGTGTGGGCGTCTCCGGCGGCGAGGAGGGCGCGCTGCACGGGCCGTCCGTCATGCCGGGCGGCTCCGCCGAGTCGTACGCCGTGCTCGGGCCGATGTTCGAGGACATCAGTGCCAAGGTGGACGGCGAGCCGTGCGCCACGCACGTCGGCGCGGACGGCGCCGGGCACTTCGTCAAGATGGTCCACAACGGCATCGAGTACGCCGACATGCAGCTCATCGCCGAGGCCTACGACCTGCTGCGCCAGGTCGGCGGGTACGCGCCGGCCGAGATCGCCGGCATCTTCCGGGAGTGGAACGGCGGCCGCCTCGGCTCCTACCTCATCGAGATCACCGCCGACGTCCTCGCGCACGTCGACGCCGCCACCGGCGCGCCCTTCGTCGACGTCGTCGCCGACGCGGCCGGGCAGAAGGGCACCGGGCGCTGGACCGTGCAGACCGCGCTGGACCTGGCCTCGCCGGTCACCGCGATCGCCCAGGCGACGTTCGCCCGCGCCGCCTCCGGCCGCGGTGCGCTGCGCGCCGCCTACGCCGGACTCCCCGGCGGCACGACCCCACCCCTCAGCGCCACCGAGGCCGACCGCTTCGCCTCCCGCGTCGAACACGCCCTGTACGCCTCGAAGGTCATCGCCTACGACCAGGGCTGGACGATGATCCAGGACGCGGCCGCCGAGTACGGCTGGAAGATCGACCTCGGTGCGGTGGCCCGGATCTGGCGGGGCGGCTGCATCATCCGCGCGTCCTTCCTGGACCGGATCCGCGCGGCCTACCGGGCCGACCCGGACCTCGTCAGCCTGCTGGCCGAGGAGGAGTTCGCGAAGGAGATCGCCGACGCCCAGGTGCCGTGGCGCGAGACGGTCGCGTCCGCGGCCCGCCGGGGCATTCCCGTCCCGGCGTTCTCGGCGGCCCTCTCCCACTACGACACGCTCCGCGCCGACCGGCTCCCCGCGGCCCTCCTCCAGGGCCAGCGCGACTACTTCGGCGCCCACACCTACGGCCGCGTCGACAGAGAGGGCACCTTCCACACCCATTGGGCGGCCGAGGGCCGCCCGGAGACAGAGGGCTGAGCAGGCGCCCCGAAAGGGGCGCGGGGAACTGCGCGACAAGCCACGACGGACCGGCAGTTGGCCACGTTCCGACACCCGCTGGACGGTGGGGCGGACGGGGGTGCCACGCAATGCCGTCGGCGGTCTGCGACACCGTCGTGGTTGATCGCGCAGTTCCTCCCCCAGGCTTCGGCCGGGGGTGCCCCCAGCGCCCCTGACGGGGCGCTCCCGACGGGGCGTGTCTCAGACCCGGACCCCGAACATGAACGGGCCGCCGATGGTGGACATCGACTCGTAGCGGACGACCGTGCCGGTGCGCGGTGCGTGCAGGATCTGGCCGTTGCCCGCGTACAGGCCCACGTGGTGCAGGTCGTTGAAGAAGAAGACCAGGTCGCCGACCTGGAGGTCCGAGGCCGAGTAGATCCTGGTGCCGATCGTCGACTGGGACTCGGACGTGCGCGGGATGGAGACCCCGGCCTGCGCGTAGGCCCAGGAGGTGAGGCCGGAGCAGTCGAAGGAGGACGGGCCGGTGGCGCCGTACACGTACGGGGTGCCGAGCTTCGTCTTGGCGGCGGCGAAGGCGGCGGCGGCCCTGCCGGTGGCGGAGGTGTCGTTGCCGAGGTCGACGCGCTCGCTGGAGGAGCGGCTGGCCCGGTCCTGCTCGGCGGCGAGGGCGGCCTTCTCGGCCGCGGTGAGGCTGTTGAGCAGCTTCTGCGCCTCGGCGAGCTTGGCCTGGACCTCCTTCTTCTTCTTGCCGAGTTCGGTGCGGGTGGCGGCCAGGTCCCGGAGCTTGCCGGTGGCCTCCGCCCGCTCCTGCGCCAGCTCGCGCTGCTTGGCCTGGATCTTCTTCAGCGTCTCGACCTGCTGGCTGCTCAGCTGGTCGAGGGCGGACGCCTTGTCCAGGTAGCTGTCCGGGTCGGAGGAGAGGAACAGCTGGAGGGACGGGTCGAGGCCGCCGCTGCGGTACTGGGCGGTGGCCATGGAGCCGATGCCGTCACGGAGTTCGTTCAGTTCCTTCTGCCCGCGGGCGACCGAGTCCTGGAGCGCGGATATCTGCTTCTGGAGCTTCTCCTGCTTCTCCTTGGCCCCGTTGAACTTCTCGGTGGCCTGCTCGGCCTCCTCGTAGAGCTTGTCGACCCGGGACTTGACCTCGTTCTTGCTCGGCTTCTCGCTGGGCGCGGCGTTGGCCGCCTGCGCGCTCAGGGCCACGGCGGCAGCGGCGGCGGAGGTGAGCACGGTGACACGGGCACGGCCCGGCTGCTTGGCACGACGGTGGGACGCCACGGAGGCGAGCTCCTTCCGAGCAGAGGTTCGGGCAACAGACCCTAATGACTCTCTTATGGTCAGTTCAAATCTTCGCATGAAAATTCTTGGCCGGAACTGACCGGAGGTGACCGCCTCCTGACGCCGCATCGAACGAAAGGGTCTGCTGGTCGTAAAGAACCTTGACAGTCAATTGGTCTAGTCCAACTATGGGCGTCCATGAGACGCACTCGTGCCCTGCACGCCCTGCCCGCAACCGCCCTGTCCGCCGCGCTCGTTGCCCTCGGGGCAGGCGCCGCGCACGCCGATCCGCACGCCGCCTCGCACCACGTGAAGCCCATGCCCGCGCACGTCGCGGCCCCCTACTTCGAGGCCTGGACCGGCGAGAGCCCCGCCGCGCTCGCCGCCGAGTCCGGCAACAAGTACCTCACCCTCGCCTTCCTCCAGACGCCGGCCGCGGGCTCCTGCACCGCCGACTGGAACGGTGACGCCACCCAGCCCGTCGACCCGGCCACCTTCGGCGCCGACATCGCCGCCCTCCAGGCCCGCGGCGGCAACGCCATCCCCTCCTTCGGCGGCTACGGCGCCGACACCACCGGCACCGAACTCGCCGACAGCTGCACCGACGTGGACGCCATCGCCGGGGTCTACGAGAAGCTCGTCACGACGTACGGCATCAGCCGCATCGACCTCGACATCGAGGCGGACTCGCTCGCCAACGCGGCCGGAATCGACCGCCGCAACAAGGCGATCGCCAAGGCCGAGCACTGGGCCGAACGCACCGGCCGGCCGCTCCAGTTCTCCTACACCCTGCCGACGACCACCAAGGGCCTCGCGGACAGCGGCCTGGCCGTCCTCCAGAACGCCGTCGCCAACCACGCGCGCGTGGACGTCGTCAACATCATGACCTTCGACTACTACGACGGCGCCGCCCACGACATGGCCACCGACACGAAGACCGCCGCGGACGGCCTGCACGCCCAGCTCCACGCCCTGTTCCCGCACAAGAGCGCCAAGGACCTGTGGGGCATGACCGGTGTCACCGAGATGCCCGGCATCGACGACTTCGGTCCCGCGGAGACGTTCACCACCCAGAACGCCGCGACCGTCGAACGCTGGGCCGCCGCCGAGGGCATCGACACCCTCTCGTTCTGGGCCCTCCAGCGCGACAACGGCAGCTGCGTCGGCACCGGCGGCGCCAACGCCTGCTCCGGCATAGCCCAGGACCCCTGGTACTTCAGCCACACCTTCGCCAGGTTCGGCGGCCCGCGCCGGTAGGCGCTTCGCCGCAGGTGCGGCGGTGTGCCGTCCGCGGCGCCGGCATGGCCGGTCGCGCAGTCGTCCGCGCCCCTGCGGGGGCGCGGATGCGCGGGACGGAGTCTTTGCCGGAACATGGCGAAGATCAGGTTTTCGGACAACGATCCGGCCACCGGGACCGGTTATCGTCCGCACAGCCACCCCACATCCTGATCATCCTTCTCCCCGGAGCTCCATGCGCCTCAAGCAGGTCTCGCTCTCGGCGGCGATATCCGTCGTCGCCGGGCTGACCACCGCCGCCGTCGGCCTCACCAGCCCCGCCGCCCTGGCCGACAGCACGGCATCGCTGCCGCTCGCGCACTTCGCGCACATGGTGGCCGACCCGGCCCACCAGCACCTCTTCTTCAGCCAGGGCGCCGGTTCCACCGGCATCCTGGTGACCGACCTGTCCGGCACGCCGCTCACCACCATCACGGACGAGCAGGGCGCCACGGGCCTCGCGCTCTCCGCCGACGGCTCCACCCTCTACGCGGCCCTCGCCGACGGGGACGCGGTCGCCGCCGTCGACACCGCGACGCTCACCGAGTCCGCCCGCTACCCGACCGGCACCGGCAGCGCGCCCGTCTCCGTGGCGGTGGCGGGCGGCAAGGTCTGGTACGGCTACGAAACGGCCGACGGCAAGGGTGCGATCGGCTCCGTCGACGCGTCCGGCACGGTCTCGACGCCCTCGCTCTCCCACTGGTCGGTCCCGCCGCTGCTGGCGGCCGGCGGCGGAGTGCTCGCCGCCGAGGAGCCGCTGGACGGCCTCAGCCACATGGCGACCTTCGACGTCTCCTCGGGCACGGCCACCGCCAAGGCCGACACGGACGTCTACGGCGGGACCGCGACCGGGCTCCAGGTCACCGGCGACGGCGCCACGGTCCTGCTCGCCGCCGTCCAGGAGCGCGCGCTGCAGGTCTACCGCACCTCCGACCTGATGCCCGCCAACCCGGCCCCGTACTACACCGGCGCCGTGGGCCCGGACTCGCTCGCGATCGACACCGACGGCACCATCGCCTCGGCCGGCACCGCGGGCCTCTACCTCTACGCCGGTTCCAACCTGGCGGAGAACCACGTCACCTTCCCCGCCGGCACCACCGTCGCCCCGGACGGCCTGACGTGGGGCGGCGACGGCACCACCCTGTACGCCGTGACCCGGGACTCCTCCGGCGCCTACGCCCTCGACGTGCTCGGCTCCGCCAAGCTCACCGACACCACCCTCACCCTGAACTGGCCCCGGTACGCGGTCCCCACCCAGCAGTTCACCTTCACCGGCACGCTGGCCACCAGGGGCTTCCTCCCGGTCGGCGCCGCCCTCCAGGTCACCCGCGACGGGGAGCCGCTGCCCGACGCCACGGTGGGCGCCGACGGCACCTTCGCCGTCAGCGACACCCGGCAGGACGCGGGCACGTACACGTACCAGGTGTCGTACGCCGGAGACGCCACCCACCGTCCCACGACGGCGGACCTGAAGGTGTACGTGGCGCGGCTGTCCACGACGGTCGCCGCCCCGGAGATCGACTCGGCGAGCCCGCACTCGGTCGTCATCAAGGGCACGCTCACCCCCGAACTGGGATTCGGCAGCTTCCCGCAGGGCACCACGATCGACGTGTCCCGGATCGACGAGGACACGCAGGAGACCGTTCAGCTCCCCTCGGTGACCGTCGACCCGGCCACCGAGGAGTTCACGGTGACCGACGCGCCGGAGGCGGCCGGGTGGTTCACGTACCACCTCTCCTACGCGGGTGACGCCACCCACGAGCCGAGCGCCGACGACGCGAGCCTGACGGTCTCCGCCTACGCCCCGGCCCTCACCCTGAAGGCCCCCGCGACCGCCACCCGCACCGCGGCCCTCTCCTTCGCCGGCAAGCTCGGCGACGCGCCCTACCCCGCCGGTGAGACGGTCACCGTCACCCGCACCGACGCCGCCCACACCACGACCCCGGCGACCTGGACCGCGCCCGTCGCGGCCGACGGCACCGTCACGGTCAAGGACTCCCCGTCCGTCGGCGGCGCGAACACCTACACCGTGAGCTACCCGGGCGACGCGGCCCACCAGGCGGCCACCGCCTCGGCGATCGTCCAGGTGTCCCGCGCCACGTCGACGGTCACGGTCACCACGGACAAGTCGACGTACGCCTACGGCGCGACGGCCACCGTCACCGCCCACCTGGGCACCACGTACAACGGCCGTACGGTCTCGGTCTACGCCACCCCCGCGGGCGGCAGGAAGACGCTGCTGAAGACCGGCACCGTGGACAGCAAGGGCAACCTGAAGGCGACGTACAAGCCCACCCGCTCCACCGTCTACACGGCGTCCTTCGGGGGTGACTACCACTACGCCCCCGCCACGGCCACCCACTCCGCCGCCACCCAGGTGAAGATCGCGGAGCGGCTGGGCAGTTACTACACCAGCACCACCTACGGCGGCGTCACCTACCGCGTCTACCACCACACCGTGCAGCCGCAGGTGGTCGGCGTGGTGACCCCGGACAAGTCCGGGCAGTGCATGAAGTTCCAGGCCCAGGAGTACTACAGCGGCGCCTGGCACACCATCGGCACGTCCTCCTGCTTCTCGATGACGCCGGGCAGCACCGGGGTGACCCACCTGGCCCTCACCCACGCGGTGAACCAGCGGTTCCGGGTCCGGACGGAGTACGTCCACAGCTCCAAGGACACCAGCAACGCGGACACCTGGGGCGGCTGGCTGTACCTGACGGTACGGAACTGAGCCCCACGCACCGCCGGCCCGGCCCGGGTGTCCACACCCTGTGGACACCCGGGCCGAGTTGTCTTCAGGGAGGGGCTGCGGATCGACCACCGTTCCGCCGCACCACGTGGCCGACGGCGATGTCGTCGTCGAGCCTGTAGCCGTCGCGGGCGCCGTCCCTGCTCGCGTGCGGCCATTCGGGGGATATTTCGACGGTGATCGGAATACGGGTCTCGGCCCCCTCGGTTGTCCGGGGCATGGACGAGATCCCGAGCAAGATCGACCTCGGCGCCTTCGGTGTGTGGCGCCACGACAGGACCGAACCCGAACTGGCCGCGGCGCTGGAAGGCCTCGGCTACGGCACCCTCTGGCTCGGCAACGTGACCGACCCGGACCTGACCGAAGCCGAACGCCTGCTGGACGCCACGGACCGGCTGGTGGTGGCCACCGGCATCGTGAACATCTGGTCCAACCCGGCCGACCGCGTCGCCCGCGCGTACCGGCGTATCGCCGGACGCCATCCGGACCGCTTCCTGCTGGGCGTCGGCGCCGGACACCCGGAGGCCACGACGGAGTTCGTGCGGCCGTACGAAGCCCTCAACGCCTACCTGGACGTCCTCGACGCGGGCGGTGTCCCGGTCGCCCGGCGGGCGCTGGCGGCCCTCGGCCCCCGCGTCCTGCGACTGGCCGGCGACCGCACCGCGGCAGCGCACCCCTACCTCGTCACCCCCGAGCACACCCGCCGGGCTCGCGAACTCCTCGGCGCCGGACCGCTCCTCGCCCCCGAACAGAAGGTGGTCCTGGAGACCGACCCCGCCAAGGCCCGCGCGATCGGCGACGCCACGCTCGGCTTCTACCTGGGCCTGACCAACTACGTCGGCAACCTGCGCCGCCTGGGCTTCGGCGACGCCGACTTCGCGGACGGCGGCAGCGACCGCCTCTTCGACGCGCTCATCGTGCACGGTGGCCCGGACCGGGTGGCGGAGGGCGTCCGGGCCCATCTGGACGCGGGCGCCGACCACGTGGCGGTGCAGTTGCTGCACGCCGACGGCGCCGACCCGCTGCCGGGGTACCGGGCGCTGGCGGGGGCGTTGAGGACAGGAGGCGCGTAGGCCGCGGGCCCGGTGGTCACAGAGCCGTGAGCAGGGCGTCGAGCGGTGCGGGTACCCGGTCGGGGTCCAGGGCCTCGACGAGGACCCGGCCGTAACGGATCTTGCGGCCCGACGTCGTCCCGAGGAAGCGGCGGAACTGCTGCTGCGCGGTGCGGCCCTGCTGGGCGGGCTGGTTCAGGAAGGTGCGCAGGGCGCGGTGGTCGCCCTCGGCGCGGGCGAGTTCGGGGACGCGTGGCGGGCCGAGGGCACGGATCAGTTCGTCCTCCAGGTCGGCCGCGCAGACGAAGAGTCCGTCCGGTGCGGCGCCGGCCTGCGCCAGGCCGCGGGTGTAGTAGGGGAGTTCGCGTTCGTCGCAGAGCCCGGTCAGGCGCAGGCCGAGGCCGGGCGGTCCGAGGAGGCGGGCGAACCGGCCGGCGTTCATCGCCCCGCCCATCGGCAGCGCGCAGACCCCTTCGGCCGCCAGGTCCCGGCCGCGCCGGGCGGCCAGCGCCTCGACGGCCGCGAGGTCGCTGGGCCCTTCGAGCAGGACGGCGACCCGGACGCCGAGCCGCTCGGCGAGTTCCCGCGCGGGCTCCTCGGGGCCGCCGCGGCACCACGCGCCGACGGCCTCCCGGAAGTCCGCCATGCCGGGCGGGCGGGGCGGCGTGTGCGCCGGGTCTGCTCCGTGTGCCGCGTCCGGTGTATCCGCCACGCCCGCCGTCTCGGACGCGTCCGTCGTATCCGCCGTCTCGGACGCGTCCGTCGTATCCGCCGTATCCGTCCTGGGATCCGTCATGGGACGAGTCTCCGCCCGGGTCCGGTGGCGGTGCCACGGAATATCCGGGGCGCCGCAGGCCCGGGGGAGCGCCGGCTCAGGCGATGCGGGCCCCGGTGCCGCCGACGTGCACGCGAGGGTCGCCCGCGCGCAGGGTGACCGTGAGTTCGCCGGGGCGGCCCAGGTCCTCGCCCTGGTGGAGGGTGAGGACGGCGTCCTCGGGGACCAGGCCGAGCTCACGGGCGTAGGCGCCGAACGCGGCGGCCGCGGCGCCGGTCGCCGGGTCCTCGACGACCCCGCCGACGGGGAACGGGTCGCGGACGTGGAAGACGCCGGCCGACTCCCGCCACACCAGCTGCACGGTGGTCAGGTCCAGGCGGTGCATCAGCGCTTCGAGGCGCGCGAAGTCGTAGGCGAGGTCCGCGAGCCGGGCGCGGGTCGCCGCCGCGAGCACGAGATGGCGGGCGCCGGCGAACGCGATGCGGGGCGGGAAGGCCGGGTCGAGATCGGCGGCCGGCCAGTCGAGCGCGGCGAGCGCCTCCGCGAGGTCGGCGCCGGCGATCTCCTCGGTGTGCGGCTCGACGCTGGTGAGCGTGGCCCGGACCGTCCCGTCCTCCGCGGTCACCGCCACCGGCACGGTGCCCGCGCGGGTGGCGAACACCAGCTCACCGGGGCCGATCCGTTCGGCGAGCGCCACGGCGGTCGCGATGGTGGCGTGCCCGCAGAACGGCACCTCGGCCTTGGGGCTGAAGTAACGGATGGTGTACGCCCGTCCGTCCCCGTCCCCGTCCCCGCCGCCGAGGCCCGCCGGGGGCGGGGTCAGGAACGCGGACTCCGAGTAGCCGAGTTCGGCGGCGATGGCGAGCATGGCGGCGTCGTCCAGACCGGTGGCGTCCAGCACGACCCCGGCGGGGTTGCCGCCCTCGGGGGAGCTGGAGAAGGCGGTGTAGCGCAGGATCTCGGGCCGGGGCGCGTTCGTCGTCATGGTCGCGGCAACGTGGGGCGGGCCGAAGGCTATTCCTCGATGGGCCGGGGCTCGCGGTGCCGGGTGGCGGCGATGCCGGCGAGGACGAGATCGATGCCGGCGAGGAACTGCGCGCGGTCGTCGTGCCCGCGGATCTGGTCCGCGACGGCCCGGGTGAACGGGAACTCGTCGGGGTCGAGTTCCTCCCACGCCGTCGACACGGTGTCGAGGAACCCGGCGCGGTCCACGCCGGGCGGGAGGGCGCGGCCGATCGCGGTGTTCACGGCGTTCTGTCCGGCGGCGCCGAGGATGTGGTGCACCAGCGCCGAGGTCACCGTGAACCAGCTGCTCTCGGGCACGTCGAGGGCGCGGACCTGCTGACCGATGCTCTCGAAGATCCGTGGCGTCACCGTTCCCCAGGGGCTGCGGGAGAGTTGGGCGGCGAGCTGTGTCGCGAGCCACGGATGCCGTGCGATCGCGTCGAACAGCCCGAGCGCGACGGTCCGGATCCCGTCCTGCGGCGAGGCCGGGGTCCCTGCCCCCTCCGACGGCGAGGGCGGGTCCTCGACGGCGGCCCCGAGGGCCACGGCGGCGGCGACGACCGCGTCCGTGGCGGCGGCGAGCAGCTCGTCCTTGTTCGCCACATGCCAGTAGATCGCCCCGGGCCCGGTGGCGAGGCGTTCGGTCAGGGCCCGGAACGTCAGCCCGCTCTCACCGGCCGAGTCGAGCAACTCGACGGCGGCCTCGACGATGCGCTCGCGGGAGAGCGCGTCCGTGCGCCGCTGTGCCCGGCGTGTCCGCGTTGCCATGGGCCCATCTTGACATGTCTGGAGCGCCGTTCCAACATGGAACGGAATTCCAGTCTGGAATATCGTTCCATTCCCTCCCGCCCACTTCCGAGGAGTCACCATGCGCACGCACGTCACGATCGTCGGAGCCGGACTCGGCGGCCTCACGCTCGCCCGCGTTCTGCACGTCCACGGCATCCCGGTCACCGTCTACGAGGCGGAGGCCTCCCCGGCGGCCCGCACGCAGGGCGGGATGCTCGACATCCACGAGCACAACGGCCAGCGGGCGCTCCGGGAGGCAGGCCTGTACGAGGAGTTCCGCGCCCTGGTCCTGGCGGGGCGGGAGGCGACCCGGGCCCTCGCCACCGACGGCACCGTGCTCTTCGAAGAGGGCGACGACGGCACTGGAGGCCGCCCCGAGGTGCTCCGGGGTGAGCTGCGCCGGATCCTGCTCGCATCGCTTCCGCCCGGCACTGTCCGCTGGGGCCACAAGGCCGGCGCCGTCCGCTCCCTGGGCGGGGGCCGCCACGAGGTGACGTTCGCCGACGGCACCAGCGTCGCCACGGACCTGCTGGTCGGCGCGGACGGCGCGTGGTCGCGGGTGCGGCCGCTGCTGTCCGCGGCCGTACCCGCGTACACCGGCACCTCGTTCGTCGAGACCTACCTGTACGACGCCGACATCCGGCATCCGGCCACCGCGAGGGCGGTCGGCGGCGGGGCGATGTTCGCGCTCGCGCCGGGGAAGGGGATCCAGGCCCACCGGGAGACCGGCGGGACCCTCCACACGTACGTGGCGCTGCGCAGGTCGCTCGAGTGGTTCACCGACGCCGGCTTCACGGGGCCGACTGGTCCTGCCGGTCCTGCCGGTTCTGCCGTCCCCGACGTCCCCGCCGGGGCGGACGCGGCCGCCGCGCGCGTCGCGGCGGAGTTCGACGGCTGGGCCCCCGAGCTCACCGCGCTGATCACCGACGGAGAGACCCCGCCGGTCCTCCGCCCCCTGTACACCCTTCCCGCCGGCCACCGGTGGGACCGGGTGCCCGGGGTGACCCTGGTCGGCGACGCCGCCCACCTCATGATCCCGAACGGCGAGGGCGCCAACCTGGCGATGTACGACGGCGCCGAACTCGGCAAGGCCCTCGCGGCCAACCCGGACGACACCGAGGCCGCGCTCACCGCGTACGAGCAGGCCATGTTCCGCCGCAGCGCCGCGGAGGCCGCCGACGCGGCCGACCTCCACGAGCGCATGTTCGGCGAGGACACCCCGCACGGGCTGATCGCCATGTTCACTGGAGCCGATGCTGAGGCCGGAGCCGGAGCCGGAGCCGGTGCCGAAGCTGAGGCCGGAGCCGGGCGGGCCGCGTGAGCGGTACGGGGCGTCACGCCGCCGTGTTGCGCAGTCCCGTGACGAGAAGGGCGACCAGGCGGCGGGGGTCGTAGCCGGAGTCGCTCTCCGCGCCGATGCAGAGGTTGCCGACGCCGCGCATCAGCTCGACGGCGGCCAGGTCGGTGTGGATCTCACCGGACTCGGTCGCCGCGTCGAGGAGTCGGCTGCAGACGGGGACCAGGCTGTCCAGGAAGTAGGTGTGGAGGGCGTCGAAGCCCGTCTGGTCGGCACGCAGGGCCGCGGCGAGCCCGTGCTTGGTGACCAGGAAGTCCACGAAGAGGTCGATCCAGCGGCGCAGCGCTTCGTAAGGGCTCGCGGAGTCGGCCAGCAGCGCCGGGCCGGCCTCGGCGCAGGCCTCCACCTGGTGCCGGTAGACGGCGATGACCAGGTCCGCGCGGGTCGGGAAGTGCCGGTAGATCGTCGCCGTGCCGACACCCGCACGGGCCGCGATGTCGCGCACCGGCGCCTCCACGCCGGATGCGACGAACGCCGCCGCGGCCGCCTCCAGCAGGGTCGTCTCGTTGCGCCGGGCGTCCGCCCGCCGGGGCCGGACCGCCTGCTCCTCGTCCTTCATCCCGCGTCCTTCGTCGGCGTCCTTCGACGGGTGCTCCGTCGGGCGTCACTCTATCGGGGCGTTGCCAAGCGGGACAGTGTTCCGTATCGTCGTGGACGTGAAGCGGGACAGCGTCCCGTTTGTGTCGAGTGTGCCGTGTGAGGAGAACAGCCATGCAGTACCGCACTTTGGGCCGTACCGGTGTGCAGGTCAGCGCGCTCGGGCTCGGCGCGATGAACTTCGGGGCGATCGGGCGGACCACCCAGGAGGAGGCGACCGCGATCGTCGACGCCGCCCTGGACGCCGGGATCAATCTGATCGACACCGCCGACATGTACGGGCAGGGCGAGTCGGAGGAGATGGTCGGCAAGGCGATCGCGGGCCGCCGCGACGACATCGTGCTGGCCACCAAGGCTGGCATGCCGATGGGGGACGAGCGCAATCACCGGGGCGGGTCACGGCGGTGGCTGGTCACCGCGCTGGAGAACAGCCTGCGGCGGCTCGGCGTCGACCACGTCGACCTCTACCAGATACACCGCTGGGACCCGGCCACGAGTGACGAGGAGACCCTGTCGGCGCTGACCGATCTGCAACGCGCCGGGAAGATCCGCCACTTCGGCTCCTCGACCTACCCGGCGTACCGGATCGTGCAGGGCCAGTGGGCCGCCCGTGAGCACGGCCTGAGCCGGTACGTCACCGAACAGCCCAGCTACTCGATCCTCCAGCGGGGCGTCGAGTCCCATGTCCTGCCCGTGACCGAGGAGTACGGGATGGGCGTCCTGGTGTGGAGCCCGCTGGCCTCCGGCTGGCTGTCCGGCGCCGTGCGCAGGGGCCAGGCCGTCACCACCAGCCGCTCCACTCTGGCGCCCGAGCGCTTCGACCTGTCCCTGCCCGCCAACCAGGCCCGGCTCGACGCCGTGGAACGGCTGGCCGCCGTCGCCGACGGGGCCGGGCTGACACTGATCCAGCTCGCCCTCGGCTTCGTGACCGCACACCCCGCCGTCACCAGCGCCCTCATAGGCCCGCGCACCCGGGACCACCTGCGCTCCCAGCTCGCCGCCGCCGACATCGTGCTCTCCGCGGACGTCCTGGACGCGGTCGACGCGATCGTCGCCCCCGGCACCGACCTGGCCGCACACGAGAAGTTCGACACCCCGCCCGCCCTCCTCGATCCGGCCCTGCGCCGCCGCCGAGGGGCAGAGGCGCGAGGCGGAGAGGTGCGAGGGGCGGAGGGGTCGGGGAGCTGACAACCCGGCGTGCCTAGCGGCCCTCGCCGAACCGCGCGATGGCCGTCAGGACCGCCCGGTGCATGGCGGGACTGCCGGTGTGCCCCGCGTCGTCGATCACCTGCAGCTCCGCGTCCGGCCATGCCTTCGCCAGTTCCCACGCGGTCTTCAGCGGGCTGCCGATGTCCAGCCGGCCGTGGATCAGCACTCCGGGGATGCCGGCCAACCGGTGGGCGTCCCGCAGCAGCCTGCCGTCCTCCAGCCAGGCGTCGTGGGCGAAGTAGTGCGCGCAGATGCGGACGAAGGCCATCAGGGCGTCGTCGGGGCGGTCGCTGTAGGCGCCCGGACTGCCCAGCACCTCATGGGCGATGACGGCGTCCTCCCAGGTGACCCAGGCGCGGGCCGCGCGGGCCCGGACCGCGGCGTCCGGACCGTTCAGCAGCCGGTGGTAGGCGGCGACGAGGCTGCCGTCGCGGTCGGCGGGCGGCAGGTGGTCGCGGAAGGCCTCCCAGGGGCCCGGGAGCAGGCGGCCCACACCGCGGTAGAGCCAGTCGGTCTCCTCGGGGCGGGTCATGGTGACACCGGCGATGACGATCTCGGAGACCCGCTCCGGGTGGCGTTCGGCGTAGGCGAGGATCAGCGTCGAGCCCCAGGAGCCGCCGTAAAGGAGCCAGCGTTCGACGCCGAGGTGCTCGCGCAGCCGTTCCATGTCGGCGATCAGGTGGTCGGTGGTGTTGTGGGCGAGGCCGACGGACGGGTCGGAGGCGTGCGGCCGGCTCTCGCCGGAGCCGCGCTGGTCGAAGAGGACGATCCGGTACCCGCCGGGATCGAACAGCCTGCGGCTGTGCCGCCGCCCGCCGCTGCCTGGGCCGCCGTGCACACAGAGGGCGGCCTTCCCCGCAGGGTTGCCGCTGGTCTCCCAGTAGACCTGCTGCCCGTCCCCGGCATCGAGGAGACCGCGGGCATAGGGCTCGATGGGCGGGAAGTCCTCGGGCTCCTCGGGCATGGTGCTCTCCTTCCGGCAGGAACAGCCTTTCATCCTGCCCGAGTTGGGCGGGGAGGAGCGGATCGCGAGGGCAATCAGAGCAGCGCGAAGGCGCCGAAGGCCCCGGAACGTCCGCGCGGGCGGCCGCCGCACCGGCGCAGGTACTCGGGTCGGTCTGAGTATCCGCACTCTGTCCGGCGCCCGTGCCCGGCCGGGACTCTGGGGGCATGGGACTTCACAGGCCCGTTCTGCGGGCGGCGGCGCCGGCACTCGTGCTGGCCGGGGTGTCGGTGGTGGCCTGGGCCGCCTGGCTGGGCTGGGACCAGCGCCAGGAGGTGCGGGCCGACGGGTCGGTCAGCGGGCCGTACGAGGCGTGGCAGGTCGCCGGGCTGGCCGCGACCCTGCTGGCGGCGGTGTGCTGCGCGGCCGCCCGGGGGCACAGTGCCGCTGCCGTGGCCGGTACGACCGTGGGGCTGACCCTCGCCGCCTACGTCGACTGGTCGGGCGAGGCCAGTGGGCTGTTCATGGTCGGGGTGGTGCTGGTCATGGCGGGGAGTTTCGTCGCCTCCGCCGTCGTCACGGCCGTCGTGTCCGCCCTGGCCGACACGCTGGGTCGCGACCGGCCGCTCACCCGGTAGGTCACGCGGCTCAGCGGGTGGGTCAGGCGGCCCACCCGGTGGGTCACGCGGCCCACTCGGTGGGTCACGCGGGCCGCCCGGTGGGTCACGCGGGTCGGGCTGGGCATGCGGCTCACGCCGGCAGGGGCTGTTCCGCCCAGATCGTCTTGCCGGTGGGGGTCTGGCGGCTGCCCCAGCGTTCCGAGATCTGGGCGACCAGGAGCAGGCCCCGGCCGCCCTCGTCGTAGACGCGGGCCCGGCGCAGGTGCGGGGCGGTGCTGCTGCCGTCGGAGACCTCGCAGATGAGGGAGGCGTCGCGGATCAGGCGGAGGGCGATCGGGCCGTCGCCGTAGCGGACCGCGTTCGTGACCAGTTCGCTGACGATCAGTTCGGTGGCGAAGACCGCGTCCGTCAGGCCCCAGGCCGCCAGCTGTTCACAGGCCATCTTGCGGGCCCTGGCGACGGCGGCCGGGTGCTGGGGGAGCTGCCAGGTGCGGACCTTCGCGGTGTCCAGGGCGGAGGTACGGGCGAGCAGGAGGACGATGTCGTCGGCCGGGCGGTCGGTCAGGACCGTGCGCAGGACGTGGTCGCAGATCTCCTCCAGGGGCGCGGCAGGGTCGGTGAGGGCCCCGCGGAGCAGGTCGAGACCCACGTCGATGTCGTGGTCGGCGGTCTCCACCAGGCCGTCGGTGTAGAGGGCGAGCAGGCTGCCCTCCGCGAGCTCCACCTCGGCGGACTCGAAGGGCAGCCCGCCCAGGCCGAGCGGCGGGCCTGCCGGGAGGTCGAGGAAGCGGACGTCGCCGCCGGGGGTGACCAGGGCCGGCGGCGGATGACCGGCGCGGGCCACGGTGCAGCGGCGGGTCACCGGGTCGTACACGGCGTACAGGCAGGTCGCGCCGACGTCGCCGGCCGACGCCGCCTCCGCCCGGCCGGGCACCTCCGGGCCCTCCTCGCGGTCGAGGCGGATGACCAGGTCGTCCAGCTGGGTGAGGAGTTCGTCGGGGGCGAGGTCGACGTCCGCCAGTGTCCGTACCGCCGTGCGCAGGCGGCCCATGGTGGCCGAGGCGCGGATGCCGTGGCCGACGACGTCGCCGACGACCAGGGCGACCCGGGCGCCGGAGAGCGGGATCACGTCGAACCAGTCGCCGCCGACGTCCGCACCGGCCCCGCTGGGCAGGTAGCGGTAGGCCACCTCCGTCGCCGCCAGGCCCGGCGGCCGGCCGGGCAGCAGGCTGCGCTGCAGGGCGAGCGCGGTGCGGCGCTCGCGGGTGTAGCGGCGGGCGTTGTCCACGCTCACCGCGGCCCTGGCGACGATCTCCTCCGCGAGCCGCTGGTCGTCCTCGGTGAACGACTCGGGCGTGCGGTGCCGCAGGAAGTGGACGAGGCCGAGGGTGACGCCGCGGGCCCGCAGCGGAACCATCAGCACCGAGTGGATCAGGTGCCGGGTGACGGACTCGGCGTGGGCCTGGGAGGCCCTGAGCCAGTCCTGCATGCCGGGGTCGCCGGGCCGGTGGCGGGTGCCGTGGCCGGTGAGCAGCGTCCGCATCGGGGGCGTGTCCATCGGGTAGCGGAACGCGTCGCCGGGGGCGAACGCCGCCTCCGGGCAGCCCGCCAGCACCGACCGCTGGGCCGCCCGGCGTACGGCGACCGGTTGGCCCGGTGTCAGGGGTTCCGGCTCGTCGCCGAGGGCGACGGACTCCAGCAGGTCGACGGTGACGAAGTCCGCGAACCCGGACACGGCCACCTCGGCCAGTTCCTCGACGGTGCGGGTCACGTCCAGGGTGGTGCCGACGCGCAGGCCGGCGTCGTTGAGGACGGCCAGGTGGCGGCGGGCCCAGTACTGCTCCGTGGTGTCGAAGACCACCGCGGACAGGCCCTGCACCGAGCCGGTCTCGTCCTTCAGCGGGGAGAAGTACATCGACCAGGAGTGCTCCCGGGTCTCGCCCGGCGCCTGGGCGTGCTCTTCGTGGAAGATCGTCCGCCCGGTGCTCAGGACCTGCCGCTGCAGGCGGTCGTACTCGTCGAAGGGGAAGCCGGGCTCGATCTCCGACAGGGTCAGGCCCCGCATCTCCGCCGCGGGCAGGCCCATGATCCGTGACATGGCGTCGTTGGCCGCGACGAGCCGGGCGTCACGGTCGTAGATCGCCACCGGAGTGGGCAGTTGGGCGAGCGTGAGGTCCCACAAGGCCGCCGCGCCGGGCTGGTCGCGTCCGGCGACGGTCGTCCGCGGGGCACCCGTCACCAGCCAGAGCGGCCTGTCGCCCGCGTCCGCGAGCGGGATGCCCTGGAGGTGTACGACGATCCGGTCACCGTTGCGGTGCACCAGCGCCACCTCGGTGGACCAGCGCTGCCCGTCGGCGAGGTGCCGGCGCGCGGAGACGGGCAGGTCGGCGGCGAGCAGCGTCAGTGCGGGACGGCCGACGACCTCGGCGGATTCGTATCCGAGGAGTCGCCGGGCCCCCGCACTCCACACCAGGACCGCGCCGCCGGCGTCGACGACGACCGCGAGGTCCTCCGGTACGCGACCCTGCATGGTGCCTCCGGCTGTCCGGGTACTGCTCCCAGGATCCCGCCGCCCCGAACCCCCTTCAACCGGCGGCTGGACCGGCTCGGCCGTATCGGTGTGCGGTGACGCCCGTGGGGAGCCCTCAGCCGGTGTCCTCGCGCAGGGCCCGGTCGATCGCGGCGAGCGCGCCGGTCAGCCGCGTGTAGTCGTCGGCCGACAGCGGCCCGACGAAGAACTCCTCCACGACCCGGGCGTGCACGGCGACCGCGCCCAGGAACGTCGTACGCCCCTCGGCGGTCGGCTCCACCAGGGCCACCCGACGGTCCCCAGGTGACGGCACGCGCCGGACCAGCCCGGCCTCCTCCATGCGGTCGATCAGGCGGGTGGTGCCGCTGCTGGTGAGGGTGAGGCCCTCGGCCAGCTGCCGCTGCGAGACCTCCTCGCCGGACCGGCGGCAGAGCAGGATCAGCACTTCCAGCATGGTGTGGCTGATCCCGCACTCCCGGCGCAGCGCGCTGTCGATGCGCTGCTCAAGGCGGGTGGCGGACGTGATCAGCAGCCCGAAGTCCCGGACGAGCGGGCTGTCGGCGGCGCGGGCGGCGGCTTCGGCGTCGTGCTGGGGCGTGGAGTTCATCGCGACCGACCTTACTGGGACCGCACTTACCGCTTCCGCAATCACTGATCAGTCTATTGCTGACTTGTTTATTACTGACTAGATGATTGCTGATTAGTCAACGAAATCGTACGGTGGGGGCACCGCGAGCGAGAGCGAGAGGAAGATCCGTGGATCTGCAGCACTGGCTCGGCCGAGCCACCGAAGCGGTACAGGAGTGGGCCGGCACCTTCGGCCCCTACCGCTCCCACCCGTCCCTCGACGTCGCCGACGACCGCTTCGCGCCGGTGTTCGCGGAGTTCACGGACCGGCTGAAGGACAACTACCCCTTCTTCCACCCGCACTACGCCGGCCAGATGCTCAAGCCCCCGCACCCCGCGGCGGTGGTCGGGCACCTCACCGCGATGCTGATCAACCCCAACAACCACGCCCTGGACGGCGGCCCCGCCACCGCGGCGATGGAACGCGAGGCGGTCGCACAGCTCGCCGCGATGTTCGGCTACGACACCCACCTCGGCCACCTCACCACCAGCGGCACCATCGCCAACCTCGAAGCCCTCTTCGTCGCCCGTGAACTCCACCCCGGCCGGGGCGTCGCGCACAGCGCCGACGCCCACTACACCCACGGCCGCATGTGCCACGTGCTGGACATGACGAGCCACCCCGTCCGCACCGACGACCGGGGCCGGATGGACCTCGACGCGCTGGCGGAGGTGCTGGAGACCGGTGACGTCGGGACCGTCGTCGTCACCGCCGGCACCACCGGGCTCGGCGCCGTGGACCCCGTCCACGAGATCCTGCCGCTGGCCGAGCGGCACGGCGTCCGCGTCCACGTCGACGCGGCCTACGGCGGCTTCTTCACGCTGCTCGCCGGCGCCGGCGGCCCCGAGGGGCTGCCGCCCGAGCCCTGGCTGGCCCTCGTCGGGGCCGACTCGATCGTCGTCGACCCGCACAAGCACGGACTCCAGCCCTACGGCTGCGGCGCCGTCCTCTTCCGCGACCCCGAGGTCGGCCGCTTCTACCTGCACGACTCGCCGTACACCTACTTCACCTCCGGCGAGCTCCACCTGGGCGAGATCAGCCTGGAGTGCTCCCGCGCCGGTGCCGCGGCGGCGGCCCTGTGGCTCACCTTCCGGCTGCTGCCGCCCACGCCCGACGGCCTCGGCCAGGTGCTGGCGGCCGGGCGCCGGGCCGCCCTGCGCTGGTCGGACCTCATCGAGGCGTCCGACGCCCTGGAGCTCTACCAGCGCCCGCAGCTGGACATCGTCACCTACTTCCCGGCCACCGACCCGGCCGCCCTCACCGCGATCGACGCCGCCTCCGCCCGCGTCCTGGCCGACGGCATGGCCGCCCCCGACCCGGTCTTCCTCAGCACCCTCAAGGCCGACCGCGTCGCCTTCGGCGCCCGCCACCCCAAGATCACGGCGGACGCGGACGGCGCCCGGATCCTGCGCAGCGTCCTGATGAAGCCGGAGTCCGAGGACCACGTCGAGGCCCTGCACGAGCGGGTGGAGCGGCTGGCGGTACGTGGGGCAGGTGCGCGCTCCCGCCGCGTTGTGCGGTGAGTATCCCCCGCGCCCCGAGCCGCCTGTCAGGGGGCCAGGTTCACGCGTGCGGGTGCCCGGTCCGCAGCAACAGCACGGCGAGGTCGTCGGTGTGGCCGCCGGCCGGCCAGGCCCGCTGGACGAGGTCGTCGACGAGGCGCTCCAGGTCGCCGACGTCGGCGCGGGCGAGGTGCTCGGCGAGGCCCGCGGTCGCGTGGCCGGGGTCGGTGCCGGGGCGTTCGACGAGACCGTCGGTGTAGAGGGCGAGGACGGAGCCCGCCGGGAGCGGGCCTCGGGTGAGGGGGTAGCGGGCGCAGGCGTCGACGCCCAGCGGCGGCCCGGGATCGAGGGAGAGGGGGTGCGCCCGGCCGGCCGCCGGACGCAGCAGCGGCGGCACATGGCCGGCGCCGGCCAGGGTCAGCTCCTGCCGGTCCAGGTCGAGATGGAGGTAGAGGCAGGTCACCAGGAGGTCGGGGGTCAGGTCGGCGAGCAGCCGGTTGGTACGGGCGATGACCTGGTCCGGGGCGGCGCCGGCGGTGGCGTGCGCGTGGATGGCCGTACGGACCTGGCCCATCAGGGCGGCCGCGGCCATGCTGTGGCCCTCCACGTCGCCGATGACGGCGGCCGCGCAGGTGTCGTCCAGGCGCAGCAGGTCGTAGAAGTCGCCGCCGACGTCGATGCCGTGCCCGGCCGGCAGGTAGCGGGCGGCGACCGTGAGACCGGGCACGGTGGGCAGGCTGCGCGGCAGGAGCGCCTGCTGGAGCTGGTGGACGAGGTGGTGCTGGGTGTCGTAGAGGCGGGCCCGGTCCAGGGCCTGGGCGAGCAGGCCGGACAGCGGGGTGAGGACGGCGCGTTCGTCGGCGGTGAAGACGTGCGGGTGTTCGTAGGAGAGGATGCAGGATCCGACCGGGCGTCCGGAGATGATCAGGGGCAGGTAGGCCCACGCCTGTTTCCCGCTGATCTGCGGTACCCGGGGGTAGTTGCCGTTCAGCTCGGCCGGGCTGGCGAAGAAGGCGGGGACGCCGCTCGCCAGGACCTGCCCGGACGGGGTGACACCGGTGTCGAGGGGGAGGGCGTCGAGGCGCTCGACGGCCTCGGCGGAGTAGCCGTGCTGTCCGGCGATCCGCAGGCGGCCCGCCTCGGAGATGCTGAGCAGGAACCCCTGGGCGCCGAACGCCGGCAGGATCTGGTCCGCGATCAGCGCGACGAGGTCCCGGGTGGTCACCGTCTCGGTGAGTGCGGCCGCCAGGTGGACCAGCTGGTAGAGGCGGCCGGGCGTGGTCGGGGCAGGCTCCGCGCGCCCGCTTCCGGCGTCCGTCGCCGCCTCCTCCCCGGCGGTGATGCGCACGCTGATGCCGCTGGCGTCCGGGTGGAGGTGGAAGGTCAGCCACTGGTCCGGCGGGCGGAGCGCGCTGAAGGACACCGGCGCCCGGCTGATGACCGCCAGCCGGTACCGCTCCTCGTACCGCAGGTCGTCCAGCCACGGCAGGGACTGCCAGGGCCGGGTGCCCAGGAGCCGGTCGGCGTCCCGGCCGAGCAGCCGCGCGGCCGGGGCGGACATGAACGTGATCCGGCCCTCCAGGTCCAGGGCCACGGCACCCTCCGGGATCCGGTCGAGGAAGTCGGCGGCGGCCGTCGCGGTCTGGGCCGGATGACGCTGCGCGTCCACGGCCACGGCACGCGGCCGGTCGGGGAGGGCGGGCGGCACCGGCGAGTCGTCCAGGAGCCGGGCCAGACCGCGGGCGCTGGCCGTGATGTGGTGCCGTTCGCGGGCGGTGGCACGGGGCGGGTGGTCGGCGGGCCACATCAGCACGATCCCGCCCCACCTGCGGCGCATCCCGCGCAGCGGGGCCGCGGCGAGCGCGAAGGGGTACGGCAGGACGGTCGCGGCCCGCGGGTAGCGGCGGGCCATCTCGTCCTGGGAGCCGACCCAGACCAGGTGGTCCTCCTCGATCGCGTCGGCCACCGGGACGGGCGCGGTCAGCGGCAGCCGCTGCCAGGGCACGCTGAAGTCGACGGGCAGCCCGCACACCGCCACCAGGCGCAGCAGCGCGGCCGGCTCCTCGATGAGGTACACGCCGCCGATCGCCGCCCCGGTCCGGCGCACCACGTCGGCCAGCGCCACGCCCAGGGCATCGTCGACCGAAAGGTCACCCCGGGGCCGGACACGGAGCCGCATGCGTTCGCCTCCGGTCGTTGCGGTGAGCGGCGTACGCCGCACGGAACCTCTCCCGGGCCCGCTACAGCGGCGTATACCACGCATAGACGACAATATGCGCATACCTCCCCACGCCAACGGCGATCGGGTCGCCGCCGGCCGACGGCACATCGCGGCACTTCCGGCCGAGCGCCTAGGATCCGCAGCATGGCAGCGACCGTTACCGACGTGGACCGGTTCGAGGCGGCCCGGCCGCGCCTCGCGGCCATCGCCTACCGCCTCCTCGGCTCCGCGAGCGAGGCCGAGGACGCGGTGCAGGACACCTACCTGCGCTGGCAGGCCGCCGACACCGCCCGCATCGAGGTCCCCGAGGCCTGGCTGACCAAGGTGCTCACCAACCTGTGCCTCAACCAGCTCACCTCGGCCCGCGCCCGGCGCGAGACCTACGTGGGCCAGTGGCTCCCCGAGCCGCTGCTCGCCGGCGACCCGATGCTCGGCCCCGCCGACACCGCGGAACGGCGGGAGTCGGTGTCGTACGCGGTCCTGGTCCTGCTGGAGCGCCTCAGCCCGGCCGAGCGCGCCGTGTACGTGCTGCGCGAGGCGTTCGACTACCCGCACCGGGAGATCGCCCGGATCCTCGACCTCACCGAGGCCGCCAGCCAGCAGATCCTGCACCGGGCCAGGAAGCACGTCGCGCAGGGCAGGGCCCGCACCGAGGTCGACGAGGCGGCGGCCCGGCGGATCATCGAGGAGTTCCTCGCGGCGGCGGCCAGCGGCCGGACCGAGCCGCTCGTCCGGCTGCTCACCGAGGACGCCGTCGCGGTCGGTGACGGCGGCGGGAAGGTCCCGGCTGCGGCCAGGGCGTTCGAGGGTGCCCTCGCGGTCGCGAAGTTCATGCGGGGCCTGTTCAAACAGGGGCCGGCCCAGCGGGCGCTGGTCGGCGGCTCCGTCGAGCTGTACGCCACGACCGCCAACGGCGACCCCGCGCTGGTGGCGATCCTGGACGGCCGGGTCTTCGGCGTGATGTGCCTGGAGATCACCACCGAGGGCATCGCCGCGTTCCGCAACCAGGTCAACCCCGACAAGCTCGAGCGCGCGACCAGGCAGTGGGCGGCGACGGCCCACGGCGAACCCCTCGCCCGACTCTTCTGAGCCCTTCCGAGAACTCCCGGGCGATGTGAGCCGCTTCACACCGCCCTCCTGTCAGGAAACGGCGGGCCGCCCGGTTCAGGGGGCGACCCGCTGAACCTGGATGACAGGAGTACGGACATGCAGCACCGCATCGTCGTCCTCGGCGCCGGATACGCCGGAGCCGTCGCCGCCGGCCGCCTCGCCCGCCGGCTGCGCCGCGAGGACGTCGCGATCACCCTCGTCAACGCCGAACCCGACTTCGTCGAGCGCGTCCGGATGCACCAGCTCGCGACCGGCCAGGAGCTGCGGCCCCGGCCCTTCGCCGAGATGTTCGCCGGGACCGGCGTGCGGCTGCGGCTCGCGAGGGTCACGGCCGTGGACGTCGACCGCAGGACGGTCACGGCACTCCCCACCGCCGGGGAAACCCGCGAGCCGGAGGAACTGGAGTACGACACCCTCGTGTACGCCCTCGGCAGCACCTGGAACGACCAGGGCGTCCCCGGCGCCGCCGAGCACGCCGACGAGATCGCGAGCCGCCCCGGAGCGCTCCGGCTGCGCCGGCGCCTCGCCGCGCTCCCGGCCGGACAGCCGGTGCTCGTGGTCGGCGGCGGACTGACCGGTCTGGAGGCCGTGACCGAGATCGCCGAGGCCCGCCCGGACCTCGACGTCGCGCTCGCCGCCCGCGGCGCCCTCGGCGACTGGCTCTCGCCGAAGGGCCGCCGCCACCTGCGGAAGGTCGTCGACGGGCTCGGCATCACCGTGCACGAGCACACCGACGTCACCGCCGTGGCACCCGGCCACGTGACCACGGCCGACGGCGGGTCGGTCCCGGCCGCGGTCACCCTGTGGACCACCGGCTTCGCCGTCCACCCGATCCCACGGGCCACCGCCCTGGAGGTCACCGGCGCCGGCCGGATCGTCGTCGACCGGACCATGCGCTCGGTCTCGCACCCGGACGTGTACGCCGTCGGCGACGCGGCCCAGGCGACGGGCCCCGCCGGCAACCCGCTGCGCATGTCCTGCGCCTCGGGCCTGCCGATGGCCTGGCAGGCCGCCGACGCCATCGCGGCCCGCCTGACCGGCGGAAAGCTCCCCGACATGCCGCTGCGCTACTTCAACCAGTGCGTCTCGCTGGGCCGCAGGCAGGGTCTGGTCCAGTTCGTCACCGCCGACGACCGCGCCGTACAGGCGGCTCTGACGGGCCGCGCCGCCGCCCGCTACAAGGAACTCGTCTGCAAGGGCGCTGCCTGGGCCGTGTCCCACCCGATGCTCGGCCTCCCGTCCCGCCGCCGCCCCCTCGCAGCGGCCCCGGCCCGTGCGGCCGCGCCCCTCCCGGCCACCCCCGGGAAGGCCGCCTGACCCACTCACCGCGCCGGTGCCCACGGGGGGCACCGGCCACCGGCTTCGTCAGCCCTTCGGCCCCGCGGACTGCACCACCTCGAACGACCACAGCGTCGCCCCGGAAGCCGCCGGCTTGGGCCGCTCACCTTCCGCACCCCCCTGGTGCGCGGCCTTCATCGGCCCCTCCATCCACGCCTGAAAGGACTCCTCGTCCCTCCACCGCGTGTACACCAGATACTGCTCGGTCCCCTCGACCGGCCGCAGCAGCTCGAACCACTCGAACCCGTCCGAGCCCTCCACGGCATGCGCCCGCGAAGCGAACCGCTTCTCCAGCGTCTCCCGCTGCTCGTCCGGCACGGTCAGTACGTTGATCTTGACTACGCTCATGGAGCCATCCTGGCGCACAAGTGATCAGGAGAGCGTGAGCGACCAGGAGCCGTGTCCGGGCGTATCCGGCGGCCGGTGACGGTGTTTCCGTGGTGCAAGTACGGCGACGGGGCAGGGTCGTCGAAGGCCCTGGTCCTTCAGCCAGAGCCCGACCGTTCCGAGGGGTCGCCCGACGTCGATCCGCAGGATGACAAATGGACATCCACCGTCAGTAGAGGCTCGCGGGACATGGCCTCCGGCCGACGACAGTTCGTGCAAGGGGTCAGCCCTCTGACCTATACCGCACCAAGGAATCCCGGATCGGCCGGGCCCATCTGCTGGGCGAAATCAGCAGCTACGCCGAGGACCTCACGCATCGGCACGGCACGGCGACTGGTGGCGGCAAGGTCCGCTTGAGCCTCCTGCGACCACAGGAACGGAATCACCGAGATGCCCTGCGAGAAGGCCAAGGAGGCCGCCTCCTGACGCCAGCCCGGCCAGCGGAGCCCTTCATAGAACTTCTCCAGCCGCCCGGACAGCATCCAGGACACCCACATCGAGTGACCCATTTCCATCGCTTCCCACTCCAACGTGTCGGGGGCGAAGTAGGTCATCTGTCCTGGGACACCGGGCCGACCCGCCGCTTCCGGGTCGTGGCCGTTCAGCGCGAACACTCCGCCCAGCACGTCGTGGCCGACGACCAAGCCCTTCGCCGGATGCCAGGCAGGATCGAAATCGGAGGGGAACGCATTGACCTGGGCAAGGCTTGGCAGGCTGCCGTCGCCTTCGCCCGACCCTCCGCCGAACACACGCACCCATCCGTCGTCGAGGACCAGGCCGCCGCTGTTCAACGCGACGGCGCCGAGCGCTGATCGTGCCGTGACGTGCATCTGCAGCAGGCTCCGACGGCTCTCGCCTCGGTCAACGGGCAGCACCCTCACCGGAACAGCGCTGGTCGCGAACAGCTCCTGCAGCTCGGGCCAGGCCGGATCGTCCACGTTGATCAGCTCGTCAGTTCCACGCACCCGATGATGATCCCAGTGCTGCCCGGCGTCTCCGACGCCCGGTCCAAGGGCCAGGTTCCTGTGGACGGAGGGGACCCAGTGGATGCAGTGGGCGAGGTCGCCGGCCTGCGGGAGAGCCTGCGGCACACCGCCGACACGAATCAGCAGGCCGAACGCCTGCGCGCCCAAACCGACCGAGGGGAGGAGGGGGCCGCCGCTCACGGTCGAGCGTTCACGCCTCCGCGATGATCCGGGCCTTCAGGCGGCGATAGTCGGCAACCGCGTCCGGCACGTGAGCGAAGGTGAGGCAGAGCAGTCAGCCGATGCCCAGGACGGGCAGGCATTCCCTGACGCCGGTCAGCTCGATGTCGTCCCGGCGGATGCGTTGCCACGCGTCCCGGGTGAGCCGCCACCGCTGGATCCGCGCGGGTTTCCCGCGGCGGGTGTCCCAGTCCGTGCCGTTGGCTTCGTAGCCCAGGGCACGGGAGACGCGGTTGGACGCCTCGTTGTCGACGAACGCGTCGCTGCCGGCCTCGCGTGCGCCCAGTCCGGCGAAGGCCAGGTGCAGGACAGCCGCCCGCATCTCCCTGCCGAGTCCCTGTCCGCGGCTGCCGGGGGCCAGCCACGAGAAGCTGGACACCGTGCCGAACCGCGTGAAGTCGCCGGCGACGAGGTCCTGCATGCCGACCGGTTCGCCGTCGACCAGGACGGCGAAGTACAGCCGCCAGGAGTCCGGACTGACGCGGGCGCGGCCGGTCCAGACGGCGCGCAGCCATCGCCATTCCCGCTCGGGGCTGTCGGCGTAGAACGAGCTCGGGTCGTCGAACGGCCACGGCTCGGCGTCGGCGACCCCGGCCCGCACGAGCGGCACGAGGCGTTCCAGCAGTTCGTCGGAGGCGCCGGCCAGCGTCAGACGTGGCGTGCGGACCTCGACGTTCAGTGGTGGATAGGTGTGGGCCACGCCCGGACGGTAGCCACCCTGCCCGGCCACCGCATCCGGTTTTCCCGGCGCCCCGGCCAAGACCGTCCCATACGGGTCATGGGGCCCGGCACCCTCGAACCCCGGACCGGCCATCGCGTCCGTCCGGGCACTGACGTTCGATCAGTAAGGGCCGTGAGGCAGGTCCGGGGAGTACGCCGCCGCACCTGCCGCGGCCGTGGTCCCGGCGCGTGCCCGCGGCGTGCACCGGCTCGCGCGTCAGGGTGCCGCGGTGCTTGATATCAGGCGGTCCCGGACCTGTAGGGTGAGCGAACTATGTGTGCCCGAGCACCTACAGGGCACGCCCGTGTGCGAAGGATGTCGATGGACGCTGGCGCTCGGATCGACTCGTGTCTGCTCGACGTCGCGGACCTGAGTACGGAAGCGTTGGAGGGGCTGCTCGGGGAGCTGCCCGACAACGCGCTGGGCGCGGCGTTGCGACGCATGGTCGACGAGGCCGTCAACCCGGTCGGTGTGCCGTACGCCGCCTTCGACTCCGCGATGGGCTGAGCGCCTCCCCCGCAGCCCCCCGGCAGCCCCCTCGCGCAGCACCCCCCGGGTCCCCCTCGTACCCTCACCACGCGGCCTTCCTCCGCGCCGTTCTCCTGCCAATCGCCGCCCCCTCACGCATACTTGACAGGTGATCAGAGGCCGGCAGCTTGAGGTCTCACCCCTCGGGGTATGACCCGGACATGCTCTGGCATTCAGGTGGCACGCTGTCAGGTCGGCCGGAGAGCACTCGGGGGGCGCCTTGGTTCAGGAGCCGTATTTCTTCCTCAGCTATGCGCGGAAGGACAATCCTGACGAATTCGTGAAGCGGTTCTACGACGATCTGGTGCTGGAACTCCGTCGGATCGGCGCCGATCCCGCGGCCCAGCCACCGTTCCGGGACGTCGAGGGGCTGGGCCTGGGCGACGACTGGGCGCGGGTGCTCGGTGCCGCGGTCGGGCACTGCCGCGCCTTCGTCGCGCTGTACTCCCCGGCCTACCTGAACAGCGAGTACTGCGGCAAGGAGTGGACCGCCTTCCGGGACAGGCTGCGCGAGTACCGCCGGGAGACCGAGATCGACGTGCCCGCACTGGTCCCGGTCCTCTGGGCGCCCATGGAGGGGGACCTGCCGGACGAGATCGCCCGCTTCCAGTACCACGAGGCCGACATGGGCCAGGAGTACGTCACGCAGGGACTGCTGCAGATCCTGCGCACCGAACCGATGGGCCTGGCCTACCGCAGGGTCGTCCAGAAGGTCGCCGCGCGGGTGCGGATGGCCGCGGACCGCTTCCGGCTGCCCTTCACGTCCGATCTCGACCTCGGCGAGGTCCGCGGCCTCTTCCCCGCGGGCGGGCACCGGCGGGCCGCCGCACCGGGCGCCGGGCACGTGGAGATCTTCCTGGCCGCCGGCGTCGCGGACGCGCTGCCCGAAGGGCGGCACCGGTCGGAGTACTACGGGCGCTCGCCGCGGGAATGGACGCCGTACCACCCGCCCAAGGACCCCACGCTCGCCCGCCGGGCCCAGCGGGTGATCATGGAGTCGGGTCCCTACACCAGCAGCGTCGAGGTCGTCGACGCCGCGCTGAGCAGCCGCCTCGACGAGTCGATGGCCAACAACCAGACGAGCATCCTGCTGGTCGATCCGTGGGCCGCGCGCACCCCGGCCTACCGGGACGTGCTCGCGGACTACGACGGCCAGAACCGCCCGGCCACCGGCGTTCTCGTGCCCTGTCATGACTCCGACGACGAGTCGGGCGGCGAGTCGATATGGGAGGACCTCAGCCACGTGTTCTGGCGCAACTGGCGCCGGCAGAACGACCCGCACGACCCCCTGTTCCGGGTGCGGGTGGGCGGGGACGAGTTCGACGAACGGCTCTCCGTGATGCTGGTGGTGGCCCAGAACCGGCTGATGGAGATGGAGAGCACCACTCCCTTCCGGGTTCCCACGGGTCCGACCCCGCCCCCGTTGACGGGGCTCACCATCCCGGGTCCGTCCGTCTCCGCCGTACCTGCCGACATGCCGCCGCGGTTCCCGTTCCTCGGTGGTGCCCCGACGCCCCGCCCGGTCGCTGCCCCGCCTCCACCGCAGCCGCCCGGCGGACGATCCGTTCCGAAGGACCCAGACGATGACCACTAGCACCGGCGGACCGGGCAAGATCGTCACGTTCTACTCGTACAAGGGCGGCACCGGGCGCACCATGGCGCTCGCCAACGTCGGCTGGATCCTCGCCAGCGGCGGCCACCGGGTGCTGCTGGTCGACTGGGACCTGGAGGCCCCCGGCCTGCACCGCTACCTGCACCCCCTGCTGGTCGACCCCGAACTGCGCTCCTCCGACGGCCTGATCAACATGGTGCAGGCCTACGTGCGCACGGTGCTGAGCCCCGAGCCGCCCGCGGTCCGCGAGACCGTCGGCGGCCCCGGCCCGCGCCCGTCCGCGACCGCCGGCGCCGGCCACGACGGCTGGCTCCGGGAGGCCGCGGACCTGACCCCGTACACCGTCGGGCTGCTGCTGGAGCTGCCCTCCGGCGGCCGGCTCGACTTCCTGCCCGCCGGACGTCAGACGGCCGCCTACTCCGCCGCCGTGACCAGCTTCAACTGGCACAGTTTCTACGACCGGCACGGCGGCGGGTACTTCCTCCAGGCCCTGCGCGAGGAGATGATCGCCGCCTACGACTACGTGCTGATCGACAGCCGGACGGGCGTGAGTGACACCTCCGGCATCTGCACCATCGTCCTGCCCGACGTCCTCGTCGACTGCTTCACGATGAGCGCCCAGAGCATCCGCGGCGGTGTGGACGCGGCGGCCGCCGTGCGCCGCTCCGCACCCCGTGACATCAAGGTGCTGCCGGTCCCCATGCGGGTCGAGGAGGCCGAGACCGAACGGCTTGAGGCCGGCCGGGACTTCTCCCGCGCCGAGTTCGAACCCTTCCTGAGCTGGCTCCCGGAAGAGGACCACAGCCGCTACTGGGGCGAGATAGAGATCCCGTACAAGGCGTTCTACGCGTACGAGGAGATCCCCGCCACGATCGCCGACCGGCCGCGCCAGGAGCGCTCGCTGCTCACCGCGTTCGAGCGGCTCACCGAATGGATCTCGGAGGGCCGGGTACGCCGGCTCGCCCCGCTGCCCGCGGACCGGCGGGCCGAACTGCGCGCCGCCTATCTGCGGGCTCCGCGTGTCCTGCCCACCCAGATCTACATCAGCTACGCGCCGCTCGGCCGGGTCTGGGCCGAGTGGACGGCGGAGGCCCTGGAGGCGGTCGGCTACCAGGTCTCGCTGCACAGCACGGTCGCCCAGGGCGGCAGCGTCCTGCCCGAGGTGGCCGGCACCCTGAACGGCCAGGGCCGGGTGCTCGCCCTGCTGTCACCCGAGTACGCGACCCAGTCGCGGGCCGCCGCGATCCGCCTCCAGCTGGCCGGGCACGAGACGCTCGGCGGCCCCGGCCTGGTCGCCGTCCGCATCCAGGACCTCGACCCGGCGGCCGCGGGCCCGTACCTCGACAGCACGGCCGCCGACCTCAGCCGGTGCGGTCCGGCCGAGGCCGTCGACCAGCTCCTCGCGGTCCTCGGACCGCCCGCAGGCCGGCGGCTCCCGGACGGCTCCGCGGCGGCATCGGCCGCGGCGCTGCCCGGCTTCCCCGGCTCGATCCCGGCGGCCCAGCGCCTGCCGTCCCGCAACCTCTCCTTCACCGGCCGCGGCCCGCTGCTGGAACGGCTCCGCGACCACTTCACCGCCGGGCCCACCGCCACCGTGCCCAGCCAGGCGCTGTACGGGCTCGGCGGCATGGGAAAGACGCAGACCGCGCTCGAGTACGCGCACCGGCACAAGTCCTCCTACGACGTGGTGTGGTGGATGAACGCCGCCCAGCCCGGCCTGATCCGCTCCGCCCTCGCCGACCTCGCCCCCTACCTGGACCTGGAGGAGGGCGAGGACGTGGGCAGCACCGCGGAGGCCGTCCTGCGCGTCCTCGGACAGGGACGGCCGTACGACCGGTGGCTGCTGGTCTACGACAACGCCGGCAGCCCCAAGGAACTCGACGGCCTCCTGCCCTCAGGACCGCCCGGCGGGCACGTGCTGATCACCTCCCGGGACCGGGCCTGGGTCAACAGCGCGGGCCGGGCCGAGGTGGAGGTCTTCACCCGGGCGGAGAGCATCGAACTGCTGCACAGGTTCAGCCCGTTGCTCTCCACCGAGGACGCCGAGCAGATCGCCCGCGAACTCGGCGACCTGCCCCTCGCGGTGGGGCAGACCGCGACCTGGCTGAGCGAGAGCAACATGCCGGTCGACCGCTATCTCGCCCAGCTGCGGGACCGCCCCGCCGACATCCTCGACCACACCCAGCTGCCGCCCCGGGAGTACCCCAACTCCGCCGCCAGGACCTGGCAGATCGCGGTGGAGGACCTGCGCAGGCGCGACCGGGCGGCCGCCGAGATGCTGGAGATCTGCTCCTTCTTCGGCCCCGACCCCATCCCCATGCGGCTGCTCTACGGCCGGGCGGTCACCCGGGCGCTGACCTCGGACGCGGACGAACCCCGCGACGAGATGGCCGTCGCGCAGCTGCTGCGCCTGCTCAACCGGTACGGGCTGGCCCGCAGCGACCAGGGCAGCGAGACCCTGAGCGTGCACCGGCTGGTCCAGGCCGTCATCCGGGACGGCGTCGGCGAACGGCGCTGGGCGGAGCTGCGCAGGGTGGTGCACACGGCACTCGCGGACGCCAACCCGGGCAACCCGGAGGCCACCGCCGACTGGGACGAGTACGACGAGCTCCTGCCCCACCTGGAGCCCTCCCGCGCGTCCGCCGACACCAACCCCGAGGTCCGCAAGCTGATCATCGACTCGGTGCGCTACCTGTGGAAGCGCAGCCTGTACAGCACCGCCCACGACCTCGCCGTACGCACCCTGGAGCGCTGGGGGCGGCCGGACTTCCCCGGCGGCCCCGACGACACGCACACCCTGCTGCTCCGTACCCAGCTGGGCAACGTGCTCCGCTCGCAGGGGCGGCTGGTGGAGGCGTACGAACTCGACGCCGACGTCCTGGAACGGCTCACCCGCACCAGGGGCGCCGAGTACCCGGCCACCCTCGCCGCGGCCGGCAACGTCGGCGCCGACCTGCGGGCCCTCGGCCGCTACCAGGAGGCTCGCGAGCTGGACCGCACCACCTACGAGGCGGCGTACGCCGAATTCGGCGAGGACCACCAGCGCACCCTGATGTACGCGAACAACCTGGGCATGTCCGAGTACCTGGCGGGCGACCGCCGGGCCGCCCTGGAACTGCACCGCAGCGCCTACGAACGGCAGCGGCAGAACCAGGGCAGCATGAAGCCGCGCACCCTGAACCTGGCCAACAACTACGCGCGCGACCTGCGCGAGACCGGCGAGCTCCAGCAGTCGCTCAGCCTGCTGGAGACGACCACCCGCCTCTACCAGCAGTTGCTCGGCGACGGACACAGCGACACCCTGCGGGCGCGCAAGAACCTGGCCGTGGCACTGTGCCGGGACGGCAGGTACGCCGAGGCCCGCGACATCGACCAGGACATCTACAACCGCTACCTGCAGGCGCACGGCCCCGACCACTACGACACCCTCGCCGTCGCCTGCAGCCTGGCCGGCGACCTCGCGGCGCTCGGCGACACCGCCCAGGCGCTGGAGTTCACCGAACGGGCCCTCGGCCGCTACAAGGACTACCTCGGCGACGAGCACCCGGTCACCCTGGCCTGCGCCAACAACATGGCGGTGTACCTGCGGCTGCAGGGCCGCCTGGAGGAGGCACTCGCGCTCTCGGAACGCACCGCGGCACACCTGAGCGCCGTCCTCGGGGAGAACCACCCGCACACCTACTGCTGCCTGCTCAACCACGCCAACGACCTGGTGGCCGCCGGCCGCATCGAGGAGGCCGCCGGCATCGAGGCCAGGGCGCGGGAGGGGCTGCTGGCCGCGTTCGGGCCCGACCACTACGACGCCATCGGCAGCGGCTCCAACCTCTCGCTGACCCTGCGCGAGCTGGGCCGCGCGGCGGAGGCGGACGCCCTGCGCGAGGACGCCCTGGCGCGCGCCAGGCACACCCTGGGAGAGCAGCACCCGACGACGCTGGCGATCGCACGCGGGGTCCGGCTGGACTCCGACATCGAGCCGCCGACCACGTGAGCGGCGAGCCGCCGACCACGTGAGCGGAGCGCGGTCCCGGCGACCTGACGGGCGGTAGGATGCGGCCACCCGCCAGCACCCGTTCCGTGTCGGCCCGGCCGTCGGCGGGAGCGGCTCCGGTGCGCCCCAGCGAGGCTGGCCCATGGTCCCGTTCCGGCAGTTCCTTTTGAAGATCCACAGTCGCTGCAATCTCGCCTGCGACTACTGCTACGTCTACGAGTCGGTGGACCAGAGCTGGCGCGACCGCCCCCGCGTCATGGCCCCCGGCACCGTGCGCCGGACGGCCGCACTGATCGCCGAGCACGCGCGCCGCCACCGCCTGGCCGAGGTGCACGTCGTCCTGCACGGCGGCGAGCCGCTGCTGGTCGGGGCGGTACGGCTGGACGCCGTACTGCGCGAACTCGCCGACGCCCTGCACGGGGTGGCGGAGCTGCGGCTCACGCTGCAGACCAACGGCCTGCGGCTGGTCGAGGACCCGGCCCTGCTGCCGGTCCTGGCCCGGCACGGCGTCCGCATCGGGGTCAGCGTCGATGGCACGGCCGCCACCCACGACCGGCACCGCCGCCGCCCCGACGGCCGCGGCAGCCACGCCGACGTGGCGCGGGCGCTGCGGCTCCTCGCCGACGGCCCGTACCGCGCCCTCTACGCCGGGGTGCTGTGCACCGTCGACCTGGCCGCCGACCCGGTCGAGACCTACGAGGCGCTGCTGGAGTTCGCGCCGCCCCGGCTCAACCTCCTCCTGCCGCACGGCACCTGGGAAAGCCCGCCGCCCGGACTCGCCGACCGGACCAGCCCGCCCCGCACGGCGCCCGGAGCCACCCCCGGCGGACCGGCGCCGTACGCGCGGTGGCTGTGCGCGGTCTTCGACCGCTGGTACGACGCACCCCGCCGGGAGACCGGTGTGCGGCTCTTCGAGGAGATCCTGGCGCTGCTGCTCGGCGGCACCGCCCGCAGCGAGACCGTCGGACTGACCCCCGTCGACCTCGTGGTCGTCGAGACCGACGGCACGATCGAGCAGGCCGACTCGCTCAAGGTCACCTACCCCGGGGCCCCGGGCACCGGTCTCGACGTCTTCCACCACACCTTCGCCGACGCCGCCCGCCACGAGGCCTTCCGGGCCCGCCAGCGCGGGCTGGCCGGCCTCGCGCCCGTCTGCGCCGCCTGCCCCCGCGCGGCGGTGTGCGGCGGCGGCCTGTACGCCCACCGCTACCACCCAGGGGCGACGCCGACCCCCTTCGCCGCCCCGTCCGTCTACTGCCAGGACCTCGCCGTCCTCGTCGACCACATCGCCGAACGGCTGCGCCGGGACGTCACGGCGCTGCGTGCGGCGGCCCAGCCGGCCGCGAGATGACGGCGCCCCGCATCCGGCCCGCCCGCGAGGAGCAAGCCCCCGTGCCCGTCCCGCCCCCCGTGCCCGTCCCGTCCCCCGTGCCCGTCCCGCCCCCCGACCCGTCCGCTCCCGGCACCCTCGCCATGCACGACGTCGACCCGGACCTGTTCGACGCCCTCGCCCGCGCCCGCGGCGGCACCGCGGCCGTGGCCGAGCTGGGACGCGGGCAGCTCAGCAAGCGCAGGCTGCTGTTGGCGGCCGTCAGCCGGTCGCTGCCCCCGGGCTCCGGCTTCGACGAGCCCTACCGGCGGCTGGCCGGCCTGTACCGCGACGATCCGGACCGCTGGCGGGCGGTGCTGCTCCACCCCTACCTGGACGAGGGCCTGGCCCGCGCCCTGGCCGGGGGCGCCCGCGGTGACCGGCCCGACCTCTCCTGGTTCGGCGAACTGGCCGACGGCGGACCGGCCGCGCTCTCCGGACCGCACCTGCTGACCACCGAGTGCGACGGCCTGGTGCTGAGCCTGCGGCTGGCCGACCGCGGCCCGTTCCGCGACGTCCACGGCCACCCCCCGGCCGGCCCGCAGAGCGCCGACGAGGCCGAGCACTGGCAGCGCGCCCTGGACGGCGCCTGGCAGGTCCTGGTCCGCCGGCATCCCTGGCACGCCCGGGCCGTCGCCGCCTGCCTGTCCACCCTGGTGCCGCTCAAGCCCGCACCGGGCGGCACGGCGGTGAGCTCCGCGGCCCGCAGGGCCTACGGCGCCGTCGCCCTCTCCCCGCCCGCCGACCCCGTGCTCTTCGCCCTGACCCTGGTCCACGAGTTCCTGCACGTGCAGCTCGGGGCCCTGCTCGACCTGGTCCCCCTGCACGGCCCGGCGTCACCGGCCCGCTACCACGCCCCCTGGCGCCCCGACCCGCGGCCACTGGACGCGCTCCTCCAGGGCACCTACGCCCACCTGGGCGTCTGCGACTTCTGGCACACCGAGCGGAGCACCGCCGCGCCGTCTGCCCGGGCCGGACGGGAGCACGCCACCTGGTACGGATACACCCGCGGTGCCGTCGACACGCTCCTCGGCAGCGGCGAACTCCTCCCGGCCGGCCGGCGCTTCACCGAGGGGATGCGAGCCGCCCTCGCCAGGCTGGGCGGGGACTGACCCCGACCCGACCCCGAACCGAACCCGGGCGGGCCCCGGCCAGGCCCCGATGCGGCCCCGATCCGGACCCTTAGGGGATGTCACAGCTCTGCCGCAATGGCGGGCCCGGTCGCCCGAGCCCGCACACGGTCCGCGAGGACCAGGTACGTTCGATGAGTGGCTGGATTCAGGAACGGACGCGGCGGCCGTGACGACCGCGCCCCGCAAGCGCGACCGCAACAACCCGCGTACGGGCAGCAGGCGCCGCCCCAGAGCTACGGGGGGCAGCCGGGGCCGTCGTACGGATACCCGTCGGCACCGCAGCCGTACCCGCAGCACGGCGGCGCGTCCGGCTGGCCGCAGGCGCAGGCGCGCGGCGGCCACCCCGGCCGTCCGCAGCCCGGCGGCGACGGCCCGGAGTACTTCGGCGACGGCAACGGCTACGGCGCCCCCGACCCGTACGCGGCGAACCAGCCGGGCAGCACCCAGGCCTTCTCCGTCGACGAGGCCGCGGGCTACACGCAGGGCGCGACCTACCACGCGGGCTCCGCGGCGCCGTCCGGTCCGATCGGCCCGCGCCTGCACTGGAAGGACCTGCTGAAGGGGATCGTCCTCGCCCCGAACCAGACCTTCCTCCAGATGCGGGACTACGCGATGTGGGGCCCCGCCCTCATCGTGACCTTCCTCTACGGCCTGCTCGCCGTCTTCGGCTTCGACGGCGCCCGCGCGGACGCGATCAACGCCACCCTCACCAACGCGGTGCCGATCGTCCTGGTGACGGCCGTCGCGATGGTGCTCTCAGCCTTCGTCCTGGGCGTGGTGACCCACACTCTGGCCCGCCAGCTCGGCGGCGACGGAGCCTGGCAGCCGACGGTCGGCCTCTCCATGCTGATCATGTCCGTCACCGACGCGCCCCGCCTGCTCTTCGCCATGTTCTTCGGCGGCAACGCCGGCTTCGTCCAGCTCCTCGGCTGGGCCACCTGGGTCGCGGCGGGTGTCCTGCTCACCCTCATGGTCGGCAAGTCCCACGACCTGCCGTGGCCGAAGGCCCTGGGCGCGTCGGCGATCCAGCTGATCGCCCTGCTGTCGATCGTGAAGCTGGGCACGTTCTAGCCCCGCGCACACGGACGAGGGCCCCGGCACTGCTGCCGGGGCCCTCGTCCGTGTCCTTGTCCGCACTCAGGCGTCGAGAACCTGCCCGGCCCTCTTCACGACAGGGGGTAGCACGGACCACGGGAAGTTGATCCAATCATCGGTCCGCTTCCACACGTACTCGCACTTCACGAGGGAGTGGGACTTCTCGTAGATCACCGCGGACCGTACCTCGGCGACCGTTTCGAGGCAGAAGTCGCGGACCAGCTTCAGCGTCCTGCCGGTGTCGGCGACGTCGTCCGTGATCAGGACCTTCTTGTCGCTGAAGTCGATGACGTTGGGGACGGGCGCGAGCATGACCGGCATGTCGAGAGTCGTCCCCACCCCTGTGTAGAACTCCACGTTCACCAGGTGCAGGTTCTTGCAGTCGAGGGCGTAGGCGAGCCCGCCGGCGACGAAGACCCCGCCGCGCGCGATGCTGAGCACTATGTCGGGCTCGAACCCGTCGTCGGCGATGGTCTGCGCGAGCTCGCGCACGGCGACGCCGAACTGCTCGTAGGTGAGGTTCTCCCGCACGGGAGTGTCGTTGCTCATGACCGGTCCCTCACACCTGCGTCCGGTGGAAGTTGAGGTAGGAGCGGGAGGCGGTGGGCCCGCGCTGTCCCTGGTAGCGGGAGCCGTAGCGCTCACTGCCGTAGGAGTGCTCGGCGGGGGAGGAGAGCCGGAACATGCACAGCTGCCCGATCTTCATGCCCGGCCACAGCTTGATGGGGAGGGTCGCGAGATTGGACAGCTCAAGGGTGACGTGTCCGCTGAAGCCGGGGTCGATGAACCCGGCGGTGGAGTGCGTGACCAGCCCGAGCCGTCCGAGCGAGGACTTGCCCTCCAGCCTGGACGCAAGATCGTCGGGCAGGGTGATGACCTCGTACGTCGAGGCGAGCACGAACTCACCGGGGTGGAGGATGAAGGGCTCGTCGCCCTCGGGCTCCACGAGCCGGGTGAGGTCCGGCTGCTCGACGGAGGGGTCGATGTGCGGGTACCGGTGGTTCTCGAACACCCGGAAGAAACGGTCCAGCCGGACGTCGATGCTCGACGGCTGCACCATGGTTTCGTCGTAGGGATCGATCCGTACCCGCCCGGCGTCGATCTCGGCCCGGATGTCCTTGTCTGAGAGAAGCACGCCCCGAGGATACGCAAGGCGCGCGGACCCACGACAATCGTGACGGGTCCGCGCGCCCGAGCTACTGCTGTTTCTGTCCTTCTTCTGCCACTGCTTCCGCTACTGCTGCTTCTCCAGTGCGACCGGCACGACGCTGCGCAGCCGGGCGCACTTGGGACACCGCACGAGCCGGCCGGGGCCGAGCCGCTCGGCCTGCTGCATCGGGAACGAAGCGGTGCTGAACACGTGCCCTTCGGCACAGCGGACGACGGTGCGTTCCATCAAGTCCCTTAAGTCCCTTCCCCAGGAGCCGCGTCGGGCTTACTGCCGTGACGACGGAAAGCCACATTACGGGATCAAAGGGACGGCTCTCCAGGCGGCACTCCGGCCTGCCGGGCCCCTCTCCCACACCTCCACCGTACGCCCCAACTCCGGCCTCCCGCACCCGTATCCCACCCCTGCCCCGTCCATCGAAACGCACACGAACCCCACGGTCTGAGCACCGGGGGTCCGTCATGGGGTACAGTGAGCGAGCGTTCGGACACCGGCCAGGTCGGCGTCTTACGCGGGTGTAGTTTAATGGTAGAACATCAGCTTCCCAAGCTGAGAGCGCGAGTTCGATTCTCGTCACCCGCTCCACGGAGAAGGCCCAGGTCAGAGACCCGGGCCTTTTTGCTGTCCATCGTGATCAGTTGTCGCGTGCCAGATTCGTGCCAGAAGGCTTCTCAGACGCTCTCTGCGCGTTAGCGGCCCGTGCCTTACGCACCGTGGCGTCCAGCCCGGCGGCGACCTCCTCTTGCCGCTCGTCGTCGGAGTGCTGGTAGATCAGCGCCGCCTTCTCGGAGGACTGTCCGGCCCGGACCATCGTGTCCTTGAGCGTGGCCCCGGAGCGCGTGGACAGCGTGTGCCCCGTGTGCCGGAGGTCGTAGAACCGGAAGCCCTCAGACATGCCGACGATCTCCCGAGCCTTCCGCCACCTCCGCCCGAAGGTGCTGCGCCGGAAGGGAGCACCTTTCTCGCCCACGAAGAGCAGCCCATCCGGCCCCTGCTCGGCGAAGCTCTCCAGATGCCAGCGGAGCTCCCGGTGGAGGAACGCGGGAAGAATCACAGTCCTGGTTCCGGCCTCGGACTTGGTGTCGCCCTGCACGCGCCGCCCGTTCATCCGCTCCGGCTCAGCGAGGCGCACACGGACGCGCAGGTTGTCGAGGTCGACATCCCGGCGGCGGAGGCCGGCCAGCTCTTCCGGTCGCGTCGGACCGTACGCACCGAGGTAGACCATGAGCCGCCAGCGCATCCCTACGGCGTTGGCGAGTGCGTCAACCTGGGCCACGGTGGCGATGCGCCGCTCAGCCGCCTTCTCCTTACCGGCGCCCTTGATCCGGCATGGTTGCGAGTGATCAACTCGTCGTCCACGGCCGTCTCCATGATGGCCTTGAGGAGCCGGTACGCCTTGGCCGTCATCGTCCTGGCGTTGGCCGTCCGCAGCCGATCGGCCCGCCACTCACGCACGCGCGGAGCTGTGATCTCGTCCAAGTCCGACTCGGCGAAGGCGAACAGGTGCTTGTCGAGAAGGTAGTGGTAGAGGTCGCGGGTGAGGGGCGCGGTCTCCCGTTCGTCGACCCACTTGTCGGCGTAGGCCCGGAAGCTCACGGCGCCCGCCTCAGGATCGCGCCATTCGCCCCGTCGGATCTCCGTCTGCTTCTCGGCAAGCCAGTCGTCCGCGTCCGCCGTCGTCTCGAACGTGATCGGAGCCGGACGCATCACGCCGCCTTGACGATCCCCGACTGCTGCGCCACCGGCGGCCCCTGATTCCCTTGGTCCGAGAAGGCCTTGGGCACGAGCGAACTCTGGCAGCACCGCGAACGGGCCATCGACGCCCTTGACGCGTGGGGCGAGGACTCCTCGGGCTTGGAAGGCCAGCGGAACCCGTTCCTGTTCTGCGACTCCGACCTGTCGGCTGGCGGCACATGGGCCTGGCTTGCTGACCCCAACCCTGCCGAGGGGGTACAGCGGGGAACCGCCGTTCTGAACTCACTCACCCAAGATCCACAAAGCCGTCAGTCGGTGAGTTACAACTTTCTTTACTGGTTCAAGGCGGCTCGCTCCGCTCCCCGCGCGCGGCCCGGCCCCCGGCCGGGCCTGCGCTCCTGCCTCCGTCCCGCTCCAGCCCGGCCGGCGCCCGTGCCGCGCTCAGAGCGATCAACTATGAGATGCCGAAGCAGGGGTTCATCGCGGCTGGGGCGGTCGGCTACACAGCTTTACGCAGCCACTCTGGCGCGAGCCTCGAAGTTCACGGCCCCAAAAGTAGTTCTACCGACCTCATGCCGTGTTCAGGCCCGCATGCCGCCCAAGCGCTTCCAGATCGAGTACAGGCGATCGCCGCAACTCGTCTCGGAATAGAGTGCTCTTCAATTTCCTGAGCGTATTAGCCTTGCCGCTCAACCTGAAAGTCCATTTGCCGTCCTCAAGGTCAAGTACGTGCAGCCCCCGCTTCAAGCGCACATCTGAGTACTGACTTAGGTCGAGAATGTACGCCTCATACTTGACTCCCTGACGGTGCTGGTCTGAAAGCGTAGCCTGAATCAGGTGCGCAAACCGGAGGTCAACGAGGCGTGCAAGAGTCTCATAGGCCGGGAGGGATTTTTGGGCAACATTGACACGGAAGTAGGTGTACCCCTCTCCCCGAACATACGACGAAAGGTATTCGAGAGCCGAGGTCAAAGAATCGGCGTTATCTGCAGAAACATCCTGCTCTAGATCTCTCAATTTTCCTCGCGCCGCCTTACCGGCGGCATCTGCGACGTCTTCCTGTCCGACCTCCCGAGCGTTTGTCCGGGATCTAGCTGCCACGATCGAAGAGGCGAAAAGGTTCAAGTAATCCCTGGGTACACCACCTGAACCGAGAATCAGCCTGCCAAGCGCCGCGTCACGGGTAATACTCGACGGCTTAGAGATCCCCACGGTTTCCGTGTAGTTCGTAAGCACGGACTCCAAGAACTTCTGCGTGGCCTCAGGGTCTTCCAAAGTCACGTCCAGATCGATCTTGGATGCGTCATGCGGAATTTCAATGCCGATATGCGAGGACGGCTCGAAAGGCCGCGTCAAGCGTTCAATGCTCGCAACCTTCAGCCAGCCATCACAGTCGCGCAGCATGCTAGTCAAGTAGTCAAGCAGATGCGGTTGCGCGGAGGTGGGAAAAAGGTAGAAGTCATCGAGATACAGGTACAGGCGAACGATCTCCGCTCGCAGAACCGTGCGCAATCCCCTATTCAAATCAGCGATGGTTTCGCCGAGCTCTGCATCTACTTGAGCGGCCCGGAGAGATGTGACTTTCTCGCCGAGATCCTTTAGGCGAGCGAAGGAATCACCCTGGGAAGTGCCTGCATGCTGAATCAAGGAGGTTAGTACAGTCTCCGCAACCATAAGGAAAGCGGAAGATGGGTTCATCAGTCGCAGGGTGTGGGCATTCATCCACGCCGTTACGTGCCCTTCTCTCTCGGCGAGACGCTTAGCCTCAAGAAGGAGCGCCGTCTTCCCTACACCACGTCGACCGTAGACGAGGTGGTGACGTGACGCACCAATAGCGGCCAGACTAGCCCGGGGATCTTCCATGTACTTTAGACTGGGAAGTGCGTCAGATGTGCGCGACCTAGCTTCCAACAGTTGGATCAGTTGGTCAACTTTTGAAGAGGCGAGGACGCTCTTTGGTGTCGAGACCAAAGGCTTTTCAATATCGGTACGATGCGGCCTAAAGGTGACAGCGAGAGATTCATTCTCCGTATCGTGGACGGAATTTAGTTCTTGCTCAATAGGTCCAGCCAGACTCTGCGCTGCCGCTATCGAGTCTTCGTCCACCCAAACGAGAAACCATCGTTCGCCAGGAAATGACCTTTCCTCGACACGCACGATGGGGATGTCTGCATCGTCAAGTACCCGAGCGATGCGGGCTTCGTAATCACTTGCCGACATCAGATATATCCGTTCGTCAGGGCGAAAGATTCACACATCTGGACAAAATTGGCCGCTGTTGCTGAAAGTGCACGAGCATCGTTTTCCCAATCGGACTCGTTGATTGGGTAGATGTCATAATCAGCCTGATTGCGCAACAGGCGGGCATCCACGAGTTCAGCCTCACGTGCGACCGGGCTATCGATGCCCGCCGGGAGATTCCGCGGAAGGATGTTATGGCGCTCGTGATCGTCACCTTTAATTTCCGCGAAAGCGATGGCACGCGCCGCTTGGTACATTGCGTAATAGAAACGACTGATAGCCGATCTGTACTGTGTCGCAAAAAGTAGAGCGTCACCCGCCCGGAGATGCCCTCCCGCTAGGAGCAGACGATCCGAGACAATCTGCTGCAGCAATTGAGCCGTGGGGAACGGATATTTGCTGCCGCCTTTTGGAAGTGCTGATATTGTCGCGCTCTTGCTGGTGGAAATGTGCAATAGCATTTGATCGGCAAGCGTGACTGTTGGCATGTAATCTGCACTACCCCCCTGCGTAACCCTGGCCAGCGCCACAAGGGTAGTCGGCCCCGACAGCGCTCCACACTACCCACCAAACGATTGGCTCACCCAGTGTTTGCGGGATGGCTTGTAGCAGGTGCGTGCGTCGCAGGGACCCCACGTCGTTTCAACGAGCGCCTGCACTCGCCGCACCACCCCGGCCGAGGGCTCGCGGACCGTCCGTCACGGGCCGGCAGTCGCGGCTTGTTCTGGTCGACGACACAAGCCAGTAGCGTGGCCGAGGCCGGTGGGGGTACAGCGAGGCATACGCGTGAGTGATCGGTCGACGCACCCGCCGTCGTGGCTGACTGTCGTCGGCTGGGGCTCAGACACTCCGGGGCCCAGCTCTGCCAAAGGACGTTCTAGGCGAAGAGTCCGTGCCATTCGCGTGCCAGATCCTGCGGGGAACCACGGGGAACAGCGGGGACTTGCCCCACGTGCGACCAGGACTCCAACATCGCTCCGTCGCAGGTCACCAGTGCAACCGCGGCCAAGAGCCCCAAGCTTCCCAAGCTGAGAGCGCGAGTTCGATTCTCGTCACCCGCTCCGTAGCGAAGCCCCAGGTCAGTGGCCTGGGGCTTGTGCTTTATCGGAAACTCTTCAGAGACCTCCGCGCTCGGCTCACCCTCGCACACTCGTCCGCAGTGCGGCTTCGGTCAGAGTGGTCGCCGTGTGTACCGCGCTGGCGATGGCGTCGTCGGGGGCGAGGCCGCACAGGTCCGTGAGGGAGAAGAGGGCTTCTGCGCCGACGACCACGGCGAGGTCCCGCTTGAGCTGGGCGAGGACTTCCGGATCCGTGACCCCGAGTGTGTCCTCCAGAGGGAGGAGTGCGAAGTCGATCAACCCGAAGCGGACCCCGGGCCTGACGGTCGCCGTCTCCGGGCGGGTGACGGTGGCCGCGATCATGGCGCGCACCGCTCCCTGCCGGAGGAGTATGCCGCGCAACAGGAACTCGCAGGCGAAGGCGACCCGTTCGACGGGCTCGGTGGAGTCAGCGACCGGTGCGAGCGCCTCGGCGGGGGGCGGCCAGGCGCCGGCCAGGGCCTCGCTGATCAGCGAGGGAAGGTCGGGGAAGTAGCGGTATGCGGTGGCCTCGGAGACCAGGGCCGCGCGCGCGATGGCGGGCATGGTCACCTCGCCGCCCGTGCCGATGAGTTCGCGGGCGGCTTCGACGATCGCTGTACGGGTGCGCTTCTTCTGATTGGTGCGGCCGGTCTCCGCCTGCGTCGTTGCCACCAGTACGTCCCCTTTCCTGTCCGTCCATCCGCCCTCACCTTATCACTGACCACTCTCGTCGTGAGAGTGCACTTGCATGATGATGCCGAACCCTCTAACCTCCTTCGTGAGAGTCAACTCTCACGAAGGAGATGACGATGACCAAGGTTTCCGTGGTAGGTCCGGACGACGGCGAGACGATCCCTCTGGGACCGGCACAGATCCGCATCCTCGAGGACGGCAGCACCACCGGGCACCGTCTCGGCATGGCCGAGATCACCCTCGCCCCGCATACCGAAGGGCCCCCGCAGCACCGTCACGCCCAGCACGACGAGGGCTTCTACGTGGTCTCCGGCACCGTGCACTTCACCGTCGGGGAGACGACACATGTCGCACCGGCCGGCACCCTCGCGATGATCCCGCCCGGGGCCCCGCACACCTTCGCCAACCTCGGCGACGAACCGGCGGTGATGCTCAACACCTTCACGCCCGACCTGTACGTGCAGTACTTCCGCGACCTGCGGGACATGATCGCCGGCGGTCGGGAGCTGACCCCGCAGGCGACCGTTCAGATGATGGGCCGTTACGCCACCGTGCCGGCGACCGACTACGCGTGACGGCGGCGTCAGCAGTCTTCGCCAACTCCCGCCTCCGACAATCAACTTGGAGACTTCCATGACCGCCACCGCCCGCACTGTCACCCTCACCCTCGACTCCGGCGACGTCGACCTGAGCTTCACCGACGACGAGCGGGGCAAGGGTCACCCCTTCCTGCTCCTGCACGGCGGCGGCGGTCCGCAGACCGTCGCCGGGTTCGCCGGGCTCCTCGCCGGGCAACGGCCGGCGCGGGTCATCACCCCCGTCCACCCCGGCTTCGGCGGGACCGCCCGGCCCGACTGGCTGACCGACGTGCCCACCCTCGCCCAGGTCTACATCCGACTGCTGGAAGACCTCGGCCTGGAGGACGTCACCGTCGTCGGCAATTCCATAGGCGGCTGGATCGCCGCCGAAACAGCCCTGCTCGGCAGTGACCGGATCAGCAGCGTCGTCCTCGTCAACGCCGCCGGCATCCATGTCCCAGGCCACCCGGTCGCCGACCCCTTCGCCCTGACACCCGCCGAGCTGTCCGCTCTCTCTTTCCACGACGTCGAGAAGTTCCGCATCGACCCCAGCACGTTCTCCGACGAACAGCGCGCGGTCGCGGCCGCCAACATGGCCGCGCTGCAGGTCTACTCGGGCCCGCACACCATGGCCGATCCCACCCTGCGGGAGCGCCTGGCCAAGGTCACTCTCCCAGTCCTCGTCGCGTGGGGCGAGAGCGACCAGGTCGTCGACACCGTGTACGGACGTGCGTACGCCGCCGCCATCCCCGGCGCCCGGTTCGAGCTCCTCCCTCGCACCGGTCACATGCCCCAGATCGAGACTCCGGGGCAACTCCTCGCTCTGGTCTGGGACTTCGCCGAAGTACATGCAACCCATCGGCCCACCGACTGAGCGCGGGAGCCCACGTGTCCGATCCCGTACGGGGGCGGCGCGCCCCCGTCCTCGCCGTCTGCTGCCTGAGCGTGCTGCTGGTCAGTCTCGACGTCACCGTTCTCAACGTCGCACTTCCCTCGATGCAGCGGTCCCTGGGCGCGTCCGTCTCCGGCCTGCAGTGGACGCTCGACGCGTACACCATCGTCCTGGCCTCGCTGCTGACCCTGGCCGGCGCCACCGCCGACCGCGTCGGACGGCGGCGCGTCTTCCAGTTCGGTCTCGTGCTGTTCACCGGCGGGTCGGCCCTGTGCAGTCTGGCGCCCACGACGGGATGGCTCGTCGTCTTCCGTATGGTGCAGGCGGTGGGCGGCAGCATGCTCACCCCCGTCGCCATGGCCATCCTCGCCAACACCTTCACCGCACCACGGGAGCGGGCGCGGGCCATCGGCGTCTGGGGCGGGGTGGTCGGCCTGAGCATGGCGGCCGGGCCGGTCCTCGGCGGGGTACTGGTGGAGTGGGCCGGATGGCGGTCGGTGTTCTGGCTGAACGTGCCGGTCGGGCTGGCCGCGCTGACGCTCGCCGCGCTGTTCGTCCCGGAGTCCCGCGCGCACACGGCCCGACGCGCCGACCCCGTGGGCCAGCTGCTGGTGATCGTCCTGCTCGGCGGACTGACGTACGCCATCATCGAGGCGCCCGGAGAGGGCTGGACCGCTCCGATCGTGGCCTGCCTGATCATGGCAGCGGGCGCGCTGGCCGTCTTGATCCCGTACGAGAACCGGCGCGCCGAACCGCTGATCGACCCGCGGCTCTTCCGCAGCGCGCCTTTCAGCGGGGCCACCGCGACAGCGGTCCTCGCCTTCGGCGCGCTCGGTGGCTTCCTGTTCGCCAACACCCTCTACCTGCAACGGGTGGTGGGACTGAGCGCCCTGGGCACCGGGCTGCACCTGCTGCCGATGGCGATACTGGCCCTGGTGTGCCCGCCGCTGTCCGGGCGGATCGTGGGCAGCCGCGGCCCGCGGATCCCCCTTGTCCTCGCGGGGGCCGGTATCGGCGCCAGCGGTGTACTGGCTGTCGCCGTCACCCGCTCCGCCCATCCCTCGGACATCCCGCTGTACGTCATATACGGACTGTTCGGTCTCGGCTTCGGCTTCGTCAACGCACCGATCACCTACACGGCGGTGTCCGGCATGCCGCGCGCCCAGGCCGGCGTCGCCGCCGCAGTCGCCGCGACCAGCCGTCAGGTCGGATCCTCGCTCGGCATCGCGGTGATCGGCGCCGCGGTCGCATCCGGCGCGCGGCCTACGGCCTGGTGGATCATCGCCGGGTGCGGGGCGGCCATCCTGGTACTGGGCACCGTCACCTCCGGCCGCTGGGCCGCCGCCACCGCAGAACGTGTCGCCGCCCAGCTCGAACCCAACCCGCCGCGCGCCAAGGCGGACACCCCCGGGTGACCGTCACCGGTCTCATCGCCCTTCGCGAGCTGCAAGTGCACGTTCGACGGGAGAGCGGGAAGAATGCCTCCGGCGGGGATCGGCCGGCACCGGGATGGAGGGGCGCCGTTCCCGCCCGCGGGTCCGTAGTGGCTTGCGCGGGGAGTTCCCATCCCGTCCGCCATCGACCCAGGCAGAGCCGAGCGGACGCGGCCCAGGGCGTCAAGGTCGTTCGTACAGTGGCGCGCTCCACCTGGACGCCATGAACCACGCCCGCTCCACGGTGTGTGGGGCGACGGCGGACGGGATGGGGAAGATGGTGGGTTGATACGAGTCCTCGTGCGATGCTCGTCGGGACAAGGCGTCATCGCTGGTCAACCGGTTGCCGGTAGGGCATGCACATCAACGGCCGAATCTGACGCGCTGCTTTTCATCCGAGACGGCGAATCCCTGCTGTCGGCACACTTCGAGTACGTCCTGGATCCGACCTGTCAAGAAATAGAAGCAGCGCGTGTCTTCGGTACGGAATCCCACGCCGGAAGTACCGAACTTCCCACGACAGGGGAACACTTCGGCAATTTCCTGGGCTGCGCATTCCAGCGGCCTGATTCCGAACAACTTCGCGATGGGCCCAAGGGCTCGTACGCGCAGATGAAGCCTGCCGTCCTCTATCGTGAGCACACCCAGCGGCCACGTTGCGTTCAGCCGCCAACCCAACATGGTCGGAATGTTTGCGCCACCGGTGAATCTCATGGCCCAGATCATGCACCTCGGCCTGGATCGCGCCAAGGGTGTTGACCACCGCGGCAGACCTCGGCGACCGCGCCGCCGGTGGTTCGCATCGAGGAGGGGGTGGGCCGGTGGAGCACTTCGGTGACGCGTAAAGAGGCCGCCCCGAGCGTGCGTCACTGGATGTCGAAGCTGACTACGGCGCGGGCCGGGGTCCGGAAGGAGTCGCCGCTTGTGGGGGAGCGTTCGACCAATACGCTGACGCGGGGACTGGTGTCGCCTGTGGACTGGTAGCTCCAGGCGGGGCCCCGCAGTGGCGAGCCGCACAGGCCATCCGGAAGCTCGGTCTCATCGTCGCCGAGCCCGTAGGGACTGCCGTAATTCTCGTCGAACAGGGGCATGCCATCTGGGACGAGGCCTGCGCGGTGTAGGTAGTTCGGTATCTGGGCGCTCAGGAAGGAGACCTCGGCGCTGCTGTTTCGCGTGAAGTAGTGGATGTCGGATGCGTCGGTGGGGATCGTTGCACGCCCGGCGCCGATCACGCCTGGCAACTGCACGTCGCTTCCCTGGCAGGCCCGGACATCGCCGAACGGGTAAAACAGCTCATCCCGGAACAGCCAGACGATCCCTCCAGCCAGCATCGCGAGGACGAGCGTGACCACTCCCAGGCACGACAGCCGGCGCCGTAGCCCGCCCCCGCTGTCCGGCACACCGCTCACGTTCTCCGGGTAAGTCGTCCCGTCCAACTTCTCATCCCCACCGACCCGGGACTTGGCCTCCGGACCGGCTTTCCAAGATTCGCCCATGAACGCCCCTCGGTTGTGCCCTGCATGCGGACACGCGGAGCCTACGCCGGTAATCCCGACACGCGCGGCGGAGGTGACGATGGGCGCAGTTGAGCGGACGCAGAAGCAGCGAATACCGCGATCCAGCAACGTCCCCGACCGTAGTTCGCGTCGAGGGGGTAAGCCCGTGCCATAGCCGCGCCAGAAGGAGCGGAGAAACACGGGGACTCGGCGACACTGACGGCTCCTCAGGCTGAGAGTGCTCCGGTGCCGGCTCCGTTGTCACGGGCCAGCCGTCGCATAAACGGCCCGGACAGCTCAAAGTGCATCTGCGAGCCCGTTGCGTGCCCGGTCCGACGAGACGCAGCGGGGACTCACGGGGAACAGCGGCTGCCCGTGAGGCACGGCGAGACGGCGCCTCGGTTCAGACCTTTTCCACGCTCACGCGTGGATGCTCCGCGGTGAGCTGCCCGACGTCTTCTGCATCGGACGTCAGGATCGTCACCCGGCCGGGATGCTGCAGGGCGGTCGCGCACAGCATGGCGTCGATTGCGTACTTGTGGCCGTGCAGCCCCGCTCCACGCAGCAAAGCGGCAGCGGATTGGGCGACGGCCTGGGTCACCGGCTCGACACTCAGGCGGGACAGGGTCCACTTCAGTGCGGCTTCGTTGATCTTCGGGTGGATCACCTCGACCAGTACCGCTGCAGAGGTGATCACGGGCAGGTCCGCGTCACGAGCCGCCGTCAGCCACTCGTGGATGTCCCGATCACGCTGTACGGCCTTCGCCAGGCCCTCGCTGTCCAGGACCAGGGCACCGCTCACGCGGCCGCTCCGGCATTTGAAGCGCCGCCGGTCAACCGGGCACGCTTCACTGCCACGGCCTCGGGGTCGGCAGGGCCATGCACCCTGTCGAAGTCCGCGATCAGCTCGTCCAGGTTGTCCCGCTCGATCTGCCGCTGGGCGGCCTTCTCCAGGTACGCCGAGACGCCCCGCTTGCCGACCCGCTCACGGATCGCCTGCAGGGTTCCGGCGGTCAGCGTGACGGAGATGCCGCTGGTGGGGCCGTCGCCGGGCAGGAAGTCAACGTCGTCATCAGTCACACCCCCAGTATGCCATTGAAAATGGCATACTGGCCAAGCAGGCCGCAAGGCTCTCGCCAGATGACAGAGCAAGCTGGTGCCGGGGGTTTGCGGGTGCTATACAGCCGCAACACCCCCTCGGCAGCCGACATCCCGCACCGGGCGGACCGCGCTCGGCTGTCCCCTCGGTTGCGCCGGTCTCCTCCTTGTGGGATTCCGGGCCCAGCGTGCCGTAAGAGCGGAAGACCGCGGTCAAATGGGTCGAATCATACCAAGACCGGCAAACGCTGCCAGAATCCGGCGATGATCGGCTACTCCCGCTGCCAGTTGCACCAAGGCGAGTGGACTCCGCCGCAGCGGAAGAAGACCAAGAAGTGCTGACCCGGGATCTGGTTGCCGGCCCCGAACCAGTGACTTCGGCCCGGGAGCGCATGGCGGCGGTGCGGCGGAACTTGATCAGCCATCCGGACTGGGCTGACTGATCAGTCGCGTCGATCGCGGGTCTGTCACCGAAAAAAGCCGCGGACATTCGGCGGGACCTGTTCAGCGGGACCGCAGCAGGTAGCGAACGAGTGGGGCGAGACGACCATGCCCGCCCGCTTGCCCCCTCACAGGGGCGGACGCCGGTAGCCGAACTCCTCCTGCAGAACCCCGCCGCCTCGCTGCGGCAGATAGCGAAGGAGGCCGGTGTCTCTCCCACCACCGTCGCCGACGTGCGGGGCCGTATGGCGCGCGGCGAGAGCCCGACCTTGGAGGAGAGGCCTCCCTCGCGGCAACGACGGCCCGCGCGCAGGACCTCCGCGGCCGATCCGCCGCCGTGCACCGTCCCGTCCCGGTCACGGAGTTCGGGGACATTCTGGACACGCTACGGCGAGACCCTTCCCTCGGTCTGAGCGACGCCGGGCGATCCATTCTCCGTCTCCTCGATGCCAGTGCCGCGTTCGCCAGGAACAGGGAGAGCATCGCGGCCAGCCTGCTCCCGCACTGCATGCACGCCATGGCGACCCTCGCAGAGGGCTACGCGCGCAGCTGGGAACTCATGGCGGAGCAACTCCGTGACCTCGACGGCGGTCTATGAGGGCACGGACGGTCCTGGCACGTGGGTGTCCGCCGCCGCACGACGGCGGACACCCGCCCGGTCTCACCCCCGTGCGGGGTCCCCCAGACGGGGGAAAAGGGCCGCGCCCTTGGTGACCACGGATCCGGCGGGCAGTCTGCCCCAGGTGCCGGCCTCCTGGACCTTCTGGTCCGCGACGAGTCCCAGGGACGCCTCGGCGCCCAGGGACTCCCAGAGCTCCTGCGAGGTGTCCGGCATGATCGGGTTCAGGAGCACCGCGATCGCGCGGAGCGACTCCGCAGCCGTGTACAGGATCGTCGCCAGGCGGGCCCGGCCCTCCTCGGAGGTGTCCTTGGCGACCGTCCACGGTGCTTGCTCGGTGATGTAGCCGTTCACCTGCTTGACGAAGGCGAAGATCGCCAGGATGCCGCCCTGGAAATCCAGCTCGTCACCGATCCTCCGGTCGGACTCCGCGACCGCCTTGCGCAAGCCGTCCTGGAGCGCCTTCTCCGCGTCGCCCGCCGCTGTCGCCGCCGGCAGGGAGCCGCCGAAGTACTTGCCGACCATGGCCGCCACCCGGGACGCGAGGTTGCCGTAGTCGTTCGCCAACTCGCTCGTGTAGCGGGCCGAGAAGTCCTCCCAGGAGAACGAGCCGTCCTGGCCGAAGGCGATGGCGCGCAGAAAGTACCAGCGGTACGCGTCCACGCCGAAGTGCGAGGTCAGGTCCTGGGGCTTGATGCCCGTCAGGTTCGACTTGCTCATCTTCTCGCCGCCGACCATCAGCCAGCCGTTGGCCGCGATCCTGCCCGGCAACGGCAGGCCGTTCGCCATCAGCATCGCGGGCCAGATGATCGCGTGGAATCGCAGGATGTCCTTGCCGACCAGGTGGACGTCGGCCGGGAAGGTCGACTCGAACTTCTCCGGGTTCTCGTTGTAGCCGACCGCCGTGGCGTAGTTCAGCAGCGCGTCGACCCAGACGTAGATCACGTGTTTGTCGTCCCACGGGATCGGGATGCCCCAGTCGAACGTCGAGCGGGAGATCGACAGGTCCTGCAGACCCTGGCGGACGAAGTTCACGACCTCGTGGCGCGCGGACTCCGGCTGGATGAAGCCGGGGTTGGCCTCGTAGTGGGCGAGCAGCTTGTCGCCATACGCGCTCAGTCGGAAGAAATAGTTCTCCTCCTTGAGGAGCTCCACCGGCTTCTTGTGGATCGCGCACACCTTCTGGCCCGTGTAGGCGCCCTCGCCGTCGATCAGGTCCCCGGGGAGCTTGTACTCCTCGCAGCCCACGCAGTAGGGACCCTCGTACCCGGCTTGGTAGATCTCCCCCTTCTCGTGGAGGTCCTGCACGAATTCCTGCACGCGGTCCGTGTGCCGCTTCTGCGTGGTGCGGATGAAATCGTCGTTCGAGATCTTCAGGTGCTCCCAGAGGGGTTTCCAGGAGCCGTCGACGAGCCGGTCGCACCACTCCTGCGGAGAGACACCGTTCGCGTCCGCGGTGCGCATGATCTTCTGACCGTGCTCGTCCGTGCCGGTGAGGTACCACACCTGCTCGCCGCGCTGGCGGTGCCAGCGGGCCAGTACGTCGCCTGCGACCGTGGTGTAGGCGTGACCCAGGTGAGGAGCATCGTTCACGTAGTAAATGGGGGTGGTGACGTAGAACGCCTTCTCCCTACCGGACTCGGATCCGTTGAGCTTCATGGCGTGCGAGCCTAGTCGTGCCGCTCCCTGCCTGCTCCGTCGAACTGCCTTGAGCAGGGACGTCCTTGGACAGGGGTACGGTCTTGACGACCATACGATCCGTCGCTGCCCGTACGGCGTTCAGCGCCTCGTCGGCGGTGGCCGCGGCAGCCGAGGCGAAGGCCACCCGGTTGAAGGAGTTGCGCGGCTCCCGGACCTCGTCCCCCGCGGCGACGAAGATGAAGGCCTCCAGCACGCCGTCGACCGTGAGGGCCTCCTCGGCGCCGGCCACCTCCGCGATCTCGCCGGTCCTTCCCCGTCACCCAGCCCGGCACCAGGGCCACGCCGAATTCCTCGGCTCTTTTGACGACCTCCTGGACGATACCTTCGCTCTCGGGGGCCACGGCGAGAGCGGGAGTGTGTCGCCGCATGAGCGGCCGTGCGGTTTCCAGAGCGATGCCTGCGTCGTCGTCGAAGGAGGCGGCCGGCCTGGCGATCGGCGCGCTGCCGAGCTGTGGACGTGTCTGATCATCGCCGTCCACGCTGCCTCGCCGAGGACCTTCGTTCGTCGCCCCACAGCTCGCCGGACCTGCCGGCTCAGAAGGCCGGCAGCGTCCAGGGACGCGTGGGACAGGCCATTCCAAAACCTATCCGCACCCAAGATGATGCATCCAGCGGTGGCGCCTCCCGCCCTGGCGCGGCAGGGCGGCGACTGATGGCGGCACGGCGACCCTGCGGTCCGTGCGGCGGTCACTGTCTCGTCGCCACAGCAGGCAACAGCCAACGGAGGTCGCCGCTCCTCCTTGGCTTTGGCTCTTCGGGGTCGGCCGCGCACCGACGTTTCCCCACGGAAAGTGATCCGATCGTCCTTGCCGGAGGGTGGGAGACCTAGTACCAGCTTCGGGCCAGGTCTCGGAGCCTCTGGGCGCGCTGGGCTCTGTCGAACAGCCGTTCTTCTCTACGAGAGAAGCCGATGACAGCACGTTCCGTACTGATAAGGCGCAGCACCAGGTGGGCCAACATTCGAGTCTGCAACCGAGAAAACACCCGAGGGGGCACACTCGTCCGCGTGACGAAAATTTGGCGCGAATGCAGAATCCTTATCTCTTTGCGAGCGTCTGGGATTTGCCGAAGGGCGGGCAGTGCGATGTCATCCACCGCTTTCAGTCCTACCGCGGCAACGCCGGCGGAGAGATTCGGATATTCCTTCTCCAGTCTCCGTCTCTCCATCCAGTCCCCGTCAAGGACGTGGTGCAGATATGACATGGCCACCATACGTGCGTAGGGTGACTCCTGGGTGATCCTCACGGAATGTCATGTTACACACGTCGCGGCGCTCACCTGTGCATCTTCGGAGAAGTCAATTGGTTGCGCGATCTGGTGTTTCCTGTCGGTGGAGGCCCGCAGTCTGGATGTCGGAAATCCATATGACAGGGGGAAAGGAATGGAGTGAACAGCGGCTGCAGTACTAGGAGGGGCGGGCGTGACTGGCGTGGGATCGGATGAGGTCCGGGTCGGAGGGCGGCTGAACGGCGGGCTTCTGTGATTTGATCCCACCCGGGTCGATATGAATGACGTGAGCGTATCCGGTCGCGTCGAATTTCTGGTACGTGCGACGGTAGTGCGCGTTGTTGTGGGCGTCGACGGTCGAATCCGCGTCGCCCTTCACCTCTTGCGCCACGAGACCCGTGTGCAGCTTGTCCGAGTAGTCCGGGTTGAAGATGACCACCACGTCGCCTGGCTGAGCCTGGGTGGGATCGTCGCCGACGTCCGCGCCGAGGTCGTAGTCCATGATGAAGTCGTAGAGGCTTCGGTAGCCGATGACGTCCGAGATCAGCAGGAGATCGTATTCCTTTCCGTTCGGCGCCTTGTAGTGATAGTAGGAATCCTGAGGATCATCCGGCTTCAGTCCGGGAACGAGGCCGCCCGCGGCAAGGGAGCGAGCGACGAACTCGGCGCACTCGAAATCGGGCTGAGCCTGGCCGTCCTTCACCCGTGGGGTGCTGTCGTCCCATGTGCTCCAGTTCCAGTGGGCGTCCGCGTACTGGACGGCCGTCTTGCGCCAGTCGTCGGAAGTGGGGGCGGCTCTCTGTGTTTTCTGGTGCGCGGCCGGAACCGCTTGCGCGAGACCGGCGTTCATCCCCAGAAGCGCAACTCCCAGGGTGACGGCGGGGAACGGACGCAGGGATTTCCTCAGGACGGACATGGAGAGCGCCTCTCGGTAGTTCCAGGTGTCGCGCGCGGTCGTGCACGCGTGTGGCGGCGCGCTGCCGCGCCTCGGGACGATCTTGTCCGCGGGGCAACCCTTTGCCAGGGGTCTGGATCGAAAACTCACTCGGTAGGCCGAAGGAAATCCCCTCCGCGCACTCTCGATCCAGTCGGCCTGGTTCAGCAGCCGCTGCATGCCGTCCGGGCACAGCTCGCCGGCCTCCTCGGCCGGCGTCCGGCCCTTCTAGCGTTCCAAGGGCGCGGTGCGAGCAGTTGGAAAGGTGGATCGGCGGAATCTGAGTGCCGCCAGGGGGTGGCCCCATTTCGGCGATGCCCGCAGAAGGGTCCACTGCGGGCACGCCCCGCCCCCTGGCGGCGTTCGGCGCACCTGCGTCACCGCGGTGCTGTCGGGATCCCCCGGTCCGGGACAAGGTGGGGCGGTGCCTCGCCAGGGACTCTCCTGAACGGGGCGCAATGAGCGGCCGGATCACTCTGTGACGGCGTCCGGGAGCTCCAAGGGCGCTTCAAAGCGCGAGGCGGAACGAGCCGCTCACTCCTGCGGAGCCCCGATCGGTGCCGCGTGCGCGGTGACGTTCGCGCTGTAGCAGGGATCTTGAGCAACAACTGGAGGGCGATGACACTCGCCGCGGAAGCGGCCAGGAGCGAGACGCCGGGAGCGAGCAACCCGGATGTCACCAGCATCGAGGAGAGGCAGCCGACCACGGCGGCGAGGGTCAGGGTCCGGACTGCTTGCCGCACCGTCATGCCCGTGCGCTGCAACCTGTGGGCGATCTGGGCGGCGGCGCCTTGCAGCAAGAGCTTCGACTTCCTACGGCGGGAGAGCACGACCAGCGCGGTGTCCAACGTCGGGACCAGCGTGGCGAGCACAAGACTGACGGGTCCGGAGAGGCCTGCGGCGTCATCGTGGAGCACCACCATCGCGGACGCCAGCGTGAAGCCGAGGAAGAGCGAGCCCGCGTCGCCGAGAAAGATCCGCGCCGGATGCCTGTGGTGGAAGAGGAAGCCGAGGCAGGCTCCAGCCAGCGCGGCCATCACCACCCCCAGGCTCTCGTAACCGCCGGCTGGTGCGGTCAGGCACAGGGATCCGCCGATGATGACGCACAGGGAGGAGGCCGCACCGTCCAGGGTGTCCAGCAGGTTGAACGCATTCGTCACGAAGACTGTCCACACGATGGCGAGGACAGCGTCCAGTGCTCCACCGAAGACGGTCGGGTGTCCTCCCGTCAGCACTACTACCGCGGCCGTCGATGTCTCGACGCTCAGCCGGACCCCCGGGCCCAGCAGGCGGAGGTCGTCGATGAGCCCGAGGACGCACACGACGGCCGCACCACCGAGCAGCACCGCGAGAGCCGGGTCGAAGGCACCGAAGGCGAAGGCGGTCGCCCCACTTGCGGCAAGGGTGGCGGTAGCGACGGCCACACCACCGAGGTAGGGCGTTGGACGGGTGTGTGTTCCGCCAGTGACCAGATTCTTCGAACCATGATCCATGTATGGTCTCACTCCGGTGCGGGCGATAAGGATTCGGTGCCTCGGGCAAGCACTCGACGGTCATCGAGACAATGTTCACCTATGCGGGTTTCGGATCAAATCGAAACTCCGTCAGCCGATGTTTACTCATTCGGACGCGTCACGCCGGCGGTTACGGAATTGGGGTGATGCTGGCGGGAAACCCGCACCAAGGTTGCTGACCGCCGCCACTTTGGTGCATAACTGTCCCCTGGCATATGACCGTGGGGTCCTCGGGAACGAAGTGGGTGTGGTGAAGGTGCGGCAGAACAGTGATGCCGAAGTCAGGCCCAGTCTGATTGTCGTAGGTATGGGATACGTAGGTCTTCCCCTGGCCATTCGTGGGGTTGAAGCAGGTTATTCCGTCCTCGGCCTCGACACCGATGAGCTGCGGATCAAGCGTCTTAATGCCTGCGACTCCTACGTTGAAGGCATCGACAGCGCACGCCTCACGGCGGCGATGAAAAGCGGCTACCTTCGTGCCACCAGCGATTTTTGTCGGGTCGACGGTTTTGACGTGTGCGCCATCACGGTGCCCACCCCGCTGCGGGACGGGGTGCCGGATCTGAGTTTCGTGGAGTGTGCCGGGCGGAACATCGCCCCCCACATCACCCGGGGTGCCACGGTCGTTCTGGAGTCCATGACGTATCCGGGGACAACAGAGAGTCTGCTGCGCCCGCTGCTGGAGGTGGGCAGCGGACTGCAGGCAGGCGATGACTTCCACCTCGGCTACAGTCCCGAGCGCATCGACCCGGGGAACCCGGACTGGCACCTGGAGAACACGCCCAAGGTGATCTCCGGTATCGACGCCGAGTCGCTGCGAAGCGTCGAGCGCTTCTACGGCCGTATCGTGGAGCGAACCGTCTGCGTGAGCTCCTGTCGAACAGCGGAGCTGACCAAACTGCTTGAGAACACCTTCCGACATGTCAACATCGCGTTGGTCAACGAGATGGCTGTGGTTTCCCGGCAGTTGGGGGCCGACATCTGGGAGGCCGTCGAAGCAGCCAGCACGAAACCGTTCGGGTTCATGCCCTTCAGCCCCGGGCCGGGCGTGGGCGGACACTGCCTTCCTGTTGACCCGTCCTACCTGTCGTGGCAAGCGAAGAGCCTGCTGAAACAGGACCTCCGATTCATCACGCTGGCCAATGAGATCAACGACCACATGCCTGCCCGTGTAGTGGAGCGGATCATCCGCGGGCTGAATGATCGCGGTAAACCGGTCAATGGCTCGCGCATCCTGCAACTCGGCCTGGCCTACAAGAAGAACACCGGTGACATCCGCGAGTCGCCGGCCCTCGTTCTTGCCCACTCACTCCTGGATCTCGGCGCCCGGTTGTTCGTGGCGGAATCGCACACCGATTCACGCCTCGTTCCCCCGGAGATCACCCAGGTCGAACTCACCGAGGAGGAGATCAGGGCGGCCGACGTGGTCGTGGTGGCCACCGATCACGACGACTTCGACTACGCGCTCGTCGCGGAAGCGGGGGCATACGTCTTCGATGCCCGCAACCGTTGCCGGGACGGGCGCGTCGAGGTCCTCTGACCGCATCCGTACCGGTGGGGCAGGGCGGCCATCGGTCTTCTCGAGCTGGTGCGCCGTCGGCCGGCGGGTGCCGGTGAACACCGCCGTGAGCTGATGGGCGCGTTTGGTCTGGTCGGCCGGTAGGTCACGCGCCGCTGGTCGCTGACCAGGCCGGGCAGGCGCCGGCGCCCCGGACTTCGTGCGGCGGGACTTCACCGCGATGCCATGAGTGTGCCGACCCCGGGGCGGAAGGACCGGGGCCGGCACACGGAGTGCTATCGCACCGGAGTCCCCGGAAGCTCAGTGAAGCCTGAGCCGCAGCTGGTCCCCAGGTTCGACGCGCTGAACGGAGTCGCGGTGATGGCGCACACAGCCTCGTAGATCGCGCCCTTGTCGGTCTCCACGTTGAGGAAGAGCTTGTTGGGGTTGAGCGCACCGCTGTCGGTAACGGACACGGCGGCGTCGATCACACACTTCGGGGCGTTGGGGACGACATCGATGTCTGCCCATACTCCCGGGTTGCGGCTGTCGTTGAGGAGGGCCTCCCCCTTGCCGTTCGTCACCAGGCGGAACTCGGTGTTCGCGAAGGTCCCGTTCGCCACGATGTCCGTGTCGAAACCACGCTCGTCCTCGCGACAGCGCGTACTGACCTCACCCTTCTTGTGGCCGTTCTGGTTCGCCAACTTCCCGGACACGAGTCCGGGAGTGGAGTAGTGGGCTCCCGCTGCCGCGTGCGCGGCGCTCTGGGCGACCGCGGGCGAGGCGAAGAGTGCCCCGGCGGCGACCGCTCCGGTCACTGCGTAGAGGCCTCTGAAACCGTACTTCATTCGTGTGTCTCCATTCTCTGAGGGCGTGCGACGCCGGCCCGGCAGCCCCCCAGGAAGTTCTGCCAAGCACAGGCTGCACACTCGGACAGGGCTGATCATTGCCAGGGCAGTCGGCCGGTAATTCGTAATATGTCAGGGTTATCCACTTTCGGGGGCGCGGGATTGCCCTGAGTGGATCAAGCGACTGCCCCAGCCGCACCGGGTGAGGCCACCACACGTCGGGGCCCACGTGGGTCCGCGGCCTGGCGCCGGGTGTGTTCTCGGTGGCTGCCGTACGCGAGTTCCTGCGGGAGGTGGTCTACTCCCTGGGTGCCGAAGGGGTCGCGGCGTTGGTGAGGGGGAAGCCCTTCGATGTTGCCGGTACGCGCCACGCGTGGAATAAAAGGGGCATCTGCCGACAGTTCGCCTATGGTGATGCCGTGCGCGGAATTCTGCTGGCCGGAGGTACCGGCTCGAGGCTGTGGCCGCTGACCCGTTCGGTGTCGAAACAACTCCTGCCGGTCTTCGACAAACCGATGGTCTACTACCCGCTCTCCACACTGCTGATGGCCGGCATTCGGGAGATCCTGATCGTCACCACCCCGCAAGACCAGGATCAGTTTCGCCGGTTGCTCGGCGACGGCGGCCAGCTGGGCCTGCGGCTGGAATACGTGGCGCAGGAGTGCCCGAAGGGCATCGCCCATGCGCTCGTCCTCGGAGCCGACTTCATCGGCGGCGAGTCGGTCGCTCTGATCCTGGGCGACAACATCTTCCACGGCACCGGACTGGGCACACAGCTGTCGTGCTACGGCGACCTGAAGGGCGGCAGAGTGTTCGCCTACCAGGTCGCCAACCCCTCGGCCTACGGTGTCGTGGAGTTCGACGAGCAGGGGCGGGTGCTGTCCGTCGAGGAGAAACCGGCCCGGCCGAAGTCGCGGTACGCCGTGCCCGGCCTGTACTTCTACGACAACCGGGGCGTGGAATTCGCGCAGGACCTCAGGCCCAGCGCCAGGGGCGAGTTGGAGATCACCGACCTCAACCGTGTCTATCTGGAGTCCGGGGAACTGCGCGTCACCCGGCTCGACCGGGGCACCGCCTGGCTGGACACCGGGACCTTCGCCTCCATGGTCGAGGCGTCGGAGTTCGTCCGGGTGATCGAGCAGCGCCAGGGCTACAAGGTCGGCTGTGTCGAGGAGGCGGCCTGGCGGGCCGGACTGATCGACGACGAGCGGCTTCGGGAGCTGGCCCAGCCGCTGCTCGCGAGCGGATACGGCCATTACCTGCTGGGTCTGCTGGAGGATTCCCGGTATCTCGTCGTACCCCCACGGGGCAGCGTGGACACCGGACCGCGCGGCGAGGAAATGCTGCGCGCCGGTCCGGGAGTTCTTGCGTGACGGCGTTCCTCTCTGTTTTGTGTGACCGCTGGGAGTAGAAGGGGCCTGGGTCGTACGGCCGCGGCATTCACTTCCTCAGTGGTACTCTCCGCGATATTCACTAGGACGTCCTGGTCGATATCCGTATCGGTTCCCTGACTTTCGGGAAATGGGAGGCGAATCGGCCGGGCGGCACCAAGCACCACTGTGGGTGCTTCCCGGAGTGACCGGGTCACGCCTTCATTGCGATGGGAGCCAACTCCGCAGTCGTTTCTCCGCGTTCGAAAGGGTATGCGCCGCAGCGGGAGCTCGGTCCGCTCGTCCTGGCGCCGGCCATGCCGGAGGAGGGCGAATGGCGGGACCTGCCGCTCTTCGTTCGAGGTCGGCATGCGTATCGCAGAAGTCCCGCGGTCACCGGTTCGTGTCGAGCCGGAATTTCTGACGCCCTGCACAATTCGATTCGTTGCCGCCACCCGGGTGATATTGGACTATGTCGGGGCCCATTCCCGATTATTTCACCGCCGGAAGTGAATAATGGCACAGTCGATGGCCGCCGTCTGGTGAGCGCGCACGGTGCGTGCGTATACGGCATGGCCGCTTCCCAAGTTTCACGAGGAAGGTTCTCAGTGAGCCGTAGAACAATGCGGATTTCGCGCGTGAAATCCGCAACTCTGGTTTCGGTGGGCGCGCTCGCAGTCGTGCTCAATATCGCTCCGAGCGCCGCGGCCATCGCCGATGCGATCCACCGCTCCGGCACGAGCAGCAGCGTGGGGCTGCCCGGCCCGAACGGTGCCGTGGGCGCCGAGCACGGCAAGGGGCAGGTGAAGGCGAGCAAGAGCGACCCGCACGGTGACCGTGGGCCGCAGGGGCCGCGTGGCGACAGGGGCCCGCAGGGCCCGCAGGGTTTCCAGGGCGTCCCGGGTGCTCAGGGGCCGCAGGGCGTCAAGGGGGACAAGGGAGACAAGGGGGACAAGGGAGACACCGGTACTCAGGGCCCGCAGGGTTTCCAGGGTTTCCAGGGTGACACGGGTGTCCAGGGCGCCCAGGGTTCTCAAGGCGGGCCTGGTACTCAGGGCGTGCAGGGTTTCCAGGGTGACCCCGGCGTCCAGGGTTCTCAGGGTGACACTGGCGTCCAGGGCTCGCAGGGCAACACCGGCGCCACCGGTGCGACCGGTGCGACTGGTCCCATGGGCCCGCAGGGTGCCACGGGGTCGACCGGCCTGACGGGGGCCACCGGTCCGCAGGGCTCGCAGGGCGACACCGGTGTCCAGGGTCCGCGGGGCTTCCAGGGTTTCCAGGGTGACACGGGTGTCCAGGGCTCTCAGGGCTTCCAGGGCAACACCGGGGCCACCGGCCCCCAGGGTGACACCGGCGCCACCGGTGCCACGGGTGCGACTGGTCCCATGGGCCCGCAGGGTGCCACGGGGTCGACCGGCCTGACGGGTGCCACCGGTCCGCAGGGCTCGCAGGGTGCCACCGGCGTTCAGGGTGCGCAGGGCTTCCAGGGTGACACTGGGGCCACAGGCGCTCAGGGTGTCCAGGGTGACACCGGTGCTCAGGGCGCACAGGGCTTCCAGGGTGACACCGGTGCCCAAGGCGCGCAGGGCTTCCAAGGCGACACCGGTGCTCAGGGCTTCCAGGGTTTCCAGGGTGACACCGGGGCGCAGGGCGCGCAGGGCTTCCAGGGCGACACCGGTGCCCAAGGTGCGCAGGGCTTCCAGGGTTTCCAGGGTGACACCGGGGCGCAGGGTCCGCAGGGCTTCCAGGGCTTCCAGGGCTTCCAGGGTGACACCGGGGCGCAGGGCGCGCAGGGCTTCCAGGGTTTCCAGGGTGACACCGGGGCGCAGGGTCCGCAGGGCTTCCAGGGCTTCCAGGGCTTCCAGGGTGACACCGGTGCGCAGGGCGCGCAGGGTTTCCAGGGGGAGACCGGGGCCACAGGTGCGCAGGGCTTCCAGGGTGACACCGGTGCCCAAGGTGCGCAGGGCTTCCAGGGTGACACCGGTGCCCAAGGTGCGCAGGGCTTCCAGGGCTTCCAGGGCTCCCAGGGTGACACCGGTGCGCAGGGCGCGCAGGGCTTCCAGGGTGACACCGGGGCGCAGGGTCCGCAGGGCTTCCAGGGCACCACTGGCGCCACTGGTGCCACGGGTGCGACAGGTCCCACCGGTCCGCAGGGTGCCACGGGATCGACCGGCCTCACCGGCGCCACCGGCCCGCAGGGTTCTCAGGGTGCCACCGGCACCACCGGTGCCACCGGTCCCTCGGGCCCGCAGGGTGCCACCGGCGCCACCGGTTCACAGGGCGCTCAGGGTACGCAAGGTGCCCAGGGAGCGGTCAGCACCACCGTCGTGACCGGAGCCCAGGGAGCACAGTCGACCGCCACCTGCCCCGCCGGCCAGTCGGCTCTCGGCGGTGGATATCAGGACCCCACGGCCGGCGCCGCCGCGAGCCAGAGCGCCCCGATCGGCGGCTCCCCCGCCACGGGGTGGCAGGCCACCAGCAACGACGGCTCGACGCTCACGGCGTACGTGATCTGCAGTCCGTGACCACCGCAAGGTGAGCGGCGGTACACGCAGTACGACCGCCCACCCCGGTTCGGACGAGCTCCGGTGCCCCAAGGCTTCGGCCGCGGGGCACCGGAGCGTTTCGCTCCCGTCTCCGGCGCCGCCCCGCACGCGACGCCGAGTCCTACGACACCGACCTCAGCCGGTCCGGCTTGCCAGGAATGCGGCGCACGCCGGCCAGCAGGAAAGACAGAGAGCCATGCGCATCCTTGTGACCGGCGGCGCCGGATTCATCGGTTCCGAGTACGTCCGCCGACGACTGAAGTCCGAGCCGCGGACACGGATCACCGTCCTCGACAAGCTCACGTACTCAGGGGTCGAGGCCAACCTGGCGCCCGTGGGTGAGTACCCGGGTTTCACTTTCGTCCAGGGCGACATCTGTGACCCGGACGTGGTCGACCAGGTGATGGCAGCCCAGGACGCGGTGGTCCATTTCGCCGCCGAGTCGCACGTGGATCGGTCCATCGACGGCGCCGGTCCGTTCGTCCGTACGAACGTGATGGGCACCCAGGTGCTCCTGGACGCGGCCCACCGCCACCGCGTCGGCCGCTTCCTCCACGTCTCCACCGACGAGGTGTACGGCTCGATCGGCGAGGGCTCCTGGCCCGAAACGTGGCCGCTTGCGCCGAACTCCCCCTACTCCGCCTCGAAGGCCGGCTCCGACCTGCTGGCGCTCGCTTACCACCGTACCCACGGCCTGGACGTCGTCGTCACCCGGTGCACCAACAACTACGGGCCCTACCAGTTCCCCGAGAAGATCATCCCGCTCTTCATCACCAACCTGCTCGACGGGAAGCCGGTCCCCCTGTACGGCGACGGTCGCAACATCCGCGACTGGCTGCACGTAACCGACCACTGCCGGGGCATCGACCTGGTCCTGCAGGGCGGCAGGGCGGGCGATGTCTATCACATCGGCGGCGGCACCGAGCTGAGCAACCACAAGCTCACCGGTCTGCTGCTGGACGCGGTCGGCGCAGGCTGGGACCGGGTCGAGCAGGTGGCCGACCGTAAGGGCCACGACCTGCGCTACTCGCTGGACGACGGCAAGATCCGCGAAGAGCTCGGGTACGAGCCGCAGGTGGACTTCGCCGCGGGCCTGGCCGCCACGGTCTCCTGGTACCGCGAAAACCGCTCCTGGTGGGCACCGCTCAAGGAGAGGGCGGGGCTGCGGTGAGCACCGGATGGCTGGTGACCGGCGCCCGCGGGCTCCTCGGGCAGGACGTGCTGGCCGAACTCGCCACCCGTCAGGACGCCGTGGTGACGGGACTGGGCCGTGCCGAGCTGGACATCACCGACCCGGCCGCCGTCCGCGCGGCCGTCACGGGCCACCGTGTGGTCGTCAACTGCGCCGCCTGGACGGACGTCGACGGCGCCGAGCGGTCCGAGGCGGCGGCCACGGCCGTGAACGGCACGGGAGTCCGCAACCTGGCACGGGCCTGCGCGCACAGCGGTGCGCTCCTGCTGCACGTCTCCACCGACTACGTGTTCCCGGGCGACAGTCGTGAGCCTTGCCCGGAGGACGCGCCGACAGGTCCTGTCAACGCCTACGGGCGCAGCAAGCTGGCGGGGGAGCGGGCCGTCGCCGAACTGCTGCCGCGTACCGGCTATGTCGTGCGCACCGCCTGGCTCTACGGCGCGTACGGCCGCAACTTCGTGGCCACCGTGCTCGAACTCGCCGCCCGGCGCGAGACCCTGGACGTGGTGGCCGACCAGCGCGGCCAGCCCACCTGGACCCGCGCGCTCGCCCGGCAGCTGGCCGCGCTCGGCCGTGCGGCCCTGGCCGGGCGGGCGCCGGCGGGCATCTACCACGGCACGGCGAGCGGCCACACCACGTGGTACGGCCTGGCGCGGGAGACCTTCCACCTCGCGGGCCTCGACCCCGCACGGATCCGCCCGGTCGGCTCGGAGAGGTTCCCGCGCCAGGCCGCCCGCCCGGCGTCCGGCGTCCTGGGCCACGGCAACTGGGCCCGATACGGCCTCGCCCCCCTCCCGCGATGGCACGACCAGCTGACCGCGGCTCTCGCCGAGCACCCCTTCGCTGCTCTGGCCGAAGCCGCGCGCAGGAACGGTCCACGGTCGCCGGCCTGACCGACGAGCGACTGCCCCGGACGGAAAGAAAGGCGCCCTGCGGGAGATGACCGTCAGCAGGGCGCCTTTCCGCATGTGCCGGCGCTAGACCAGCAGCGGTCCTCCGCACCGCGCGGCGCCGTCCTTCATCGCGATGAGGTTGGCGACGACATAGGAGATGTTGTTCCGGGAGTGCCACTCGGTCGGGAAGTAGGTGACCAGACGTGACGCCTGGAACCTGGCCTCGATCTCGGGCACGAAGGTGCGGTACTGGTTGTCCGTGTAGTACCAGAACGAGTTCTCGTTGTAGTAGGCGACGTGGGTCGGATCCTGGTACGCGCCGCGGCCGTCGGAGCTGGGCGTCATGGTGAGGAGCATGCCGCCGGGTGCCAGCAGCCGGTACAGCTCGTTGATCAGCGGCACCTTCGCCGGTACGTGTTCCAGGAAGTCCACCGCCCGCAGCAGACCGACCGAGTTGTCGGGCAGGTCGAGCTTTCCGGGCAGGGTCGCGACGATGTCGACGCCCTTACCGGGGTACTGGTCCACGCCGAGGTAGCCGGGCGGCTTGCGGTGCGCCGCGCCGAGGTCCAGTGCGAGCAGTTCACGCCGGTGTGTCCAGGCCAGCGCGTTGGCCTCGATGTACTTGTCGTACAGGGCGACCGTCTCGCGCTGGATGTGTGCGTTGATCTCCGGGTCGCGCTGGGTGTTCGCGGGGTGCATCCGCTGCAGGTACAGACAGCGGGCGATGCGGTGGAAGTCCCCGAGGTGGAACAGTCGGCACATCAGGTCCTGGTCGTCCAGCACCGTACGTGTGGCGTCGTACCCGCCGGCCTTCTCGTAGCTTTCCCTGCGGAATGCCCGCACGTGGTTCGGCGCGTACCAGATGTAGGAGACGTTGTGCGGCGTCGGATCCATGGAGAGCGCCTGGAGCAGCTTGCGCCCGTCGACGCGGACGTCCTCGTACTTCCAGCCGTGCGCCTCGTTGAAGCGGGTGTCGTCCCGCTTGCCGTCCTCGGTGATCTGTGCGGTGTTGCTGTACACGAGGACGGCCTCGGGATGCGCGTCGAACGCCTTGGCCAGTTCCGCCAGGCATGCCTTCGCCAGGAGGTCGTCGTGGTCGAGCTCGACGAGGATGTCGCCGCGTGCCAGTTCGCAGGCCCTGCGCTTCGCCGCCCCGACGCCGCGGATGCCGTCCGCGATCTCGATCCGCACCCGTTCGTCGTCCCGCTCGGGCCGCCACCGGGCGCCGTTGTTGAGCAGGACGATCCACTCCCAGTCCCGACAGGTCTGCGCTTGAAGGGACTTGAGGCACTCGTCGAGGAAGCGGGGCCGGTGGCTGGGGGTGAAGACGGAGAACCTGGGCGTTGCGGTCGATGTCATCCGTTGGCACCTGCCTGACTCGATGTCGGAGTGGGGGTTACGTCGTCCTGGAACTGCTCCGGGACCTGGGAGTACAGCGAGGGGTCGGCCGCGACGGCACTGCGGAACTCGTCCTCGGCCTCGTCGTCGTGGTTCTTCCGGGTCAGGATCCAGCCCAGCTGGAGGTGGGCCGTGGCGGCCCGGGGACTGGCGGCGATGGCGCGCTTGAGGAGTCTGACGGCCTGGTCGGTGTCGCTCGCCTTCAGCAGGACCGCCTCGTTGTAGAGGGCCGAGGCGTACTTCGGGTCGATCTTCAGCGCCTTGTCGTAGGCGGCACGAGCCTCGACCGTCCTGCCGTCCCGTTGCGCGAGGACCCCCAGGTTGTACCAGGCCAGCTTGTTGCCAGGTTCGAGCTCCAGCACCCGCTGATAGGTTCTGACCGCGCCCTGGAAGTCCTGGTACTTCTCCTGCAGCAGGGCGGCCTGGAAGAGCGTATCGGCATCCTGAGTTCGATTGTTCGCCACATCGGATCCGGATTCAGGTGCTGTTGCGGAATGGGAATGAACCGCCCAAATGGTCACCCCAGCCGCAACCGTCGCCGCACTGAAAATCCCCGCCCACAATCGCCTGCGTTTCATTTTTTCACATCTCATGGAAATAGTGAGGATCAAGGATGTGGCTGATCCCGGGCGGCCGGTCGGCACCGAAATGACCGCGGCGGTGCCGACGGTGCCGGAGTCCGAACCACCGTCATTTCCGTCAACGTTACGATTTCCTTGTGAGGGTGCGGCTGTTCGGCGGGCAATTGCGGTGTGCAGTCCACCCGAATGCAGGCATCAAAGCCCGGCGCGGCGAAGGGGCTGAGCGGAGAGTCGGAACGCGACTGTGGGGGCGCGCATACGTCGACCGTGCCGCGCCTGCTGCGTACGCTCAACGCCCACGGGCTCGTGTAGCGGCAGTCCGGCCAGTGGTATCGGCTCGGCGCCCGCCTGTTTGCTTCGCCCGGTAGGCGACCGTAGAAAGCGCTTCACGTGGAGCGTCGACCGGCCCGACAGAGGCAAGCTCTGGCGGGTTCCTCGGCACAGATTGCCCGGTGGCGAAGAGTTTCCTTACCCCGCCACCCGACGCTGCGCTGGGATGTGGGCGGCGGGCCTCACGGATCATCCATGGACGCTGAATCCGGCTACCACTTCATTCCGAGTTCGTCGAGGTCGGCGCGTCGCTGCGCACTCAGCGTCGTGGCGCGACGGCGCATGTTGCTGATGAACGCACCCAGTTTCACGAGGTCGCCCTCGACATCCTCGATGTGCTTGCGCGGCACGGTCAGGTGCCCCTGGCGGGCGCGGAACTGCCGGGCGGCAGCGATGTTCCGCGCCCACGCGGCGCTCTGCGAGCGACCCGTGGACCGCTTTTTCTCGCCCGCCGGTTCCAGACCAAGTGCGCTGCCCAGCAGCCATTGCTGGGCGGGGAGAAGTTTGTCCCAACCGTGCCGCTGCGCGGCTGCCCAGGCTCCCAGATCCTCTCCCCGGACGATGACTTGGCCGGCGGGCGCCGACAGCGTTCCGCCGGCCTTCACGTGGGCATGGGCGAGGCGGAAGCAGCGTTGCCAGCCGATGTCCCAGGAGGGGCACCATCCTGGATCGATCGCATCCAGGGCCGCCAGTCGGTCCTGTGGCAGTTCCCCGGCGTAAGAGACGGTCTCACCTGCTGCGCGTCGTTCGGCGTTCTCCCGTGCCTTGCGGGCGGCGGCGCGCTGGTTCTTGACCCATGTCCCGATCGGGTAGCCCTTCCACACCGCGGAGGTCGGCGGGAGCAGCATCCCACCGGCCGCGGCCGCGTATGCGCGGGCCACGGCCAGGCCCTCTTCCCACGCGGTGTCGTGCACCGACCACACCATGCCCAGCGCCTGGAGTTCGGCCACACGCTCCGGCTGCAGCGTCCCGGCCGCATAGTAGCGGCGCTGATCTGCGACCCACACCCCCAAGGGGTGGTTGCCGATACCCTGCCAGTATTTGGGTGTGACAAAGGTGTAGGGCACGCGCAGTTCGGGGCTGCCGGTCTCACGCCGCCACCGCGTGGCGGCTTCGATGCCGCGCCGCCAGTAGGTGCCCTCGGAGTCGATGACCCGCAACCTCACGAACTGGGCGATGGCTGCCGGATCGCGTTCCTCCATGAACCGCAGCACTCCAGCCGCTCGCTCGCTCACCCGCGCGGAGTCCTCCTCGTTCTGCCTTTCGCCCACGACGTCCTCGGGCAACCGCCCACCGTCACCATCCGGTTCAACTTGCAAGCGAGCGTCGCGGATGTTGGGGTTGGCGAGCGCTTCGATCGTGTCCGTGTCGTGGGCCCGCAGAGCTCCGAGGACCTTTGCAAGTGTGCCGTAGGCGTCCGAGGTGAGCAGTTGATTCGCGTCCTCGCCTGGCTCCAGGAACACCGGCACGATGAGCGTCGCGAGTTTTCCGGAACCTGGCTGCATGCGTAGTGCTCGTCCGACCATCTGTACGATATCGATCATGCTGCCGCGCGCGTCGGCGAAGAGCACCGCGTCGCATTCGGCGGTATCGACTCCTTCCCCGAGAACTCGAACCGAGCTCAACACCCGCAAAGCAGCGGGCGTTTCACGCCCCGCAAAGCCGGTTCCTCCGAGGAAATCCGAGGCGAATTCATCCAGCACCTGGCGGCGATGGCCGGCCGGATGCTCGCCGTACAACCAGTCCGCCCACACCCGCTCGGCGGGTGGGAAGGTGTCCGGGGCGTCGTCGGCGAGCCGGGCCGCGATCGCCGGCATGCCGGCCGCCATCGCCTCCGCCTCCCCGATCCGGCTGTGGAACGAGAGCACCCGTCGGAAACGCTCCTCAACGGCCGCGCGCATCAGCCCTGTCTGCACAGCCGCCAGCCGCGCACCGCGTACGGCAGCGGAGCCGGTCTCCTCGCTCGTCAGCGCGGCGTGCAGTTCGGGATCGCGGATGTCCAGGCACAGCACTTGATACGGCGCCACCAGCCCCAGCCGGATCGCCTCGGACAACCGCAGTTTGTAGGCCACCGGCCCGAACACGGGGGAGTCCTCGTCCATGCTGGCCATCAGCCGGTACGTCTTGCCCTCTGCCTCCCAGATGCGCGCCGTCGCGGTCATGTACAACCTGCGCACCGACGGGATCTGCTTCTGATCGTGCACAGCCGCCCACGGCTTCCCGGCATCACCACTCGTCCGGTGCGCCTCGTCCACGATCATCAGGTCCCACATCGGCAGGCCGCTCTCGTGCGCCCGCTGCAGGAGGCGGAGACCCACGGCCGCGTATGTGGCGAACACCGTCACCGACTCCAGATCCCGCGTCCAGGCCACGAGTTCTTCCGGATTGGTCGTGCAGGGCACGCCATCGCTGTCTTCAGGCCGCAGCGAGCAAACCCCCACCATCGGGCCCTCGCGCCCGCCCCGGCGCCATGCACGGGCCATCTGGGTCAGCAGGTCGAGGGTGGGCACCAGGACCAGGACCCGGCGAGCCGAAAGCCGGTTCGCGGACTCCACGCCGATCAGCGTCTTACCGGAGCCGGTGGCGGCGATCACCTGCGTTCTCAGTCCCTCCGGCGGGATTCGACCACCCGGAGCAACGGAAAGATTCCGGAGGATCCCATCGCTCGCCTCAACCTGATGCGGACGCAACTCAATCCGTGACATGTACCCTCCAGCCCGCCGTCTGCAACGGGATTTAGCCCCCGGCGGTCCCGAGTTTTCAGCCGCACCACTCCCTTCTTTTTGGGCAGGCTTTGCAGCAGGAGCGGGCGTCCGACTAAAATCTCAGAATCGTTCCGGCACTTCAAACTTGACACACAGTTTTGATCTCGTGATCACTTTGTTACAAGTGCAAATGGGTGGTGCCGTCGCGGGCTGACGGCCTGTGGGGCGGAGTCTGGTCCGTGACGGCGCCGACCCAATGTCTGGGTCCAGGATGGGTCGAGACCCTTGGCGCCCGAGGACCTGCGGCATGCCACTGCTCAGTGACGAGCCATGCTGGAAGTGGAGTTGAGAAATGGCGCGGTCGGAACTGTCAGGCGTCGGCGCGACCGGCCGCGGCCGCGCTCGACGCCTGGTCCGAGCTGGTGTGTGATCACGCGGTCGGCGGCGTGCGGTGCGAAGTGGGTGCCCAGGACGAGGGTTTCGGTGTCGGGCGAGTGCCTGCGCGTGGCCCTGCTGCACGAGGCCGCCCTGGTCACCGACGAGGCCGTGCCCGGTCTGGACGAGGCCGCCATCCTGCATCGAACTGCTGCAGACCCCCGCCGTGATCCACGACGACATCATCCGACGCCCCGTACGCCGTGCCAGCCCCTCCCTCTACTACGACTACCGCCGCGAGTTACCCGACCGGCCCGAAACCGCGCTCGCCCTCGCCTGCCGCCTCGTCCTGGCGACTGCGGGCGGGGTGTGGCAGGCCGGCCGCTCCCGCGACCAGGCCACCGCGATCGTCACCGCTCCCCAGCACCAGCGCCTCCAGCACCTCCGCCAACACCCGTGCGGGCGGACACGGACGCGAGCACCGCCACCCCGGCCGCGGTCACCGCGGAACGCGCCGACACCTTCCACACCCAGGTGACCTCGGACCAGACCACCACCACAGCGACCATCGTCGCCACCAGCACGGACACCTGCCTCGGTGCGCCGCCCCATCCGGCACACCTGGACCACCGCCACCGCCACCGGCCTCCCTGCCGGCACCGGAACCTGCCCGAACTGATCGACCTCGCCGAATGGGCCTGCCCCGTCCTGAAGGGCCGAGCGGTGCCCCGGTCAGTTGCGCTCTCCCGCACGCCGGGCCGTCGCCGCCTGCCCCGCCTTGCGGTGCACACCGACCGGGGCCGGCCATGAGCAGCACGCGCGGGCACCGTCCGCATGGCCCTGAATCAGGGCCGGACGACCCCTGCCGTGGGCACCCAGCGGTGCATTCCGATGGAGAAGAACCGGTTTCGGGATCGCCGCGCCGGACGGACCGAGGTACGCCATGATCCACCGCACGTGCACAGCGCAGCTGCGCCGCCTGGCCTCGGCGACCGGGTCGCCACGGCTCGAACCCGTCCTCCTGGCCGTCACCGCGGCGGCGCTGACGGCCGGCGGCATCGCCTGGCTCACGGGAGCAGGCGACCTCGCCGATCTCTTCTGGGGGCTGGGCACCCTCTCCGCCGTCGTCCCCGCCGTGGCATGGGTGCTCGTCGCACTGCGGCACGGGCACGCGGGCGTGGACCTCATCGCCGTGCTCGCGCTCGGCGGCACCCTGGCCGTCCACGAATACCTCGCCGGCGCGCTGATCGCGCTGATGCTGGCCACCGGCCGCACCCTGGAAGCCGCCGCCCAGCGGCGCGCCTCCCACGACCTGCGGGCCCTGCTGGAGCACGCACCGCGCTCCGCGCGCCGCCGCACCGACGCCGGTGTGGCCTCGGTGCCGCTGGCCGAGGTCGCCGTCGGCGACCTGCTCGTCGTCGGCCCCGGCGAGGTGGTCCCCGTCGACGGCCGGGTGGAGAGCGACGCCGCCGTGCTCGACGAGTCGGTTCTCACCGGTGAGGCCCTACAGGTCGAGCGGGGCCGCGACGAGACGGTGCGCAGCGGCGTGGTCAACGCCGGCGGCGCTTTCGAACTGCGCGCCGCGGCCACCGAGCAGGACAGCACCTATGCCGGGATCGTACGACTGGCCCGGCAGGCGGGCGCCGAGTCCGCGCCCGTCGTACGGCTGGCCGACCGGTACGCGGCCTGGTTCCTGCCGCTGTCCCTGGCGGTGGCGGGCCTGGCCTGGCTGATCAGCGGGTCCGCGGTACGGGCGGTCGCCGTCCTGGTGGTCGCCACCCCCTGCCCTCTGCTGCTGGCCGCCCCGGTCGCCATCGTCTCCGGCCTCTCGCGCGCCTCCCGTCTCGGCGTCGTCATCCGCGACGGCGGCGCGCTGGAGAACCTCGGCCGGGCCCGCACCCTCCTGCTGGACAAGACCGGTACCCTCACCCGCGGCCGCCCCCGCGTCCTCGACGTGATTGCCGCGCCCGAAGTCAAAGCCGCCGAAGTGCTGCGCCTCGCTGCCTCCCTCGACCAGTACTCGCCGCACGTCCTCGCCCAGGCCATCGTCGACACCGCCCGCGAACGCGGACTGGCGCTCTCGGTCCCGACGGACGTCACCGAGGAGCCCGGCCGGGGTGCCACCGGAAACGTGGAGGGGCACCAGGTCTCCGTAGGCCGTATGGGCGCGGCGACCGCCCGGCCGGGCTGGGCGAACGCGGTCGACAACCGCGCGCTCCTCGACGGTGCGGCCGTCGCCTGGCTCACCGTGGACGGACAGCCGGCCGGTGCCGTCCTGCTGCGCGACCCTCTCCGCCACGACGCGCCCCGCACCCTGCGCCACCTGCGAGCGGCGGGCATCGAACGGCTGCTGATGCTCACCGGCGACCGCGCCGCACCCGCCCATGAGGTCGCCGCCGTCCTCGGCCTGGACGACGTGCGCGCCGAACTCGGTCCGGCCGACAAGGTCGCCGCCGTACGCGCCGAACGCGAACGTGCGGTCACCGTCATGGTCGGCGACGGCGTCAACGACGCCCCCGCCCTCGCCGCCGCCGACATAGGCGTCGCCATGGGCGCACGCGGGTCCACAGCCTCCTCCGAAGCCGCCGACATCGTCCTGACCACCGACCGCGTCGACCGCCTCGCCGACGCCGTCACCATCGCCCAGCGGGCCCGCCACATCGCCGTACAGAGCGCCCTCGGCGGCATGCTGATGTCCCTGGCCGCCATGGCCGCAGCCGCGGCCGGGCTCCTTCCGCCCGCCGCCGGCGCCCTGCTCCAAGAGGGCATCGATGCCGCTGTCATCCTCAACGCCCTGCGCGCGCTGCGCGTCGGCCGAGCCGCGCACCCGGCCCTCACCCCCGCTGCCGAAGCCCTCATCCACCGCTTCGCCGCCGAGCACGACGACCTCCAGGACGTCCTGCAATCCGTACGCGATGCGGCCGACCGCCTCTCCGACAGCTCCGGCCCGACGGCCCTGGCCGCACTGGAGGAGACCCACCGTCTGCTCACCGAACGGCTACTGCCGCACGAGTACGCAGAGGAGCACGAGCTCTACCCCGCCCTCGCCCCCACCCTCGGCGGCCCCGAGGCCACCGCCACCATGAGTCGCGCCCACACCGAGATCGAACGCCTCTCCCGCCGCATCGCAACCCACCTGCAACTGGCACAAGCGGACGGGGGCCTCTCCGCCGGGCAACTCGACGACCTCCGCTCCTGCCTCTACGGCCTCAACACCGTCCTGCGCCTGCACTTCACCCAGGAGGAGGAGAACTATTTCTCCCTCGCTCCGTGAACGACCCCAAGAGGCGGGTGGGGAGGCCGAGGAGCGCGACCCCCCGCACAGACTCTGACGACTGAACCGCGTCGACGAAAAGCACCTGGCGCAAGACCCGGTTCGTCCGCACATCGATTCCCGACCGGGCAGGGAAGAAGCGTTGGCCCTATCCGGTCCAGCCGGAGACCAGGTGGACTCCTGCGAGCGCGACGGCGAGGCCCGCGCCGAGCGACAGCGCCAGCAGCGACCAGCGTCCGGCCCGCAGGGGAGCGGGAGCCCCATGACGTGCCGGGCGGCGCCGCAGATCGGCGCCGATGAGGCGCGGCAGCCGCCACAGGTAGGCGAGGACGTGCACGGCCGTCACCGCGATCCAGCAGACGAAGGCGGCTTTGTGCAGCAGGAGTACCGGGACCGGGCCGGTGTCGGGTCCGAGCAGGGCCAGTGCCACTCCGGTGCCGAGGACGGCGACGCTCGTGACGACGACGAGGGGTCCGAGCGCCCGCAGCAGCGGTGCGGGCGGTCCCTTGCGGCGGTACGCGGGCGAGCCCGTGTAGTAGCGGTAGAACCGGTAGCCGGTCGAGCCGATCTTCAGACAGACCGGGCCGGTCAGCAGTAGCCCGACGAAGAAGTGCAGGGTGAGGAGTTGCCCGAGGAAGAGGATGGTGACGCCCTCGACGGCGAACAGGACCAGGAGGACCGCGCCGGTCGCCGCGGTCAGCCGCTCGTTGCCCTCGGGGCCGCCGGACGCCGTGCCGGGCGTCTCGAACGTGCTGTGCGCCGGTGTCCGGTCGCCGGTCACGGTCACTTGTCCGTCCTCCTGGTGATCCCGCTGATCAGGCCCCGCCCGGCCCGGATGGCAGTGTTGTCCCGCTCGCTCCCGCACCGTGCGCCGGAGCGGGCTGAAGTATGTCCGACGTGGGGTTAAGAACTCGTTCACGACCGCTCGGCCGGCTGCCGGTCCGTGGCTCGCCCCGGTGCCGGGTCCAGGCGCAGTGCCAGTGCCGGGCACGCGGCCACGGCGCGCCGTGCGTGTCGGAGGGCTTCACCCGTAAGCGGGGCCGATCCCACGACCGGGTAGCCCCACTCGTCCAACTCGACGATTTCCGGCAGTAGTTCCGCGCACAGGCCGTAGCCGTCGCAGGCGATGCGGTCGATGCCGAGGGAGTGGGCGCCGGGCATGCCCATCACCTCCATTCCCGGTCGTCGGGTGCCGGTGAGTCCGGAACGGGCAGTACGGGCTCGTCCCAGGCCGCAGCGCACGGGCCGAGGCTCAGGTGGTGCCGTACGTCGGCGGCGAAGACCCGCAGGGTGGTCGCGGCGAACCGGGACGCGCCGTCGGGGTGCCGGCAGGCACCCCGCCCGGCGAGCAGGCCGACCCTGTCCTCCAGACGCCGTGCCGACTCCGGGGTGCAACGGCCCCAGGCGAGGTCGGCGAAGTCCGCGGCGACGGCCGGCAGCCCGAGCCGGCACGGTCCGCACTGGCGTGCGCTCTGCGCGGCGAGGTGGCCGAGCACCCTCGCCGCCTCGGCCAGACCGCAGGTGCGGACGGGGAGCGCCACGATCACTCCGGCACCGGGTCCCGCGCCGAGCGGGGACAGGTCCTGTTTGGCGAACGGGACGCGCAGCGCCTGCGCCGCCGGCAACCAGCTGCCGAAGAAGCCGCCCAGCAGCACGGATCCGAGCGGTTCCGCCGGTCCCCCGGCGAAGTCCAGCACATCCGCGAGGGGCCGGCCCATCGGCACCTCGTAGACGCCCGGTGTGCGCAGCGCACCGGAGAGGGTCACGAGCGTGGTGCCCGGGGCGTCGGGACGCCCGGCGCTGCGGAACCAGCCGGGACCGTAGCGCGCGATCAGCGCGAGGTGGGCGAGGGTCTCGACGTTGTCGATCAGAGTGGGGCGCCGGCCGACACCCTGCTCGAAGGGGCGCGGCGGTGTCGCCAGCGGGCGGGCGTCGCCTCCGTTCAGCCAGCGCACCAGCGACGTCTCCTCGCTGGAGACGTAGTGGTGGGGCAGTTCGTGCACCAGCACCGGCACCGGGGAAAGGCCCCTCCTCAGCCGTTCCTCGACGGCCTCGCGCAGTGCCTGTGCCTGGTCTCGCCTGGTGCGCGGCAGACACAGGTGCGCCACGTCGGCGCCCACCGCCACGGCGGCCAGTGCGGCGCCGTCCAGCACCAGGTGCGGGGCGAGGTCCAGCAGGGTCTCGTCCTTGCGGCTGGCCGGTTCGCTCTCCATGCCGTTGGCGACCACCACGGCGGTGCCCCGGCCCGCGGCGACGGTGCGCAGTTTGCGCCCGGTGGGGAAGGCGGCGCCGCCTCTGCCGGTCAGTCCCGCGTCCTCCACCGCGCGCACCAGCCGGTCGGCCGCGTCGGCGGTGCGGGGAAAGGGCGGCGGACCGTACCGGTGGAGGTGCTCGTCCAGGTCGGCCGCGCGGCCGGTGGCGTACCAGCCGTGCAGCAGCCGGGAGCCGTACGGGCCCAGCATGCCGTCCCGGCCGTCTTCGGCCCGGACGGTTGCCGGGCCCTCGGTCATCGCGTCGGTCATTGCTCGCCTCCCTCGTCGTCGGTCGGCGCGGGCGCCGGGTGGACGGTGCCTGTGCCTGTGCCGGTGCGGGTGCCTGTTCCGGTGCCTGTTCCTGTTCCTGCGCTCGTGGCGCCGCCCGCGCGGTGTGCCCACCCCGACTGCAGCGGACCGGAGTTCAAGAACGCGGCCAGCATTACGGGCATGGCCACCGCGGCGAGGCCCGCCCAGAGCCGTACCGCGAACCGCCCCGGACCCGCCCGGTACAGCCGCCACCAGACGGCGGCGACCACGAGGGCCACGCATCCGGCGTACAGGGCGAGTTGTGGCGTGAGCCGGGTGTCGGTGCCGGTTCCGGCGGCGTGGAAGAGCGCCACCGGCCAGGCCGCGTAGGCCAGCCAGTGCACGGCCTTCCACCGTCGCTGCCCCATGCGCAGCCGTACCGCGCTGGTGGCGGCGACCGTGAGCAGCAGGTCGAACGCGACCGTGCCCAGGCCCAGCCAGAGCGGCCGGTACGAGGCGGTGAACGGCACCACGGTCACCAGCCAGCCCAGGTGGACGAAGGTGTCGAGGATCGCGGTGACGATGTGCAGGGCCAGGAAGACCAGGGTCAGCACCGACAGGTTCCGGTGCAGCGCGTGCACCTCGAAGCGGGCGAGCCGCCGGGGTGTGTACCGGCCGCCGACGGCGATGCCGAGTGCGACGGTCGCGGTGAGCAGCACCAGGGCGACGGTGCCGCCGGCCCGGGTCACGTACCACAGCGGGCTGGGACCGGCCGCGGCCAGCGGGACGAGTCCGGTCATCGGGCGCCTCCGGTGAGGGTCTCCGGGGCGGTGTCCTCGGTCCGTTCCGCCGTGTCCGCGGGCCAGCCGCAGACCCGCTCGACGGTTCCGTCCATGCGGACCAGCCGCGCGGGCAGTCCCGCCCGGCGCAGTCGGCCGAGGGCGCGGTCGCCGAGGACGACGGCCTCGGTGCTCGCGGTGTTGGCGGCCACGCAACTGGCGGCGGCCACGCTGACGGTCCGCCAGACCGGCGTCGGATTGTCGCCGGTGACGGGATCGACGATGTGGTGCACGCGCCGCTCCTCGCGGCGCCAGGTCCGCACGGTGGTGCCGGAGGTGGCGAGTCCGCCCTCGGTGATGCTCACCGTGGGCCGGGCCGCCGTACCGGGTGCCGCGTGGTCGTCGGCGAGGGCGATCCGCCAGCCGCCCGGCGGCGGATCACCCGCGACCGCGAGGTCACCGCCGAGGTTGACCAGGACACCGCAGCCCGTCACCTCGGCGGCGCGGCCGGCCGCCCGGTCGGCGGCGAGGGCCTTGGCCGTCGCGCCGAGGTCGAGCACGACGCCCGGGGGCAGCTGCAGCCGCCGGGCGGCCCGGTCCCAGTCCACCGCCCGCCAGCCCGCGGAGGGTCCGGCGACGTGTACGGGGCCCAGATCCTGCGGGCGCAGCGCGGCGAACGTGACGCCGTAGCCGAGCGCACGCACGGCGGCTCCGACGGTGGGGTCCACGACACCCGAGGTCACCTGCGCCGCGTGCAGCGCCACGTCCAGCGCCTCGGCGAACAGGGCACTCACGTGCACGGCGGCTCCCGCCGCGGCGTTGGCGCGGGACAGTTCCGAGTCGGGCCGGAAACGGCTGCACGCCGCGTCGACGGCGGTGAGTTCGTCGTCGAGCACCTGGCGTGCTGCACTCATGGCACCGGGGTCGGTGACGAGCAGCGAGGCGGTGGTGCCCAGCGCGGGGAAGGAGACCGACGCCGGAGTGCCGGGGGTCATGACGCACCCGAGGTGGTGTGCGAGGGCTGCGGGGTCGCTGCCGGTGGTTTCGTGGTGGCGGGGGCCGCCGACCGGGTGAGGGCGGGAGCGGCCGTTCGTCGCGGGACGGTCGTGTGCGGTGCCGTACGCGAGGGCGGTACGGGGGTCCTTGCCGGGGCCGCCGAGTGGGATGCCCTCGGAGTCGCGGACGGGCTCGGCGGGGACGCGGACGCGGGGACGGACGGTCGTGAAGTGTTCCCGGGCGGGGGTGCGGACTTCCCCGGCAGGGCATGGGCGTATCCGGCTGCGAGCGCCACGGAGCCGACGGCTGCCGCAGCGGCCACCCAGCCAGTGGTGTTTCCGACCCGGCGCAGGCCGCGGTCACGGCGGCGGGCGGCACCGGCGGATGTGGGGTGGTCGGGGTGGGACACGGTTCCTCCTCGGCCGTCGGTGTGCCCCGGTGAAGCGTCCGGCACCTCGCGGCCACGCCTGTGGCTGTCCGACCATCAGCCTGCGCGGGCGGCTGTCGGGATCCGGTTCAGGAATCCTTCAGAACCCGCAAAGATCGGTGAAACCGCAGGTCAGGGCAGGTCAGGGGAATGCCGGTCCGGGACCGGACCAGGCGCCGCCCGCGCACCGGCGGCTCCGGACTCCCCGCCCCGGTCGCGTCGGCGCCGCGACGCCGGCAGAGACAGCGCCACGGTCAACCCGCCGCCTGGAGAGTCCAGCAGCTCGGCGGTACCGCCGTTGGCGGTGATCAGCCGGTGGACGATGGCCAGGCCCAGCCCGGTGCCGCTCGCCTCGGGGTTTCCGAACCTGCGGAACGCGTTCTCCCGTGCGGTCCGGCCCATCCCGGGACCGTTGTCGGCGACCCGCAGCTCAACGGTTTCGCCCTGCCGCCTGCCGGAGATCAACACCCGTCCGCCCTCCTGGACCGCGTCGAGAGCGTTGGCGATCAGGTTGTCGAGCACCTGCTCCAGATCGCCCTCGCCGAGGAAGGCGGTGAGCCCGGCGCGGCAGTCGACGGCGAGCCGGACCCGGCCCGCGTCGGCGACGGGCTCCCAGGCGGCGATCCGTTCGGCCACGAGCCGGTCCACCCGGACCGGGACCGGCTGCGGCACCGCGTGCTCGGCGCGCGCCACCGCCAGCATGCCGTCCACCAGCCGGGACAGCCGGGCGATCTCGCCCTGCGCGTCGGCCAGCTCGGCGGCGGTGTCCCCTTCGGCGTCGGTGGCGAGCAGGTCAAGGCGCAGCCGGAGCGCCGCGAGTGGGGTGCGCAACTGGTGCGACACGTCGGCGACCACGGCGCGGTGGCCGTGCACCAGGGCCTCCGTTCGCGCGGCCATCGTGTTGAACGTCGCCGCCAGACGGCGCACCTCCTGCGGCCCGGCCCCGGCGGGCGCCCGCGCGTCCAGCGCTCCCTCGCCCAGCCGTCCTGCCGCCTCGTCCAGTACCCGCAGCGGGCGGCCGACCCAGCGGGCCAGCAGCACCGATACCAGCACGGCGGCGCCGAGGCCGCCGACGCCGATCAGCGCGAGCCAGCCCCACATCGCCAGGATCCGGTCGTGCAGGGGATCGGCGGACCGGCTCAGCACGGCCACCCCGACGGGGTCCGAGGTGTCACCGATCGGCACGGCGGTGGTCAGCCACTGATCGTCCTGCCGCACCCGGGTGTCGGGGTGGGCGAGCACGGAGGAGACCAGCCCCGCGGAGTCGTCCCCGGCCACGTCGGAACACGCGGTCGACAGCACCACACGGCCCGCGCTGTCGTAGACGGTCGCGCAGTCGCCTCTGCGGTGGGCCTCCTCGACGAGGCTCCGCGCCGGCGCGTCCGACTTGTGGTCGGACAGATGCTCCTCGGCGGCGGAGGCGATCGACCTCGTCTTCGCGGCCGCCTCGTCCCGGAACGAGGTCTGCTCGCGCTGCGTCATGAGCAGCCCGAGCGGCACCACCGCCAGCACCAGGACCGCGGTGATCAGGGCGATGACGCTGAGCGCGATACGGCGGGTCACGGCGCGTCAGCCGACTTCACCGAGGCGGAAACCGCGCCCGTAGACGGTCTCGACCAGCCCGGGCACACCCAGCTTGCGGCGCAGTGCGGCCATATGGACGTCCAGCACCTTCGTGGGCCCGTACCAGTGGGCGTCCCAGGCTCGCTCCAGGATCTCCTGCCGCGTCACGACCCGGCCCGGATCGGCGGCGAGGCACTGGAGGATGTCGAACTCCTTCGGTGTCAGGGCGACGTCCTCACCGCCGACCGTCACCTTGCGGGTGCGCGGGTCGACGGCGAGCGGGCCGTGGGTCAGCAGTTCGGACCCGGACGGGCGGATGCGCCGCAGTACGGCCCTGATCCGCGCCAGCAGCTCCGCCAGCCCGAAGGGCTTGACCAGGTAGTCGTCGGCGCCCTCGTCGAGTGCGGCGACCCGGTCGCCCTCCTCGCCGCGGGCGGTCACCACGATGATCGCGACGTCCGACTGGCGGCGCAGCAGGCGGCAGACGTCGACACCCTCCATGTCCGGCAGACCGAGGTCGAGCAGTACCACGTCGGGCGACGGTACGTGGGTGAGCGCACCGCGTCCGGTGCCGACGCAGGTCGCCCGGTACCCGGCTCGCTCCAGGCCGCGCACCAGCGATCCGGCGAGCCCGGGGTCGTCCTCGACGACCAGCACGGTGAGCTCTTCGGGAACGGCGCGGGGGCCGGTTTCCTGTTCCACGGCATCCAGCGTAGGACGACGTGAAGGGCGCTCCGGATCGGCCGAGGGGAGGGCACGCGCCGGGGCCACCGCCCTCTCCGGCCGGCTTTGCCACATCTGAGGATTTCCTGAACGGCTCTCCGACGCGGTGCGGCGCAAGCTGATGACATGGCGCCCACGAGTCGGACGATCGCCTCGTGGTACCGCCTTCGCCCCGAAGGAGGCCGGCTCATGCCCATGTCCGGATCCGCGCACGACCCCGCCGCCCTGCGTCGACGCGAACGCGGCCTTCGGCGGGTGAGCACCACGACCCGCCGGACCGCCACTGCCGCGACGGCCGCGGCCCTGCTGCTCGGAGCCGGCTACGCGCACGCGCTGCCGGACATCTCCCGCCTGGCGTCCGGTGCGGTCGAGCACCCCGTCCGCGACCCTGCGCGTCTCCCGGCGAACGCCCCGGCGTCCACCACGCAGCCGGCGCAGACGACGACCGGTGCGTCCTGACCGCCGAGCCCGTGGTCGAACGGCGGGCATCGCGGCCGACACCACTGCCGCAGCCTCCCGTCCAGCCTTGCGGCGGCCTCCCGCTGGCGGTCGTGGTCGGAGTGCCGGTAGATCATCGCGGCCTTCTCGGAGGACGTCGGCGCGGACCATCGTGTCCTCGGGGGTGGCGTCCGAACGGGTCGAGAGGAGCCTCGGTGCCTGCTGGCCTCAGGCCGGGCAGGAGAGCCTGGACGAGGTCGTCGTGGGCGGCGGCCGAGGTGGGCGGAGTCGCGAGCGCGGTGAGGCTCGCGGCGAGGAGGGTTCGGGGGTGCATGTCTTCGGCTTCGGGGCCGGCGGTGGGCCGTCGAGTGCGGCGGTGAGCCCCGACTGCTCCGGCTGAATGCTGCGTTCTTGCGCGACGGCGCGCAGCACGCGGATGTCCTGCGTGTCCACTTCTTCGACACGGCGAACGTGTGCTCGCGGGGCCCAGCGAGGAGATCCTCCAGCGAGGAGGCCCTCGGCCGGGCGCTGCGGGACTTCGCCGATCGCGGCGCTCTCCGCCCGCGGACTTCCCGCGGGCGGAGGGCTCCTTCGTGAGGTGGGGGCGGCGGTTCAGCCGATGGTTGCGATGCCGTCGGTGGTGACGGTCGGGCGGCCCGCGGTGCCCACCACGACGATCTTCAGGGTGTGCTTGGCGGAGGCCGACCAGGTCTTGGTCCAGATCGCCTGGCGGTAGAGGGTCGTGGAGGACTTCAGGTCCACCGTGGTGACCTTGGTGCCGTCGACGTAGATGTACGCCTGGCCCGAGGTGGCGGCCCGCGAGACGATCCAGGCCACCGAGCGTCCGGTGAAGGTCCAGCTGATCGAGGCCTTGGCGGACGAGGAACCGTAGGAGTAACCGCCCAGGTAGCTGGTGCTGCTCTTGCGCGTCCAGGTGCCGGTCCGGGTGGTGGAGGTCTCCTGGACGATGCTCGGCGTCCGCTGGACGGAGGCGCCGGCGGCGTTGCCGGCCACGTCGTACGCCTTCAGGGCGAACAGGTCCGACGTGGCGGGCTTGGCACTGGCCGACCAGGAGGTCACCGTCGGGCCGAAGGTGGCCGAGGACGGCGAGGTCGACGTGACTTTGGCGAGTGCCGCGTTGTCGGCGGCCTTCCAGGTCACCGAGACCGGGACGGAGGTGGAGTTCACCGTGCCCGTGCGCAGCTGCACGCCGGGAGCGGTCGGGAAGGTGGGCGCGGTGGTGTCGCCGACCAGGGTGACCGAGCCGGACAGCGTGGCCGCCCCTCGGACGTGGGTGGCGCGCACCTGGACGGTGTGGCTGCCGGAGGCGACCGTGACCGAGGCGGAGCGGGCGGAGCCGGAGGTGTGGGCCACCGCCTTGCCGTCGACCAGGACGTCGAAGCCGGAGATCACCGCGGACGGCGTGGCGGTCGTCCAGCTCACCGTGGCCGCGCCCTTGGTGTAGTAGTTCGTCCCGGACTTGGCCGCCCCGCCGGACATCCCGGTGACGGAGACCGTGCCGACCGGGCCTGCCGCGTAGGAGCGGATCGTGCTCAGGGCGTTGTAGAGCTGGTTGCCGGGGCAGTCGGTGGCGAAGCCGTTGCGGTGCCCGGATATCGCGTTGAAGGTGTAGCTGCTGCCCAGGGTGAAGCCGTGGCTGTCGGAGGAGCCCTCGGGCAGGGACGCGGTACCGGTGCCCGGGTTCACGCCGGTCATGCCGAACTTCCAGGCCGCGATGCGGGCGATGGAGGCCAGCATCGCCTGGCTCGGCGCGGCCCCGGTGAAGGTGCTGGCCGTGGAGTCGCCGCCGCTGAGGTCGGTGTACGTGCCGATGGCGGCCACGCCCATGCTGTTGGTGTTGAACCCGTAGGTCTGGGCGCCGACGACGGGGAGCGCCATTCCGCCGAAGCGGCCCTCGAAGATGGTGCCGCACTTGTCGACGAGGAAGTTGTAACCCAGGTCGCGCCAGCCCTGGTTGAGGTGCTCGGCGTAGATGCCGCGCACGATCGCCGGGGAGTCGGCGCAGGAGTAGTTGTTGGTGGTGTCCGTGTGGTGGACGAACATCACCTTCACCGCCGAGCCGTACGACGGGTAACCGGAGTCCCGCGCACACTCGTCCGCACCCCAGCCGGCCCGGGTCACCACGGAGGGCGGTGCCACCGTCGAGACGGTCGCGGCCGGCATCGGGTCCGGCGGGGTCGCGGACGGGGCGGCGGAGGAGGTCGTGCAGGACGGGTACGCCTCGGCCGTCGTCGGAAGCTGGCCGGGCCAGGCCGTCGGGGACCCACTCGGTGAGGACGACGCGGAGGTCCCGGTGGAGGGGGAGGACGGGGTGGACGGGGTGGTGGAGGTGGGGTCCGTGGCCGTGGAGGTGTCCGTGGGCGACGTGGAGTCCGTCGCGGTCGCGGTGTCCGGGGCACCGGTGCCCGTGATGGGCGTCGCGCTGTCGGCCGGGGTGGAGCTGTCCGTCGGCGAGGCGGTGTCGGTGACCGGCGGGGCGGCGGTGTCGGTGGCCGTCGCATCCATGGCGTAGCCCGCCAGACCCATGCCGGAGTCCGGTGTCCCGCCGGTGGCGGGCTTGCCCGGATCGACCAGGTCCACCCGCAGCCCGGCGGGCAGCGTGGTGGTCCTGCCCGCGCCGGTCGCGCGGACCTGGATTCCGTTCGACGGTCCCGCCCACAGCGGGGACATCCCGCCGCGCACACCGGGACGGTTCAGCTCGGCGGCGTCGGGGAGGTCGTCCGGCTGCTGCATCTTCAGCCACCGGGTCCAGTGACCGTCGGCGGCGGAACGGGTCCGCACCTCCACCGTGCCGCGCAGCTCGGCGTGCGCACCGTTCCAGGTGACACCGACCATGCTGAACGGAGCCGTGGACCGGGCACCCAGCGTCTTGAGCGACGCACCGGCTCCGGTCAGGGACAGCGAGTGGACATGCGTCTTGATCGGTCCCTGCGCGGCCGGTGCTGCACGCCCTGGTGAGCCGGCCATGGCGACGGTCGCCACGACCACGCCGCCTCCGGCCACGACCGCCCCCAACGCCACCCACGTTCGCTTCTTCGGACCGGGTCTCTTCGGACCAGATCGACGGCGACCGTGCCGAACGCTGTGTTCAGTTCTCATGCCCCACCCTGAAGCCCCGTTGTCGTTGTCATCAGCCATCACAGGGCACAGCCGTCACGGGAGTGCCCTGACATATCAGCGCGCCCGGACGACGAGATGTCACATTCCCGAGCCCGGGCAGGAAGGGACGCACGCGAACGGCGGCTTTCGCGGCCTTGCACACCGGAAAGCGTGAGGGACGGCCCTTGATACCGAGGGGCCCGCGTCCCGGCCCGCCGGACCGGTGTCGTCGTCCAGGGCCCGGGGCGGACCCCGGTTCAGGCGGGGACCCGCCGAGAGCGGTCCTCGCAGCCGGTGTCCTTCCGGGTCGAGGCCGTCGACGCCAAGGGGAGCCACTCCGCCCTGGACGCTGCTCAAGGCCTACCGCACCACGAGGTGAACCGAAAAAGCTTCCGGCTCGCGGCAACCCTGTGCGGCGTCTGTGACCACTGGGAGTCGGATCCGGCCATCCCCCGTGCCCGGATTCACTCCTCTTCTGGTGAACGGCAGGCAAGGAGAACACCTCCCCATGAACAACCCCACGACCGGCGGACGCCGCGGGCGGCACCGCCGTCGCTGGACCGCCACCGCTCTGCTGCTCGGCGTGCCCGCCGCCGTCGTGCCGTACCTCCTGTTCGCGCAGGACGACTCGCAGGCCGCGACGATCGACGGCAATGCCTACTACCGGCTGGTCTCCGTACGCAGCGGCAAGGTGATGGACGTCAACGCCTTCTCCACCGCCGACGGCACCCGCATCCAGCAGTGGACCGACCAGAACACCGCCAACCAGCAGTGGAAGCTGAGACCCACCGGGGACGGCTACTACGAGCTGGTGAACCGCAACAGCGGCAAGGTGCTGGGCATAGCGGGCGGTTCGACCGCCCAGGCGGCCGCCGCCGAGCAGCAGACCGACAGCTCCGCCACTTCCCAGGAGTGGCGGATCGACGATGTGAGCGGTTCCGACGCCGTCACTTTCACCTCTCGCAGGAGCGGCCAGGTCCTGGACGTCTCCGGAGGCTCCACGGCCGAGGGCGCGGCGGTCATCCAGTATCCGGGCCACGGCGGCACCAACCAGCAGTGGAAGCTGGTGCAAACGGCCGAGACCCAGGCGTCCGGGACCGGCAGCACTCGGACCACGGCCGCGGCCGGACCGTATGTGTGGAAGAACGCCCAGGTGGCGGGCGGCGGTTACGTCACCGGGCTGGTGTTCAACCAGAAGGAGAAGGGTCTGCTGTACGCCCGCACCGACATGGGCGGCGCCTACCGCTGGGACACCGCGGCCGAGCAGTGGATCCCGCTGACCGACTGGCTCGGTGAGAAGGACTGGAACCTGCTGGGCATCGACGCGCTGGCCACCGACCCCGTCGACCCGGGCCGGCTCTACCTCTCGACGGGCACGTACACCAACGAGTGGGCGGGCAACGGCGCGATCCTGCGTTCCACCGACCGGGGCCGTACCTTCCAGCGGACCGATCTGCCGTTCAAGGTGGGCGGCAACGAACCCGGCCGGGGGGCGGGCGAGCGGCTCGTGATCGACCCCGCGGACCACGGCACCCTGCTGCTGGGCACCCGCAAGAACGGCCTGTGGCGCAGCACCGACTACGGCGCGACATGGAGTCAGGTCTCCTCGTTCCCCGTCAAGGACGGGGCGAGCAGCGGCGCGGGCATCTCCTTCGTGACGTACGGCCCGGCCGGCAGCAACACGGTCTACGTCGGCGTCAACGACAAGGACACCTCCCTGTACCGCTCCACCGACGGCGGCAGCACCTGGCAGGCCGTCTCCGGGCGGCCCACCGGCCAGATGCCGCAGCACGGTGTCGTCTCCGGTGACGGTTCGCTGTACCTGACGTACAGCAACAGCATCGGCCCCATGGACGCGACGGCGGGCTCGGTGTGGAAGTACACGCCGGCCGGCGGCGCGTGGAAGAACATCTCTCCCTCGCAGGGCGGTTACGGGTTCTCCGGTCTGGCCGTCGACCCGCAGAAGCCGTCCACGGTGATGGTCACCACCCTGGACCGGTGGTGGCCCGAGGACGAGATCTACCGGACCACCGACGGCGGCACGACCTGGAAGGCGCTGGCCGACAAGTCGCAGCGGGACGCCTCCGGCGCTCCGTACGTCGGCACCAACACCGGGCACTGGATGACCGCGCTGGCCATCGATCCCCTCGACTCCGGGCACGTGCTGTACGGCACCGGCAACGGCATCTGGCAGAGCAAGGACGCCAACGCCTCCGACAGCGGCGGTACCAGCCACTGGACCTCCGGGGCCCGCGGGCTGGAGGAGACCTCGCTGGCGGACGCGATCGCCCCTCCCGGCGGCGCCACCGTCATCACCTCCATGGGCGACCAGGGCGGCTTCCGCCACGACTCCCTGACCGAGGTGCCCGCCGGACGGCTGAAGGACCCGCTGATGAGCAGCAGCACCGACATCGACTTCGCCCAGTCGGCCCCCGCCGTGATGGTCCGCGTCGGTACCGGCGGCGCGCAGGACGGCGCCTACTCCACCGACGGCGGCAGCACCTGGAACGGCTTCACCGCAGAACCGGTCCCCAGCGCGAACAGCGGCCATGTCGCCCTCGCCGCGGACGGCTCCACCATCGTCTGGGCCGAAGCGGGCCAGGCCCCCTACCGCTCGACCGACAAGGGAGCGAGCTGGTCGAAGGTCAGCGGCCTGGGCACCGACGCCGTGGTCGTCGCCGACCGATCCTCGGCCAACATTTTCTACTCCCTGTCCGGCGGCACGCTTCACGCCAGCACCGACGGCGGCGCGACCTTCACCGCCCGCGCCACCGGCCTGCCCTCCGGCCGGCTCACCGCCGTCCCCGGCATCGCCGGTGACCTGTGGATCGCCGCCGGCGACAGGGGGCTGCTGCACTCCACCGACGGCGGCCGCACCTTCACCACCCTCACCACGGTGCAGTCCGCCTCCGCCCTCGGCTTCGGCAAGGCCGCACCCGGCGCCAACTACCAGGCCCTGTACCTGATCGGCACCGTCAAGGACGTCACCGGAGTCTTCCGCTCCACCGACAAGGGTGCCACCTGGCTCCGCGTCAACGACGACGCCCACCAGTGGGGCGCCATCGGCAGCCTCGGCATCATCACCGGCGACCCCGACACCTTCGGCCGCGTCTACATCGGCACCAACGGACGGGGCCTCCAGTACGGCGACCCGTCCTGACCCCGACGCCCGAGCGGGGCCGCGGCCACAACGGCCCGCGGCCCCGCCGTGCGGCTGACTGGCACGCACTTGTCGCGGCCCACGGTGACGGCATCCGCCTCGGCGGTGAGGTCGGTCAGGACCGCGACGTCAGCGTGCGGCGGGGACGGGGGCGTGGGTTGGTACTGGTGTCTCCGCCGGATCGGGTTCGGCTGTCACCGTGGAGGGAGCGGGGGTGGGGGCGTAGGGGAGCTCTCCGCGCAGGACGGCCCTGGCGCGGTTCTCGTCCAGCTCGCCCTCCCAGCGGGCGACGGCCAGGGTGGCGACGCCGTTGCCGACCAGGCTTGTCAGGGCGCGGGCTTCGGACATGAACCGGTCGACGCCGAAGATCAGTGCCAGGGCGGCGGGCGGGACGTGCGGGACGGCGCTGAGGGTGGCGGCCAGGGCGATGAACCCGGAGCCGGTGACGCCCGCTGCGCCCTTGGAGGTGAGCAGCATGACGGCGAGCATGGCCAGCTGCTGGGTGAGGCTGAGGTGGATGCCGAGGGCCTGGGCGAGGAAGACCGAGCCCATGGTCAGGTAGATGGCGGTGCCGTCGAGGTTGAAGGAGTACCCCGCGGGCAGCGTGATGCCGACGACCGGTTTCGAGGCGCCGGCGTGCTGGAGCTTGGCCATCATGCGCGGCAGGACGGGCTCGGTGGAGGAGGTGCCCAGGACGATCAGCAGTTCTTCCTTGATGTAGCGCAGGAAGGGCAGCAGCCGGAGTCCGTTCAGGCGCATCACGGTCCCGAGGACGACCAGGACGAAGAAGAGGGCGGTCAGCCAGAACGAGCCGACCAGCAGGGCCAGGTGGCGCAGGGTGCCCAGGCCGTAGTGGCCGATGGTGAAGGCCATCGAGCCGAACGCGCCGACGGGGGCCAGCCGCATGATCCAGCGGATGAGCGTGAACAGGACCGTGGAGAACTTCTCGACGCCCCGGGCGATGCCCAGGCCGGCCTCTCCGCTGGCGTGCAGGCCGAATCCGAACAGCACCGACACCAGCAGCACGGGCAGGATCTCGTTGCCGGTCAGGGCGCTGACCAGGGTGGCCGGGATGGTGGCGAGGAGGAAGGCGGCGAAGCCCTCGTGGGCCGTGGTCGCCTCCGGCGGCAGGGCCTTGGTGGACAGGGTCGAGAGGTCGATGTGCAGACCGCTGCCCGGCTTGACGACGTTGACGACGACCAGGCCGATCACCATGGCCACGGTGGTCAGCACCTCGAAGTAGACCAGGGCCTTCAGGCTCACGCGGCCGACCGCGCGGGCGTTGCCCATGGAGGCGATGCCGTGGACGACCGTGCAGAAGATGATCGGTGCGATGAACATCTTCACCAGCGCGATGAAGCCGTCGCCGAGCGGTTTGAGGTCAGCGCCGACGGACGGCCACAGCCCGCCCACGGCGGCACCGAGGAGGACGGCGAGCAGGCACTGGACGTAGAGGTGGGACAGCATCCGGCGGATGCGGCCCGGTGGTGGGGTGACGGTACCCGGGGCGGCGTCGTTGCGGCTCATGCGGGGCGTCCTTCCAGGACGGGAACGAGGAGTTCGGCTCGGGCGATGCGGCGGGCGGCGCGGTGCAGCAGCACCGTGGGGGACGCGCCGTCCGGGGCGGGGACGGCTTGGGTGGTGATCACGCCGGCGGGGGTGCCCAGGCGCAGCGTGCCGTCGGCGGTCTGCCGGGCTACGCGGTGGGCGAGGGTGCCAGGGGTGGTGGCGGCCGTGGCCAGGGCCACGGCGGAGGTCAGGCCGATCGCCGGGTGCGGGGCGTGCATGGAGACCATGCGCACGGCCAGGTCGTACTCGTCCTGGTCGACGAGGATGCCCTGCGTGGTGCGATAGAGCGCGGGTCGGGCGACGATGCCCGCCTTCGGTACCGCGTGGCTGACCGGATCGCCCTCGCGGGCCAGGCCCATGGCCAGCGCTGCCTGGCGGCGCAGCAGGGTCAGCGCGGGCACTGCGGTGGCGAACGCGGTGAGGGATTCCGTGCCGTCGAGGCCGAACGCCTTGGCCTCGAACAGCGCGGCCGGCGCGCCGGCGTCCACCAGGGACGCCTCGACCAGGCCGTCCGGGCCGGTCAGCTCGTCCAGTGCCCGGCCGGTCGGCAGAGCGCGGCCGGTCGTCGAGCCCGCCGGGTCCTGAAACCCGAGCAGGACCGGCACGCCCGGCGCCGAGGTACCCGGGACCACGGCCGTGCCCTCCTCCGGGGCCACACCCGCGGGGGTGGGGATCGTGCCGGTGAGGCGGGCCCCGGTGTTGACGTTGAGCATGCGGACGGTGGTGGTGTCCGACGTGATCGGCACGAGACGGTGGTGGACGGCGTACAGGGCCACGGCGGTGGCGCAGTTGCCGCAGTTGCTGGCCCACTCCACGCGCTCGTCGCCGATCCCCACCTGCGCGAAGGCGTACTCGACATCCACGCCGGCCTGGGCCGACGCCTGTACGACAGCGGCCTTGGAGGTGGTGGAGGAGGCGCCGCCCACGCCGTCGATCTGACGGGGGTCGGCGGCATTGAAGGCGGCGAGCAGGAGGGCGTCGACGTCCACGCCCGTGGCGGCCACGTCGCGGTGGTCGAAGATCCAGCACTTGCTGGTTCCTCCGCGGATCATCTCGCCCTGCAGACGCAGCACAACCGACTCCTCACAGCCATGAAAGGGGAAGCCCACCGAAGCCCACCGACGGTCTCGCCGTGCGTGGTGTCCTCCACGGTGGGTTACGGCAGCGTGAAGTACAATCTCGGAAAACTGGATGGCTATTAAGCTGAAGTAAACGCTGGAGGTGGCGGCGTGCTCGATGTCCGGCGCATCCTGCTGTTCACGGAGGTCGCCCGGCGCGGCTCGGTGACCGCGACAGCCCGCGCCCTCAACTACACCCCGTCGGCGGTGTCGCAGCAGATCAGCCGCCTGGAAACGGAGGCAGGCCAGCCCCTGCTGGAACGCCACGCCCGGGGCGTCACCCTCACCGACGCCGGACGGGCGCTGGCCGAACGAGGGCAACGGATCGAACGCGAACTGCAGGCCGCGGAGAACGAACTCGCCGACTACGCCGGCCTGCGCGCGGGCACCCTGCGCATCGGTACCTTCCCCACCGTCGGCGCCTCGCTCCTCCCACAGGCCGTGATCGCCTTCCGGGACGCCCACCCCGACGTTCGGCTGACCGTCCGCAGCGCCCGCATCGCCGGACTCTGGACCATGCTGGAGAACCGGGAGATCGAGATGTCGCTGATGTGGGACTACGACTGGAGCCGAATCGACCGGGAGGACATCGTCGTCACCCCGCTCCTCGACGACCCGCCGGCCCTTCTCGTCAGCGACCACCACCCGCTCGCCGGCCGCGACGCCGCCTCACTCGCCGACTTCGCACCCGATTCCTGGATCACCCGCGCCGACCACCACCCGGTGGCCGAAGCCCTGGTCCGGGGCTGCCGCGCCGTCGGCTTCGAGCCCCACATCGCCTACGAGGCCCACGACTACCAGGAGGCCCAGGCCATGGTCGCCGCCGGCATCGGCGTCGCTCTTGCTCCCACCCTGGCCCTTGAGGGCATCCGGCCCGGCGTGAACGTCCTGCCCCTCCAGCCACCGGCACCCGTCCGCCGCATCCTCCTGGTGCGCATGGCCGACCACTCGCTCACCCCCGCCGCCCTGACCTTCGCCGGGCTCCTTCGCGACGCCGCTGCGGCCCGAACCCTCTGACACCGAACCACGTCCACCGGTCATGGAACCGTCGCGCTCACCGCTGAGAATCCGCGAAAAAAATTCTGTGCTCTTCGCGGCAACCTTTTCGGCCTCTCGGACCACTCAGCGTTGTCCGGCCAAGTGGTCCGGTCAGAGCGGCAGCTGAAAGAGAGCACAGGCGTGTCCCTGGAACGAGAGCACAGACATGTCCCCGGCCCACCCACGTCATCGGAGGCGTCCCGCGTCGGCGGCCACCGCGCCGACGGTGGCGCGCGCGGTGGCCGCGCGAAGCACCGTGGCCGTCGGCTGCTCGCGCGTCGGGGTTTCTGGGCGGGTCTCAGCCTGGTGGTCGTGGCCGGCTCGGCTGTCGTGGTCGGCCAGGCTTCGGCAGATCAGAAAAAGACCCCGGATCCGAAGAAGTGGTACGTGCTGGTCAACCGCGACAGCGGCAAGGTGCTGGACGACCGCGCCGCCGCCAGGAACGACGGCGCGGCGGTGGTGCAGTGGAGCCGTCATGGCGGCCCCAACCAGCAGTGGCGGTTCATCGACGCGGGTGACGGGTACTACCGGCTGCAGAACCGGAACTCCGGCAAGGTGCTGGACGACCTCGGCTGGTCGAAGACCGCCGGCTCCGCCCTCGTGCAGTGGAAAGACCTGAACGGCACCAACCAGCAGTTCAAACTGGCCAAGTCGCCGGACGGCTACCTGCGTTTGGTCAATCGCTTCAGTGGCATGGCCGTCGGCGTCCAGAACGCCGCCAAGGCCGACGGGAGCGGCGTCGTCCAGAACCGCGACCGGAGCGCCGCCAACCAGCAGTGGAAGCTCGTCCCGGCCGGGAGTGTCGGCAGCTCCGGTACGCCCTCCGCGCCGAGCAGCAGCGTTCCCACCAGCCCGGCTCCGAGCAGCTCGCACCCGTCGTCCACGCCGTCGTCCACGTCGTCTCCCGTGGCCGGTGGCGGCAGCTCGACGACACGTTTCATGGGCAGCAGCACGGTGCTCATCGGCGGCTCGATGTCCGACGCCTCAGCGGCCGCCGCGCCGTTCGACGTGCGGTACGCCTATGTGCACAGCCAGCCCGCGCCCTCCTCGGACTACTACACGGCAGCGAAATGCCACGACGACTGGTCGGGTTGGTGGGGCTGCTGGAACGGCAGCACCACGGCGCCCGGCACGTACGTGACCTGGCGGGACGACGTGGTGTCCCAGGCGACGTACAAGGGCAGCGCGCGTTCGCAGAAGATGCTCTGGACCTGGTACTCGTTGCGCGACCTCGGGGACGCGGCGGGCGAGGGCGACGGTCCGGGCGAGGTCAAGGCCATCAACCGGGTTGACCTGCTGACCCGTTACCTGAACGACTACCGTTTCTTCCTCCAGAAGATCGGCACGTCGCAGGAAGCGATCGACCTCGAGCCCGACTTCTGGGGCTACGTCCGGTCGCTCGGCGATCCGCACCAGGTTCCCGCGCAGGTCTCGAGCGCGAACCCGAAGGACTGCGGTTCGCAGGAGAACAGCGCCACCGGACTCGCCCAGTGCCTGATCTCGATGGCGCACAAGTACGCGCCGAACACCGCCGTGGGGATGCACCTCTCCTGCTTCGACTGGCAGACCAACACGCAGGCTTGCGTCAAGTCCTACGAGAGCTTCGGGGCCAAGAACGCCGACTTCCTGGCCACCGACGTGTCGGACCGCGACGCGGGCTGGTACGCACAGCCGGCCCACGGCGGCAGTGACCACTTCTGGAACGACCAAAAGGCCGCGGCCGCGCTGCAGTTCTACAAGACGATGGCCGAGTCCGTGGGCAAGCCGGTGGTCCTGTGGCAGATCCCCGTGGGCAACATGGCGCAGAACAACACCCTCAACCATTACAAGGACGACAAGGTGGACTGGTTCTTCGCACACATGGACCAGGTGGCGAACGCCCATGTCGCCGGGCTGCTCTTCGGCCCGGGGCAGCAGGAACAGACCTCGGTCGAAACCGACGGCGGAAACCTGATCAACAAGACGATCGCGTACCACAACTCGGGTGGTACAGCACTCAAGTAGGCGAAGCCGACGAATGCGCCCCCATCTCTTCGATGGGGGCGCATTTCGTCGTCCTGGTCGGGCTGAGGACTTCTCCGGTCGGCGCCGGCCATGCCGCCGTCGGTGCGGTCGATCGGCACACCGCGGGACTTGAAGTCCCTGACCATCGCGAAGACGCCCTGCGTCTTGGCGTCGGTCCAGTTCTCGATGTTGTAGTCGTTGTAGCAGAGCTTGGCCGAGGGATCGGCGGCCTGCGCGGTGCGGACGCCTCCTCGATGAAGCCGTTGCCCAGCACGTCCTGGAAGACCGAGCTGCGGTGCTGACCGCTGCCACCGTCGGCGAACGCTGATCCGGCCCTGGTCATCCGCCAGTTGCCGCCACGCACACAAAGGCTGCCGCGATCGAGGGAAGGATGTTCACGGCCGCCGTCACCATCCCCGACCCGGCTCCACGGCGACCTGTCGGCCACCTGAAGGCCACCTACCCGACGGGGCCGACGCCGGGCCGGCCGACTGGACCCCGTACCGGCAGCGCGGGTACTTGTTCTCCCATCGAGCCTGTGCGGCAAGGGGACCTCGTCCCCTTGCCGCACAGCGCGGTTCACCGGGTCGGGACGAATCCTCCCCGGACCGACGAGGAGCCGCCCGAACCCTGCGCGTCGACGCGGTAGCCGTCGCCCGCGACACCGTGCCCACCGGTGCCGTTGTTGAACTGGGCGGCGAACTCATGGCTCCCGGCCGGCACGGTCAGCCCCGGCTTGAGGACCCAGCGGTAGACCAGCGTGCCGCCGGCCTCCTGGGTGGTGACGGTGAAGTCATCACTCGGCAGGGTCTGCCAGGTGCCGGTGTTCTTCACCCCGCCGGTCTGCACGATCCGGATCTCGATCGTGAGCGAGGTGAGCGGCTGGGTCGTCTTGAGGGCGAGGTCGCTCTGCGTCCAGTAGACGTTGCTGCGCGGGTCCACCGAGCCGGCCGACCACAATGGTCCGTTCCCGCTCTCGTCGGCGGTCGGCGATGGACTGGTGGCCGCCGGAGTCGGGCGCGAGCTGCCCGGGGTGGTGACGGGGGCCGGTGCGACAGGGGTGGGGCGGGCCGACGTCGGGTGCGGGGAACCGACGGTCGGGGACGGGCTGGCAGGCGTGGTCACGGTGGGCGACGGCGACGAGGTGGCGACGATGGCGGCGACGGCGAGGCCGCCGGTGGCCAGGATGCCGGTGGCGGCGAGCCCGGCCAGCGCGACCCTGATCCAGGACCTCGCGAACGGCCGCGCGCGGTGACGGACGGCGGGGCCGGCCATGCCGCGTTGCACCCGGGCCAGCATCCTCGCGCGGTCGGGCCGGTGGGCCTCGGCGGCCTCGCGCAGCCGACGGTCGATCTCCTCGTTCACCGGTTCCTCCTCCCTGCCACCAGGTCCCCGGCCGCGTGTGCGCCCAGCATCCTTTCCAGCTCGGCCATTGCCTTCGAGGTCTGGCTCTTCACCGTGCCGACCGAGATGCCCAGCGCCACCGCCGTGTCCTTCTCCGACAGGTCGAAGGCGTGCCGCAGCACCACGCAGGCGCGCTTGCGGAACGGCAGCCGGGCGAGCGCCGCGCGGACGTCCAGCACGGCCGCCATGTCCGGCCCCTCCACCTTCTCGGGGCTGCGGGACCAGAACAGCGTGATCCGACGTCGCTCCCGCACCGTGCTGCGGATCCGTCCGCGCGCCATGTTGGCCACCACACCGCGGGCGTAGGCGAGCGGGTGGTCGGCCTGCCGCAACCGGTCCCAGCGCTGCCACAGGGCGACCAGGGCATCCGCCGCGAGGTCGTCCGCCGCGTCGGTCTCCCCGGTCAGGAGGTGTGCCAGACGGGCGAGTTCGGCATAGTGGCGTTCGAAGAACTCGTGGAACTCCGCGGACGCGTCATCGAGGACCATCCCCCGGCCGCCCTCTCCTGGCAATGATGTGCGCGTTGGTTGCACGTTTAACAACAACGGGGGGCGCATCCTAACAGTGTCCGGCCGGGCATTCGAACAGCGGTCGTGCTCGGTTGCGGGGCGGTGAAGGCTGACCGGCCGGCTGGTCAATGCCGGGCGAACCGGACGCCGGTCGCCGGCGCGACGTCCGGCTGCAGGCCGTGAAAAGCGGCGCCAAGGGGATGCCCGTGACCAGTCCGCGCCCGCGCCACGGTTGCGGCGAGGCGTGCTTCGTTGCCGTCATGCCCGTCCATCCGGTAGTTCGACTCGGTCTTCCGGCTCCCAGTTGCCGCAGAGGACGAGAAGGTTGCCGCCCCGACGCCGTTTTCCCGGCGACCGGTGCACGGCACGAACGGCGACGTCACCTTCGCGGGTCGTCGCCGGGGACGTCGTCGTTGTCGTCGCGGTACGCCCCGCAGTGCTCGGGCCTCGCCTCAGGGAACGATGGCGTCCCGCACCGTCGGTCGGATGTCCAGAACCTTGTCCGCTCCGGTCAGTTCCAGGACCCGCCGAAGCTGGTGCGCGGGCCTGGCCAGGCGCAGGCGGTGGCCGTGGTGGAAGTTCAGCAGCACGGCCAGGACGGTGGAATCGGCAAAGGTCACCCCGGCCGCGTCCACGACGACCGTCGCGTAGGTGGTGGCCGCGTCCTGCAGGGCTGTGGCGAGGAGGGGGGTGGAGTTGGCGTCGAAGGCGCCGTGAACGGCCACCACCCAGGCACCTTCCTGCTCGTGCTGGGTCAGCTGGGGCAGCGACGCCGCCTGCGACGTGGTCGGGTCCGGCCGGCTTTCGCCGCCGTTCGCGGAACTCATGCCGGTGAGTATGCCGCGAAGGTCCCGCACCTGGGAGGAGACCTCGGAGGCTGAGCGGTGAAGGGGGTGCCGTGTACGAAGTCGCCGACTTGCACCGCATACGCGGATCGGCCGGGGGTATCCGCCTCGCGAACGACAGGTTCAGGTTCACGAGAATGGAGAGCCCCGGTGCTGATGGCCCACCCCGCGGTGTTGGAGGACCTCATCGAGCAGTACGAGACCCTGCGCGCGCTGCACGCCGAGAACGGCAGCCACGCCGCACGGCAGCGGATGGACGACGTCGCCTACACCCTGTGTGTGGCCACCGGCACCCGAGACGTCGACGCCGCACTCATCGCGGCCCGGCACCGACTGCCCGGCGCCCGCCCCCAGGACGACTCCCTGCTCACCGCCGGCTGACCCGGCCCCGGCGCCGGCGGAGGGACCGGGAGGGAGCCGGCGGAGGGACCGGGAGGGACGGGTCACTCCTCGTCGGTGAAGACGTTGGTGGTCAGGCGCCCGAGCAGGTCAGCGGGATCACCTCCCACCAGGTGACGACGTGCGGGTGGCGGGTGTCGACGTCGACGAGCGTTCCGTCGACGTCGAAGATCGCCGTACGTGTCGCGGCGTCGAATGCTCACAGTTCGCGGAGGGCGGGCAGCAGCTTCTGCTCGGCCCACTCCAGGTACGGCTCCTGGTGTTCCCCGCCGATCTGGACGAGCGCGACCTCGGTGAACCCGGCGTCGACAAAGGGACGCACGGCGGTGACAACGGCGTCCACGTCGTCACCGCACGGAATGGACTCGGCCACGTCCTCGGGCCGTACGAACTGGGTGGCCCCCGCGAACGCCGCGGGTCCCGGCAGCTCGGAGTTGACCGGCCACCCTCCGCCGAACCAGCGGAACTGGTCGTGGGCGCGGGCGATCGCCGCGTCGCGGTCGGTGTCGTAGCAGAGGGGCAGTTGGCCGACCTTGGGCTTGCCCGTGCCGCCGTGCCGTTCGAAGGCGGAGATCAGCTCCGGCCTGGGTTCGGTGGCGATCAACAGGTCGGCCAGATGACCCGCGAGTTCGCACGAACGGTCGCCGGAGACGGCGACGCCGATCGGCGGGGGCGCGTCGGGCAGGTCCCACAACGTGGCGTTCTCCACATCGAAGTGGACGCCGTGATGGTTGACGTTCCCGCCCGCGAAGAGCGCACGGATGATCTCGACGGCCTCCTCCAGCTTCTCCAGGCGGACGGGCGCGGCAGGCCAGCCACCACCCACCACGTGCTCGTTGAGGTTCTCCCCCGAACCGAGGCCGAGGCGGAAGCGGCCCTCGGAGAGGAGTTGCAAGGTGGCGGCCTTCTGCGCGACGACGGCCGGGTGGTAGCGGGTCGTCGGGCAGGTCACGTACGTCATGAGGGGGATGCGTTCGGTGGCCTGCGCGGCGGCACCGAGCACGCTCCACGCGTAGGAGGCGTGGCCCTGGGACTCGAGCCAGGGGAAGTAGTGATCGGACGTGACCGAGAAGTCGAAACCGGCCTGCTCGGCCCCCACCACGTGGGCCACCAGCTCCCGTGGACCGGCCTGCTCGGTCATCATCGTGTACCCGATCTGCACCATGGCGCTTCTCTCCTCAGGCGTCTGGGTGTGCGGGGACGGACGTCCGTCCCGTCACCGCTTGGTGGCGAGCCGCAGGTCGAGCTCCTTCTCCTGGTCTCCCGACGCCGTGCCCTGCTCGTCCACGGCGAATGCGGCACCCAGGGCCTCGCGGAGCCGGTCCACGGCGAGGTAGGTGCCCTGAAGGGTGGCGGAGACCGAGCCCTCCAGAGGGATCGGATCGGTCGGGATCCACTCCTGCGTCGGCTCGAACTCCGCGCTCCACACGGTGGAGCGGTCGCCGGGCTGCTCCTTGGGCAGGTCGTCGGCGGGACGGTCGGTCGGGAACGCGGTGCGCAGGACGCCGAAGACGGTGGCGGCGTCCTGCTGGGACGCTCCGGTGAGTGACACGGTGGCCATCAGGCTCACCCTCCTTTGATGCTCTCCTTCGGGGACGGTCACGGGGCGTCCGCTCCAGCGCCGCCCGCCTCCGCTTCCACAACACGCGGAGCGCCGGCAGGGCGGTTCGTCGGCGCGGTGCCCGTGCGGGGCGCTCAGGTACCCCGACGGCCGACGATGATGCTGCGTGCACACGAGTGAAGGACCCGCCCACGGTTGCGGACGGGTCCTTCAGCGGAGGCGCGGGGTGCCGTCAATTCACCATCGGTACCAGCGACCCCGGCCGCCCCCTGTGGTGGTGGACCGCATGACGAAGCCCAGGAGCCACACCACCAGGACGACCACCGCGACCCACCAGAGGACCTTCAGGGCGAAGCCCGCGCCGAACAGAATGAGTGCCAGAAGCAGGACGAGAAGCAGGGGAACCATCGTTATCAACCTCCTGCGCCCCGATTGCCCTGCGGTCGCCCGTTCATTCTTCGCCGATGCCTTGTTTATGGAGGGAAACTCGGGGCATTTCGCTGGACAGGCATCCGCGCACACGACGTGCAGGGCACGGTAGGGCGACGTCGCGGGTGTAGGGCCGGAGCCCGGGGGTAATCGGGGCAGGCTGGTGAGGGAGCGGCGCCGCGCCTGGGGAGGTCTGGCGCCGCTCCCTGCCCGAAGGCCCGATCCCGATGGAGCCGCGCCGGGAAGCCGTCGTTCAGGTCACGACAGGGCGCCTTCTTCGCAGACCCGGCGGGCGACCTCGCGCAGTTTGATGTTGCTGGTCTGGGAGTAGCGGCGCAACACGTTGAAGGCTTCTTCCTCGGTGAGGCGGTGGCTGCCCATGACGATGCCCATGGCCTCGCCGATGAGGTGCCGGGTGGCGAGGGCCTGTTCCAGCTGGGCGTGGGAGCGGGCGGCGGAGAAGGCGACCGCGGCATGGGAGGCCAGCAGCACCCCGGCCGTCTCGCTGGTGGTGGTGAAGGTGCCGGGCTCGCGGGAGTAGAGGTTCAGGGCGCCGAGGTCTTCGTCCTCGGTGAACAGCAGGAAGCCCATCATGCTGCCCACGCCGAGCTTGTGGGCCTGGGGGCGTAGGCGGGCCAGCGCTGGACTTCGGCGGTGAGGTCCGCGATGCGGAACACCCGTTCCCCGCGCGAGCTGTGGGCGGCGTCGAAGCAGGGGCCTTCTCCCAGGCGTTCCTGGAGCCGGTCGCTGTCGATGGCCAACTGGTGGGTGGGAGCGAGGGTCTCCACGTGCTCGTCGTGCAGGACGAGGATGCCGGCCGCGTCACAACCGTCCACCAGCTCCGTGGCCGAAGCGGTGATCCGTTCCAGTGTCGCGGCCACCGAATCCTGGGCCAGCAGATCCCGCGCCATCGACGCCATCTCCTGTGCGAACCGACCCCAGTCCACCGTGTTCTCCTTCGCTCGTCCCACACCGGACCAGCCTTCTACCCAGCCTTCCACGACACCGCCACGCGGCAGGGGAAGGAAGTTCAGGCCCGCGGCAGCCACAGTCGCCGCGAACCCGGGTGTGGCTGCCGCATCCGGCGGGCAAGGCGCAGGTCGGCGCTCGGCTCGGCCGCGATCCGCCGCTGCGCCGCATCGCCGGGGCGGCCCGTCGTACGCCGTCACCATGGGTCTGAACCCGGTACCGCCGCGGGGTGGTGGGCGGTCCGGGAACCCGGGCGAAGAAGTGGTCCTGTGGCTTCTGCGCTGGTTCCCGGTGTCACGTCATCGGGATGGGAACCCGGCTGCCATGAACGTCGAGACAGGGGTGCGGCCATGAAAGACACCGAGAGCGGAATCCGAGGGTCGTACTGGCTGGAGACGGCGCCGCCCGGCGAACCCGCACCGCCACCGTCGGGTGACCTCTCCGTCGAGGTCGCCGTGATCGGCGGGGGCATCGCCGGGCTCAGTACGGCCTGGGAGCTGGTCCGGCAGGGGCGCGAGGTGGCCGTTCTGGAGGCCGGTCGGCTGGCCGCCGGCGTCACTGGGCACACCACGGCGAAGCTGACCGCTCTGCACACCCTGGTCTACGACCACCTGCGCCGCACCCGCGGCCCCGAGGGCGCGCGGCTGTACGCGCGGTCGCAGAGCGAGGCGATCCGGCGCGCCGCCGAACTCGTGGCGGAGCTGGGCATCGACTGCGCGTGGGAGGAAGCGGCGGCCTACACCTACGCGCGCGATCCCGAGCGGGTGGCGGAACTGCGCGCGGAAGCGCTGGCGGCGCGGGAGGCGGGGCTGCCCGCCGAGTTCGTGACGGAGACGGAGTTGCCGTTCCCGGTGGCCGGGGCGGTCCGGGTGACCGGGCAGGCCCAGTTCCATCCCCGGAAGTACCTGCTGGCGCTCGCGGACGACCTGCGCCGGCGTGGCGGCACGGTGTACGAGGGGACACGGGTGGTGGGCCTGACCGAGGGCGAGCCCTGTGTGCTGGAGACGGACGCGGGCGTGTCGGTGCGTGCCGAGAAGGTCGTCGTCGCCACCCACTACCCGGTCTTCGACCGGGCGCTGCTGTTCACCCGGCTCTCCCCGCGCCGCGAGCTGGTCGTGGCCGGTACCGTCGACGAGGCCCTGGCCCCGCTGGGCATGTACATCACGCCCGAGCAGGGCACCCGGTCCGTGCGCAGCGCCCCCTACGGTGACGGCAAACGCCTGCTGATCGTCACCGGCGAGCACTTCACGCCCGGCACCGCCGACGTCGAGGAGCGCTTCGCCCGGCTCTCCGCGTGGGCCGCCGACCACTTCCCCGGGCTGACCCCGACCCACCGCTGGGCCACCCAGGACAACGACTCCACCGACTCCGTGCCCCTGGTCGGGCCGCTCCACCCCGGCAGCCGTCACGTCTACGTGGCCACCGGGTTCGGCGGCTGGGGCCTGAGCGGCGGCATCATGGCGGGCCGCCTGATCAGCGACCTCGTCGGCGGTCGCGAGGTGGAGTGGGCCGGGCTCTACGACCCGCGGCGGGTGGGTCCCGTCGTACGCGAGGGGGCCTCGTTCCTGAAGCACCAGGCTCAGGTCGCCCGCCACTTCGTCGGCGACCGGCTGCCCTCCGTGACCGGCCCCCGGCCCCAGGACCTCGCCCCGGGCGACGGCACCGTGGTGCGGCTCGGCGGGCACCACTGCGCGGTCCACCGCGACGAGAGCGGCCAGCTCCGTGCCGTGTCCGCCGTCTGCACCCACCTCGGCTGCCTCGTCGCCTTCAACCGCGCCGAACAGGCATGGGAGTGCCCGTGCCACGGCTCCCGCTTCGCCCCGGACGGCCGGATCCTCCAGGGCCCCGCCGTGAAGCCGCTGGAGAAGCGAGAACTGTGAGACACGCGGGGTTGCGAGCCGGCGGCGGCCGGTTGCGCATGGCTCATGGCTCGTGTGCAGGGGGCGCCGCGCGCGAACGCTCGACTCCCACCTGGCCGGATTCGACGTGAGCCGACGCTTTTTTCACGCAAGTCTCCGGTATGAGGAGCTATCGGGTTTTCGGCTCACGACCTCGGAAACCCGGCGATGGCACCACCGACCTCCGCCGTAGCACCTGTGCCCGGCGGTCTCCCTGGCATCGGAGCCCCTGTGAAAGCCCTCGTCGTCAACCGCACGCCCAAGAAGTCCCCCGAGCCCTCCACCGGCCGCACCAGGGCCGACAACCTCATCGGCGTGGCGCGGGCCCTGACCGCGCAGCCGGTGCGGGTGTCCGGCTGAGGAGGGCACGGTGACCGCAGACTCGCTCCCCGCCGTCCGGCCGCTGCGCTGCTGGGCCCCGCGGGGCGTGTACACGCCCCAGACCGACACCCGGCTCCTGCGACGGGCACTGCGACGGGAGCGCATCACCCGGGACACGGATGTCCTGGACCTGGGCACCGGCAGCGGCATGCTCGCGATGGAGGCGGCCCGGCTCGGCGGCCGGGTCACCGCCGTCGACATCTCCTGGCGGGCCGTCGCCGTCACCTGGATCAACGCCCTGCTCAACGGGCAGCGCCTGCGGGTGCGCCACGGTGACCTGACGGCAGCGCTGCCCGGCGGCCGACGGTTCGACCTGGTGATCGCCAACCCGCCCTATGTGCCCGCTCCGGGCGACGCACCTCCCCGAGGCTCCGCCCGGGCGTGGGACGCCGGCGCGGACGGCCGGATGCTGATCGACCGCATCTGCGACACCGCGCCACGGGTCCTGCGGCCCACGGGAACGCTTCTGATCGTGCACTCGCATCTGTGCGGCACCGGCGCCACGCTCACCCGTCTCGCGGCGGCCGGGCTGAGCGCGCAGGTGGTGGAGCGGACCAGGCTGCCCTTCGGGCAGGTCCTGCGCTCCCGCCTCGACTGGCTGCGCGAACGCGGCCTGGCAGCCGACGGGACGACCGAGGAACTGGTGGTGATCCGTGCCGAACACACCTGAGCGGCCCTGCCGCATCCGCGTCCAGCGCGACGGACCCCTCCTCGTGGAAGGGCCGGTCGAGGTGGTGGGTGAGGACGGCGTGGTGACGGAGTCCAGGCGTTTCGTGGTGGCCGTCTGCACCTGCCGGCGCAGCCGGACCTTCCCCTGGTGCGACACCAGCCACCGCTGCCGCGGCAAGCAACCCGCTGAAGGCGGCGATGCCTCGTGATCCGACCGCTTTCCCCGCCGCTGCCCGAGGCCCGCGGTCCGCTCTCGGCCGCCGTGATCGCCGCTCTGCGCGGTGCGGATGCGGCCGGCGTGCCGTCCCCGGCGCGCTGCTCGCCGTACGGCGACGACCTCCAGCTCGCCCTCTACGTCCTCTACGAACTGCACTACCAGGGCTTCGACGGCGTCCCCGACGCATGGGAGTGGGACAGCGGACTGCTGGGCGTCCGCGCCGCACTGGAGGGCCGCTTCCTGGAGGCGCTCCGCACGGACGTGCCCGTGACGGAGGGCGCGGACACCGCCGCGCGGGCTCTCGACGAGCTCCAGGTCGAGCCGGCCACCGACCCCGGGGACAGCGTCTCCCACTTCCTCCAGGCCGAGGGCAGCCTCCAGCAGCTACGGGAGTACGCCGCGCTGCGCTCGCTCTACCACCTCAAGGAGGCCGACCCGCACGCCTGGGTCATCCCCCGGCTGCGCGGGCGGGCCAAGGCGGCCATGGTCGCCGTCGAGTACGACGAGTTCGGCGCGGGCCGCGCCGACGAGATCCACGCGGAACTCTTCGCCGCCCTCATGGCGGACCTCGGCCTGGACACGGCGTACGGCCGGTACGTCGACGCCGCACCGGCCGAGGCGCTCGCCACCGTCAACCTGATGTCCCTGCTCGGTCTGCACCGCTCGCTGCGCGCCGCACTAGTCGGGCACTTCGCCGCCGTCGAGGTGACCTCGTCCCCGGCCTCGCGCCGGCTGGCCGAGGCGATGCGCCGGACCGGCGCGGGCCCCGCGGCCGTACGGTTCTACACCGAACACGTCGAGGCCGACGCCGTCCACGAACAGGTCGTACGCCACGACGTCGTCGGCGGACTCCTGGAGAGCGAGCCGCACCTGGACGCCGACGTGGTCTTCGGGATCCGCGCCACCGGCTGCCTGGAGGACCGCCTCGCCGCCAGGCTCCTCACCCCTTGGCGCGAGGGAACCACGGCGCTGCGCGGCAACGTACCGTGATTCCCTCGCAGAGGTCTGGTCTCACCGGCCGAGGGCGTTCTGCAACTGCTGCTTCGTCATCGACGACCGGCCCTCGATGTTGCGCTTCTTCGCCTCTTCGTACAGCTGGTCCCTGGTCGGCCCCTCCGCACCGCTGTGCGAGCGCTGCCCGCCGCGCTGCGACGCCGACTTCGGGTCACGGGTCGAGGTCCTGCTCGCGGTCTTCGACTCGCCCGACCTGGCCCGCTCCTTGTTGACCGTGCGTGCCGCGATCTCCTCGGCCCGCTTCGTCGACTCACCGCGGTCCTGGGCGCTCTTCTTGACGTGTTCGTACTGACGCTCCCGCTTGGAGCTCGATCCAGCAGGCATGACGCCTCTCCTTCCACATTCGGGCCCGTCTGCCGCGTGCCGAGTTCCCCCGCAGCCACGGCGGAAGCACCACTCGCACGCGTTTCCGCGGCCGCGGGGCACGCGCCGCGGAGGCAGGGGAACTCCAGCAGCGCCCTGAGCGGGGGTGTCGAACCGGGCCGGGAAGCGGCGGCCGCAGGGCAGGCTCATGGACCGGGCGGACCCGGGTACCCGGGACGGTGCCGCATGTGGTGCGGCCGGGAAGAGCCATGTCGATCCCCATGTCGATCCCCACGAACTGCGGGCGGATGCTGCGTGAGCTGATGCAGGCTGCTCACCTGGCGGCGCTCGACGATCTGCCCGGCCTCATCGCCTCCCACGCGGCGCGCGTCGGTCTGCGGGACGTGGCCGTCTTCGCGGTGGACCTCCAGGAGAAGGTGCTGCGGCAGCTCACCGGAGAGGGCGACGACGCGGGCAGCGGCGGTGAGCAGCTGAACATCGACGCGACGGTGCCCGGCCGCGCCTACCAGCGCGTCGCCATCGTCGCCGAGACCGCGCGTGAGGGGCAGTTGCGGCGCTGGTGGGTTCCGGTGACCGACGGTGTCGCACGGATCGGCGTCCTGCGGGCCGACACCGCCGAGGGGACCGACACCACCGCGGGCGACCGGGACGACCCTCGGCAGGACCTTCGCGACCTGGCCTCGCTGGTGGCGTTGCTGCTGCTGAGCAAGCGGTCCTTCAGTGACTCCTTCGCCCGGCTGGTGCGGACCGAGCCCATGAACGTGGCCGCGGAGCTGCAGTGGAACCTGATGCCACCCGCCGCCTACGCGGGGCGGGACGTGACCCTCGGCGCCATGATCGAGCCGGCCTACGAAGTGGGCGGTGACGCCTTCGACTACGCCGTCAGCGGCAGGACGCTGCACCTGTCCGTCTTCGACGCCATGGGCCACGACACCACCGCCGGACTGACCGCCACCCTCACCGTCGCAGCCTCCCGCAACGCCCGGCGCCAGGGCGCTTCGCTCGTCGAGACCAGCCAGGCCGTCGAACAACTGCTGACCGCCCACTTCGGCGCCACCCGCTACGTGACCGGCATCCTCGCCGACCTCGATCTCGACACCGGAACGCTGACCTGGATCAACCGCGGGCACCACCTGCCGCTCGTGGTCCGCGACGACCGCTGGACCATCGAGCTCACCTGCCCGCCCGCCGCACCGATGGGCACCAGCCTCGATCTGCCCGTCGCCGTGCGCCACCACCAGCTCCAGCCCGGCGACCGGCTCCTCCTCTACACCGACGGCATCGTCGAGGCCCGCGACGCGCAGGGCCACGAGTTCGGCCGGGACCGCTTCGTCGACTTCATCGTGCGCCACCACTCCGGCCGCCAGACGCTCCACGAGACCCTCCGCCGGCTGATGCACGCCGTCGTCGAACACCACGCAGGCCATCTGGACGACGACGCGACCGTGCTCCTCGCCGAATGGCGCGCCGGCCATCAGGACGAGCTCATGCCGTGACTCGCCGTGGGATGCGGACAGGCTTTGACGGGGAGAGGCTGGGGTCATGGGTGTGGGGTCTGCAGTCGTGGAGCCGCCCGGCGGATCCGGTGGCCGCCGCGTGTATCTCGACGGCCGGTACCTGGGCACGGCGTACTCCCTGCACGAGTTGACGCTGTTCCTTCAGCACGTCGGGCTCGTGTGCGGGGACGAGCTGGACGTGGCCGAGTCGGGGCGAGTGGAGTGGTACGGCGGCGGCCCCGAGGTCTGGCCGCGCCAGGGAGGCGGGCGGGAGTGCTGGGCGGTGCCGGGCGGGCCGGCCCCGCTGGCGAAGGGTACGCACCGGGCCTGATCGGATACGGACACCGGCGGGTGTCCGGCGGACCTGCCGGACATCCTCGCGTCACCTGCCGTGCGCGCTCGACCGACTCCCGTGATGGTGGTCACAAGGCGCATCCGGGGCGTCCGATGTGGCACTGGCTGTGTCATGGAGTGGAGTGGACCTGGCTGGGCGGCACGGGCGGTGCGGCGGCAGAGCGGAGCCGCCGTGCGGGCGGTGCGGCGAGTGTGGACGGAGCCGGGCCGTGAACGCGATCTGGCGGTACAAGCCGTCAAGGCGGCACTGGCCGCCTGTCTGGCGTGGGGGGTGGCCGGATGGTGGCTGCAGGCGCCGGTGGCTTTCGTCGCTCCCTGGGTGGCGGTCGTACTCGTGGAGTCGACCGTGTACCGGTCGCTCGCGCACGGCTTGCAGCAGCTGGCGGCGATCGCGGTGGGCACGGTGGCGGCGACCCTCGTCGCGCTGGTGCTGGACAACACGATGGCCGCGATGGCGGTGGTGCTCCCGGCGGTGCTGCTGCTGACGCGGTGGCAGCGCCTGGGCAGTCAGGGCATCTATGCCGCCACCGCCGCGTTGTTCGTCCTGACCAGCGGGCAGGTCACCTTCGTCACTTCGGGGGCGCGGGTCGCGGAGGCGGTCTTCGGTGCGGTGGTCGGTATCACGGTCAACGCGGTGATCCGGCCCCCGGTGTATCTGCGCGACACCCGTGCCGCCCTCCAGGACGCGTCCGAAGAAGCGCAGGAGATCCTCTGCGCGGTGGCCGAGGGGCTGGCCCGGGGAGAGTGGGACGAGCATGTGGCCGGGGTCTGGCACGAGCGTGCGCTGCGCCTGGGGCGCCTGGTCGAGCAGGCCCGTTCCGCGGTCGGCTGGAGCCGCGAGAGCATGCGGGGCAACCACCGCGGTCGCGGTCCGCGTGCCGTGTCCCCGCCCGGCAGGACGTACGACGACGCACTGGCCGTACTGGACCATGTCGCCGTGCACCTCCAAGGCGTGACCCGCACCGTGCGGGAGATCGCCGGCCACCACGACGAGGCGGTACGCCCCGGCCCGCGCATCACCGGCCCCTACGCCGACGTCCTGCACCACGCGGGCCGGGCGATCGGTCTCTACGGCCGGACCAGGTTCGCGGAGACCGGCACGGAGCCGAACGCCCAGGAGGCGCTGCGCGGGACCGCCGAGGAACTGCGCCGGAGTCTCGACGAACTCCACCGGACACTGCCCGACGCCGTTCAGGCAGATCCCGGCACCCTGGCGACGCACGGTGCGCTGCTGGCCCACGCCCGACGGCTGACCGCTCAGCTCGGTCCTGATCCCGCACCGGGCCGAACCCCCGGACTCGAACCGGGCGGCGGTGTGCCACCCGGTGGGTGAAACCCCACCCGCTGAGGGGAGCATCTCCGGCATCTCCCCTCCTGAGCCGCCCGAGCCGCCCGAGCCGCGCAAGGGGTGGGCGGCGATGCCGCTCGTCCTGATCATGAAGGGTGCCGGCCCGGACACGCGTGGGGGAATCCAGCCGGCCACGAGGCGGCCGGAATCAACGGCAGAGGAATCATCAGCGCTCACCGGGTACTCCGCATCCATCTGGTCAGGTCGCCCCGGCGCCCGCACCCGCACCTCATCCGCAGCGCCGACTGGCCATCAGCTCTGACAGCGGGAGGGGAGGCGAGGTGACACCGGCAGTGACGGCGGTGCGCGGACGGCTCGTGTGGTTCCGGGACGATCCTTTCCTGACCGACCGTGAGAGCGCCTTCGTCCACGAGGAGGATGGCCTGCTCGTGTGCGAGAACGGCGTCATCGTCGCGGCCGGCGGCTACGCGGCACTTCGCGACCGGCTGCCCGAGGGCACCGAGCCGGTCCACTACCCGGATCACGTGATCACCGCGGGCTTCGTCGACACGCACACCCACTACGTCCAGACGGCGATCGTCGCCGCGTTCGGCTCGCAGCTCATCGACTGGCTGAACCACTACACCTACGTCGAGGAACAGCGGTTCTCCGACGCCGAGTACGCACGCCGGACCGCCTCCGTCTTCTGCGACGAGCTCCTGCGCAACGGGACGACCACGGCCCTCACCTTCTGCGCCGTGTATCCCCAGTCGGTCGACGCACTGTTCGAGGAGGCCTCCCGGCGGAACATGCGGATGGCCGCGGGCAAGGTACTGATGGACCGCAACGCCCCGGACCGCCTGCTGGACACCGCCAGGACGGGCTACGACGATTCCAAGGGCCTGCTGGAGCGATGGCACGGCAAGGGCCGCAACCTCTACGCGATCACGCCCCGTTTCGCGCCCACGAGCACCCCGGAGCAGCTGGAGGCGGCCGCGGCGTTGTGGCATGAGTGTCCCGGGGCGCTCATGCACACGCACGTCTCGGAGAACGCCGGAGAGATCTCATGGGTGCGCTCCCTCTTCCCGGAGCGACAGGGATACCTCGATGTGTACGACCACTACGGGCTCCTCGGGCCCCGGGCGGTCCTGGCACACGGCGTGCACCTGACCCGCATCGAGCGCGACCGGTGCGCGGAGGCCGGCGCGGCCCTCGCCCACTGCCCCACCTCGAACCTCTTCCTGGGCAGCGGCCTGTTCCGCATCGATGACGCCAAGGACCCCCGCCGGCCCCTGTGCGTGGGCCTGGGCACGGACATCGGCGCCGGTACGACCTTCTCGCTGCTCGCCACCATGAACGAGGCGTACAAGGTGGCCAAACTGGCCGACCACCCGCTCGACTCGGTCAAGGCGTTCTACCTCGCCACCCTCGGCGGTGCCCAGGCCATGGGCCTCGACGACCGGATCGGCACCCTCGAACCCGGGCACGAAGCCGACTTCGTCGTCCTGGACCCCAAGGCCACCCCGCTCCTCGCCCAGCGCACCACGCGCGTCGCCGACATCGAGGAACTGCTGTTCGTCCTGGCGGTCCTGGGCGACGACCGTGCCGTACGGGCCACCTATGTGGCGGGCGAACTCGCCCACGACCGCGACACGGCACCCACGGAAGGCTGACGGCAGGTGCCACGTACGCGGAAGCAGCCCGGACGGAAATCTGTCACGGCGAGTCCACATGTCTGCGCCCGCCGCCGATAGGGTTGTGGCTACGACGCAGAGGGTGCTGATTCCTCCTGAGCGCGGGTGCCACGCACTCTGGGTCCTGCGCAGAGCTCCCGGAACGAAGGTGTCATGCCCGTTGAGAACGGCCCCGTCGTCGGAAACCTCGACGATGACGACTACCCCGCCTACACCATGGGCCGGGCCGCCGCCGTGCTCGGCACCACCCCCGCCTTCCTCAGGGCCGTCGGGGAGGCCGGGCTGATCACGCCCCTGCGCTCGGAAGGCGGACACCGCCGGTACTCCCGCCGCCAGTTGCTCGTCGCCGCCCGCGCCCGCGAACTGGTCGGCCAGGGCACCCCCATCGAGGCCGCGTGCCGCATCATCTCCCTGGAGGACCAGCTGGACGACGCCCTCCGCCTGAACCGCGACATACGCCGGAAGCTGGACGAGGGCGACGCTCATATCTAGTTCCGCCGGTGCAGAAATACCGGTTCCGGCGGGATGAGAATTGCCTGGCCGCCCCCAAAGTGTATGGCCGGGTTCGCCCGGCTGTGTTAGCGTGACAGCCGTTGCAGTTTTGGTTACCACAGGTCTTTTCTTTGCATGGCTTTCCGGATCTTTCCGGAGGGGTGATCATTGCGACGACTCGGTTCCGCAGAGTGCGGGTCCGATACTGCCCCCCGAGGGAGATTCAATATGGCATCTGGCACCGTGAAGTGGTTCAACGCGGAAAAGGGCTTCGGATTCATCGCGCAGGACGGCGGTGGCGCTGACGTGTTCGCCCATTACTCGAACATCATCAGCAACGGCGGCTTCCGCGAGCTTCAGGAAGGCCAGAAGGTCAGCTTCGACGTCACGCAGGGCCAGAAGGGCCCGCAGGCCGAGAACATCGTCGCTGCCTGAGACCGACGCGCAGCGTCGCGAGCCAGCGGCTCGCGCATCACGTGGCTGGGGCCCGCGCTCCTGGGGTGCGGGCCCCAGCCATTGCGTTGTCCGTACACCCCGACACCTGGACAGCCGATCTCCGTAGTTTCCGGGGGTTGCCGGGGTTTCCGGAATCTCCGGGCATCCGGGACCTTCGGCTTTCCGGGACCTTCGGCTTTCCGGGACCTTCGGCTTTCCGGGATCTTTGGGTTTACGGGATCTCCGGGCTTCCGGGACCGTCGGGTTTCCGGGTATCCGGGATCTCCGGGTCTCCGGATTGACGACAGCCCCGGCTTCGGTACCGAGAGGCCAGGCGTTCCGTTTTTTCTTCGGCTCATTCTTGTGATTCCTCGTACGGCCGCCCGCCGTCTGACGGAATTCCTCGATACGCCGTATCGAGGAAGGTTCCGTCTTGAACCGCACCCGTCGTACCACCGGCACCTCCGGTCGCTCCCGCGTGAACGGGAGTGCCCCGCACTCGGCAGGCTCCACGCACGGAAGCCGTTTCCGCAAGCAGGACGCGGGCCACCAGGGTCCCCGTCCGGGCAGCGGGCGCAAAAGCCGTCAGGGAGCGAACTCCACCGCACGGCGACAGGAGTTCGCTCCGCCCGTCACCCTGACCGAACCGCTGCCCGCGGTCGAGGCGTTCGCCGAACTGGACATGCCCGTACGGCTGCTGGCGGCGCTCCGCGCCGAGGGGGTGACCGTGCCCTTCCCCATCCAGGCGGCCACCCTGCCCAACGCGCTCGCCGGCCGGGACGTGCTGGGCCGGGGTCGTACGGGCTCGGGGAAGACGCTCGCCTTCGGCCTGCCGGTGCTGGCCCGTCTCGACGGGCAGCGCGCCCAGTCCCGGCAGCCGCTTGCCCTCGTCCTCGTCCCCACCCGGGAACTGGCCCAGCAGGTCACCGACGCGCTCGCGCCCTACGCCCGCGCCCTCCGGCTGCGGCTCGCCACCGTGGTGGGCGGCATGTCGATCGGCCGCCAGGCGAGTGCTCTGCGCGGCGCGGCCGAGGTCGTCGTCGCGACGCCCGGCCGTCTCAAGGACCTCATCGAGCGGGGCGACTGCCGGCTGGACCGGGTCGCCGTCACCGTCCTCGACGAGGCCGACCAGATGGCCGACATGGGCTTCATGCCGCAGGTGACCACGCTCCTCGACCAAGTCCCGTCGGGCGGACAGCGGTTGCTGTTCTCGGCCACCCTGGACGGTGACATCGACCTCCTGGTGCGCCGCTACCTCCACGACCCCGTGGTGCACTCGGTCGACCCGCCGGCGGGCAGCGTCTCCACCATGGCGCACCACCTGCTGCACGTGCGCGGCGCCGACAAGGACACCACCGTGACCGAGATCGCCGCCCGCGACGGCCGCGTGATCATGTTCCTGGACACCAAGCACGCGGTCGACCGGCTGACCGAGCACCTGCTGTCCGTCGGAGTGCGCGCCTCGGCCCTGCACGGCGGCAAGTCCCAGCCGCAGCGCAACCGGACGCTCGCCCGGTTCAAGGACGGCCACGTCACGGCCCTCGTGGCCACCAACGTCGCGGCCCGCGGAATCCACGTCGACCACCTCGACCTGGTCGTCAACGTCGATCCGCCCGGCGACCACAAGGACTACCTGCACCGCGGCGGCCGTACCGCCCGGGCCGGCGAGTCCGGCACCGTCGTCACCCTTGTCCTGCCGCACCAGCGCCGGGCGGTGGACCGCCTGATGGCCGACGCCGGCATCACCCCGCACACGGCCAGGATCCGCCCCGGCGCGCCCGAACTGCACGCCATCACCGGAGCCCGGACCCCGTCCGGCGTGCCGGTCACCGTCCGCGCGCCGGCCGCCGTCGGACGACGCTCCGCCCCCGGGCCGACCGCATAGCCCGGCCACGGGGAACGCGCCCCCGCTCCCGGCCAGGCCGAGACGCCGCGCTCCCGCCCGCCCCGACGAAGAGGAGAAGCCCTTGACGCCGAGCACGCCGACGACACCGACTCCGCCGCCCCGGGCACACCGGTCCGGCAAGGCCGACGGCACCGGTCTGACCGCCCGCGACGCCATGCTGTACGCCCCCGGACCGCAGGTCGACGACCACATGGCGGTCGACGTGGCCCTGTCCGTGCTCATCGGGGCTCGCGTCCCGCACCTGCTCCTCCAGGACGAGGACGGGCGGTGCGCGGGACTGGTCACCCGGGCCCAGCTCACCGCGCACCGCGGCGGTTCGTGGTTCAGCGACCGGACCCGGCTGCGCGACATCCCGCTCGACCGCGGGCCGTTCACCGCGTCGGCGGCCGCGCTCGGCGACGCGGAGGCGGCCATGCGGGTCCGGATACTGAACGTTTCCCCCGTGGTCGACGACCACGGCTACGCCCTGGGCGTCCTCGCGCTCACCCCCTGACCACGCCGTCCGGCCGCCGACGCGCGTCGGGCCTTCTCCAGAGCCGTTCCCCGGTGTTCTCACTCACTCCTGCGGAGGCATCCATGCGCTGTGTCATTGCCCGTTTCCCCTTCGACCTGACCAAGAGCGAGGTCGAGCAGTCGATGGGCGGCATCACGCCCGAACCCGTCACCGGCGTCTCCGTGACCATCGAGGGCCGCGTCTACCCCGTGATGCAGGTCGGGGAAGTGATCACCAGGCAGAACCGCCGGGACTTCACGTCGTTCGAGATGCGGCGCGCCCTGACCCGGCTCGGCTTCACCTGCCACGACGCGCCCCCGCCCGCGCCGCTCCGGGATGCGCGAGCCGACGAGGGCGCGCTCGGCTGGTGACGACGTGCGTGATCAAGGCGACGCATGCGCCGTTCGCCGGCTGGAAAGCCGGGGACCTGGGACTCGGCCGCGGTGAGGATGCCCGGCGGCAACCGGTAGGGCCCGGCCGGGCCCCGCACTGAGTCCCCGGCGGTCCCACCCGGAGTCCCCGGCGGTCCCACCCGCAGTCCCCGGCGGTCCCACCCGGAGTCCCGGCGGCGGAGCGACGGGGCGGGGGGGCTTTCCGGCCATGTGAAGTGACAGGTTCTGGTCAAGGGATGTCCAAAAGCCGGACGGCCCCTGCCGGCGGTGGTCGGGTCGTCCCCGACGGCTGTACCCGTTCCCGATGGGGAGGACCCGGTGTCAGCACCGACCCGTAAGAGACGTTGGTTCACGATCTGCGCCATCACCGCGTCCGCCGCGCTCGTGGCGGTACCCGCCGGCGCGGCGGCCGGCCCGGACGGCGGTCCCTTCGGGGCCCGCGCGCTCGCCCGGCTGGCCGCCGAGCGGATGCACTCGGTGGGTGCCGCAAGCCCCGAAGCGAAGGCCGAGGACGGCGGTGGTGGCGACGGAGGCGACGACGGCAACGAGGCCGACGAGATAGCCGAGGGCGCGGACCAGTACGCGGAGGCCCGCACCTCACCCGGCGTCGTCGCACCCGGCGCGTACGGCGCCGCCTGGACCGACCTGACCAACCTGTCGAGCACCGGCAACAGGTGGCGCAACGTCACCGACCTGCCGTACAACTCGGACGACCCGCGTTACCGGGACTACGACTCCAACTCCAGCGGCGGCTCGGGCAACGTGACCGGCCGGATGGCCGCGATGGCCGCCGACGACGACGGATACGTGTACGCGGGCAGTGCGGGCGGCGGAGTGTGGCGTTCACGCACCGGGGGCGGCCACTGGCAGCCCATCAGCGACAGGCTGCCCTCGCAGTCCACCGGCGCGCTCGCGCTGGACGGCACCGGGCGGCTGTGGCTGGGCACCGGCGAGGCGACGACCAACGCGGACGCCTACCTCGGCAGCGGCGTCTACGTCCTGTCCGACCCGCACCACGGCACCTTCGCCTCCCGCAGCCGGGTCGGCGGCGACGAGCTGGAGTCCACCACCATCCACGAACTCCGCTTCGGCGGCGGCAAGGTGTGGGCGGCGACCAGCGAGGGCGTGTGGAGCCACTCCACGAAGAAGCTCACCGGCGCCTGGAAGCTGGAGTTCGCGCCCAACCCCGACTACCTGCCGGGCGGTTCCCTCGCGAACGACGCCTCGGCCGCGTACAAGAACATCGCCAACGACATCGCGATCGACCCCAAGGACCCGTCCAAGGTGGTCCTCGCGGTCGGCTGGCGCAGCGGTGACGACTACAACGGCTTCTACACCAAGGGCTCCGGCGGCACCTGGACGCGGATCACCAGCGGCCTGGGCGACCTGCCCGCCGACGCGGACGACGTCGGCAACGTCACCTTCGCGCGCTCGGCCGACGGCTCGCGCTACTACGCCATCGACCAGTCCCCGGAACAGCTGAACACCAACCCGGACAGCGGCCTGGAGGGCATCTACGTCTCCAAGTCCGGTTCTCCCACCGGCCCGTGGACGAAGATCGCCGACTACCAGGGCCTGGCCGCCGACGGCTCGGCGCTCACCAGCAGCGGCTACATGCCGGGCGTGCAGGCCTGGTACAACCAGTTCCTGGCCGTCGACCCGGCGAACGCGGAGCACGTGTACGCGGGTCTTGAGGAGGTCTACGAGACGAAGGACGGCGGCACCAGCTGGTCGACCGTCGGCCCGTACTGGAACTTCGGCTTCCCGTGCTGGAGCATCGACCCGGCCAAGCAGACGGGCGACTGCAACCAGACCACCCACTCCGACCAGCACGGCGTGGCGATCGGCAGCTACCACGGCAGGAGCTTCGTCTACGTCGGCAACGACGGCGGCGCCTACAGGCGTCCGCTCAACGGCTCCCAGGACGCCTCCGGGCACGCCACCGACTGGACCTCGCTCAACGACGGCACCATCGACACCCTCCAGTACTACTCGGTGGGCGTCGGCAAGGACCTGACCTACGGCGGCGTCTCCGTCACCGGCGGCCTGCAGGACAACGGCCAGTCGATCCTGCGCAGCAACGACAAGGTCATGGGCTCCGACTTCGGCGGCGACGGCGGCGACACCCTCACCGACCCGGCCAACGGCTGCAACATCGCCGAGGAGTACGTCTACCTGGCCGTCCAGGTGACCCAGAACTGTGCGGTGAACGACGGGAGCTGGGTCACCGACCCCAGCAGGATCACGTCGTACAACGTGGCTCCCGCCGACAACGCCACCGGTGAGGCCCGCTTCATCGCCCCGATCACGGCCGACGCGAAGAACAGCTCGACCTGGATCGCCGGCGGCCGCCACATCTGGGTGCAGACCCACGGCTACGCCATCCGCAGCGGCGACGAGTGGACCAGCGTGTACGACCTCGGCGCAGGCCGCACCGCGACCGCCGTCGCGGCCTCGGGCGGCAAGGTGTACGCGGCCTGGTGCGGCCCCTGCAACAACCAGGGCTTCGCCCGCGGCATCTCCGTCGGCAACGCGGACGGCACCGGCTGGCACGACATCACCCTGCCGAGCACGGGCGCGGACGGCACCGTGCCCAACCGCTACCTCGCCGGTTTCGCCGTCGACCCGAAGAACGCCGACCACGTCTTCCTCGCCGTCAACGGCTTCTCCCGGCACTGGACCGAGGGTCCCGGCGCGGGCGTGGGCCACGTATTCGAGTCCACCGACGGCGGCACCACCTGGAAGGACATCTCGAAGAACCTCCCCGACGTGCCGACGAACTCCGCGGTCGTCACACCGAACGGCGGCCTCGCCGTCGCCACCGACCTCGGTGTCGTCTACCGCGCACCGGGCCGCACGACCTGGAAGCGCGTCGGCAGCCTCCCGGCCGTCGCCGTGCTCCAGCTCAAGCTGAGCCCGGACGGCAGGACGCTGTACGCGGCCACCCACGGCCGCGGCATCTACACCACCGACGTGCGCGACTGCCACTGAAGCAAGTGGCGCAAGTGGGGTAGGTGGCGCAGCTGACGCAGTGACGTGCAGGGGTGATCCCGGGCCGCCGGGGTCACCCCTGCGTCGGGTACGGCACCACGCTCACGTGCAGGGTGAAGGCGACCCTCGCGGCACCCGCCACGTCCGGTGCCTTCGCCGACGCGGTGACCTGGGCCGCACCGGCCCGGGTCCCCGCACACCGCAGTGAAGCCCGCGACGTACCGTCCGCGTCCACCCGCCAGCCGGAGGCGAGGACGAGAGCCGGTGCGGAACTCCGCACGGCCGTCCACCGCTTGTCGTCCGTGCGAGGCCGCAGGACGAGCGAGATCACGGTCCCGGGCCGCACACAGAGTCGCCGTTCGACCGCGTCACCAGGACCGACGGTGACCTTCTCGTGCCCGGCGGCACAGCTCCCCGGCACGGCGGAGGGGCCGGTGGCCGACGCGGACGGGCTTTCCGTGGCCGGGCTCACCGAGCTGTCGTCCGAGGGGCCTCCCACCGGTCCGCCACCCTCCGACGCGTGGCATCCGGCCAGGACGACCATCGCGGCGACCATCCATCCCCCGGTCCACCAGCGCATCCCAGCACCTCCAGGTCGGCGCGTACGCCAGAGATGTTCCGTCATTGCCGAGCCGCCCCCAGTGTGCTCCTGCGACGACGCCCATGGCGTGCCGTCGGTCAGCCGATGGGGGCCGGCATGGGCCGGACGTCGTAGTGGAGGCGGATCGTGTCTCCGGTGGCGGGGTCGGCCAGTTCCACGCTCCAGCCGTCGGCGAACTGGTCGACGCCGGAGGCCATGGGGATGGTGCCGGAGACCAGGACGGTGCCGGGGGTGAGCGCGCCCCGGGAGCGCAGGACGTCGATCCAGTAGGCGGGGGCGAGGAGCTCGGCGAGCGTGCCGTGCTGGATCTCGGTCCGGGTGTCGCCGTGGGTGACCCAGGCGCGCAGGGTGAGGTCGTCGAGGCGGGACTCGACGTCGGCCAGCCGCCAGGCGCGGCGGGCGAGGACGTCGGGTCCGGCGTTCTTGCTCCAGGCCACGCCGTGCACCTCCAGGTCGCGGTCGGTGTGGTCGCAGGCGGCGGTCAGCAGCAGTTCCCCGCCGTCCGCCACGACCAGCGCCCATTCCGCCTCGCCGGAGGTGTGTCCGTGCTGGGCGTGGACGCGGTCGGTCTGCTGGGCGAGGTAGGGGGAGACGGGGTAGAGGGCCGGCGTCGCGGACGGACCGGGTACGCCCAGCTCGGCGAGTTCCGCGACGTGTGCGGCGACGTCCTCCTGGCTGCGCCCGGCGTACCCGGCGTTGAGGACCTGGACGACGTCGACCTCGCGCGTCGATCCGTCGGGCAGTTCGAAGGTCAGCACGGCCATGAGGGCACTCCCAGGGATCGGGTGACGGGACCGCGGCGGCGGTCGCTCGCCGCGTTTCACGGCGTTCAGCCGTGTTTCGTCGCGTTTCGCCGCGGTGAAGTTTCCGCGCAGGGGTTGCGCATACGACCTGTATACAAGAAGTATGCCGGAAGGTCGATGTCCCCGGCCTCTCCCCGACAAGGATGGGAACCATGTCCGACATCCCGAAGGGTGACGCCCACGCGTCCGGCCAGGCGTCCGGCCAGGCGTCCGATCAGGTCTCCTGTCGGGCCTCCGACCGGCACTCCGGCGTCCGCCGGGCCTTCGTCGCGAGCCTGACCGGCACGGCTCTGGAGTGGTACGACTTCGCCGTCTACTCCGCCGCGGCCGCCCTGGTCTTCGGTGACCTCTTCTTCCCCTCCGAGGACCCGCTCACCGGCACCCTCCTGGCGTTCTCCACCTATGCGGTCGGTTATGTCTCGCGGCCGCTGGGCGGGTTCGTGTTCGGCCGCCTCGGCGATGTGATCGGCCGCAAGAAGGTGCTGATCGCCACGCTCGTGCTGATCGGCGTGGCCACGTTCCTGATCGGCGTCCTGCCCGCGTACTCCTCGGTCGGCGTGGCCGCCCCGATCGCCCTGGTGGTGCTGCGCTTCGCGCAGGGCGTCGGTGTCGGCGGCGAGTGGGGCGGTGCCGTGCTGCTGTCCAGCGAGTTCGGGGACCCGCGCCGCCGCGGCTTCTACGCCTCCGCCGCGCAGGTCGGTCCGCCCGCCGGGAACCTGCTGGCCAACGGTGTCCTGGCGGCCCTCGGCGCGCTCCTCACCGAGGCGCAGTTCGAGGCGTGGGGCTGGCGCGTGGCGTTCCTGTTCTCCGGCGTTCTCGTCGCGTTCGGGCTGTGGATCCGGGCGAAGCTGGAGGAGACGCCCGTGTTCAGGGCGATGGAGGCCGAGCACTCCCGCCCCGAGGCGCCGATCCGCGAGGTGTTCACCACCCAGCCCCGCGCCCTGCTCGCCGCGATCCTCTGCCGCGTCGGCCCCGACGTGCTGTACGCCATGTTCACCGTCTTCGTCCTGACGTACGCCACCCAGGAGCTCGGCATGTCGCGCGGCTCCGCCCTCGCGGCCGTGCTCATCGGCTCCTCGGTCCAGGTCTTCCTCATGCCGCTGGCCGGCGCCCTCTCCGACCGGGTCGACCGCCGTCTGCTGTACGGCGGCGCCGCGGTGGCCGCCGGTGTGTGGCCCTTCGTGTTCTTCCCGATGATCGGCGGCGGCACCTGGCTGCCGCTCGCCGCGGGCGTCGTCGTGGGCCTGGTGATCCACTGCTGTCTGTACGGTCCGCAGGCCGCCTTCATCGCCGAGCAGTTCACGCCCCGGCTGCGCTACACCGGCTCGTCCCTGGCCTACACCCTGGCCGGGATCATCGGCGGCGCCGTCGCCCCGCTGCTGTTCACCACCCTGCTGAGCGCCTACGGCACCTGGGCGCCGCTGGCCGTCTACATCGCCCTCGCCTCGGCCGTCTCCCTCGTCGGCGTCTGTCTGGGGCGCGGCCCCGAGGCCGCCGCCGACGAGGACGCCGCCCTCGCCGCGCCCGCGGCGGACACCGTCCCCACCCGCCTCTGAGGAGGAGCGCACCGTGCGCATCGCCCTGAGCCAGCTCACCACCGGCCCCGACCCCGGAAAGAACCTCGTCCTCATCGAGGAGTGGACCCGGCGGGCCGCGGACGCCGGAGCCCGCGTCGTCGTCTTCCCGGAGGCGTCGATGGCCTGCTTCGGCACCCCCCTGGCACCGCTCGCCGAACCCCTGGACGGCCCCTGGGCCGACGGCGTACGGCGGATCGCCCTGGCCACCGGGACGGTCGTCGTGGCCGGCATGTTCACCCCGGCGGACGGGACCGCCGGCGGCGGCCGGGTGGCCAACACCCTGCTCGCCACCGGGCCCGGCGTCGAGGCGTCGTACGACAAGATCCATCTCTACGACGCCTTCGGCTTCCGCGAGTCCGACACCGTGGCCGCGGGCTCCGCCACGACGGTCATCGAGGTGGACGGCGTACGGCTGGGCCTGGCCACCTGCTACGACGTCCGCTTCCCCGAGCTGTTCCGGGCGCACGCCGACGCCGGCGCCGCCGGCACGCTGCTGGCCGCCTCCTGGGGTGCCGGGCCCGGCAAGCGCGAGCAGTGGGAGCTGCTGGTGCGGGCCCGCGCGCTGGACGCCACCGTGTGGCTCGCCGCCGTCGACCAGGCCGACCCCGGCACCGGACCGGGTACCGCGCCGACGGGGATCGGGCACAGTCTCGTCGCCGGACCCGACGGGACCGTGCGGCACGCGCTGGGCGCCGGGCCCGAGCTGCTGGTGGCGGACCTGGACGTCGACGAGGTCGCGGCGGTCCGGCAGCGGACCTCGGTGCTGGCCAACCGGCGCCCGGAGGTGTGGCGATGAGCAAGCCCGAGCTGGAGTTCCACCTTCCCGACGGTCCGTGGCGGACCCCGGCCGGCGCCGGTCCGGGTGTCGAGGAGCGCGTCCTGGCCGACGACCCGGCACGCGGGTCCCGTACGGCGCTGGTCCGCTGGGCGCCGGGCACCGACACCTCGGCGGCCGGGGTGACCCGCCACGACTTCTGGGAGGAGGTCTACCTGGTGGCGGGCGCCCTGCACGACCTGACGCTGGACCGGACCTTCACCGCCGGCATGTACGCCTGCCGTCCGCCCGGGATGCCGCACGGCCCCTGGACGTCCCCGGACGGCGTCACCATGCTGGTGATCACCTACCCCGCCGCCTAGCCCGCGAGCAGCACCTTGAGGGTCGACTCCAGATGGTGGTCGATGGCGGCGCACGCGGCCCGCGCGTCACCGGCTTCCAGGGCGTGCAGGATGGCCTCGTGTTCCGCCAGTACCGCTTCCTGGCGGCCCTGCTGGTTGAAGAGGGCGGTCACGCCGGTACGGACCTGACGGCTGCGCAGGCCGTCGTAGTGCCGGTCGAGGAGGGTGTTGCCGACGGCGGAGACCAGGGCCGAGTGGAAGCGGTGGTCCACGGCGATGAACTCGCGGGCCTGGTCGGCGCCGGTGAGTTCACGCTGCCGTGCCAGCAGGGACCGCAGCTCCGCCACCGGCGCTCGTCCCGCGGCGACGAGCTGCTCGGCCGCGTACCGCTCGACGATGCCCCGCAGCTCCATGAGCTCGCGGATCTGCCGTCCGGTCAGGGGGGTCACCCGGGCGCCCCGCTTGGGCACCAGTTCGACCAGGTCCTCGGCCGCGAGCTGCAGCAGCGCCTCCCGGACGGGCGTGCGGGAGACGCCGATGCGGTCCGCAAGCTCCTGCTCCGACAGGAAGGCGCCCTGCATGCCGGGGTCGGTCAGTACCGTGTCCTTGAGAAACCCGTACGCCTTCTCCCGCCCGGACGTCACGGCCACCCCCAGTGCTCGCATACACGTTGTATACGGAGTATACGGACGCTACCACGCGCCTCACGCGGGGAGCCCGGCGACGGCGCCCGGAAGCCGCGGGACGGGCCGGCGCCGACGCTGACACCGGTCGCGAGCACCGTGTACGCATGACGCGCCCCACCGCTCGCGCACCTCGCGGGTCCCACCGGCGATGGGCGGACGCCACCGCGGGCCACCTGAAACCCCGGCGCGGCGTGCCGAAGACGACGTTCGACGCCGCCGGGATGTTCACCGCCACACCGCTGCCACAGCGACCCTGACGCGGCGTTACGCAGGGACCGGACGCTGCCGCCTTGACGTCCTGCGGTCAGGCGAGGGTGCGGGCGAGGAAGTCGCGGATGTGTTCGGTGATGGCGCCGAGGTGGCTCTCCAGGGCGAAGTGGCCGCTGTCGAGGAGGTGGATCTCGGCGTCGGGCAGGTCCTGGCGGAAGGCCTCCGCGCCCGCGGGGCCGAAGATCTCGTCGTTCGCGCCCCAGACCGCCAGCAACGGGACCTGTGAGTCCCGGAAGTACCGGTGGACCCGCGGGTAGAGGTCCACGTTGGTGGGGTAGTCGCGGAAGAGCCCGAGCTGGATCGCGGCGTTGCCCGGCCGGTCGAGGAGGGCCTGGTCGTGGACCCAGTTGTCGGGGCTGACCAGGCTGGGGTCGGCGACCCCGTTCAGGTACTGCCAGCGGGTGGCCTCGAGTGTCAGGGCCGCGCGCATCGGCGCCTCGGTCTCCGGCCCGGGGGACTCGGCGTAGGCGAAGACGCCGTCCCAGAAGGGCTTGACGAAGCCCTCCTCGTAGGCGTTGCCGTTCTGGGTGATGATCGCGGTGACCCGGTCCGGGGCCCGGAGGGCGAGCCGCCAGCCGATGGGGGCCCCGTAGTCCTGCACGTACATCGCGAACCGCTCGACGCCCAGGTGACGGAGCAGGCCGGCGGTGACTTCGGTGAGGGCGTCGAAGGTGTACGGGAAGTCCTCGGGGCTCGGCATCGCGGACTGGCCGAACCCGATGTGGTCGGGGGCGATCACGCGGTAGCGGTCGGCGAGCGCCGGGACCAGGTTGCGGAACATGTGCGAGCTGGTCGGGAAGCCGTGCAGGAGGACGACCGCGGGGGCCTCCGGGTCGCCGGCCTCCCGGTAGAAGACCTCGAGGCCGTCGACGGTGGTGGTGCGGTGGTGGACTGCGGGCGCCGCGAGTGCCATGTCTCTAACCCTTCTGTCGAGCTTGAGTGGTTACATCGCCAGTCGAGCACGCCCCATCTAACCTGTCAAGGTGAGTTAAGTGGTTAGGTTGGGACTAGGAATGCGGTCGGGGTCGTTGCCGTGCCCAGGCGGCAAAGGCCATCGGCGTCACGGCGGGTCCGTGTCTCGTACCAGCCGGGGGAGGCCGTACCGGCGACGGTCGGCCCCGGGGGCACGCTCGCCAGGCGAGGGCGGCCATGTCGGGTTGTGGCGCACGCGAGCGCGCGGGCGGCGCGGCTGCCGGAGGCTCACGTGCGCCGTGCGGTGGCGCGCAGGCCCCGGTCGGTGAAGGCGATCAGCCAGTCGAAGCTCTCGTCGACGCCGGAGCTCCACCGGAAGCCGTTGTCCGCCTGCAGCGTCGCGAAGCCGTGGCAGAGGCTGCGGAGCGTGCGCAGGGCGTGGTCCGCGTCGGACTCGGGGATCTCGTAGCCGCTCAGGACGGCCGTGAACGCGCCGAGCAGCCGTTGCCCCGCGACGGCCAGGGGATCGTCGGGGCCGGCCGGTTCCGCGCCGATCGTGGCGGCGTACCGGCCGGGGTGCGCCAGGACGAAGGCGCGGAAGGCGCGGGCCGCGGCCGCCAGGGCTTCGCCGCCCGCGTGCCCCAGGGTCGCTCCGCCCACGGCGTCGGCGGCCTCCTCCAACGCCCTGGCGGCGATGCGCCTGTTGAGGTCCTCCTGGCCGCCCACGTGCTTGTACAGGGACGGGGTGCGTACGCCCACCCGTTCGGCCGGCAGGCCCATCGTCAGGTTGGCGAAGCCCACCTCGTCGGCGAGGTCGGCACCGGCCGCGACGACGGCCGCCGGGTGCAGGCCGCTTCTAGGCACGGGCGGCGGCCGAGCGGAGGAAGGGGAGCATGCCCGAGACCACCTGGTCGGGGAACTGGTCGTGCGGGTAGTGTCCGGCGCCCTCGATCATCTCCAGGCTGCCGAGGCCGGCGGGCAGGGCGTCGACGATCGCCGCCCCTTCGGCGTGCGGGTCGGCCCAGTCGGGGTCGAGGGTGCCCATCACGACCAGCACCGGGCAGCGGACGTTGCCCAGGTGCGCGCCGGCGTCGGCCGGGGTGGTGCGGCCCATGCCCTGCAGGGCCTTCATCCGGCCCGGCTCGCGGAGCATGGCGTCGATCCGGCCCAGCCGCTCGGCCCAGTCGGCCGGCTTCACGCCGGGGTAGGCGACGTCGAGGTACGACCGCCACAGCGGCACGCTGCCGAACACGCCCGCGCCGAGCAGCCGCAGCATGCCCCGCCGGAACCGCCCGACCCGCAGGTCGCCCAGGCGGACCGACTGCTTGCGGGTGAACGGTGCCAGCTCGACGACCGCGGTGACCAGCGAGGGTTCCAGCGCCGCGGCGACGGTGGCGGCACCGCCGGAGATCGAGTGGCCGACGAGCACGGCCGGGCCGCCCAGGTGGCGGATCACGGCGAGCAGGTCACCGGCGATGGCGGTACGGCTCCAGGCGGGCCAGTCGGTGCTGGACTCGCCGCAGCCGCGCAGGTCGACCGCGGCGACCCGGTAGCCCGCCGCCACCAGCCGCGGGACCACGGCACGGTACGCGGCGCGGCTGTCGCCCATGCCGTGCGCGAGAACGACCAGCGGGCCGGACCCGGCCACCTCGTAAGCGATCGTGCCGCCGTCGACGGCGAGGTACTCGGTCATTGCGTCCTCCAGGAGACCAGTGCGGCTAACGCTGTTAGCCTCAAGCTAATGCTGTTAGCCAGATCTGTCAACGGTCGGCCCGCGACCGCCCGGAAGGTCGTACGCAAGGGGGTCGGCATCCGGGCGGACGGTCACCTTCGAGTCGATCGCCGGGCCGCCGCGCCGCACGGCCACCGCCTCTGTCCGCCGGGCCGGCGGCGGCTGGCGGGCGGTTCGGGGGCGCGCTCGCAATCCGGTCTTCCGCTGCACGGGTCCGGCGCTTGCGACGTGCTGTGACGGGCTTCACCGTAAACATGAGGCACCCCTCAAGTACGCTGGCGGAGTCGAACATGAGGGGTCCCTCCGGATGTCTCCCGCGGCTCGGCACCCGGCGGCCGGTCCGGAATCTCCGGAGCGCCGCACAGCACAAGGAAACGGCAAGGAAATGACCATGAACAGGTGGATCAGGCGCGTCTCGATCGCCGTCGCTGCCACGGCAGTGGCGGGCGGAGCCCTTCTCGGAGCCGGCGGCTCGGCGTCGGCGGCGACCACCTCGGCACCCGCGGAGCACGCGCGGCCGTCGGCCACCGCCGTCACCGTCAGTGCCGACCGCTGGTACCTGGACCAGCTCGACTGGTACCTGCACCAGCGCTGACGCGGCCACAGGCCGGCCGGGCCGGTTCGCCGGGCCGACGTCGGCCGGACGCAGGAGTGAAGCAGTGAGAGCGGTCAGAATCGTGGCGTGCGAGCTCCCCGTGGAGCTCGTCCTGTCACCTGAGATGTCGGTGCCGATGCACGCGGCACTGCGGTACGAGACGGACGACCCCTACGCGGTCCGTACCGTCTTCCATCCCCCGGGCCAGGAACAGCCGGTCGAGTGGTTCTTCGGCCGCGACATGCTCGCCGAGGCGCTGAGCGGGCGCACCGGGCAGGGGGACGTGCACATGTGGCCGAGCACCGACTCGGGACGCGACGTGATCCTCGTCGCGCTGTGTTCACCGGCCGGATCGGCCCTGCTCCGGTTCCCCGCGCAGGACGTGGAGTCCTTCCTCCGCGAGACGTGGTCCGCGGTGCCGCCGGGGACGGAACCCGGCCGGCTGGACCTGGATGCGGAGCTGGCGCAGCTGCTGACGGGGAACTGAACCCACCCGCGGCGGCGCCGCCGCCGTCTCCTGCCGCCTCATGCCTCCTCGTGGCACTCGTGGCAGTCCGCTTCGGGGCACTCGAGTGTGGTGAGGGTCTGGTCGACCTGCTGCGGGGTCAGCGGGGGCTCCGGCAGCTCATGGGCACACGGGGCGCGGAACGCGTCGAGCATCAGGTGCAGGTGGCGCCGCCAGGCGTTGGGGGCGACGGCGCGCGTGGCCTGGATGATCCCGGCCTGGGACCAGATCACGAAAGCCAGGTCCTCCGGGGTGACGTCGGCGCGGAGGACGCCCTGTTCCTGGGCGGCGCGGAAGATCTGGGCGCCCCGTTCCTGCGCGCGCTCGTACATTCCCCTGCCGAGCGCGTGGAGGGGCAGCCGGGCCGAGACCAGGTCGTTGAAGGCGCGGTCACAGGCCTGCAGTTCGCAGAGCCGCTCCAGGTAGTGGCAGAACGCTTCCCAGGCGTCGTCCATGGCGGCGGCCTCCTCGGCCGCGGCCAGCAGATCGGTGAACTTCGCGGTGAAGAGCTCCTCGACCAGGTCGAGCCGGCGGGGGAAGTGCCGGTAGACCGTCCCGATGGCGACGCCCGCCTCGCGGGCGACACCCTCCAGGGACGCGTCCAGCCCCTGCTCGGCGAAGGCCTTGCGGGCGGCGGCCACGATCGCGTCCCGGTTGCGCTGCGCGTCACGGCGCAGTGGCTTGGCCGGCTCCTTCGGCGCGGGCAGGACGTGCTGGCTCATGGCTCCAGGCTAACATGAGGGGCCCCTCGAATTCGGGCTGTGACCCTGTTCACGGCATGGCCGCGTCACATGCCGTCGTCGGGGAGCAGCTCGGTCGCGTAGTGGGGTGCCAGGTCGAGGGCGCGCCGCCGGCGCTCGTCGAGCTCGCCGCGGCCGAGCCCAGGCGGCGGGGCGGTCCGGCCGCCGACCTTGTCGCCGCACCGTTCGAAGTACTCGTCCTGGCCGGCCGGTGTGCACATGCACAGCATCCGGGCCGGTGCGGCGGAGCGGTTGCGGAAGTGGTGCGGCGCGTTGGCCGGGATGTTGACCGTGGTACCGGCGCGCGCGTTCGTCGTGGTGCCCCGGAAGACGAACTCGATCTCGCCGTCGAGAACGGTGAACATCTCCTCGAAGTCGTGCCGGTGCAGCGGGGGGCCGCCGCCGGCCGGCACGTGCATGTCGATCAGGCAGTACCTGCCGTCGGTCTGGGCGCCCGTCACGAGCATCGTGTAGGTGTCGCCGGCGAGCGCGACGTGGGTCGCGCCGGCCGCGTCGGGGTCGGCGACGACCAGGTCACGGGTGGGGTCGTCGGGCGGCAGGGGTGCCGGTTCCTGAGTCACGGTTGCTGCTCCTGTCCGTTCTGGCATGCGCTCTGCCCGGAGTGCCCGGCTCCCGGCCGCGGCCCCGCGTACCCGGCAGGTGACCCCGGGTCCCCACGCACACCGCCGTCCACACACCGGGAACGCGGCCCGGATCGAACCGGGAGAGGCCTTACCGGTTGTGCCGGTATCGCGGCGCTTTGCCGGATCGCCTCATGAACGAGGAACCGGCGGGTAAGCGAATTCGCAGAACGGCGAGAGCGCCTGTGACGAGATGACAAGGATGCCTACGGAAAGAGCTCTATGGTCACCCCGCTGAAGTATCGGGCCTCGGACGAACAGGAACCCGGGGCGCCCCTGCGACATCGCCTCACCTGGGACACCGCGGACAGCCCGATCGCCGACGCCCGGGTCGCCGTACGCGCCCTGCTGGCTCGGGCCGGTCACCACCCGGATGACCGGCCGAGCCAGGACGCCCAGCTCGTCGTCAGTGAGCTGGTCACCAACGCGGTGCGCCACGCACCCGGACCCGGCGGTCTGTCCCTGGAGGTGTCGCCCGACGCCGGCCTGCTGCGCATCGCCGTGAGCGACGGTTCGCACCGGCCGCCCGTACTGTCCACCTACGATCCCGGCCGTGTCGGTGGCCACGGCCTGCACCTGGTCACCCGGCTGTGCGGGCGCCTGGTCACGCTGGAACAGGAGACCGGCAAGCTGGTCGTCGCCCACCTGCGGCTGCGCGATCCCACCGCCCACTAGGCTCCGGCACTCCGGTCGCGTACCGCGCCGGTCCGCTCACTCGGTGGTGTGAACTTCTCCCGGTGCGCCCACAGTTGCCCGCGGAGCTGGGATTTCGGGGTGTGGTGCCCGTCCTGGACTCCGGGCCCATGTCGCTCTGGCTGCTCAACCACTTCAGCACCGTCACGCTGGCCGTCGTCACCGTCGGCGGCACCGTCGTGCCGGCCGTCGCCGGCAGCGTGCTGCTGCGGCGCAGGTACCCTTCGCCGGCCGGCGGGAGCACGACGACATGGTAGGCGTGACGCCCGGGATGTTCGGCGCCATCTACGGGATCACCCTCGCGTTCGTGATCCACACCCTGTGGACGCAGCTGGAGGAGACCCAGACCATCGTCGCCGCCCAGGCCACCGACGCGGCGCTCATCACCCGCGACGCGGCCGCGTTCCCGGCGGCGGTGCGGGCCCGGCTCGACTCGGCCACGAGCGGCTACGTCCAACGCGGTCGTCGAGGACCAGTGGCCGCGGATGCGCGCCGGGCACCCCGGCTACGGGGCCACGGAGACCCATCTCCAGGCCGCCTTCCAGGCGCTGCGGACGTACGACCCGAAGGGCGAGCAGGCGCAGGTCTTCTACGAGCAGACCGTCAGCCATCTCGACGACGTCGCCTCCCAGCGGCGCGCCCGCATCACCATGGCCCGCCAGGAACTCCCCCCGCTGCTCCAGGCCCTGGCCGTCGGGGGCGCACTGGTCCTGGTCCCGCTCACGTTCCTGTTCGGCATGCGCAAACCGAGGGTCCAGATCCTCTTCGGGTCCAGATCCTCTTCGTCGCCTCGGTCGCCGGGCTCGTCGGCTTCAGCCTGCTCCTCGTCTTCGTCCTGGACCGCCCCTTCTCCGGTGACCTCAGCGTCAGCCGGCCCCGTACCGCGAAGGGGCCCTGGCCCGGTACTGGCAGCCGGCGCAGCGCCGACCCCGGCCGGCGGCATCCGGGGGGTCCCGCCCGACGAGCCGGAGCAGGGGCCGCGGCATAGGCTGATCGAGGGGGTGCGTTCGGGTGACTCGCACACCGGAAGGGGCGCCCCGATGGACGACTACCCGCTGATCGAGAACCACGGGCTGATCGGCGACCTGCAGACCGCGGCGCTGGTCACCACGGACGGGGCCGTCGACTGGTTCTGCTCCCCGCGGTTCGACTCGCCGAGTCTGTTCGGGGCCCTGCTCGACAAGGACAAGGGCGGCCACTGCACGGTCCGGCCGGCGCACCCGACCTGCTCGACCAAGCAGTTGTACCTGCCCGACACGGCGATCCTGGTCACCCGGTTCATGACCGAGGCGGGCGCCGGCGAGGTGGTCGACTTCATGCCCGTGACCGGTACGACGGCCACGGACCGGCACCGGCTGGTGCGTCTGGTCCGCTGTGTCCGCGGCACCATGACCTTCGACGTGGAGATCGCCCCGCGGTTCGACTACGGGCTCATGAAGCACCAGTTGCACCTCACCCCGCACGGAGCCGTCTTCGCCGCGGAGGACGGCACGGAACTGACCGTGCACCCCATCCGGGAGCCCGAGGACCAGCGGCTCGCGGACGTCATGACGGACCAGGACGCCGACCTGCGGGTCTCGCTCACCCTGGCCGCCGGTGAGCAGCGCGGGCTGATCCTGGAGACGGGCGCCGAGGGTCCGCCCAGGGAGATCCGGCGGGCCGAGCACGAACAGCTCTTCGACGAGACGGCGTTGTTCTGGCGGACCTGGCTGGCGCGGTCCACCTACACCGGCCGCTGGCGGGAGGTGGTGGAGCGGTCCGCGATCACGCTGAAGCTCATGACCTTCGCCCCGAGCGGCGCGGTGGTGGCCGCTCCCACGGCGGCGCTCCCGGAGCAGCTGGGCGGCGAGCGCAACTGGGACTACCGCTTCACCTGGATCCGGGACGCCTCCTTCTCCGTGTACGCCCTGCTGGGACTGGGTTTCACGGAGGAGGCCAGGGCGTTCATCATCTGGCTGGGCGACCGGGTCAAGGAGGGGGCAGGCGGCGACCGGACCACGGGCCCGCTCAACATCATGTACAAGGTCGACGGCTCCTCCGACCTGGACGAGCGGATCCTCGACCACTGGGAGGGCTACGCCGGTTCGGCGCCGGTCCGCATCGGCAACGGCGCCGCCAGCCAGCTTCAGCTGGACATCTACGGCGAGGCCCTGGACAGCATCTACTTCGCGCACCGGCACGGCTTCACGGTCGGGCACGGGGGCTGGACCTCGCTGCGGACGGACCTGGACTGGCTGGCCGACCACTGGGACCAGGCGGAGGAGGGCATCTGGGAGACCCGCGGCGGCCGCCAGGACTTCACGTACGGCCGGGTGATGTCGTGGGTGGCGTTCGACCGCGCGCTGCGCCTCGCCGAGTCGAAGGGGTGGCCGTCGGCGGCCGACCGCTGGAAGGCCGAACGGGACACCGTCTACGAACAGGTCATGGCCAGGGGCTGGAGCGAGGACCGGCAGGCCTTCGTCCAGCACTACGGCAGCGAGGTCCTGGACTCCTCGCTGCTGCGCATGGCGACGGTCGGGTTCCTCACCCCCGGGGACCCGATGTGGTCGACCACCCTGGACGCCATGGAGGACGAACTGGTCAGCGACAGCCTGGTCTACCGGTACAACCCCGACGCCTCACCCGACGGCCTGCGCGGTTCGGAGGGCACCTTCTCGCTGTGCACATTCATGTACGTCGACGCCCTGGCGCGGGCGGGGCGGACCGACCGGGCGCGGCTGGTGTTCGAGAAGATGATGGGGTACGCCAACCATCTGGGCCTGTACAGCGAGGAGATCGACCCGACGGGACGTCAGCTGGGCAACTTCCCGCAGGCGTTCACCCACCTCGCCCTCATCGACTCGGCCCTCACCCTGGACCAGGCCCTCGACAGCCGGCGGTCGGGGCTCGCCCGGCAGGGGTAGGTCCGCCGGCAGAGCCGGGATCCGGCTTGTCAGCCGCCGGTGGCGAAGCCCGGGAAGAGGGTCATGCCGCCGTCGACGTACAGGGTGGTGCCGACGACGTAGTCCATCAGGTCGGAGGCGAGGGCGACGGCCGCGTGGCCGATGTCCTCGGGGTCGCCGATGCGGTCGTAGGGGATGAGGCGCATCAGGTCCTCCAGGGCCTGGGGCGTCTCCCAGGCGCTGCGGTTGATGGGGGTCCTGATGGCCCCGGGGGCGATCGCGTTCACCCGGATCTTCTTCGGCGCGAGTTCCTGGGCGAGCGTCTCCATCATCATCTGCACGCCGCCCTTGGAGGAGGCGTAGTTGACGTGGCCGGCCCACGGGATGACCTGGTGCACCGAACTCATGCAGATGATCTTCCCGGCCGCGCGCGACACCTCGGGTACGACACCCCGGCGCAGGAACTCCTTGGTGGCCTCGCGGGCGCACAGGAACTGTCCGGTGAGGTTGACGTCCAGGACCTTCTGCCACTGGGCGAGGGTCATCTCGGTGACCGGGGCGTCCCGCTGGAGGCCCGCGTTGGCGACCAGGATGTCGATCGTGCCGAACTCCCGGACCATCCGGTCCGTCATGGCGACGACCTGCTGCTCGTCGGAGACGTCCGCCTCGTAGGCGGCGGCCCGGACCCCGAGGCCGGTGATCTCCTCGACCACCTCCTCGGCCTCCTCGCGGCCGGCCACGTAGTTGACGACGACGTCGGCCCCGGCGCGGCCCAGGGCCACGGCCGTCGCCCTGCCGATGCCGGAGTTCGCGCCGGTCACCAGGGCCTTCTGCCCACGCAGCAGATGACTGGGGATCACGTCCTTGGACGCCCCGGACGCGGACGTCCCCTCGGTGGAACTCACGATGTCCCGCTCCTCCATGCGTGCGCGCCTACGCCGGGCCCGTCGCCCGGAGATCCGGATCTCAGCCAAGCACCGGGGCGGGGCGGCGGCATGCCGTGACGGACCGCGTTGGGGGGGGGGGGGGGGGGGGGGGGGGGGGAGGGGGGGGGGGGGGGGGGGGGGGCGGGGGGGGGGGGGGGGGGGGGCGGAA
>NZ_JBVJNZ010000010.1:94811-192604 GCF_055583445.1 Streptomyces sp. NPDC104761 | reverse complement strand
GTGCGCGTCTACGCCGGCCCGGCAGCCCGGAGATCCGCAGCCCACACAAACGTCGGGGCGGGGGGGGGACCCGCGGGGCCGGACTGCGTCGCGCGGCCCGCCCCAGGACCTTCGCCCGGCCGGGCCCCGGACATCCGGCTTCCCGGGGTGCGGGTGATGTGCCTCCGGAATACGCTGATCGGGTGAAATAGCGCGATGTAAAGGCAATTCCAGGAACGCCGGTCGCCTTCGCGCGACGGCCGGTCCTTCTCGCCTTTCTCTCGCGTTCTCTCTCGCGAGCACCGAATTCTTCCTGTGGAGGCCGGGATGCGAGTCGTCGTCGATCTTTCCCGATGCGAAGGGTACGCACAGTGCGCGTTCCTGGCCCCGGACGCGTTCCGGATGCACGGCGAGGAAGCGCTGATGTACGACCCGGAGCCCGATGACGCCCAGCGCGACCGGGTGCTGCGCGCCGCGGCGGCCTGCCCGGTCCAGGCGATTCTCGTCGACCGGCTGGAGGGCCGGACGGAGCGGCGGGACGCAGCGTTGGAGGCGTCGAGGCCATGAGCAGCGCCGACAACCTGCGAGCATTCAAGCGCGACGGCCGCATCGTGATCGTCGGTGCGTCACTGGCGGGGCTGCGGGCCGCGGAGTCCCTGCGGGCGGAGGGTTTCACCGGATCGCTGACGATGATCGGCGACGAACTGGGCGAGCCCTACGACCGTCCCCCCTTGTCCAAGCAGGTCCTGACCGGGTGGGTGCCGGCCGACGGCACCCGGCTGCCGCGGCGGCGGGACATCGACGCGGAGTGGCTGCTGGGCGTGCCCGCGAGCGGTCTCGACCTGGCCACGGACCACGTGCGTCTCGCCGACGGGCGCGAGGTCCCCTTCGACCGGGTGCTGATCGCCACCGGGGTACGGGCCCGGCCCTGGTTCGTCGAGTCGGAGGCGGCGCTGGACGGGGTGTTCGTCGTCCGGACCCGTGAGCACGCCGAAGGGCTGCAGCGGGCCCTGGCCGCCGGGCCGTCCCGGGTGCTGGTCATCGGGGCGGGGTTCACCGGCTCCGAGATCGCGTCCATCTGCCGGGAGCGGGACATCCCGGTGACCGTCGCCGAACTCGCGCCGTACCCGCTGGTCGGGGGGCTCGGCGCGATGATCGGCGAGGTGGCGGCCGACATGCAGCGCGCCCACGGTGTCGACCTGCGGTGCGGTGTCAAGGTCACGCAGCTGGAGGGGGACGCGCAGGGGCGGCTGCGCCGGGCCCACTTCGACGACGGCAGTACGGTCGACGCCGACGTGGCGGTGGTCGCGCTCGGCGGCATCCGCAACACCGAGTGGCTGCGGGGCTCCGGACTGGCGGCGGGCGTCTGGGGCGTCGCCTGCGACACGGGCTGCCGCGCCATGGACCTCAACGGGCTGATCACCGACGACGTCTTCGTCGCCGGGGACGTGGCGCGCTGCCCGAACCCGGTCTACGAGTACCGGCTCATCTCGCTGGAGCACTGGGCCAACGCCGTGGAGCAGGCCGAGGTCGCCGCCCACAACATGGTCAACGGCCAGGCGGAGCGCTGGCCCCACCTGTCCATCCCGCGGTTCTGGTCGATCCAGTTCGGCGTCAACATCAAGTCCGTCGGCGTGCCGACCTTCGCCGACGAGGTGGTCGTCACCCAGGGGTCGGTGTCCGACCGCCGCTTCGTCGCCGCGTACGGCTACCAGGGCCGGGTCACCGCGGCGGTGACCTTCAACAACGCGAAGTGGCTGGACCACTACCGGCGGCTCATCGAGACGGCCGCGCCCTTCCCGCCGCCCTGCCCCACGCCCGACCAGCCCGTCGACACCAAACCGGTCCCTGTCGACTTCCCCGGCCCCACCCTGCTCGCCCAGGGCGCCACCGTGGTCGTCACCGGCCACGACCCGAGCGAACGACGCGTCACGGCCGCGCACCAGCACCACCGGTAGCGGGGAAAGGACAGCGAGATGACCACCACCGAGGCGCCCGACACGCTGCGCCGGATCCTCGACTACGGCTCCCGGGCCGACCCGTACCCGCTCTACGCCGAGCTGCGCGAGACGCCGGTGGCCCGGCAGGAGGACGGCAGCTACGTCATCAGCACGTACCGCGAGCTGGCGGACATCCTGCACGACCCGCACCTCAGCTCCGACGTCCGCAACCTGGCGCATCCGATGCCCTCGGCCGAGGGCACGACCACGCCGGCCTTCATCAACATGGACCCGCCCGAGCACGACCGGCTGCGCCGGATGGCGATGCGCCACTTCGGGCCCCCGCACACACCGGGGCTGGTCACCGCCCTGGAACCGGCCCTGGCCGACACCGTCGGCGGGCTGCTCGACGGCGTCGCGGACAAGGAGCGGATCGACATCGTCGACGACCTCGCCTACCCGTTCCCCGTCACCGTGATCTGCCACCTGCTCGGCGTGCCCCGCGAGGACGAACCGCGGTTCCGGGTGTGGGTCAACGACATCATCGACGCGATCGACTACGACGCGCGGACCGACCCACAGGAGAAACTCGACAACGGCGTGCGGGCCCGCCAGGACCTGCGTCAGTACCTCGGCGGACTGGTGGAGCAACGCCACGGCCACCCCAGCGACGACCTGCTGTCACGGCTGGCCAACGACGACGGGCCGGACGGGCGGATGACCGACGAGGAGATCATCAGCACCGCCAACCTGCTGCTGATCGCCGGCCACGAGACCACCGTCAACCTCATCACCAACGGCATGCTGACCCTGCTGCGCCACCCGCACGTGCTGCAACGGCTGCGCGGCGAACCGGACCTGATCGTGCCGCTGGTCGAGGAACTCCTGCGCTACGAACCGCCCGTGCACATCATCCCGTGGCGGGCCGCGTACAGCGACATCACCGTCGCCGACACCGTCATCCCCAAGGGCTCGCAGATCATGCTGATGCTGGCCTCGGGCAGCCGCGACCCCCACCGCTTCCACGACCCGGACCGCTTCGACCCCGACCGGCACGACAACCAGCACCTCGGCTTCGGCAGCGGCATCCACCTCTGCTTCGGCGGCCCACTGGCCCGCCGCGAGGCCCAGATCGCCCTCACCGAGCTGGTACACCGCCTCAACACCCCCACCCTGGTCGCCGACCCGCCCCCGTACCGACGCAGCCCCGTCCTGCGCGGACCGATCCATCTGCAGGTCCAGCAGAACTGAGCGCTCCGCCGACCGCGCCGGTCGTGCGCCGTTCGCCCAACTCTCTTCAAATCCCGTGCGACTTACCGGGCCACGCCCATACGATCCCCCCCGCTGCCCGTACACCTGTGCGCATTCGCGCGCGGTCGCGGGCATCCACACGGGAGGGACCACTTGACCATGTCCGAGGCCATCCCCGGAACCACGGACGCCATCGGCAACTCCCCGGTCAGCGTGCGGTTCGAGGCGTGGCCGGTCGCCGACCCCTCGCGGACCGCGACGGTCACCCGTGACCGCGCCACCCCCGGGGACGAGGCCAAGGGCGTCCTGTCGGGCGGCATGCTCGCCGACGGACAGACCTATGCGTGGCGGGCGCAGACCGTGGCCGGGGACACGGCCTCGAGCTGACGGCATCCGGCTCGTCCCCTGCTCCTACACCTTCACCGTGAGCTGACCCCCCGATCCGGCTCGCTCACCTTCCCGCGCGGCCGGGCTCCGGCTGGGTGTCGATGCGGTACCCGGCGCCCGGGACGGTGGCGATGATCCAGGGTTCGCCCAGGCGCTTGCGCAGGGCCGAGACGGTGATGCGTACGGCGTTGGTGAACGGGTCGGCGTTCGCGTCCCAGGCGCGTTCGAGGAGTTCCTCGGCGCTGACGACGCCGCCCTCGGCGCCGACGAGGACTTCGAGGACGGCGAACTGCTTGCGGGTCAGCGCGACGTACCGGCCGTCGCGGTAGACCTCCCGGCGGAACGGGTCCAGGCGCAGCCCGGCGATCTCCCGTACGGGGGGCCTGCTGTGGGCGCGTCTGCGGTCGAGGGCCCTGAGCCTGAGGGCGAGTTCCTGGAGCTCGAAGGGTTTCGTGAGGTAGTCGTCGGCGCCGAGTTCGAAGCCGGACGCCTTGTCGTCGAGGCGGTCGGCCGCGGTGAGCATGAGGATCGGCATCCCGCTGCCGGAGGCGACGATGCGCCGGGCGATCTCGTCCCCCGACGGCCCGGGGATGTCGCGGTCGAGGACGGCGATGTCGTAGCTGTTGACGCTCAGCAGTTCCAGCGCGGTGGCGCCGTCCCCCGCGATGTCCGCGGCGATCGCCTCCAGGCGCAGGCCGTCGCGGATGGCCTCCGCCAGATAGGGCTCGTCCTCGACGATCAGCACACGCATGCCGTCGAGGCTACGGGCCTGCGCCTGTGGTCGGCGTGTCGGAATCCGCGGGACCGGGACGGCTTCCCTGTCCGGACGCCTTTTTCGATTTCCCCGTCACCTGGTCGAACGGCTCCGGTATGACCGGGCCGCTCCGGGGAACCCGGACATCCGACAGAGGCCGTGGAACGCGCTAGGAGGTACGGTCATGATCGCACTCGGTGTCATCCTGCTCATCGTCGGATTCCTCACGGGCATATCCATCCTGTGGACGCTGGGCATCATCCTGCTCGTCGTCGGGGCCGTCTTCTGGATCCTGGGATCCACGGGACACGCGGTCGCCGGCCGACGTCACTATTGGTGACCGGGCGGCGCTCCGCCACCGGGATCGTCAGGAAGTGAGGACGGAGACGCCGTCTCCGAGCAGCTTCAGCCCGAGGACGAAGAACAGGACCGCCATCACGGCGACGTTGTGCTGAGCCGCCCAGTCCTTCCAGTCGCCGAGCGTGGTCCTGGCGCGTTCACCACCGAGCAGGAAAACCCCCAGTGGGGCCAGCAGACCGAGGGTGGCGACCACCACGAAGACCGCCAGGGCCCCGATCTGCTGCCCCACCGGCAGCCCGGCCGAGCCGATCGCGGCCCCGGCGGCGATCGTCAGCGGGGCGTTCTTCGCGTTGAGCGCGGCCAGAGCCACCCCCAGCGCGAAGATCTTGACCGGCGCGAGGCCGTCGATCGCGCTCATCCACTTCGGCAGCCGGGCCTCCGAGGGATCCCTCGGACGCCGGTGCCACAGCCGGGCGCCGAAGACCACGAGGAACAGGCCCAGGGCGAGCTTGAGAGCTCCCACCCAGGTGGCCGGGTGCTTGTGGGCGGAGGCGTGCGCGGGGGAGGCGATCGCCAGCATCACCGCGCCCAGCACGGCGAGCCCCAGGATCCAGCCGACCGTGAACAGGACGCCGTTGAGGCGCCCCCGAGGGGTGGCGAGGATCAGGATCACCGCGATGATCGGCAGCGGGCTGACCGCGACGGCGGCTGCGAAACCCAGCACGTCACCAAGCACCGCACCCATGGTCGCCTCCGGCGTACTCGGCACACCCAGCGTCTCCATCCTCCTGTGCCCGGCCGGATCTGTCCTAGGGAGGATCTTCCAGGCGGCCGCTCCGGGCGTGCTCAGCCGCGGAAGCCGTCGCAGAGGTCGAGGATCCGGGTGAACGGCCTGCGCAGCACCACGGCCCGCGGCTCCCTGTCGCTCTCGGCGTACCGGGCCAGCGCCGCGCGGGCGGCCTCCGTGTCGGCGCCCGGATGCCGCCCCGCGAGGACCGCCTCCAGGGCGTGCCCGGTGGCCTCGGCGACCGGGAGCAGTGCGGCCCGGGCCCGGACGAGCGCCGGGGCCGGGCCGTCGCGCACGCTCAGGAACTCGGCCTCGGCGGCCAGGGAGAGGAGCTGGGGTGCCGCCCGGACGGCGAGGTCGATCCGGCCGACCAGTTCGGTCACCTCGGCGCGGTGGCGGCGGTGCAGCGGATTGAACCGCAGGGCCTTCTCCGCCTCCCGCGCCTGCGCCCCGTAGCCGCGCAACCGGTCCGCCGCCGCCTGCGCCGCCATCCGGTTGGCGCGTGCCGCGTCCGGGGACCCGATCCCGCGCGTGGTGCGCACGAGGCCCTCCGTGAGACCGTCCGCGCACTTGCGGGCCAGCGCCGCCGCCTTTCTGCGGGGGTCCGGCGGCCAGAGCAGCGGGGCGAGGACGGCGGTGACGGCACCCCCGAGCGCGTTCTCCCACAGCCGGGCGAAGCCGTACGACTCCGGCGAGGGGTTGGCGAAGACCAGCAGTGAGGTCACCGCGACCTGCACGTTCAGGGCCGTCCCCGAACTGACGACGGTCCCGCAGAGCAGGGCCAGCCCGATCACGACGGCGAGGACGAGCGTGCTCGGCCGGAAGAGGCTGACCACGGTGACGCCGATGGCCACGCCGGCCAGCACGCCGAGGATCCTCAGCAGCAGCGCCGCCAGGGAGGTGGCGGAGTCACCGCGCAGGCACAGCAGCGGGACGATGGCCGCGAACACCGGCGGCTGGTCGGCACCGGCCCACAGCGCCGTCTGCCAGCAGAGCACCGCGATCACCAGGATCCGGGCCGCCGACGGCCCCTGCACCCGGAGCCTGCGGCCCACCCGCGCCGCCGGGGAAACGCCCGTCACCCGCCCACTTTAGGCACACATCACGGTCTGTCGCGCCGCGGTGACACCCCGTGCTGCGGGGCCGGCCCGGCTCAGCCGCGTGCGGGGGCCGGTGTGATCGGCTGCAGGAGCCGCCTCGGCGTGTTGATCGCGTCCGAGACGGGGTCCGCGACGCCGCTCGGCGGCCGGTGGCCGGGGCCGGGTTCGCTGCGGATCTCGGGGACCGGGACGGCCGCACCGCAGTCCCGGCACCGCCCCTCGGGGTCGAGGAGCCCACCGTCCAGGTCGTGCCGGAGGAGGCGCTTGACGCCGTTCGGGGAGTAGAAGGCCTCGCCCCAGTTCATCAGGGCGTGCACGGCCGGCCACAGCGCGACGCCTTTGTCCGTCAGCCGGTACTCGACGCCGCCGGCCCCGTCGCTCTCGCGGCTGAGCACGCCCTCCCGCACCAGCGACTTCAGCCGGCTGGTCAGGACGGCCCGCGGGATCCCGAGCTGGGTGGCGAAGTCGCCGAACCTGCGGACCCCGTAGAACGCGTCCCGGACGATCATGAGCGTCCAGCGCTCTCCTACGACCTCCAGCGTGCGCGCGAGGGGGCAGTTCCCGTCCGCATAGGTGTGGGGAAGGGTCATGTCCTCGATGCTACCAGCGTCGGTTCACTCACTGAACTGGTGGTGCTACGGTGGTCGGCAGGGGCAGTTCAGTCACTGAACTGGTCGGCCGGGCTGTGCCGACCGTGAGGAGAGCGCCGCATGTACCAGTTCCTCGTTTCCTTCACCGTCCGGCCGGACCGCCGCGACGACTTCGTCCGGGCGGCCCGCAGGACCGCTCGCGACTCCCTCGCGAACGAGCCCGGCTCGCACCGCTTCGAGGTCATCGCGGACGAGGAGGATCCGGACGTCTTCTACCTGAACGAGGTCTACGCGGACCTCGACGCCTTCCAGGCGCACGCGGCCGGCCCGTACTTCGCCGCGTTCTTCGCCGAGGCCGCCGGGTACGCCGAGGGCCCGACGTGGCTGATGAGGGGCAACCTCGTCGGCGACAGGGCTGCCGCCTGAGTCGCCGCCAGCGAAGCCGCCGTCCGCGAAGCGCCACCCGCGAAGCGCTGCCCGCGAAGCAGCCGTCCACCGCCGATCCGTCCACGACAAGAAGAGGTGCACCATGTCGTCCGTGCTCATCACCGGCGCGTCCAGAGGCATCGGCCGGGCCATCGCCGTCGAACTGGCGGGCCGGGGCCACCGGGTGATCGCCACCGCCCGCCGGCCGGAAACCCTGGCCGACCTCCCCGTCGACCTGCGCCTGCGCCTCGACGTCACCGACCAGGAGAGCGTGGACCGGGCCGTCCGGGCCGCCGGCGACGTCGACGTCCTGGTCAGCAACGCCGGGGACACCATCCGCGCGCCCCTGGAGAGCGTCCCGCTCGCCGAGGTGGAACGGCTCTTCCAGCTCAACACCCTGGGCGCGCTGCGAGTGGCCCAGGCCGTGCTGCCCGCCATGCGGGAGCGGGGAGCGGGCCGCCTCGTCTTCGTCTCCAGCATCCAGGGGCGCCTGGTGCTGCCGCTGATCGGTCCCTACGCGGCCAGCAAATGGGCGCTGGAGGCGCTCGCCGAGACGCTCGCCGTCGAGACGGGGCACTTCGGTGTCCGGGTGAGCCTCGTACAGCCCGGCGCGGTCTCCTCGGGCGGCGCCGCGCGCGCCAGGGTGTTCCTCGGGGAGCACGATCCCTACGCCCCGCTCGCCGAGGCCCTGCCCGCGCTCCGCGGCGAAGCCGTCACCCCGGAGCTGGTGGCCGCCACGGTGGCCGACACGATCGACCACCCCACACCCCCACTGCGCGTGCCGGCCGGCGCACCCGCCGAGCGGGTCCTGCGGGCCCGCAAGGAGGCACCGGAGGACGAGCCGTTCCTGGCGGCCCGGATCGGCTGGTAGGCGGGTCCGCGGTCCGTCCCCGCTACCCGCGGCGGCGGACGGCCGCGGCCTGGGGCAGGTTGCCGGTGCCGCCCAGGACGACGACCTGGAAGGCGGCGCGGAGATAGGCGGTCACGAAGCGGGAGATCCTGCGGGTGCGGTGCATGGCGGGTCACCTTCCTGCCGGGAGAGGGGCGGGTCCGAGGGCCGGGGCTGCGAACGGGGGCCGGGGCGTCACCAGTTGACGGCGTCGTCCATCGACTGCTGCCAGTACGTGACCTTGAGCGAGTCGTCGACGTAGACGCCCTTCGCGGGCAGCGGCGGGTGGGCGCCCGTGCCGACGCTCTCGTTGCCGGAGCGGCCGTGGAAGTAGACGTACAGGGAGTTCACGGTGTGGCCGTGCGTGCCGCTGCCGTCGGTGGCGGACAGGTTCACCGAGGCGTACCCGGACTCGCCCGGCGCGAGCGTGACGACGGCCTGCGGCTTCGAGTCCTCGATCACCGGCGGGACGGACTGGGCCTCGCCGAAGCGGACGGCCGGGTAGGCGTAGAGGTAGCAGGTCCTGCTGCCGGTGTTGGTCACCGTGAGGAGCATGTGGTTCACGGGGCGGGTCAGCGGGGCCGCGACCGTCTTGGTGGTGGACCCCTCGCAGGTGACCGGCTTGGCGGCCTGGACGGGCGCCTTCGACGCGGCGGTGCCGCCGGTGGACTTCCGCGAGCCGGTGGTGGCCCTGGCCGCCGGGGCGGAGGTGGCGGAGGTGTCGGAGGCGGCCGCGCCGGTGGCGGAGGACGGCGTGGGGGAGGAGGCGTGTGCGGTCGTCGGCGTGGCGGCGGCGACGCTCTCGGCGTGGACGCCCGTGCCGTCGCTGCACGCGGTCAGGGACAGCGCGGCGAGGACGACGGTGGTGGCGGCGCCGGCGAGACGGGTGCGGGAGGTGCGGAGGCTGGACATGTGGACGTGCCCCTTCGGTGTTCGGGTGGCGGTGGTGATTGGATGACCGAAGCCTGCGAGGCGATCCGTCCCAACCGCCAGGCACGGCGGGCAGTTGGGGACACTGGAACGCGGAAACGGGCTCCGACCAGGGCGGACACCGAGACCCTGGAACGCGGGACTGGGACGCGAGGGGATGGGGGAACGGGTGTCAGGGGCGACAGGGGCGGACGCGACGGAGGCGTTCGCGCTGCTGCTGCGGGAGCTCAAGGACCGTTCTGGGCTCAGTTACGGGGTGCTGGCCAAGCGGCTGCACATGAGCACGTCGACGCTGCACCGCTACTGCAACGGCACGGCGGTGCCCGTGGAGTACGCGCCGGTGGAGCGCCTCGCCCGGGTCTGCCGGGCGACGCCCGAGGAACTGGTCGACCTGCACCGGCGCTGGATCCTGGCGGACGCGGCCCGCGGGAGCAGGACGGACCAGGCCACGACGACGGCCGCCGCCCCGCGGAAGGACGACGCCGACGCGTCCTCCGGACCCGGCGCTGCCGGCGAGCCGGTGGTCACCGGCTCCGACGCGCCCCCCGGCGCCGACGGCGGCGAGCCGGTCGTCGTCGACCTGCCGCACGGGTCCGCGCCGCCGCGCCGGCGCCGTACCGCGCTGATCGGCTCCGTCGCGGCGGCCGCCGTGCTGGGGGCGGTCGTGTTCGCCGTCCATCCGTCGCTCGGCGGCGGGCGCGGCGGCGCGGGCGACGAGCAGGCGGCCGGGAACGCCACCGCGGTCGGAGGCACGCCGCACACCGGGAAGGCCTCTCCTTCCCCGTCCCCGAGCGGGACCGGACGCAGGCCCTCGGCCTCGTCCTCCGCCACCCCCACCGAGTCCGCGGGGAGCGGGAGCGGCGGCGCGGCGGACGACGGCAAGCAGGGCGGCGGGGCCCAGGGCGCCGACGGCACCACCACCGGCAGCGCCGTACCGCTCACCGTCAACACGCGCCCGTACGTCTACGACGACCCGTGCAGCCAGCACTTCCTCGTCGACAGCGAGCCCGCGCAGGTCGGCCCGCCGGCGAGCGAGCAGGACGCCCCGCGCTGGGCCGCGGCGTACGGCGCGGTGTCCTCGGGCGAACAGGAGGTCGCCCTCACCGTCCAGGGCACCGGCGCGCAGACCGTCGTCCTGGAGGCGCTGCACGTGCGCGTGCTCAGCAAGGGCGCGCCGCTCGCCTGGAACGACTACTCGATGGGCGTCGGCTGCGGCGGTGGCGTCGGGACCAAGTCGTTCGACATCGACCTCGACAACGGCAGCCCCACGGTCACCGCGAAGAACGGCCAGCGCGACTTCCCGTACAAGGTCAGCGAGTCCGACCCGGAGGTCTTCTACGTCTTCGCCCGCACCAAGGCCCACGACGTCCGCTGGGACCTGACCCTTGACTGGTCCAGCGGCAGCCGCCACGGCACCGTCCACGTCGACAACGCCGGCACCGCCTTCCGCACCAGCGGCGACGCCGGGCGCCCGGGCTACGACTACCCGCTGGGCGGCAGCGAGTGGATTCCGCGGGAAGGGGGCTGACGGCGGCGGCGCCGTGGGCTCACGTGCCGTAGCCGCCCGGGCGCGGAGTGCGCCGATGCCGGGAACGGATGCGGTCCGGGGGTGATGGACTCGTACCCGCGTGGTGTTATATGAGCCGTATGCACCATATGCTCCGGCAGCTGCGGTCCTGGTACGGGATACGCGGCGTTGCCGGTCAGATGTTCCTCATGCAGGTCGGGGTCGTCCTGGTTCTGGTGGCGACGGCGGTCGCCGCCCTCCTGTTGCAGTCGCGGACCGACGCCGATCGGGACGCACGGAACCACACGCAGGCCGTGGCCGCCTCCGTCGCCGCGGACCCCACCGTGCGGCAGGCGCTGGCCGGGCGCCGTCCGACCGCCGCGCTCCAGCAGGTGGCCGAGGAGACCCGCCGGCACGCGCACGTGGACTTCGTCGTCGTGATGAGCCCCGCGGGCATCCGCTACACCCATCCGAACCCCGGCGAGATCGGCCGCCGCTACATCGGCAGCATCGGTGCGGCGCAGCACGGCGGCACGGTCACCGAGACGACGACCGGGACGCTCGGCCCCTCCGTCCGGACCGTCGTCCCGGTGACCGCCACCGACGGCAAGGTCGTCGGGCTGGTCTCCGCGGGCATCACCGTCCACCGGGTGAGTCTGGCGGCCGCCCGCCAGGTGCCGCTCGTCCTGACCGGCACGGGACTGGCGCTCGCGGCCGCCACCACCGGCACGGCACTCGTCGGCCGGCGCCTGTGCCGCCAGACGCGCGGTCTGGGGCCGGTGCAGATCACGCGCATGTACGAGCATCAGGACGCCGTTCTGCACTCGGTGCGCGAAGGCGTCCTGATCGTCGACCGGAAACGCCGGCTGCTCCTGGCCAACGACGAGGCGCGGCGTCTGCTGGGACTGGCGGCCGACGTGGACGGCCGGCCCGTCACGAAGCTGGGGATCGCCCCCAGGGCCGAAGAGCTCCTCGCGTCCGGCAGGGCGGCCACGGACGAGGTGATCGAGGTCGGCGACCGGCTGCTGGCCGTCAGCCAGCGCCCCATGGACGCCCCGCACGGACCGGGCGGCGCGGTCGCCACCCTGCGGGACACCACCGAACTCGCCGCGCTGACGGGCCGGATCGAGGTGGTCCAGGAACGGCTCGCGCTGCTGTACGACGCCGGACTGCGCATCGGCACCACCCTCGACGTGACGCGCACCGCCGAGGAACTGGCTCGGTTCGCCGTGCCCGGACTCGCCGACTACGTCACCGTCGACCTGGCCGACACCGTGCTGAGCGGCGAGGAGCCGGACCAGGCGGGCGTGGCGGAGCTGCGCCGGGTGGCCCTGCACGGCATCCGGCCGGACGTGCCGCTCCACCCGCCCGGCGCGCTCATCCACTACGACCCCCTCACCCCGCAGGGCGAGGGCTTCGGTGCCGGGCGGATGGTGCTGGAGTCCGACATGGCGGCCTTCTCCGGCTGGCAGGCCCAGGACCCCGACCGGGGCCGCCGGCTGGTGGCCTACGGCATCCACTCGATGATCTCCGCCCCGCTGCGGGCCCGCGGCGTGCTCCTCGGCGTGGCGACCTTCTGGCGCTCCAAGGAGCCGACCCCCTTCAGCGACGAGGACCTCTCGCTCGCCGAGGAACTGGTCGCCCGCGCGGCCACCAGCATCGACAACGCGCGCCGCTTCACCCGGGAGCGCACCATGGCGGTCACGCTGCAGCGCAGCCTCCTGCCGCACGCCCTGCCGGAGCAGAACGCGGTCGACGCGGCGTACCGCTACCTGCCGGCGGGGGCCGGGCTCGGCGGCGTGGGAGGCGACTGGTTCGACGTGATCCCGCTGCCCGGGGCGCGCGTCGCCCTCGTGGTCGGCGACGTCGTGGGCCACGGACTGCACGCCGCCGCCACCATGGGCCAGCTGCGCACCGCCGTGCACAACCTCTCCACGCTCGACCTGCCGCCCGACGAACTCCTCTGGCACCTGGACGAGTTGGTCACCCGCATCGACCAGGACCGGGACGGCGAAGGCGGCAACCGCACCCTCACCGGTGCCACCTGCCTGTACGCGATCTACGACCCGGTCTCCCGGATGTGCACCATGGCCAGGGCGGGGCACCTGGAACCGGTCGTCGTGCTCCCGGACGGCGACGCCCGCCTGCCCGGCATACCGGCCGGGCCGCCCCTGGGGCTGGGCGGCATGCCGTACGAGACGAGCGAGGTGCTGCTGCCCGAGGGCAGCGGCGTCGCGCTCTACACCGACGGCCTGATCGAGGACCGGCACGAGGACATCGACGAGGGCATCGAGCGCCTGCGCCGGGCCCTCGCGGTGCCGGGACGCACGCCCGACCAGATGTGCCGGGCGGCCCTGGACGCCATGCTGCCCGGGGCGTGCCGGGACGACGTGGCCCTGCTCGTCGCCCGCACCCGGGCGCTGGACGACCGGCACACCGCGTACTGGACCGTGCCGTCCGACCCCTCTGCCGTCGCCGGGGTCCGGGCCGCGGCCACCGAGCTGCTGCGGGACTGGGGCCTGAAGGAGGAGGCGTTCACCCTGGAGCTGATCCTGAGCGAGCTGGTCACCAACGCCATCCGGCACGCGACGGGCCCCGTCGGGGTACGCCTGATCCACGACCGCTGCCTCATCTGCGAGGTCTCCGACGCCAGCAGCGTCTCCCCGCACCTGCGCCGGGCCACCACCATGGACGAGGGCGGCCGCGGCCTCTTCCTGGTGGCCCAGTTCGCCGACCGCTGGGGGACGCGCTACACCCCCGCCGGAAAGGTCATCTGGACCGAGCAGTGGCTCGGCCCGGAGCCGCCCGCGGACCGGTCCCGCGCGGACCTCGCGGGGGTTCGCACCCCGGAGGGCTTCCCCGCGGCCGACGTCCCGTGATCGGGCCCGGAGGCGGCGCGGTGGGCGGGCCCGACCCGGAGTTCCCGGCATGCCGTACGGCGCCCGGCCCCCCCGGAGGGCGTCAAACCATGCTGGTGATCACTTTTCCCGGCTAGGCGCTCCGCTGGAACTGCGGCGATGGGCTGTCGCTCGTCTGCGGCGCCGTCGTGGCGGGCCGCGCAGTTCCCGGCGTCCCTTCGGGGCGCGTCGGCGCGGGGTCCCACCGGTTGACGGTGCGCACGTAGTGGAGGACCACGGAGGCCGCCGCCAGCACGAGCAGCGGTCCTGCCACCCAGCGGTGCGTGGCCATCTCCAGCGGCAGCCAGCGGTAGGCGACCAGGAGCGCGGCGAAGACCGCCGTTCCGTGGGCGACGAGCCTCAGGCCCGAGCGGTCCCAGTCGCGGTCGAAGGTGCGCAGGGCCGCCTCGACGGTGAGCGCGAACACCACGCCGGCGAGGAGATCGGCGCCGTAGTGGTAGCCGAAGCCCAGCGTCGCGGTGACCGTGGCGGCCAGCCAGAACGCGCCCGCCCAGCGCAGCGCCCGGGGGCCCCTGCGGGAGTGCACGAAGATCGCGGTGGCCCAGGCCGTGTGCAGGCTGGGCATGCAGTTGCGGGGGGTGAACCCGTCGTACGGCACGGGGTGCGGGGCGGTGATCCGCGGCACCGTCCGGGGCCACAGGTCGGCCACCGGCCAGTGCCCGCCGTGCGGGGGCCGCTCCGGCCAGAGGCTGACCGACGCCCAGTGGTCTGCGCCGGTGCCGTAGGCGAAGACCGGCCCGACCACCGGGAAGATCATGTAGACGGCCGGTCCGAGCAGGCCTATCAACAGGAAGGTGCGGACCAGGTGGTGGCGCGGGAAACGGCGGTCAGCCGCCACACCGCGCAGCTGGTACAGCGCGACGGCGACCGCGGCCACGGCGAGCTGGCCGTAGACGATGTCGAGGAGGTTGAAGCCGGCCGGGCCGGTGGCCGTGACGAGCCGGCCCACCAGCCACGACGGGTTGCCCAGGGCGTGGTCGGCGGTGGCCACGTACTGGTCGAGGACCGCCGGGCGGGTCTTCGAGGTGATGAGCAGCCAGGTGTCGCCGGTCTTACGGCCGGTCACCAGGAGCAGGCCGAGACCGACGCCCTTCAGCAGCAGGACGCGCTCCGGACCGGTGCGGCGGGTCACGGCGACCACTCCGCAGCCGAGCAGCACCCACAGGGCGCCGTTGCCGAACGGCTGGCCGTGCGTCACCCCGGTGCCGGCCGCCCACCGGACCGCCGCGAAGCCGAGGTCGATGCCCAGCGCGGCGCCGAGGGCGGCGAACCGCTGCCGCCAGGTGAGCACCACCATCGTCAACGCCAGCCCGGCGTAGAGCAGGAACCCGGACTTGGGGGGACATATCACCTCCCGGGCCTGGTTGGTGAGCGGCCCGGGCAGACCGTAGTGGCGTGCGGCTGCCTCCAGTGCGACGAGGAACGCGAGGGCCGTGGCAGCTGCCACGGCCCAGGGTCTCAGTGATGTGTGTCTCAAGTTCCGGCCGATTGCTAGAGGTTGAGGGAAGGTTGAGGTCCCGTTCGACGAGGGAAGACGGAAAGACCGCTACCGGGGTTCCGGCCTGCTCTCGACGGCTGGAAGGCTAATAGCGGGACAACGCAGGGTAAAGGGTTCGGCATCGTCGGTTCAACGCACTTGATCTGTGCATGACCTCTCCGGTGGGATGCGCGAAGACCACTCGAGATCACTTCGTGAGACTCCGAACCACAGGGGGATCCATGCAGATAGCCCGTACCGGGCGGGGCGTCGCGGCTGCCACGTCCGTCGCCGCCCTCGCGGCCACGGCACTCACGGCCGCCGCGCCCGTCGCCGCACCGCACACCCTCGCGGTGCCGGCCGTCGTCGGGCACACCCTGGCGCACCGCGTGAGCAGCCCGCTCTCCGACGCGCAGTGCCAGGCCAAGTGGCAGATCAACTGCTACACGCCGCTCCAGTACCGCACCGCGTACGACCTGAACGCCCTCTACCGCAAGGGCGTCACGGGCAAGGGCCGCACCATCGTCATCGTCGACTCCTACGGCTCCCCGACCGTCCAGCACGACCTCGACGTCTACAGCAAGCAGTTCGGGCTGCCCAGCACCAAGGTGAAGGTCGTCAAGTGGGGGCACGTGCCCGCCTTCGACCCCAAGAACTCGGACATGACCGGCTGGGCCGGCGAGACCACCCTGGACGTCGAGATGGCGCACGCGGTGGCGCCCGCCGCGAAGATCGTCGTCGTGGAGACGGCCGTCTCCGAGACCGAGGGCACCACCGGTCTGCCGGAGATGATGGACGCCGAGAAGTACATGATCGACCACGGGGTCGGCGACGTCATCAGCCAGAGCTTCGGCGCCACCGAGAACACCTTCCCGGGCTTCGCCAAGGGGGACTTCTCCAGCATCAGGAAGCTGCGCTACGCCTTCCAGGACGCGAACCGCAAGAAGGTGACCGTGCTCGCCGCCTCCGGTGACGGCGGCGCCACCGACCTCCAGGCGGACGGCAAGACGTACTACAAGAAGCGCGTCAACTCCTGGCCCTCCTCCGACCCGCTGGTCACCTCGGTCGGCGGCACCCAGCTCCACCTCGACGACAAGGGCAACCGCGTCAAGCCGGACAGCGTCTACAACGACTACGGCTCCGGCGGCGGCGGCCAGTCCCACGTGTTCACCCGCCCGTCCTTCCAGAACGGCGTGAAGAAGGTGGTCGGGACCCGCCGCGGCACCCCGGACATCTCGATGTCCGCCGCGGTCGACGGCGGCGCCTGGATCTACTCCAGCTTCGACCCGACCGCGACCGGCTGGGACGTCAGCGGCGGCACCAGCGAGGCCACCCCGCTCTTCGCGGGCATCGTCGCCCTCGCCGACCAGGCCGCAGGCCACCGCCTCGGCAACATCCAGAAGCGGCTCTACGACCTCTCCTCCTACCGCTCCAAGCTGACCGGCATCGTCGACGTCAACGACGGCACGGACAACAGCTACCAGGGCGTGACCGGCTACAAGGCCGTCAACGGCTACGACCTCGCCACCGGCGTCGGCACCGTGGACGCCCTGCGCTTCGTCCCGGCCCTCGTCAAGCAGAAGCCCTGACAGCGCCCCGCACCGCACGGAAACGGCCCGGGTCCCGTACCCGGGCCGTTTCCCGTTCCCGCCCGGCCTCGAACCGAGGGGGAGGGCGGCGGGCGCGGAGGTGACGTGCCGGGGCGGGCGAAGGACGATGGAGGAGAGGGTGAGGACGACGCGGTGAGACGGGTCGGCTCCGAGGCCTGCGGCCCGCTCGGCGTTCGCCCCGGGCCGTGGCGGACGGGCCGGCAGAACGGGCGGTGACCGGCATGCGTGATGCCACCCCGGGCGGCGGAAGCGGAGCCGTACCGCCGGATCCGTCCGGCCCGGCGGCCCCTGCGGACCGGGCGGTGGCCCCTGCTGACCCGGTGGCCTCTGCGGACCCGGCGGCCCCTGCCGACCCTGCGGCCCCTGCCACGGCGGTGGTCGACGACCGGGGCGTCGTGACGGGGTGGAGCGCGGGCGCCGAGCGGCTGCTGGGCTACCCCGTCCAGGAGGCCGTCGGCAGCCCCGTCAGCCGCCTGGTCGCCTCGGACGGCCTCGCGGCCCCCGCCGGGGCGACGGCCCTGTTCCGGCACCGGGACGGCCGGACCCTGCCGCTGTGGCTACGGGCGTATCCGTGGGTCGACGGCGCGGGCCGCGCCCAGCGGCTCCTCGTGGTGACGCCACCGGAGTCACCGGCGCCGCCGCGGCCGGACGCGGTGACCGGCGACGAGGCGTTCGCCCAGTGCAGGGTGGTCCTGATGGTGTACGACTCCGCGCTGCGGGTCGTGCGGGCGAGCACCGGTGCCGTGCGCGAACTGGGCCTGCGCGAGGAGCGCATGCTCGGCCGGCACGTCACCGACATCCTGCCGCCGCACCTGTGCCACCGGGTCGAGGAGGGCATGGTCCGGGTGCTGACGACGGGCGAGCCCGAGGAGTTCCGCCTCCGGGGCCGGGTCCGGCCGGACGGCCCCGAGCGGGTCTGGTCCGTCACCGTCTCCCCGCTCGTCACCCCTGCGGGGCGGGTCCGGCACGTGGAGGTCTCCGCGCTGGACGTCAGCGAGCAGTACCTGGCCAGGGAGCGGCTCGCGCTGCTCAACGACATCAGCGCCCGGGTGGGCAGCACCCTGGACGTGATGCGCACGGCGCAGGAGATGGCCGACGTCACGGTGGAGCGGCTCGCCGACTTCATCACCATCGACCTGCTCGACTCCCTGTACCGCGGTGTCGAGCCGAAACCGTCCGGGACCGGCCGGGTCCCGCTGCGGCGGGCGGCCCAGCAGTCCGTGCTGCCCGGTGTCCCCGAGGCGCTGACCGAGCCGGGGGAGGTGGACGAGTACCCCGCGTCCGCACCCCCCGTCCGCTGCCTGGCCACCGGCAGGTCCTCGCTGCACAGCACCGGGGACGAGGCGATCCGCAACTGGGAGCTCGTCGACCCCGGGCGGTCGGGTGTGGTGCGCAGGTTCGGGATCCACTCGATCATGGTCGTTCCGCTGCGCGCCCGCGGCATCACCCTCGGGGTGGCGGTCCTCGTCCGGCACCGGCGCGAGGAGCCCTTCACCCACGACGACCTGCTGCTGGCCGAGGAGATCGCCGCGCGTGCCGCCGTGGCCGTGGACAACGCCCGCCGGTACACCCTCGAACGCAGCACCGCCCTCGCCCTGCAGCGCAGCCTGCTGCCCAGCCGGCTCTCGGCCCAGGACGCGGTCGAAACGGCCCACCGCTACCTGCCGGCCCGCACCCGGGCGGGGCCGGGCGGCGACTGGTTCGACGTGATCCCGCTCTCCGGCGCCCGGGTCGCGCTGGTGGCCGGCGACGTGGTGGGCCACGGGCTGCGGGCCTCGGCCACCATGGGACGGCTGCGGACCGCCGTACGCACCCTGGCCGACGTGGACCTGCCCGCCGACGAGCTGCTCACCCACCTCGACGACCTGGTCACCCTCCTCGCGGCCGAGGAGGAGAGCACCGCGGAGCACGAACCCGACGTCGAGGTCCGCACCGACCTCATCGCGACCTGCCTGTACGTGATCTACGACCCGGTCTCCCGCCGCTGCACGGCCGCCAGCGCGGGCCACCCGCCCCCCGCCGTCGTCGGCCCCGACGGCCCGGCGGACTTCCTCGACGTGCCGCCCGGACCGCCGCTGGGCGCGGGCGGGCTGCCCTTCGAGACCGCCGAGCGGGAACTGCCCGCGGGCAGCCTCCTCGCGCTCTACACCGACGGTCTGGTCCAGGGCGCCGCGCACGACCTGGCCGGCGGCCTGGCGCGGCTGCGCCGGGCCCTCGGCCGGGCCGCCGCCCGGCCGCTGGAGGAGCTGTGCGACGAACTGCTGCGGACACTGCTGCCCGCGCACCCCGAGGACGACGTCGCCCTGCTCGTCGCGCGCACCCGGGCCCTCGACGCCGACCGGGTCGCCACCTGGGACCTGCCCTCCGACCCGGCCCGGGTGGCCGACGCCCGCGTCCAGGTGCTGGCCCGGCTGGAGGCCTGGCACCTGACGGAGGTGGCGTTCACGGCCGAGCTGGTGGTCAGCGAGCTCGTCACCAACGCCATCCGCTACGGGCAGCCGCCCGTCCAGCTCCGGCTGATCAGGGGCCGCGCGCTGATCTGCGAGGTCTCCGACGGCAGCGGCACCGCCCCGCACCTGCGCCGGGCCCGCACCTACGACGAGGGCGGCCGCGGCCTGCTGCTCGTCGCCCAGCTCGCCAAACGCTGGGGGACGCGTCACCACGTCGGCGGCAAGACCATCTGGGCCGAGATCGAACTCCCTGCGCCGGACCGGTGACGGCGGAGACGGCGGGCACCGCCTCAGCCGCGTCCGTCGCGTCCGTCGCGTCCGACCGTCAACTCGGCCGGCCGGTAGCGGACGTAGGCCGCCCCGTCCAGGCCGAGCGCGGTGGCGGACGCCTGGAGGGCGGCCGGGGTCGCCGCGTCGTCCCACCGGCCGGTGTCCACGCGGTGTTCGAGGGCGTGCAGGGCCGCCACGGTCTCGGCGGTGGTGAACGTGCAGTGGCCCTGCCGTTCGACATACGCCTGCCGCAGCAGCGCGCCGTCACCGGAGGCGCGCACCCGGTCGGCGAAGCGGTTCTCCTGCTCCACCGGGACCAGGTTGTCGGCGGTGGTGTGGACGTCGAGCAACGGCACCCCGAGTCCCTGGCCCGCGGAGGACGTGCGCCGCGCGGTGGCGACCGCGGCGGGATCGGCGTCGACCGTGGCGCCCTCGGTCAGCGTCCGCAGGTCGGCGCCGAGGTCCAGCCCGGCCGCCCTGTACAGGGCGCGGACCTGGGGGGCGTGGGCGGAACCGGCGAGCAGGCCGGCGTAGTCGACGCCGCGGTTCCAGGAGTTGTTGCCGCCGGCCGACTGCTCGACGGCGTACCGGCCGCCCTCGAAGAACGCCAGGATGCCGTGCGCGAACCAGTCGTACTGCTGCGCCTCCTGGCCCGCCCAGTCGGTCGCGGCCGGCCGGTCCTTCCCGGGCGACCATGCGGGCAGGTTGAGGAAGGCGGCGGCGAGCGCGATCCGGGCGCGGCCCTGCGGGGTGGCCTGGGCGGCGGTGACGGCGGCGGCGAGCGTGTCCGCGGTGGCGGCGGCCGCACCGGCGGTGCCGAATCCCACGAGCTGCACGTCCTGGGCCGGCAACAGCAGCCGGGCGAGGGCGTATTCGGCGTCCAGCTGGTAGTTGTCCAGGTCCGTCGCGCCCGCGACCAGGCCGCACTGGCCGAGCGCGCCGTCGATGCGGCCGGCGCCGTCGCGTGCCAGCTGCGCGTTGACGAGCCCGCCCATGGACTGCCCCATGGCGAGGGTGCGCCGCGGCGTGCCGACCCGCGCGGTGACGGCGTCGAGGGTGGCGAACTGGTCGCGTTCGGCACTGCCCAGGGCCCACATCGAGCCATGGGGGTCGTACGACGATCCCGCCAGCGCGTAGCCCTCGGCGAGCAGTTCGGTGCGTACGGCGTCGGTGGGGGCGTCCTGGGCGACGAGGGGTCCGAAGCCGTGGCTGAACAGCAGCAGGGTGCCGTTCCAGTGCTCGGGCACGTCAGCGATCCAGGTGGCGCCGTCGGACAGGGTGCCGGTGAGGCTGCCGGTGACCGGCGTGTCCGCCTCGGCGGCGGGCGCGGGCAGGGCGGTGAGCGCCGTGGCCGCCAGCGAGGCCAGGGCGGCGAGGGCGATGCGCAGGCGGACGCGGGAGGCCCGCGGACGGGTGCTGGCAGGCATGGCGACGGCTCCTTGGGCGGGGGGTGGGGGAGACGGGCGGGGGAGCGGTGCTCAGTGCACTGAACGAAGGCAGGGGGGAATCTAGGGCTCCTTTGCGACTGCGGTCAATGGAATGCACAACATTGGCCGGTGGAGAGATTCCGGTCGGTCCTTGCCCGGCCGGGACGCCGACTGTGAAGGTGGGGTAGCAACTGCGAAGGCTCGGTGAAGTCCGCCGCGCGGAGAGTGCGTTGGCCCGTTCGGCCGCCCACCCCTCCGTGATGCCCGTCCCGCCGCTCCGCCGAACTCCCGCCGTGCGGCCCTGACCTGGGGCAACGGTGTCACGTCGGATGTGCCGGCGTGAGGTCTGGGCCCGCCCCCAACTGCCGCGTTGTCCGGACGTCTTGACGTATCCGGCCGCTACGCGTTTGCTTCCTTCACACCATCGGTTGCGCATGACGCTCCCCCCACTCGGAAGGCGCCTGATGTGAGCGTTCCCATCCTCCGCGGGACCCCCCTGCCCCGCCTCACGATCACCCTGGCCGCCTCCGCGTCCGCTCTCGCGCTCACCGCGTGCGGCGTCGTCGACGGCGTGGGCGGGAGCGGCGCCGCCGCGTCCGCGACGAAGGGCGACGACATCACGGTCGGGCTGCTCCTGCCCGACAAGGACACCGCACGGTTCGAGAACTTCGACCGCCCCATCATCGAGAAGGAGGTCGCCTCCCTCACCCACGGCAAGGGCAGGGTCGACTACGCCAACGCCGGGGCGAGCGCGGCCACCCAGAGCCGGCAGCTCCGGCGGATGGTGGACCGGAAGGTCGACGTCGTCCTGGTCGACTCGGTGGACGCCAGGGCCATCGCACCGGACGTCCGGAAGGCGAAGGCCGCCGGTATCCCCGTCATCGCCTACGACCGGCTCGCACAGGGCCCGATCGACGCGTACGTCTCGCACGACAACGAACTCGTCGGCGAGGTGCAGGGCCGCGCCATCCTCGGTGCGCTCGGCGACAAGGCGGCCACCAGCGAGGTCGTCATGATGAACGGCGACCCCGCGGACCCGAACACGGCGAGTTTCAAGAAGGGCGCCCTCGGCGAACTGAAGAACAAGGTCCGCATCGCCGAGGAGTACGACACCGCCAAGTGGTCGCCCGCGACCGCCGGCGCGAACATGAAGAAGGCGATCAGGGCCGTCGGCCTGCACAACATCGCCGCCGTCTACTCGGCCAACGACGGCATGGCCGGCGCCGTCATCGACGCCCTGAAGAACGCGGGCGCCACCACGATTCCCCCGGTGACCGGGCAGGACGCGAACCTGGACGCGGTGCAGCGGGTCGTCTCGGGCGAGCAGTACATGACCGTGTACAAGTCGTTCCTGGACGAGGCCACCGACGCCGCGCAGATGGCCGTGTACAAGGTGCAGGGCCGCGACATCCAGTACGACGCGCTGGCCCAGGACAAGGTCGACAGCCCGACCGAGAAGGATATCCCCGCGACGCTCGTCCCGGTGGTCGCGCTCACGAAGGACAACATCAAGGACACGGTGATCGCGGACGGCGTCTACACGGTGTCCCAGATCTGCACCGCGAAGTACCGGTCGGCGTGCGCGGCGATCGGGCTGACGTAGCGGCCGGGCGCCGTCAGTCCGGCGTCGCGAGGAACTCCGTCACGGCCAGGGCGAACAGCAGGCACAGGGCGATGCCGACCACCACCCAGCCGGTGGGGTAGGACCACAGCAGGTAGACCAGTACCGCCACGGCCACCAGGACCCAGATGATCCAGGTGCGGTGGCGGTGGACGAAGGGCCCGACCGGGCCGGTGCGCAGTCCGGCGCGGTCGGCGGTGGCGCGTACCGCGTCGATCCCGGACGTCCACAGGCTCCGGAGCAGCCCGGCGTACCGGCCGGGGCCGGAGAGCCAGGCGGCCAGCGCGACGACGACGGCCAGGGCCACCACCATGCGCACTCCGGTGCGCAGGAAGTGGGTCAGCGCGTCGTAGACGGCGGCCGCCGCGCCCGGGGAGACGCCCGCGGGCAGCCGGTCCAGGTAGAACACGCGGAACACGCGCAGCCCGATGCCGAGCAGCCCGGTGGTGACGGCGACCGCGAGGCAGCCCGCCACCAGGGCCCGGCGCCGCCGGACCGCGAGCAGCACCCCGGCGGCGACCAGCAGCACGGCCAGCACGGGCAGCCAGTCCCCGGCGAGCTGCAGCAGCCGGACGTAGGTCCTGACCTTGCCGACCTGGTCGGACCTGACGAGGGTGAAGTCGGTGTGCACGGCGGGGATGTGCTCGGCGGGGGTCAGCCCGGCTTCGACGAGGCGCTGTTTGACCTGGTCCACGAGGGGGCCGATGTCGAGGGTGACGCTGTCGTCCGTCAGCCGCACCGCGCCGCCGCCGCTGCCCGTGAGGGCCTTGTCGAGGCTGCTGTGGATCTTGCGGTTGGCGTCGGTCCAGACGGTCCGGAACGCGCCGGACGCGGCGACCTCGCGGGCCTTGTCGTGGACGAAGCTGCGCACGGCCCCTTCGAGCGCGTCGCCGAGTCTGCCGCCGAGCGCCTGCTGCAGGCGGGGCCGGTCCGCGGGAACCACGTCGGCGAGCAGGGCGGGCAGGTCGAGGTGGGACATGAGGGCGTCGGTGGCCCGGTTGGCCACGGCGTCCTGGACGTCGGCGTTCGAGGCGAGCGGGGCGACCGTGCTCACGTAACGGCCGGTGTCGCCCACCTGGTCGGCCGCCCACGAGGCGACCACGGCGAGCGGGGCGAGCAGGCAGCCGACGGCGATCAGGACGACGGCGAGCAGGGACCTGACGTGGTGCCGGGGCGGCCGGGCCCGCGTGCTCTCCAGGGCCGCGACCCGGGCCCGCAGTTCCCGCACGTCGTCGGACCGGTCCCCGTCCCCGTCCCCGCGCGCGCTGTCCTCCGCCACCCGTACCTCCCGCTCGATCCGGCCCTCCTGCCAGCCGAACCGCCGGGCCGCGGATACGCGAGCAGGAGAGGGCCGTCCGGGGTACGGACGCGTCCGGCCGGCCTCGTCACGGGCGGGAGGCGACGGCCGCTCAGGCGGCGTCGAGAGCCTGCCGGAACACGTCCGCGTGGGCGGTGCACCAGTCGGCGAAGGTGAGCGGCCTGCGGGCGAGAAGCCGCTCGACGGTCTCCGTGCGCAGACCGACGGTGTCGGCGCGCAGGAGCCGGAACCCCTCCACGAGGGCTTCGGCGAGCGCCGGCGGAGCACCCGCGGGGAAGCGGGCCCGTACCGCCTCGGCCGCCGTGGTCACCGGACGGACCTCGACGGGGCGCCCGAGCACCGCCGCGAGGACGCCGACCTGCTCGGCGAGGGTGAACGTCTCCGCACCGGTCAGTGCGTACGCCTCGCCCTCGTGCCCGTCCTCGGTCAGGGCGAGCGCGGCGACGGCCGCGATGTCGGCGGGGTGGACCGGGGCGTAGCGGCCGGGGCCGACGGGGTCGAGGACGTAGCCGCCCTCGCGGAGGGTGGGCAGCCAGTCCAGGGCGTTGGTCATGAACGCGCCGGGCCGCAGGAAGGTGGCGGGGATACCGGAGGCGCGGACGAGGGTCTCGCGTGCGTGGTGCCAGTGGCCCATGGCCGGCATGGGCGTGCCGAGGACGTTGAAGGAGGACAGGAGCACGATGCGGCGTACTCCGGCGGTCCGGGCGGCGGTGAGGGCGTGTTCGGTGTGGGCCGTGCCGATGCCGGTGGGGAGCAGGAACAGGCGGTCGACGCCGTCGAAGGCCGGTGCGAGGCCGGTCGGCTCGTCCAGGTCGCCGACGACGCGCTCGGCACGGTCCGGCAGGTCCTCGGCGCGGCTGGGATCGCGTACGAGGATGCGGAACTTCGCGCCCTGTGCGTCGAGTCGGCGAACGAGTTCCCGGCCGATGTTTCCGGTCGCTCCGGTGAGCAGTAACATGACATCTCGCATTCATTTGCCGGTTAACGACTTCGGTGCAGCACGGGACGTTAGCCGGGAAATGATTAGCCGTCAATCGATCGGCTGCGGACACCGGCGCCCGTGCCAGGTGCCGTACGCCGTCTCCCGGAAGGCCGCGATGCCCGAGTTCCTGGACCTGCACAGCAAGACCTCGAAGGCCCTGCGGGCGCTCGCCGACCGCGGCATGCGGGAGTACGGCCTCCACCTCGGCCAGAACCACCTGCTCGCGGCGCTCTGGGAAGCGGACGGCCGTACTCCGGGCGAGATCGCGGCGGCGGTCCACGTCACCACGCCCACCGTCACCAAGATGGCCACCCGCATGGCCGCCGCCGGCCTGCTCGTCAGACGCCCCGACGACCGCGACAACCGCCTGGTCCGGCTCTGGCTCACCGACGCCGGACGCGCCCTGCGGGAGCCGGTGGAGGAGGAGCGCCGACGCCTGGAGGCGGCGGTGACCGCGGACCTCACCGACACCGAACGACAGCACCTGCTCAGCGCCCTGACGAAGATCCACCGCGCCGCGAACGGCCTCCTCGACGCACCGGCCGCCCGGACCGACGGGCCGTGACGCTCCGGCGAGGCAGCCCGCACCGGGACCCTCTCGGAGCGGGTGGGCCCCCGGTGCGGCCCGCCCCGGCATACGACGGCGCCCCGTGCCCGGCGAGGGCACGGGGCGCCGTGGCGGCCGTCGGGACTACTTCACCGGCTCCGGCTCCGGCTCGCTCTCCTGCTCCGCGGCGCCCGCCGGGTCCACCGGGGTCTTCACCGAGTCGAGGAGCAGCTGGGCCACGTCCACCACCTGGATGGACTCCTTGGCCTTGCCGTCGTTCTTCTTGCCGTTGACCGAGTCGGTCAGCATCACGAGGCAGAACGGGCAGGCGGTGGAGACGATGTCGGGGTTGAGGGAGAGGGCCTCGTCGACGCGCTCGTTGTTGATGCGCTTGCCGATCCGCTCCTCCATCCACATGCGCGCACCGCCGGCGCCGCAGCAGAAGCCGCGCTCCTTGTGACGGTGCATCTCCTCGTTCCTGAGGCCCGGGACGTTCGCGATGATCTCGCGCGGGGGCGTGTAGATCTTGTTGTGGCGGCCCAGGTAGCAGGGGTCGTGGTAGGTGATGATGCCCTCGACCGGGGTGACCGGGACCAGCTTGCCCTCGTCCACCAGGTGCTGGAGCAGCTGGGTGTGGTGGATGACCTCGTAGTCGCCGCCGAGCTGCGGGTACTCGTTGCCGATGGTGTTGAGGCAGTGCGGGCAGGTGGCGACGATCTTCTTGGCCGACTTCGGCTTCTTGGTCGACTCGTCCACCTCTCCCTCCTCGTTGAGGGACTCACCGAACGCCATGTTCAGCGCGGCCACGTTCTCCATGCCGAGCTCCTGGAACAGGGGCTCGTTGCCGAGGCGGCGGGCGGAGTCGCCGGTGCACTTCTCGTCGCCGCCCATGATCGCGAACTTGACGCCCGCGATGTGCAGGAGCTCGGCGAAGGCCTTGGTGGTCTTCTTGGCGCGGTCCTCCAGGGAGCCCGCGCAGCCGACCCAGTACAGGTACTCGACCTCGGTGAGGTCCTCGATGTCCTTGCCGACGACCGGGACCTCGAAGTCGACCTCCTTGAGCCACTCCAGGCGCTGCTTCTTCGCCAGGCCCCAGGGGTTGCCCTTCTTCTCCAGGTTCTTGAGCATCGTGCCCGCCTCGGACGGGAACGCGGACTCGATCATCACCTGGTAGCGGCGCATGTCGACGATGTGGTCGACGTGCTCGATGTCCACCGGGCACTGCTCGACGCAGGCGCCGCAGGTGGTGCAGGACCACAGCACGTCCGGGTCGATGACGCCGTTCTCCTCGGCGGTGCCGATCAGCGGCCGCTCGGCCTCCGCGAGCGCCGCCGCGGGGACCCCGGCGAGCTGCTCCTCGGAGCCCTTCTCCTCGCCCTCGGCGGTCTTGCCGCCGCCCGCGAGCAGGTAGGGCGCCTTGGCGTGCGCGTTGTCCCGCAGGGACATGATCAGCAGCTTCGGGGAGAGCGGCTTGCCGGTGTTCCAGGCCGGGCACTGCGACTGGCAGCGACCGCACTCGGTGCAGGTCGAGAAGTCGAGGAGGCCCTTCCAGGAGAACTGCTCCACCTGCGAGACGCCGAAGACGTCGTCCTCGCCCGGGTCGGTGAAGTCGATCGGCTTGCCGCCCGAGGTCATCGGCAGCAGCGCGCCCAGCGAGGTCCCACCCGTCGCGTTCCGCTTGAACCAGATGTTCGGGAAGGCGAGGAAGCGGTGCCAGGCGACACCCATGTCGGTCTTGAGGGCGACCACGATCATCCAGATGAAGGAGGTCGCGATCTTCAGGCCGGCGAAGAAGTAGGTGAGGTTCTGCAGCGTGGAGACGTCCATGCCGCGGAACCAGGACACCACCGGGTACGAGATGAAGAACGACGCCTCGTAGGAGTCCACGTGGTGCTGGGCGCCCTCCAGCGCGTGCAGCGTGAAGATGCAGACGCCGACGATCAGGATGACGGCCTCGACGAAGTACGCCTGGCCGAAGTTGGAGCCCGCGAACCGGGACTTGCGGCCCGGCCGGTTCGGCTTGCTCAGCTGGCGGATCGCGATCAGCACGAGGATGCCGAGCACCGTCATGGTGCCGATGAACTCGACGAAGACGTTGTACGGCGCCCAGTCGCCGATGACCGGCAGGATCCAGTCGGCCTGGAACAGCTGGCCGATGGCGTTGACGATCGTCAGCAGGAGGGAGAAGAAGCCGACCGCGACGAACCAGTGCGCCACGCCCACGATGCCCCAGCGGTTCATCCGGGTGTGGCCGAGGAACTCCCTGACCACCGTGACGGTCCGCTGGACGGGCTCGTCGGTACGGGTGCCGGCGGGCACGTTCTGGCCGAGCCGCATGAAGTTGTAGATCTGCAGGACGGCGCGGGCGAACAACGCCACGCCAACCACGATCAGAACCAGCGACACGATGATCGCGGCGAGTTGCATGGGGGCTCCTCGGGCCTGCGAGGGGTGGTCTCTTCGGGTCTCTTCGAGAGGGTTCCCGAAATTACTAAGCGGTAACTTATCCAGTCGGTTCGAGACTACCCGCATCTTTACTCGCACTGTAGCCAGGTGCGGGGTGATCTGGATCGCTGAGGTCTGCCTGGGCGGTACGCCCCAACCCGATCGTGTTATTCGTACAGAATTGTTACATTTAGGTCTAATTTGGACCTGTGCTCTACGGGATCGCCGCCGCCACCACCGCCTTCCTGCTCGCCGCCTTCCTCGCCGCGCTGATCCGCCCGTGTGCCCTGCGGCTGGGGCTCCTCGACCGGCGGCGGACCCGGCGGGTGCCCGCGCTGGGCGGTCTCGCCGTGGTCGGCGCCACCTGTCTGGTCGCGTTCGCCGGCGACTGGACCCGGGTCGCGCCGCTCGGCACCGGGGTCGGGGAGCTGGTGGCCGCCGGGGGAGCGGTGGCGCTGCTCGGGGTGGTCGCCGACGTGTGGCGGCTGAAGACGCGTTTCCTGCTGTTCGGTACGGCGGTGGCGGCCGCGTGCGTGGTGCCCTACGGCGAGTTCGGGATCGTCGGCGGGGTGCTCGGGGCGGCCTGGATCGCCTTCGTCGCCGTCGCCTTCAAGGGGCTCGACCATGCGGACGGACTGGCCGGGACCGTCGGGGTGGTGACCTCCTTCGGGGTCGGGGCCTGTGCCGCCGCCGAGGTGATGGACGGGCTCGCCGTGCTGCTGAGCGTGCTCGCGGCCGCGCTCACCGGGTTCCTGCTGCACAACTGGGCTCCCGCGCGGATCGCCCTCGGCGCCACCGGCTCGCTGTTCACCGGGTTCGTGCTGGCCGCGGCCGCGCTGATCACCCGGTCCGGCTACGACCCCGCGGCCAGCGCGGGCGTGCTGTTCGCGCTCACCGCCGTGGCGAGCGGCGACGTGCTGCTCGTCGTGCTGTCGCGGCTGCTCGCCGGGCGCCCGGTGCTGCGGCGCGGGCCCGACCACCTCGCGCACCGGCTGCGGCGCCTCGGGCTCACCTCGCAGCGGGCAACCGTCGTCCTCGGCGCCGCGTCCTTCGCCGGGGTGCTCGTCGCGGTGCTCGTGCACGGCGGCTGGGTCGGCCGGACCGGCGCCACGTGCGTCGCCTGCGTCACCTTCAGCATCGTGCTGCTCCTCCTTCGGGTTCCGGTGTACGGGGCGAAGAACGCCGTACCGACGCAGGTCAGCGGGCACTTGCGTGTAAGGAACGGATAAGACTTGAGTCGGCTGGACTCAGGTCTGTTGACCCCGGGCGCGGCTTGATGCACACTTGAGTCCGTTCCACTCAAGTCAGCTGGAGGAATTCACCATGGCACGTGCGGTCGGCATCGACCTGGGCACGACTAACTCCGTCGTCAGCGTTCTTGAAGGCGGCGAGCCCACCGTCATCACCAACGCCGAGGGTGCCCGGACCACGCCGTCCGTCGTCGCCTTCGCGAAGAACGGCGAAGTCCTGGTCGGCGAGGTCGCCAAGCGCCAGGCGGTCACCAACGTGGACCGGACGATCCGGTCCGTGAAGCGTCACATGGGCACCGACTGGAAGATCCAGCTGGACGGGAAGGACTTCAACCCCCAGCAGATCTCCGCGTTCATCCTGCAGAAGCTCAAGCGGGACGCCGAGGCCTACCTGGGCGAGAAGGTGACCGACGCGGTCATCACCGTCCCGGCCTACTTCAACGACTCCGAGCGCCAGGCGACGAAGGAGGCCGGCGAGATCGCCGGTCTGAACGTCCTGCGCATCGTGAACGAGCCCACCGCCGCCGCGCTGGCGTACGGCCTCGACAAGGACGACCAGACGATCCTCGTCTTCGACCTCGGTGGCGGCACCTTCGACGTGTCCCTCCTGGAGATCGGCGACGGCGTCGTCGAGGTGAAGGCCACCAACGGCGACAACCACCTCGGTGGTGACGACTGGGACCAGCGCATCGTCGACTACCTGGTCAAGCAGTTCGCGGCCGGCCACGGCGTGGACCTCGGCAAGGACAAGATGGCCCTGCAGCGCCTCCGCGAGGCCGCCGAGAAGGCCAAGATCGAGCTGTCGTCCTCCACGGAGACCTCGATCAACCTGCCGTACATCACCGCCTCCGCCGAGGGCCCCCTGCACCTCGACGAGAAGCTCACCCGCGCCCAGTTCCAGCAGCTGACCGCGGACCTCCTGGAGCGCTGCAAGACGCCGTTCCACAACGTCATCAAGGACGCCGGCATCCAGCTCGGCGAGATCGACCACGTCGTTCTCGTCGGCGGCTCCACCCGCATGCCCGCCGTCGCCGAGCTCGTGAAGGAGCTGACCGGCGGCAAGGAGGCCAACAAGGGTGTGAACCCGGACGAGGTCGTCGCCATCGGCGCCTCGCTCCAGGCCGGTGTGCTCAAGGGTGAGGTCAAGGACGTCCTGCTCCTCGACGTGACCCCGCTGTCCCTCGGTATCGAGACCAAGGGCGGCATCATGACCAAGCTCATCGAGCGGAACACGACGATCCCGACCAAGCGGTCCGAGATCTTCACCACCGCCGAGGACAACCAGCCCTCCGTGCAGATCCAGGTCTACCAGGGCGAGCGCGAGATCGCGGCGTACAACAAGAAGCTCGGCATGTTCGAGCTGACGGGTCTGCCGCCGGCCCCGCGCGGTGTCCCGCAGATCGAGGTCTCCTTCGACATCGACGCCAACGGCATCATGCACGTGACCGCGAAGGACCTGGGCACGGGCAAGGAGCAGAAGATGACCGTCACCGGCGGCTCCTCGCTGCCGAAGGACGAGGTCGACCGGATGCGCCAGGAGGCCGAGCAGTACGCGGAGGAGGACCACCGCCGCCGCGAGGCCGCCGAGACCCGCAACCAGGGCGAGCAGCTCGTCTACCAGACCGAGAAGTTCCTCAAGGACAACGAGGACAAGGTCCCGGGCGAGATCAAGACCGAGGTCGAGTCCGCGGTCGAGGAGCTCAAGGAGAAGCTCAAGGGCGAGGACACCGCCGAGATCCGCACCGCCACCGAGAAGGTCGCCGCCGTCTCCCAGAAGCTGGGCCAGGCCATGTACGCCGACGCCCAGGCCGCGGGTGCCGCGGCCGGCGGCGCCCCCGCCGGTGACGCCGCCGACGACGTGGTGGACGCCGAGATCGTCGACGACGAGCGCAAGGACGGTGCCGCGTGACGGAGGAGACCCCGGGCTTCGAGGAGAAGCCCGACGTCCCCTCCGGCGCCACCCCCGACGACGCCGAGCCGAAGGCCGCTCCCGCACAGGGGGCGGCCCCGGCCGGGGACGCAAGCGCACAGTTGGCCGGCCTGACCGCGCAGCTGGACCAGGTACGCACCGCGCTCGGCGAGCGCACCGCGGACCTCCAGCGCCTGCAGGCCGAGTACCAGAACTACCGCCGCCGGGTGGAGCGCGACCGGATCACGGTCCGGGAGATCGCCATCGCGAACCTCCTGACCGAACTCCTGCCCGTGCTCGACGACATCGGCCGCGCTCGGGAACACGGCGAACTGGTGGGCGGTTTCAAGTCGGTGGCCGAGTCGCTCGAGACGGTCGCGGCGAAGATGGGCCTGCAGCAGTTCGGCAAGGAGGGCGAGCCCTTCGACCCGACGATCCACGAGGCGCTGATGCACAGCTACGCGCCGGACGTCACCGAGACGACGTGCGTGGCCATCCTGCAGCCCGGGTATCGCATCGGCGAGCGCACCATCCGCCCCGCGCGGGTGGCGGTCGCCGAACCCCAGCCGGGGGCGACGCCGGCGAAGGCCGAGGGGACCGAGGAGGCCCCCGCGGCCGACGAGAAGGACAACGGCCCTGAGGAGGGCTGACGTAATAAGTACCGAGCGGAAGGAGGGGCGTCGGGGATGAGCACCAAGGACTTCATCGAGAAGGACTACTACAAGGTCCTCGGCGTCCCCAAGGACGCCACCGAGGCCGAGATCAAGAAGGCGTACCGGAAGCTCGCCCGCGAGTTCCACCCGGACGCCAACAAGGGCAACGCCAAGGCCGAGGAGCGCTTCAAGGAGATCTCCGAGGCGAACGACATACTCGGCGACCCCAAGAAGCGCAAGGAGTACGACGAGGCCCGCGCCCTCTTCGGTAACGGCGGGTTCCGCCCGGGGCCGGGCGCGGGCGGCGGCAACTTCAACTTCGACCTGGGCGACCTCTTCGGGGGCAGCGCCCAGGGCGGGGGCGGCTTCGGCGGCGGCGGCTTCAGTGACGTCCTGGGGGGCCTGTTCAACCGGGGCGGCGGCACGGCCGGCCGTACCCAGCCGCGGCGCGGCCAGGACATCGAGTCCGAGGTCACGCTGAGCTTCACGGAGGCCATCGAGGGCGCCACGGTCCCGCTGCGGATGTCCTCGCAGGCCCCCTGCAAGGCCTGTTCCGGCACCGGCGACGCGAACGGCACGCCCAGGGTGTGCCCGACCTGCGTCGGCACCGGCCAGGTTGCTCGGGGCTCCGGCGGCGGCTTCTCGCTGACCGACCCCTGCCCGGACTGCAAGGGCCGCGGCCTGATCGCGGAGAACCCCTGCCCCGACTGCAAGGGCAGCGGGCGCGCCAAGTCGTCCCGGACCATGCAGGTCCGCATCCCGGCGGGGGTGACCGACGGCCAGCGCATCCGGCTGCGCGGCAAGGGCGCACCGGGCGAACGCGGCGGCCCCGCGGGCGACCTGTACGTCATGGTGCACGTGGACACCCACCCGGTGTTCGGCCGCAAGGACGACAACCTCACGGTGACCGTCCCGGTGACCTTCACCGAGGCGGCGCTCGGCGGCGAGGTCAGGGTGCCCACCCTGGGCGGACCGCCGGTCACCCTGAAGCTGCCCCCGGGCACGCCCAACGGCCGCACCATGCGCGCCCGTGGCAAGGGCGCGGTCCGCAAGGACGGCACCCGCGGCGACCTCCTGGTCACCGTCGAGGTGAGTGTCCCGAAGGACCTGTCGGGGAATGCTCGGGACGCATTGGAGGCGTATCGCGAGGCGACCGCGGGCGAGGACCCGCGCGCCGAGCTGTTCGATGCCGCGAAGGGAGCATGACGCAGATGGACGGCCGTCGACGTAACCCGTATGAACTGACCGAGGAGACTCCGGTCTACGTCATCTCGGTGGCGGCCCAGCTCTCCGGACTGCACCCGCAGACGCTGCGCCAGTACGACCGCCTCGGCCTGGTCTCCCCCGACCGCACGGCCGGGCGCGGCCGCCGCTACTCGGCCCGCGACATCGAACTGCTCCGCCAGGTGCAGGCGCTGTCCCAGGACGAGGGCATCAACCTGGCCGGCATCAAGCGCATCATCGAACTGGAGAACCAGGTCATGGCACTCCAGCAGCGCGTCGCCGAACTCCAGGCGACCGTCGACGGCGCGGCGGCCGCGATGCAGCAGCGCGAGGCCGCCGTCCACGCCTCCTACCGCCGCGACCTGGTCCCGTACCAGGAGGTCCAGCAGACCAGCGCGCTGGTGGTGTGGCGGCCGAAGAAGGCCAAGGACTAGCGGTACGCGTGCGAAGGGGCCCGGAGGTCACGACCTCCGGGCCCCTTTCGTCGTCCGGTCAGTAGTCCCCTCAGTAGTCCCAGATGCCGTAGGCCGCCGAGGTGACCGACGCCTCGGCGCCCGAGGCGTCCAGGCGGACGACGCGGTAGTAGTAGAGGCCCAGTTCGTCCCCGGACACGGTCGTGTCCATGTAGGACGCGGCGGTGCCCGCAGGGCCCTCGGCCAGGGTGCTCCAGGCGGCCGCCGCGGGGTCCCAGCGCTCCACCCGGTAGGCGGCGAACCGGGAGCAGTCGCCGAGGCCGGAGCTCTCCGAGCAGGTGACGTACGGCTCCGGGTAACGGTCGGCACGGACACCGGTCGTGGTCCAGCCGGGCGGCCGGGTGTCCGGCAGGGCGACCTGGACGGCCGTGGTGTGGAAGAAGTCGGGGCCCTCGTTCTCGTACAGGTGGTGACCGTCCGCTGCGGCCACACGGTAGACGTGGGTGGCGCCGTCCGGGACGGTCGGGCAGACGATCCCTGTCGCGGACGAGTCCGAGCTCCAGCAGTTCTTCTTCCAGACCGTCTCGCCGGTGTCCGGGTCGGTCGTGCCCTGCCAGACGTAGTACTCGGTGACGTCGTCGTCGGCGGGCGGTGTCCACGTCAGGCGGACGCCCAGCGGGACGGGTTCGGCCGTCAGGTCTTCCACCGGGGCCGGCCGCACCCTGTCCGGCGTGGTCGCCGTGGCCGCCGGACCGGGCGGCGACTCATGGCCGTACGGGTCGATCGTCACGACCGTGTAGTCGTACGTCGTCTCGGACGCGCCGGAGACGTCCCAGCAGGAGCCGTTGATCTGGCGGTCGCCGGCGTACCCGGGGGCGTCGCCGGTCCAGGTCCAGTAGGTGTGAGGATCCGTCAGCGGCGGGTCCTGCGAGCTGTTCGGCTTGCACCCGGCCACCGTGCTGCTGACGCCGGTCGCCCTGTCGGTGCGGACCACCCGGTAGACACGGATGCCGTCGAGGCCGGAGGCGGCGAGGCGAAGGGGCCGCCGGAGCCGAAGTCGCGGGTGACGGTCCAGTGGACGCCGAAGTCGTCCTTCGGGAGGCCGGACGCCGGCGCACCGCTCCAGCTCTCGTCGACCGCGGAGTCGCAGGCGGTCTTCTTCGGGGTGCCCTTGAACGTGGTGTTCGCGAACAACTGCCGCGTGAAGACGGGGGAGGAGCAGGCCGTGGCCGCCGAGGCGGTGCAGGCGGCGCCGCCGGGCAACGTGCCGGCGGTGGCGAACACCGCGGCGACGGCCGTGGCGCTTCTGGCTGGGTTCATTCGATCCTCTGGTCGCATCCGCACGACCGGAACGGCCGTTCCGGATGTCGACTCGTGAGGAACCGCGTTGGTTGTACTGATCTTTGCCTGCCCGTGAACTCCCGTTGGATGGAGGGTCCGTAAAGAGTGTTTGGAGGTGATTCCGCTGAGCCTTCACAGAAGCAGCGGAGCGTGGTGTTGCGCACTCGTTAAGTAGTTCCGCTTGACGCCGGGTGTGGCCTACGCGTTGGCTTTTCAGACATCTGGGTCGCAAAGCAGCCCACGTCCGGAACGCACCTGAAGTGAGCCCCCGTATGCGTCGAATAGCCATGTTTGTGGCCGCGTCCACGATGACCCTTTCGCTTGCCGGCTGCGGCGTGCTCAACGCGACAGGTTCGTCGACGTCCGCGACCCCGACGAAGGGCAACGACATCACGGTGGGCGTGCTGATGCCGGACAAGATCAACACCCGCTACAACAACTTCGACTACCCGATCATGAAGTCGAAGATCGCCGAGCTGACCAACAACCAGGGCAAGGTCGACTACCAGAACGCCGGCTCGTCCGCCGCCACGCAGGCGACGCAGATGCAGCAGATGATCGCCGACAAGGACGACGTGATCATCCTGGACGCCGTCGACGCGCACGCCATCGCGGGCACGGTGAAGAAGGCCAAGGCCGCGGGCATCCCGGTCATCGCCTACGACCGCCTCGCCGAGGGCCCCATCGACGCCTACGTGTCCTTCGACAACGAGCTGGTGGGCGAGGTCCAGGCCCGTACCCTCCTGGAGGCGCTCGGCTCGAACGTCGACACCTCCGACAAGGTCGTCATGATCAACGGCTCGCCGACCGACCCCAACGCCAAGCAGTTCAAGACGGGTGCCCTGTCCGAGCTGAACGGCAAGGTGACGACCGCGGGCTACTCGTACGACACCAAGGACTGGAACCCGGACATCGCCGAGCAGGAGGTCACCAAGGCCGTCGACCTGCTCGGCAAGGACAACATCGCCGCCGTCTACTCCGCCAACGACGCCATGGCGGGCGGTGTCGTCAAGGCCCTCAAGGCCGCGGGTGTGACCAACATGCCGCCGATCACCGGCCAGGACGCGGACCTCGACGCCATCCAGCGGATCCTCATCGGCGAGCAGTACATGACGGTCTACAAGCCGTACCCCGACGAGGCCGAGGCCGCCGCCCAGATGGCCGTCTACAAGGTCCAGGGCAAGGACATCCAGTTCGACGCGCTCACCCAGGACACCGTCGACAGCCCGACCAACAAGGACATCCCGTCCCAGCTGGTGCAGGTCAGCGCCGTGACCAAGAGCAAGATCAAGGACACCGTCGTCGCGGACGGCATCTACAAGATCTCGCAGATCTGCACGGCCGCGTACAAGACCGCTTGCGCGCAGGCGGGCCTCAAGTAGGGGAGTCGCCGGGAGTCGGGGGCTGACGCCTCTGCCGCGCCCCGTAAGGGGCGCTGGGGGTACCCCCCCCGGCCGAAGGCTGGGGGAGGAACTGCGCGAGCAACCCCCACCGGCCCGCAGCCGACCGGCTACGCGACCCTGGTGAACTCCACCGTCACCTCCGGCGCCCCTCCCGGCACCCCCCGGTAGATCCCCTTGTGCGGGGTCACGTCGTCGTAGTCCCGGCCCCGGCCCACCACCACGTGGTCCTCCCCGGCCCGCACCCGGTTCGTCGGGTCGTACCCGCACCAGTCGCCGGCCCAGTACTCGATCCAGGCGTGGCTCTGCCCGGCGACGGGCCGGTCCAGCTCGGCCTCCCGCTCGGGGTGCAGGTACCCGGACACGTACCGGGCCGGCAGCCCCAGCCCCCGCAGCAGGGCGACGGTGAGGTGGGTGATGTCCTGGCAGACGCCCGCCCGCTGGGCCCACGCCTCCGCGGGCGAGGTGTTCACCCCGGTCGCCCCCGGCAGGTACGTCACCCGGTCCGCGACCATCCCGGACACGGCCACCGCGGCCTCGTGCGGGCCCAGCCCCGCCGCCGCGCCCAGCGCCTTCTTCACCAGCTTCTTCGGCACCGACGTACGCGCGGTCGGCGTCACGAACTCCAACAGCCGTGACCCCGAGGCGCGTTCGGCCAGCTCCCGCCACCCCGGCGCGGCCGGCAGCGGGCCCGGCGCCGCCGTCTCCACCAGGCTGGACGCGGTGATCGTCACCTCCTCGTGCGGTTCGAGGAGGTCGAAGCCGGTGACCTGGGTGCCCCAGTAGTCCCAGTACGACCAGACGGCGGTCGCCGGCTGCACCGTGACCCGCGCGTCCAGCGTGGTCTGCCCCGGCAGGGTCAGCGGCGTCATCCGGACCTCGTTGTGCGAGGAGGCCGCGGGCTGCGCGTAGGAGACCCGGGTGGTGTGCCGGATGCGGAGGCGACGAGCCATCTCAGGCTCCTTCCTGGGCCCACTGCACGGGCCCCTGGTACGGGAAGAACCGCTCCGCCACCGCGTCGGCGGACGCCATGCAGGCCTGCTGGAGGTCGCGCAGCAGGACCGGCAGCTGCTCCTCCAGGGTGGCGGTGTCGAGGTATTCGAGGCGGGTGCGGGCCCGGCCGACGGGGGAGCGGGCCGGATCCTGGCGGGGCCGGCCGAGCGCGGCCAGGCACTCCTCGGCGGTGGTCAGCGCGTGCAGCGCCGACCGCGGGAAGTCCCGGTCCAGGAGCAGGAATTCGGCCACCCTCGGGGTGTCCCCGAAGCCGCTGTGCACCCGGGCGTACGCCTCGTCGGCGCCGCTCGCGCTGAGCAGCGTCGGCCAGTCCGGCGCGTGCGCCGCGTCCAGCACGCGCACCGAGAGCAGCCGTACCGTCATGTCCACCCGCTCCAGGCTCCGCCCGAGGACGACGAACCGCCAGCTGTCGTCCCGGCTCATGGTGGAGTCGGCGAGCCCGAAGAAGAGCGCGGCCCGGCTGCGCACCAGTTCCAGGTAGGCGTAGGGGCCGGTGCGGCGGGCGGCGCGGCGCCGGTCGCCGAGCGCGTGCCACGTGGAGTTGAGGCACTCCCACATCTCGGAGGAGACGGCCTCGCGGGCGCTGCGCGCGTTCAGCCGGGCGGCGCCGAGCGCGCCCTCGATGGAGCAGGTGGAGCGGGCGTCGAAGGCGAGCTGGTCCAGGACCTGCTGCATGTCCACCCGTTCCGGACCGGCGTCCACGCCGAGGATCGCGTACAGCGACCGGCAGGCGGCGTCCTCGTCGCGCCAGGGGTCCTCGAGCAGCCGGTGCAGGTAGGCGTCGAGGATCCGGCCGGTGGCGTCGGCCCGTTCGACGTAGCGGCCGGTCCACGTCAGCGACTCGGCGATACGGGAGAGGATCACGTCGTTCACTGCTGCTGCGCTCCTTCCGCTACGACCGCACGGGTGCCGTCGGGGCCGAGGCGGCGCGGGGCGACGGCGGGGATCGGGCCCGCGCCGACCGGCTCGGGGCGATCCGCCGGGCCCTCGGCGAGCACCCAGGTGTCCTTGGAGCCGCCGCCCTGGCTGGAGTTGACGATCAGGTTGCCCTCCTGGAGGGCGACCCGGGTGAGGCCGCCGGGCAGCACCCAGATGCCGTCGCCGTCGTTCACGGCGAACGGGCGCAGGTCAATGTGGCGCGGGGCCATCCGTTCACCCGAGAGGGTGGGGGAGGTGGAGAGGGCGACCGGGCGCTGCGCGATGAAGCCGCGCGGGTCGGCCGCGACGGCTTTGCGAGTGCGTTCCAGAGTCTCCTTGTCGGCCTTCGGGCCGATCACGATGCCCTGCCCGCCGGCCCCGTCCACGGGCTTCACCACCAGCTGGTCGATCTGGTCCAGGACCGCGTCCAACTGGCCTGGTTCATCAGGCCGGTAGGACTCGACGTTGGGGAGAACCGGTTCTTCCCCGAGGTAGTAGCGGATCAGGTCCGGGACGTAGGTGTAGAGGAGTTTGTCGTCCGCGATGCCGTTGCCGACAGCGTTCGCGAGTGTGACGTTCCCCGCGATGGCGGCGCTCAGGATGCCGGGGCAGCCGATCACCGAGTCGGAGCGGAAGTGCAGCGGGTCGAGGAAGTCGTCGTCGAGGCGCCGGTAGACGACGTGCACGGGCACCTCGCCGCGCGTCGTGCGCATCCACACGCGGTTGCTCCGGCACACCAGGTCGTGCCCCTCCACCAGCTGCACACCCATCAGCCGTGCCAGCAGGGCGTGTTCGAAGTACGCCGCGTTGCTGGGCCCGGGGGTGAGGACGACCACCCGGGGATCGCTCGCCGCCCCGCCGGGCGCGGCGGCCCGCAGGGCGGCGAGCAGCCGGCCCGGATACCCGTCCACCGGGAGCACGTGCTGCTCGGCGAAGAGCGAGGGGAAGATCCGGGTCATCGCACGCCGGTTCTCGATGACGTACGACACCCCGCTCGGTACCCGCACGTTGTCCTCGAGGACCCGGAAGGCCCCGGCCTCGTCGCGGACCAGGTCGATTCCGGCCACATGGATGCGCACCCCGCCGGGCGGCTCCACCGCGTGCGCGGCCCGGTGGAAGTGCGGCGAGCCAAGGAGCAGCCGCCAGGGCACCACCCCGTCCTCGAAGGCCCGCGCGTGTCCGTAGGCGTCGGCCAGATAGGCCTCCAGCGCCCGGACCCGCTGGGCCACGCCTCTTCGCAGAAGATCCCACTCCAGGGCGTCGAGGATCCTCGGCACCAGGTCCAGCGGCCAGGGCCGTTCCTCGCCCGCGAAGGCGTAGGTCACCCCCCGGTCGGTGAAGGCCCGGGCCATCTGGTCGGCCCGGAACCGCAGTTCACTCGGTTCGATCGGCTGGAGCGCAGCCAGTACCGGCTCATAGGCGGTCCTGACCTCACCCGGCCGCACAAACATCTCGTCCCACGCGTCGGCCAACGCGTACGCGTCGAATATGTCCGCCATGGAGGGACGTTAGAGCGGGCACGTAACGCGGCGATCACTGGCGGATTTCGGGGATTCGCCGAGACCGCCGCGCCACGCGCCCGCGAGCGGCCCTCCCTGCAACGCATCTCCCCCGTGGGCGCGTTGCACGGGGCCCCGGCCCGATCGGGGGAGGATGGCCCGGGGCCCCGCCGGGTGTCCGGCGACACCCGTGGGAAGCGGCTCTCACGATGCCGCGCGCACCCCCCTGCCACCACCGTCATCTTGTTGCAATGTGGTCGGCGGAGGCGGTGCGATATCCGGTCGCATCCGGGCATTACGGCGCCCTGTGCGAGGGGAGCCGTGTTGCGGACCCGGTCCGGACCGCTCATAGTTGCGCTGCGGAAGAGGCAGCAAACCGGGGGTGGAATGGGCGATGGCCGGGCACGGGACGGAGGAGCATCCACACGGTGCCGACCGGCTGTGCGCCGCCGGGGACCGGGTGTACTCCCGGGCCGTGCGCCGGGGCCGGGTGCGGCGCACGGACGCCGACGTGGTGCCCTGCCTGCTTGAACTGGCGCTGCTGCACCCCGATCCCGACGACATGGACTGGCTGGTGCCGACCGCTCCGCAGGAGGTCATGACCCGGCTGCTGCGCGGGGTCTACGACGAGGTGACGGACAGCCAGCGGCGGATGGGGTCGGCGGTCGCGGCGTTCGAGTGGTACGCCGGTCTGGGACGGCATCTGCAGGCCGTCTCGGCGTCCGCGGAGGGCACGGCGGCCATCCGGGTGCTCGACGGGCTGTCCCGGATCCAGGCGGCCATGGACGAGGCGACGGAGGCGTGCACGCAGGAGGTGCTGACCGTGCAGCCCGGCGGCATCCGGCGCGAGTCGGAGCTGACCGAGGGCCTGCACCGGGCCGTCGCCCTGCGCGGGCGGGGCGTGCGGATGCGCGACCTGTACACGCACGTCGCCCGGCACGGCCAGGGCCTGCTCAACTACCTGGAGCTGATGGGCGACGCGGTCGAGGCCCGCACCCTGGACGAGGTCATCGACCGGCTCATCCTCTTCGACCGCACGGTGGCGTTCATCCCCGCGAACGCGGACCGCACGATGGCCCTGGAGCTGCGCCACCCCGCCCTCGTCGAGTACTTCGTCACGGTTTTCGAACGTCTCTGGCGCCTCGCGATCCCGCTCACCGCCCCGCTCCCCGACACCGGCATCGAGGGCATCTCGCACCGGGAGCAGTCCATCGCCGCGCTGCTCGCCGAGGGCCACCAGGACGCGGTGATCGCCGAACGCCTCGGCATCAGCGTGCGCACCTGCCGAGCCCACATCGCCCGCCTCTCGGAGACCCTGGGCGCGGCCAGCCGCACCCAACTCGGCGTGCGGATAGCCCAGGTGGGGCTGGACCGGCCGCCGGGCGGGGCGAGCGGGGTTTCCGGCACGGCCCCGGGCACGGCCCCCGACCCGGCCTCGGACGCGGTCAGCCTTCCGGATCAAGGATCCCCGAGCGTGCGATGAGGTAGCCGAGCTGGGCGCGGCTCTCGCTGCCGAGAGTGTCGGCGAGCTTGGCGATGTGGACGCGGGCGGTGCGGATGTTCATGCCGAGCCGCTGGGCGATGACGGCGTCGGTGTGGCCGTCCACGAGGAGGGCGGCGATGGCCTGCTGGCGCGGGGTGATGCCGTTGACACTGGGGCGGCGGGCCGGCTCCGGGTACATGGGCGTGGCCAGGCGCCAGAGCCGGTCGAAGAGGGTGGCGAGGTACTTGACGAGGGCGGGGTGGCGGATCTCGAGGGCGAGGGTGCGGTCCGCGTTCGCGGGCACGAAGGCGACGGTGCGGTCGATGACGATGAGGCGTGCCGTCACTTCGTCGAGCGTGCGGGCCTCCACGTCGCCGTGCAGGTACTCGTAGCGTGCGACGACTGTGGGGGAGTGGCGGAGGGGGTGCTGGTAGAGCGTGCGGATACGGCCGCCGCGGTCGAGCAGCGCCTGGTCGCGGACCAGGGCTTCGACATGCCTCCTGGAAGGGGTGTGGGCCACGATGTTGGTGGTGTGCGGCTGGATTGTGAGAAGTTCGCCGGAACTGGCGACCATGGCCTCGGTGATGACCTCACCGATGCGGTCGAGTCCGCTGAGGACGCTGATCGTCGGGACGTCCGAGGAGGCGCCGCGCGGGCCGTCGGCCCGCATGAGCGGTTCGAACAGCTCCACCAGCCTTTCTTCGCGGCGCCGTTCGGCGGCGATCCGGCCCCGGGCGGAACGCAGCAGACGGTTCAGAGCTGCGGCGGGGGCGACGGGCTCCAGCCGGTTCGGGTCGTCGAGGGCCGGGTGGAGGAGGCCGAGGTCGGTGAGACAGGGCGTGTCGGCGGCCTCCCAGGCGTCGATGTGCCCGGTGCGCAGGGCGCGTTCGTACAGCTTGGCGCCGGCCTGGCACAGCTCGTCCGCACCGTGCTCGCAGCGGCTCACCGGGTGGGCTCCGCCTCGTCGAGGATCCCGGAGCGTGCGATGAGGTAGCCGAGCTGGGCGCGGCTCTCGCTGCCGAGGGTGGCGGCGAGTTTGGCGATGTGGACACGGGCGGTGCGGACGTTCATGCCGAGCCGCTGGGCGATGACCGCGTCGGTGTGGCCCTCCACGAGGAGGGCGGCGATGGCCTGCTGGCGGGGGGTGACTCCGTTGACGGAGGGGCGGAACTCGGCCTCGGGGAACATCGGCGTGGCCAGGCGCCAGAGCCGGTCGAAGGCGCTGATCAGGTAGTCGATCAGTGCCGGGTGGCGGACCTCCAGGGCGAGGGAGCCGTCGTCCTTGGCGGGGAGGAAGGCGACCGTCCGGTCCATGACGATGAGCCGGTCGGGCACCTCGTCGAGCCCGCGGGCCGTGCTGTCGCCCTTGAGGCTCTCGGCGTAGGTGAACACGTTGGGCACATGGCGCAGGGTGTTCTGGTAAAGCGTGCGGAACCGGCCGCCGCGGTCGAGGAACGCCTGGTCGCGTCCGAAGGCGGCGGGGCGGGCCTGGGCACCCCGCTCGCCGACCAGACCGGCGTGCGGCTGGACGCACAGGATTTCCTGCCGGGCCTCCGCCATGGACTCGCCGATGGCCTGGTTGATCCGCCGTGTGCCGCTCAGCAGCCGCAGCGCAGGGGAGTCCGTCGTCGCGCGGGGCGGTCCCTGGACGTTCATCAGCGGTTCGAAGAGCTCCACCAGGTGCTGCTCCAGCCGCCATTCCTCGGTGATGCGGGCGCGGGCCCCGCGCAGCAGCCGGGTGAGCGCGACGTCCGGGGCGACGGGCTCCAGCCGGCCGGCGTCGTCGAGCGCCGGGTGCAGCAGGCCGAGGTCGAGAAGGCAGGGCGCGTCCGCGGCGTCCTGCAAGGAGACGTGTCCGTGGCCGAGGGCACGCTCGTAGAGTTCCGTCCCCGCGATGCACAGGTCCTCGACGCCGTGCTCGGTGTGTGGGGGCGGCGTCACCGGTCACCGCCCTCCCCGTGGAGCTTCTGGTCCAGGATCCCGGACTGGGCGATCAGGTAGCCGAGCTGAGCACGGCTACCGCTGCCGAGCGCCTGAGCCAGCTTGGCAATGTGGGCGCGGCAGGTGCGGACGTTCATGCCCAGCCGACGGGCGATGGCCTCGTCGACATGCCCCTCGACCAGCAGCTTGGCGATCGAGTGTTGGATGTCGGTGATGCCGTCGGGAGCGGTCTCGTAGGGGGCACCGGCGCTAAGTGGTACGGCGCGGTTCCACATGAACTCGAAGACTTTGATCAAGTAACGGACGAGGCCGGAATGGCGCAGTTCGAGGGCGACCTGGCGGTCGTCGCGGGTGGGGATGAAGGCCACGGTCTCGTCACAGATGATCAGGCGTTCGACGAGCTCGTCGATGGTGCGGTACTCGGCCTTACCGTCGGAGAACTGGTCCACCCACGCAAGCCGTTCGGGGCTGTAGCGGGCGGTGTGCTGGTAGAGGGTGCGTATGCGCACCCCGCGCTCGATCAGCGGCTTGTCGCGCTCCAGAGCCTCGATGAGTCTGCGCTCGGGGTGGCGGTGGCTGGGCTGGACGGTGAGCATCTCGTTCTGGCACTGGGCGGTGGCGAGGTCGAGCGCGGCGTTGATGCGGTCGAGCCCCTCCAATACCGTGATCGAGTCCGTCGACTGCGTCACCTGTGCGCTCAGGGCCATGAACGGCTCGAATGCGTCTGCGAGGTCGATGGACAGCCGTCGGCGGTCGGTGATCTCGCGTTCGATGGGGTTGAGCCGCTGGGCCAGGGCCACCGACGGGGGAACCGGGCGGAGCCAGTTCGCGTCGTCGGGATCGGGATGGAGCAGGGCGAATTCCATGAGGCACGGGGCGGGCTCCACGTCGGCGCGGGCGATACGTCCCGTGCGGAGCGCGTTCGCGTACAGACGGGCGCCATCCCCACACAGCTCCGTCACCGCATGGGGATGCGCGGCTTTCGCCCGATTCGTTGTCAAATCTCCACCCCCCAGGGTCCTGAACATGCAGGAACATGATGCACCGATCGTGTGGCCATGATGTGCCCGAATGAGCCATCGTCTTACTGGACGGGGGAACGAGGGGACCTTCAAGTGAGGACGAAGCCGGCTATGCCTAAGAGAATGCTTCGCTCGGTGCTTGTCGCCGCCTTCGCCGCCATTGTGGCCTTCGGTTCTCTGAGTGGCCTCGCCGGCGCGAAGGGTGGGGTGCAGGCCGACAGCGCCTGGTCCGTGGCGGCTCCCGATGCGGCCGTCAGTGACAGTGTCATTGTCGCTCCGGACGACAGTGCGTGGAGTTGACGTGACCACTCCTCCGGACGACCGCTCCTTCCGCCGCGAGATGGCCACCGCCTACCGCTCGGGCTGGCACTTCATCGACCTCGTCACCGCGATCCCCCACTCCGGTGACTCGCTGATGGTGACCGTCTTCGGTGAGCCGGTCGTCGTCACGCGCGACGAGGACGAGGACGTACGGGCGTACCGGTGTCTGCGCAAGCCCCGGGGTGCGCCGCAGCCCGTGCGGTGCGCGATCCGGTACGGAATGATCTTTGTGAACCTGGACCAACGGGACCACCGGCTGGCTGAGCCGGATGTCCCGGACGTGAGGACCATCTCGGCCACCCCCCGCAGTGCCTGACGCGATTCCCCCGTCGTAAAAGATCGCTCAGGCGCTTCCCCCCGCAGCGGCGTCACCGTGACCTGAACACGGTGACGCCGCTGCAGTTTTCGGGGGACATTTCGATGTTTCGGCCGGTTTCGGCCGCATCCCACGGTGGCTGAAACCAGCCGCCGGAACCGGTCGGCCGACCTGCCCCCGGCCGGCCCTCGGCCACGTCCCGGCCGCGCCCGCTCCACCGCGTCTCGATCACCGCCATCGACGGCTTCTCCCCGGACGCCCCTGCCGCGCCGGCCGTCGGTCTCCGCCCCACGCCCCGCCCCCGGTCCTCTCGTCCGGCCCCGCGGTCGGCGAGCGGGGCACCTTCGGGCGTACTCGAAGGCCCGAAAGGCGGCCCAGGAAGGGCTCCCGCTCGCACCTTGAGTGGAATAGACTCAACTTTGTGTACGTTGGCTGAGTCAGCCGAACGATGCCGAGGAGGAGAACGCGAACGTGGACGCCGAGCTGACCAACAGGAGCCGGGACGCGATCAACGCGGCCAGCAGCCGGGCCGTGACCGAGGGACACGCGGACCTCACCCCTGCCCACCTGCTGCTGGCTCTGCTTGCCGGGCAGGACAACGAGAACATCACCGACCTGCTCGCGGCCGTCGACGCCGACCAGGCCGCCGTACGCCAGGGCGCCGAGCGCGTGCTGGCCGCGCTGCCCAGCGTGACCGGGTCCACGGTCGCGCCCCCGCAGCCCAACCGCGACCTGCTCGCGGTCATCGCCGACGCGGGCGAACGCGCCAAGGAACTCGGCGACGACTACCTCTCCACCGAGCACCTGCTCATCGGCATCGCCGCGAAGGGCGGCGCGGCCGGCGAGGTGCTCGACCGGCAGGGCGCCAGTGCGAAGAAGCTGGCGGAGGCCTTCCGGAAGGCGCGCGGCGGGCGCCGGGTGACCACCGCCGACCCCGAGGGCCAGTACAAGGCACTGGAGAAGTTCGGGACGGACTTCACCGCCGCCGCGCGGGACGGGAAGCTCGACCCGGTCATCGGGCGGGACCAGGAGATCCGCCGGGTCGTGCAGGTGCTGTCCCGCCGTACCAAGAACAACCCCGTGCTCATCGGCGAGCCCGGCGTCGGCAAGACCGCCGTCGTCGAGGGGCTGGCCCAGCGGATCGTCAAGGGCGACGTGCCCGAGTCGCTGAAGGACAAGCGGCTGGTGGCGCTGGACCTCGGCGCGATGGTCGCCGGCGCGAAGTACCGCGGCGAGTTCGAGGAGCGGCTGAAGACCGTCCTCGCCGAGATCAAGGACTCCGACGGGCAGATCATCACCTTCATCGACGAGCTGCACACGGTCGTGGGCGCGGGCGCCGGCGGCGACTCCGCCATGGACGCCGGCAACATGCTGAAGCCGATGCTGGCCCGCGGCGAACTGCGCATGGTCGGCGCCACCACCCTCGACGAGTACCGCGAACGCATCGAGAAGGACCCGGCGTTGGAGCGCCGATTCCAGCAAGTGCTGGTCGCCGAGCCGACGGTGGAGGACACGATCGCCATCCTCCGTGGCCTGAAGGGGCGTTACGAGGCCCACCACAAGGTTCAGATCGCGGACTCGGCACTGGTCGCCTCCGCGACCCTCTCCGACCGCTACATCACCTCCCGCTTCCTCCCCGACAAGGCCATCGACCTCGTCGACGAGGCCGCCTCCCGCCTCCGCATGGAGATCGATTCGTCCCCCGTCGAGATCGACGAACTCCAGCGTTCCGTCGACCGGTTGAAGATGGAGGAGCTGGCGCTGGAGAAGGAGACCGACCCGGCCTCCCGGGAGCGCCTGGAGAAGCTGCGCCGCGACCTCGCCGACAAGGAGGAGGACCTGCGCGGCCTCAACGCCCGCTGGGAGCGCGAGAAGCAGTCCCTGAACCGGGTCGGCGAGCTGAAGGAGAAGCTCGACGCCCTGCGCGGCACCGCCGAACGCGCCCAGCGCGACGGCGACTTCGACACCGCCTCCAAGCTGCTCTACGGCGAGATCCCGCAGCTGGAGAAGGAGCTGGAGGCCGCGTCCGAGGCCGAGGAGGAGACGGCCAGGGACACCATGGTCAAGGACGAGGTCGGCTCCGACGACATCGCCGACGTGGTCGCCGCCTGGACCGGCATCCCGGCCGGCCGCCTGCTGGAGGGCGAGACCCAGAAGCTGCTCCGCATGGAGGAGGAGCTGGGCCGCCGCCTGATCGGCCAGACCGAGGCCGTACGAGCGGTGTCGGACGCCGTACGACGTTCCCGCGCCGGGATCGCCGACCCGGACCGCCCCACCGGCTCCTTCCTCTTCCTCGGCCCGACCGGCGTCGGCAAGACCGAACTCGCCAAGGCACTCGCCGACTTCCTCTTCGACGACGAGCGGGCGATGGTCCGCATCGACATGTCGGAGTACGGCGAGAAGCACAGCGTGGCCCGGCTGGTCGGCGCCCCGCCCGGCTACGTCGGCTACGAGGAGGGCGGCCAGCTCACCGAGGCGGTCCGCCGCAGGCCCTACACCGTGGTCCTGCTGGACGAGGTGGAGAAGGCCCACCCCGAGGTCTTCGACATCCTGCTCCAGGTGCTGGACGACGGGCGCCTCACCGACGGCCAGGGCCGCACGGTCGACTTCCGCAACACCATCCTGGTCCTCACCTCGAACCTGGGCAGCCAGTACCTGGTCGACCCGGCGCTCAGCCCGGAGGAGAAGAAGGAGCAGGTCCTGGAGACGGTCCGGAGGTCCTTCAAGCCGGAGTTCCTGAACCGCCTGGACGACCTGGTGGTCTTCTCGGCCCTGGAGAAGGACGAACTGGCCCGGATCGCCCGCCTCCAGATCGACCGGCTGGCCAAGCGCCTCGCCGACCGCCGCCTCGCCCTGGAGATCACCCCCGAGGCCCTGGCCTGGCTCGCCGAGGAGGGCAACGACCCGGCCTACGGCGCCCGCCCGCTGCGCCGCCTGGTCCAGACCGCCATCGGCGACCGGCTGGCCAGGGAGATCCTCGCCGGCGAGGTCAAGGACGGCGACACGGTCCGCGTGGACGCGTTCGGTGACGGGCTGATCGTGGGGCCGGCGACGGCGGAAACCCCCATCGAAGACACCGGTAAGACCCTCTGACGGACGAAAGAGCCGGGCAGGCAGGCCGTCACCCCCGTGGGTGGCGGCCTCCGGGGCTTTCACCGTCCAACGGGTTCGGCCTGTCGCGAAGGTGGCCGGCGGCCCAGGAGCGGGCCGTTCTGCTCCCTAGGGCAGGTGTGCCGGGCCCGGGGCCGGGGGCTGGGGGTCCGGTTTTCTGGTATTCACCTCGTTGATCCGGCGCGAATCGGCGGCTCGGGGCCGAGCAGGTTGCCGGTCGTGGTCCAAGGGAGAGAGGGTGGGTGTTACGTCTGGTCTCAGTGATGACCGGACGATCCAGACGACCGCAGGAGTGTCCACGTATGTCCATCGACCCGTCCTCGATCCCGAGCTTCGGGGGCCAGCCCGAGCCGCAGCCCCAAGGACCGGCGGGCCCCGTCGTCCCGGATCAGGATCTTGTGAAGCAGCTCCTCGACCAGATGGAGCTCAAGTACGTCGTCGACGACGAGGGCGACCTCGCGGCGCCGTGGGAGCAGTTCCGCACGTACTTCATGTTCCGCGGCGAGGACGAGCAGGCCGTCTTCTCGGTGCGGACGTTCTACGACCGCCCCCACAAGATCGACGAGAAGCCGCAGCTGCTGGAGTCCATCGACGACTGGAACCGGCGGACCCTGTGGCCCAAGGTCTACACCCACACCCACGACGACGGCACGGTCCGTCTCATCGGTGAGGCCCAGATGCTGATCGGCATGGGTGTCGACATCAACCACTTCGTGTCCTCCACGGTCAGCTGGGTGCGGGCCGCGATCGAGTTCGACAAGTGGCTGGTCGAGCAGCTCGGCCTGGAGGAGGCGGTCAACGAGGCCGACGAGCCGGAGGACGGCGACGAGTAGGACCTGAGCGGGCTACAGGGGCGTCTGCGCGTACACGACGAGGTAGGTGCCGTAGCCGAACGAGAGCCCGGCCAGGGCCGTGACCACCACCGTCGCGTGCCAGGGCCGGGCTCTCGCCGTGCGCACCAGCGCCCGGGCCAGCGGGAGCAGCAGCGGGAAGGCCGGGAGCAGGAAGCGCGGCTTCGACTCGAAGAAGCCCGAGCCGCCGAGGGCGATCAGCAGGAGCACGGCGGTGTGGGCGAGCAGCGGGAGCGGGGCGCGGTCCAGGGCCAGCAGGGCGAACAGCACCACCGCCGCCGCCACGATGACCAGCGCCATCGGGAAGACGAACCGGTCGCCGCGCAGCAGCAGCGTACGGACGAAGGCGAGCGAGCCCCGGCCGAAGTCGAAGCGTGAGCCCCACAGCCGCTGGACGCCGAAGTAGCCGCCCAGCACGTCGCCGGTGCGCAGGCCGACCCAGAGGACGTACGCGCTCCAGCCCAGCGGGGCGAGCGCCGCCCCCGTCCACAGCCTGTGGGTAACCCGGCCGCGGGAGCGCCGGATCTCGGCCGCGGCGGCGAGCAGCACGGCAGCCGCGACCGCGAAGCCGTTCGGGCGGGACAGCCCGGCCAGGGCGGCCAGGGTGCCCGCCCACAGCCAGTTCCCCGCCAGGACGGCGTACAGCGACCAGGCGGCGAAGGCGGTCAGCACCGGTTCCGTGTACGCCATGGACAGCACCACGGAGTGCGGGAGCAGCCCCCAGAGCAGCACCAGGGCGGTGCCCACCGCCCGCCCGTGCAGCCGGGCGCCCACCGCGTAGATCCCGCCCGCGGCGACGGCGGCGGCCGTCCACGACACCAGCAGCCCCGCGCCGGCCCCGCTGAGCGGGGTCACGGCCGTCAGGGTCCGGATGAGGGCCGGGTAGAGCGGGAAGAACGCCAGGTCACTGTGGACGATGCCGGGGCCGAAGTACAGGGTGCGGCCGTAGCCGTGCGCCGCGATCCCCAGGTACCAGGCCGCGTCCCACGACCTCCCGAGCAGCGTCAGCGGATGCCGCCCGCCCGCCCATGCGGCCAGCGCCAGCACGGCCATGCCGGTGAGCCGTACCGCCGCGAACAGCCCCACGGCGACCCCGCCCGCGGCGACGACGGACAGCCGGGCGCCGGGCCGCTGCGCGACGGGCGGGGCGAGGGCGGTGGTGCTGGCGTGGCTCACATTCGCACAGTGCCGGGCGACGCGGAGAGGGGCGAGAAATGGACGCCCGATGGAGGGAGACACCGCACGCTGCAGGCGTCCACCGAGCGGCCGGAAGGCCGGCGCCGAGATGACCCGAGCGGGGACGAGCGGGGACGAGCGCCAGGGTCGTGTCCTGAGGTCAGTCGTCCTCGTCGGCCTCGAGACGCGGAAGGACGTCGGTGTCCATGCCGTAGGTGCCGAAGAGGTCGACCAGGGCCCTGGCCATGGCGTCCAGGCCGCCTTCACGGACGATCACGAGGTCGGGGACCTGGAGGTACAGGCCGTCAGCGCACAGCAGGTCAGCGTAGCCAGGGGGCGAGTTCGTTCGCGAGTACGGCGTATGCGGGGTCGGTGGGTAGCCAGAGAAGTTTGTGCTGAGCCCCGTCATGCATGCGGACGGTGAGTCGGTCGGCGGTGATGCCGCGACGGAGGTGGGCGGAGGCAATGCCGGCCAGAGGGATCACTTTGTTGGTCCGGTGCTCCGTCCGGATCTGCGCGGTGGCAGCAGCAGTGACGTCAGCCTCCGGCAACGGCACGACCACCGTTGGCCCCTTCCTGTTCGCCAGAGTGGCGGTGAACCCGAGCCGACGGCGGACCAACGCCGACGGGAGCAGCCACAGCTCCCCGTGAATCCAGTCGCTCCACCCGGTCGTGCAGCTCCTCGTCAGCAGTCGCGCTCGTCCATCCACCGCGCCACTCTATGCCCGCGTCATCCCCGCGCTACGGCGTGCGCGAGGCCGGGACCCTTGCCGGTACGGCTGTCGGCTGTCACGGGGCCAGCGTCTTGAGCCGGCTGCACCAGCTCCGAGGCAGACACGCCACCAGGGAATGGAAGGGCTCTGAGCTGGAGCAGTGGGAGTACGAGATCACCAGCGGCGGCCGGGTCCGCTACCTGGTCAGCCCGGACACCTCGACTGTGATCCTTGTGTACGCCTCCCCGCGACACCCGAAGGGCACCGAATAGCCTCCGCCGTTTCGCCCGTACGGAAGGCGAGGCGAACCGGGGTGCGGGGTGCGATGGGCTCTTGCGGTGCAGGTGGCGGGCAGACCGGAGTCGGAGGACTGCCGTGCCAAGGACGACTGACCCCATGCAGCGGCGTTCAGTGCACGAATGCCTTGCGGAGCCGTTCTGCCGCGTCCGCCAGTACCTCGACGCGTTTGCAGAACGCGAACCGGACGTACGGTGCCCCGGCCTCTTTGTGGTCGTAGAAGACCGCGTTCGGGATGGCGACGACACCCGCCCGCTCGGGGAGGGCGCGGCAGAAGGCGAGGCCGTCGGCCTCGCCAAGGGGCCGGATGTCGGTGGTGACGAAGTAGGTGCCGGTCGGCCGGAAGACGGTGAAGCCGGCGTCGATGAGGCCAGCGCTGAGCAGGTCTCGCTTGGCCTGCATGTCCGCGCGGAACACCTCGAAGTACGTGTCGGGCAGTGCCAGCGCCTCGGCAACGGCGTACTGGAAGGGGCCGGAGGCGACGTACGTCAGGAACTGCTTCGCCGAGCGCACCGCCGTGACCAGCTCCGGCGTCGACGTCACCCAGCCGACCTTCCAGCCGGTGAAGGAGAAGGTCTTGCCGGCCGAGCCGATGGTGACCGTGCGCTCGCGCATGCCGGGGAGCGTGGCGAGGGGAATGTGTTCGGCCTCGTCGTAGACCAGGTGCTCGTACACCTCGTCGGTCACCACCAACAGGTCCCGCTCCACCGCCAGCTCGGCGACCGCGGTCAGCTCGGCGCGCGTGAGGACCGTGCCGGTCGGGTTGTGCGGGGTGTTGACCAGGAGGAGCCGGGTGCGCGGGGTGACGGCGGCGCGCAGCTCGTCGAGGTCGAGGCGGAACGCGCCGGCGTCCGGGCGCAGGGTGACCGGGACCCGGGTGCCGCCCGCCATCGCGATGCTCGCCGCGTAGGAGTCGTAGTACGGCTCCAGGGCGACCACCTCGTCCCCGGGCTCCACCAGGGCCAGCAGGGCGGCCGCGATGGCCTCGGTGGCACCGGCGGTGACCAGCACCTCGGCGTCCGGGTCGTACGACAGGCCGTACCGGCGCTGCTGGTGCGCCGCGATCGCGGTGCGCAGCTCGGGGACGCCCGGCCCCGGCGGGTACTGGTTGCCGCGCCCCTCGCGCAGCGCGCGCACGGCCGCCTCCCTGACCTCCTCGGGGCCGTCGGTGTCCGGGAAGCCCTGCCCGAGGTTGATGGAGCCGGTGCGCAGCGCGAGGGCGGACATCTCGGCGAAGATCGTGGTGCCGAACTCGGCCAGCCGACGGTTCAGGAGCGGGCGTTCGCTGGAGGTCATGGCGGCCATCCTGCGCCCAAGCTCTGGAGTTCCTCAACTCTGCTTTGGCCGCCGTGGCGGCCGGGCATCCCCAGTCCACGCCGCGCTCTCGCGGCGGCCGGGGCGCCCACGGGGGGTCGCTTTCGGGGGAACGGAAAGAAGGTGACGCCATGGGCACCGTCTTCATCGTGGTGGTGGCCGCGGTCATCTGCCTCGCGATCGTCGCGTCGGCGGTCCGCAGGGGCGGCGGGGGCAAGGGGGCCTACCGCGGGGGCGGCTCCTCCTCCTACGACAGCTCCGGCAGCTGGTGGGCCGGGGACTCGGGGGCGTCGTCCACGCACGGAGGCCACCACGGAGGCCACCACGGAGGACATCACGGAGGCCACCACGGCGGGCATCACGGGGGCGGCCACTCGTGCGGCGGCGGGCACTCCTCGTGCGGCGGCGGGTCGTCCTGCGGCGGCGGGGGCGGCTGCGGCGGGAGCAGCTGAGCCGCCCGCGGGCGGCGGGGAACCGGGGCGTCCGGACGCGGAGCGGGGAGCTCTCGCCGGGCGCCCCGGCGTGCGCCGGAAGGAGTGGGGCGCACAACTTGGTTGAACAGTTGAGCTGTGGAGCCCTCTGAGGGATGGAAACCCCACGAAGTTGGGTAAAAACGCTGTGGCAGCGCCACAGTTCATGATTCCCTCTAAATCACCAAAGCAGCACCTCGGACGTCCTGACGACACCCTCCCCCGGCTGGGCCGGCCGGGCCGATCTCCCGGTGTCGACCGAGGTGCACCGGACCACACTCCCCCCCTTTTGCGTGTTAGCGGAGCCGATCCATGCTCACGACCCTGAACACCACCTACACCGATACGCGCGCGGCCGACCTCGCCTGGGCCCTGGGGCGCGAGCCGCTGCCCGCCCTGGCCACCCTCGACCTGGAACTGAACGGGGCGAAGCTGCAGTTGAGACTGCTCGGCGCGTCCCACCAGGTGCTCCTCGAGGAGGAGTGCGGCGGCTGCTCGGAGACGGTGGCGTGCATCCCGGGGTCCAGCACCCCCCTGCCGCTCGGCGTCGCCAAGCGCAACGGCAACTGGGAGTACGAGTTCGCGGCCCGCGTCGAGGTGCTGTCACCGGGCTCCTTCGCGGGCCGCGCCCAGGAGTTGCTGGCCCTCGTCTCCGAGCATCCGCACGGCCTCGCCGGGGTCTTCCCGGGCAGTCCGCACGCGTTCACGGCGATGCTGGCCCAGCGCCACGAGGGCCAGGTGCACTGGCGGACCTGGCACGCGTACCCGCAGGACGGCCAGCTGGTCGCGACCCGGACCCGGGTCGGCGCACGGGTCCCGGTACCCCAACCCGTCGCCGGATGACATAAACCAACGGGGCGTCAAAGGGCCCGGAGTTCCACACGTGTGGGTGACGAAGCGTACCGAGCGAGTGACGTAACGTCGCAGAGTGATCGATCCGCACGCACCCGCCCCTCCCGGCACACCGCCGCCCTGGGGCGCCCCCGCGCCGCTGCCCGTGCGGCCGGGGACGGGCCGCTTCCTGGTCCTGGCATGCGTGTTCGTCTGCGCGGCCTGTGGATTGGTGTACGAGCTCGAACTCGTCGCCCTCGCCTCGTACCTGATCGGCGACTCGGTCACCCAGGCCTCCGTCGTGCTGTCCGTGATGGTCTTCGCGATGGGCGTCGGCTCCCTCGCCGCAAAACGGCTGCGCTGGCACGCGGCGGCCGGGTTCGCCGCGGTGGAGGCCGCGCTGGCGCTGGTCGGCGGCTGCAGCGCCATGGCGCTGTACGCCGTGTTCGCCTGGACCGGCGGCTGGGGCGGGCTGTGGGCCGCCGGGCCGCGCTGCCTCCTGGTCGCCTTCTCCCTCGCCATCGGCCTGCTCATCGGCGCCGAGGTGCCGCTGCTGATGGAGCTCATCCAGCGCATCCGCCGCCAGGACGCGGGCGGTGCGGTCGCCGACCTGTTCGCGGCCGACTACGTGGGCGCGCTGGTCGGCGGCCTCGCCTTCCCGTTCCTGCTGCTGCCCTTCCTCGGCCAGTTGACGGGCACCCTGCTCACCGGCACCGTCAACGTCGTCGCCGGGGGCGCCCTGGTGCTCGGGCTGTTCCGCCGTGACCTCTCCCGCCGGGCCCGCTGGACCCTCCTCGTCGCGGGCATCGCCGTCCTCGGCCTCCTCGCCTCCGCCGCCGTCCTCGTCGGCGACTTCGAACGGGCCGCACGGCGCGCCGTCTACGGCGCCGACGTCCGCGTCGCCCTCCAGACGGACGTCCAGGAGATCGTCCTCACCGGCGGCACCCACGGCCGCCCCCTCGACCTCTTTCTCGACGGCCGGCTGCGGGTCGGCGGCCGCGACGAACGCCGGTACCACGAAGCCCTCGTCCACCCCGCGATGACCGGCCCGCACGCGCGCGTGCTGATCCTCGGCGGCGGCGACGGCATGGCCGCGCGCGAGGTGCTGCGCCACCGGGGCGTCGACCGCGTCGACGTCGTCGAACTCGACGCCGGCCTGGTCCGCCTCGCCCGCCACGACCCCGCCCTCTCCGCGCTCAACAACCACGTCTACGACGACCCCCACGTCCATGTGTTCACCGCCGACGCCTTCCACTGGCTGCGCGAGGCACCCCGCTCCGGCTACTCCGGCTCTCCCGGCTCTCCCGGCTACTCCGGCTCTTCCAGCTACTCCGGCTCGTCCGGCTACTCCGGTTCCTCCCGTTACGACGTCGTCATCGCCGACCTGCCCGATCCCGGCATCACCGCCAGCACCAAGCTGTACTCCGAGGAGTTCTACGGCCTCGTCCGCCGCGCCCTCGCCCCCGGCGGCCGCCTGGTCGTCCACGCCGGACCGGTCCAGGCCCGCCCGCACGCCTTCTGGACGGTCGCCGCGACCCTGCGGGCGGCGGGCCTCGCCATCACCCCCTACCGGGTCCTCGGCCAGGACGCCGGCTTCACCCCGGGCCCCGACCGCTCGGCCGGCGAGTCCAGGGCCCCGCACGACTGGGGTTTCATCCTCGCGACCGCGGGTCCCCGCGCGCCGGCGCTGCGCCTGCCGGCCGGCGACCCGCGACTGCGGACGCTCACGGAAGGGGGACTGGAGCGGGACGCCCTGCAGACCCCGAGGGCCGGGCTGCCGCCGTCGTCCACGCTGGTGCACCCGCGGTACTGAACGGGCCCGCGCGTCAAGGAGGCTCGCACCGCCGTGCGTCGGGGAGGGTGTGCCGGACCGACTCGTGGGTAGGCTCAGTCGGCATGGAGCACCAGGTGTACGTCCCGGCCCCGGCCTCGCGGCTCAGGGAGGCGCTGGCCGATCCCGCGCGGGTCGCCCGGGCGGTTCCCGGCCTCCAGCAGGACGCGGGCGCCGACCCCGGCACCGGCCGCCTCAAGGTCCGCATCGGCAGCCACTCGATCACCTACCGCGGTTCCCTGCGCGTGAGCCCCCACGAGGACGGTTCGTACGCGGTCGACGGTGACGCCATCGAGGCCCGCGGCACCGGCACGGTGAAGCTGGCGCTGACCTTCCGCCTCGCGGAGACGGGCGAGGGGTGCACGGTCACGGTGACCGGTACGGCCTCCGCGGACGGGCGGGTCGCGGAGCTGCCGGCGGAGGCGGTCCAGGCGGCGGGGACGAGGCTGCTGGGCCGTTTCGCGGAGGGGCTGGGGGAGGCGCCTGCCGCCGGACCGGCCTCGGTCTTCGAGACGGAGGTCCCGCCGCCGTCCCTGGCACCGGAGCCGGAGGCGGTGGCGGAGCCGGTGAGCGAGCCGGTGAGCGAGCCGGTCGTGGAGCCGCTGCCCGAGATCTTCGCCGAGGCGGCGCACGCGCGGCGGACGATGATCGGCCGCAGTGCGGAGGAGGTGGACCACGCGCCGCCGAGGGGGCGGTACGCGCCGGTCCCGGCGCCGCAGACGGTGGCCGGGGCGTCGGCCCTGCGGTGGGCCGCACCGGCGGCGGCCCTGGCACTCGCGTCGGCGATCGTGGTGACGAGGGCGCTGCGCAGGCGCCGCTGACCCGGCCGGCCGGGGGTGGGGACGCTCACCGGCGCTGGCAGGGTCCGCTGCGCCCACCCGTGCCGCCCTGCGGCACGCCTGCCCGCAGCTATGTAGCTGACGCGACTGCAGCGCCCCGTCAGGGGCGCGGGGAACTGCGCCACAAGCCCCCACCGGCCCGCTGCCGAAATCCGGCCGGCTCCGACCCGCGGCTGGAAGGAACGGCCGGGGCAGCGCCCCGTCAGGGGCGCGGGGAACTGCGCCACAAGCCCCCACCGGCCCGCTGCCGAAATCCGGCCGGCTCCGACCCGCGGCTAGAAGGAACGGCCGGGGCAGCGCCCCATCAGGGGCGCGGGGAACTGCGCGACAAGCCCCCACCGGCCCGCTGCCGAAATCCGGCCGGCTCCGACCCGCGGCTGGAACGAATGGCCGGGGCAGCGCCCCGTCAGGGGCGCGGGGAACTGGGCGTCAAGCCCCCACCGGCCCGCTGCCGAAATCCGGCCGGCTCCGACCCGCGCCCGAAACCCGGCCCCCTCCGCCCCGCGCCCGGAGGACGGGGTGTGCCCCGACTACTCTCGTCCCGTGAGTAACGAAGACATCACGCTGACCGCAGGCGACGCCACCCTCCACCTGCACCCCGGCAACGGCGGCCGGATCGCCGGCCTCGAGGTCGGATCCCTCGAACTCCTCCGGCAGGGCGACCGTTTCGGCTGCTTCCCGATGGTTCCCTGGTGCGGCCGGATCCGGGACGGCCGTTTCCTCGACGGCGCCACCGTCGTCCAGATGCCCCTCAACTCCCCGCCGCACGCCATCCACGGCACCGCCCGCGACGGAGCCTGGCGCACCGCGCGCGTCTCGGCCGACGAGGCCGTCATCACGCGTGAACTCGGCGCCCCCTGGCCGCACCCCGCCCGCGTCACCCACGTCGTCCAGCTCGCCGAGGACTCCCTGACGCTGACGATGTCCGTGGAGGCGTACGAGGATTCCTTCCCGGCGCAGATCGGCTGGCACCCCTGGTTCAACCGGAACCTCGGCGGCCAGGACGTCCAGGTGGACTTCGCGCCCGCCTGGCAGGAGGAGCGCGGCGCGGACCACCTGCCCACCGGCAACCGCATCGACCCGAAGCCCGGCCCCTGGGACGACTGTTTCGGCATGCCCGACGGCGTCGACGTCACCCTCACCTGGCCGGGGCAGCTGGAGCTGAAGGTCGCCAGCCGCGAGCAGTGGGTCGTCGTCTACGACGAGCAGGCGGAGGCCGTCTGCGTGGAGCCGCAGACCGGGCCGCCCAACGGGCTGAACACACTGCCCCGGCTCGTCACGCCCCTGGAGCCGCTGGAAGCCACGACCACCTGGACGTGGACGCGCCTCTAAGCTGGTCGGCATGAGCGACGTACGTGCTGAGCTGCTGCAACAGATCAAGGACAAGGCCGTGGTGCACGGCAGGGTGACCCTGTCGTCGGGGCTGGAGGCCGACTACTACATCGACCTCCGCCGCGTCACCCTCGACGGCGAGGCCGCCCCGCTGGTCGGCCAGGTGCTGCTGGACCTGACCGCCGACCTGGAGTACGACGCCGTCGGCGGGCTCACCATGGGCGCCGACCCGGTCGCCGGCGCCATGCTGCACGCCGCCGCCGCCCGGGGCCGCCGCCTGGACGCCTTCGTCGTACGCAAGGCGGCGAAGGCGCACGGCATGCAGCGCCGTGTCGAGGGCCCGGAGATCAAGGGCCGCCGTGTCCTGGTCGTCGAGGACACCTCCACCACCGGCGGCTCCCCGCTCACCGCCGTGGAGGCCGTGCGCGAGGCCGGCGCCGAGGTCGTCGCGGTCGCCACCATCGTGGACCGCGCCACCGGCGCCGCCGAGAAGATCCAGGAGGGCGCCGGGGTGCCGTACCTGTTCGCCTTCTCGAAGGATGAACTGGGACTGGACTGAACAGCAGGTTGACGACTGGGATTGACCCGGATTTGACCGGCGCGTGGAGCATCGGTTCATGTCTGGAAAGATGGGGACGACGATGACGTCGCCCCCAAGGTCTAGGTCAGGGCCGTAAGAAAACAGCAGTACGCCGACCCGCACACTCAAGGAGCGGACAATGCCCATCGCAACCCCCGAGGTCTACAACGAGATGCTCGACCGGGCGAAGGCAGGCAAGTTCGCCTACCCGGCCATCAACGTCACCTCGACCCAGACCCTGCACGCGGCGCTGCGCGGCTTCGCGGAGGCGGAGAGCGACGGCATCGTCCAGATCTCCACGGGTGGTGCCGAGTTCCTGGGCGGCCAGTACAAGAAGGACATGGTCACCGGTGCGGTGGCGCTCGCCGAGTTCGCGCACGTCGTCGCCGAGAAGTACCCGGTGAACGTCGCGCTGCACACCGACCACTGCCCGAAGGACAAGCTCGACGGGTACGTGCGTCCGCTGCTCGCGATCTCCGAGGAGCGGGTGAAGAACGGCCGCAACCCGCTCTTCCAGTCCCACATGTGGGACGGCTCCGCCGAGACCCTCGCCGACAACCTGGCCATCGCGCAGGAGCTCCTGGAGCAGGCCCGCCGCGCCAACATCATCCTCGAGGTCGAGATCACCCCGACCGGCGGCGAGGAGGACGGCGTCTCCCACGAGATCAACGACTCGCTGTACACGACCGTCGACGACGCGATCCGCACGGCCGAGGCGCTCGGCCTCGGCGAGAAGGGCCGCTACCTGCTGGCCGCCTCCTTCGGCAACGTGCACGGCGTGTACAAGCCGGGCAACGTCGTGCTCCGTCCCGACCTGCTCAAGGAGCTGAGCGACGGCGTGGCTGCCAAGTTCGGCAAGCAGTCGCCGTTCGACTTCGTCTTCCACGGCGGCTCCGGCTCCACCGAGCAGGAGATCCTGACCGCGCTGGAGAACGGCGTCGTGAAGATGAACCTCGACACCGACACCCAGTACGCCTTCACCCGTCCGGTCGCCGATCACATGTTCAAGAACTACGACGGCGTCCTGAAGGTCGACGGCGAGGTCGGTTCCAAGAAGACCTACGACCCGCGCACCTGGGGCAAGCTGGCCGAGGCCGGCATGGCCGCGCGCGTCGTCGAGGCCACGCAGAACCTGCGCTCGGCGGGCAACAAGATCAAGTAAGCCGCATTACGGTCAGGGCCCGGCGTTCGTCTGTCTACGGCGCCGGGTCCGCTGTATACCTGGACCATGCCCGACGTCCGGATCGCCTCAGCCCAGGGCAAGTGGATCCTGCTCACCACCGTCCTCGGCTCCAGCATGGCCCTGCTGGACTCGACGGTCGTCAACGTCGCCCTGCCCCGCATCGGCGACGACCTGGACGCGAGTCTGTCCGCGCTGCAGTGGACGATCAACGCGTACATGCTGACGCTGGCCGGCCTGATCCTGCTCGGCGGCTCGCTGGGCGACCAGTACGGCCGCCGGAAGATCTTCGTGATCGGGGTCGTCTGGTTCGCGGCCGCCTCCCTGATGTGCGGCCTGGCCCCGACCGACGCCGTCCTGATCGGCGCCCGCGCCCTCCAGGGCATCGGCGGCGCCCTCCTCACCCCCGGCTCCCTGGCCCTCATCCAGGCCTCCTTCCACCCCGACGACCGGGCCCGCGCGGTCGGCCTCTGGTCCGGCTTCGGTGGCATCGGCGCGGCGGTCGGACCCTTCCTCGGCGGCTGGCTGGTGGACGGGCCCGGCTGGCGCTGGGTCTTCCTCCTCAACGTCCCGCTGGCGCTGCTCTGCGTCCCCGTCGCGCTGCGGCACGTCCCCGAGTCCGCCGACGGCCGCGCCCACGGCCGCTTCGACATCCTCGGCGCGGTGCTGGGCGCCCTGGCCCTCGGCCTGGTGACCTTCGCGCTGATCGAGGCCGGGACCACCTCGCTGCTCGCCGTCGCGGGCGTCGCGGCCGGCGTGGCATTCGTGTACGTCGAGAAGCGCCGCCAAGACCCGATGCTGCCGCTGGACATCTTCGCGTCCCGCCAGTTCACGGCACTGAACATCGTCACCCTGTGCGTGTACGGCGCGTTCGGCGGCTACTTCTTCCTCACCGCGCTCCAACTCCAGGTGGTGGCGGGCTACTCGGCCCTGGCCGCCGGCACCGCCCTGCTGCCGACGACGGCCCTGATGCTGCTCTTCTCGGCCCGCTCGGGTGCCCTCGCCGACCGCATCGGCCCGCGCATCCCGCTCACGGTGGGCCCGCTGCTGTGCGCCACCGCGATGCTCCTGATGCTGCGCGTCGGCGAACACGCGAACTACCTGACCGACGTCCTCCCGGCGGTCCTGGTGCAGGGCGTCGGCATGGTCACCCTGGTGGCCCCGCTCACCGCCTCCGTCCTCGCCTCCGTGGACACCGCCCGGGCGGGCATCGCCAGCGGCATCAACAACGCTGCGGCCCGCGCCGCCAGCCTGATCGCGGTGGCGGCGCTGCCGCTGCTCGCCGGGATGGGCCCGGAGGCGTACCGGTCCCCCTCGGCGTTCGACGCCGCGTTCGAGCGGGCCATGCCCATCTGCGCCGGCGTCCTGGTGGTCGGCTCGGTCCTGGCGTTCGCCATGGTCCGCCGGCCGGCCCCGGGCTGTGTACGCCCGGAGTGCCGCACCCACGGGAACGTGACCTCGCCGCCGATCGAGGCGAAGAGCAGCTAGGCGCTCCGCTGGAGGTGCCGTGACCTGCGGTCTGCGGTCTGCGGTCTGCCGTCTGCGGTCTGCCGTCTGCTGTCCGCCGTCTGCGGCGGTGTCGTGGCTGGTCGCGCAGTTCCCCGCAGCCGTAGCCGGGTTTCACTGGAAGGGGCTGGAGGCTACTGGCGTCGGTGGAGCAGCGTGGTGCGCAGGTCGTGTTCGGTGATCTGGTCGGCGGGGCGGTGGAGTGTCCAGCGGTGGGCCGCGCCGCCGTCCATGGGCAGCACCTCGACGACGGTCTCCAGCGGCGGGCGGCCGCGTGGGTCACGGCTGAGCTGACGGATGACGACGGCGGTGTCGTCGTCGAGGCCGAGCAGCATGCGCACGGTGTCCCTCAGTTCGCGCAGCCGCGGGCTCGGCCAGGCGCTGCCCGGGCGTGGTTCCAGGGACGTGGCAGGTGGCTCCTTCCGCCCGGCAGCGGTCGAGGCCAGCTGCCAGGCCGCGAGGAACAGCAGTGTGCCGGTCTCGGCGAGCAGGCTGAGGCCGGCCTGCGGAGCGGGTTGCAGTCCGCGCTCGGTGAAGCCGAAGACGCCGACCGTGCGCGAGGCCGCGAAGCCGCCGAGGGCACCGGCCGCGACGCCGGCCGCGGCGGCCCTCAGCAGCAGGGGTGGCGTCCCCGCCGCCAGCAGGACCGCGAGGGCGAAGGAGGCGCCGGCCTGGAGGAGGAACAGGGGGCCGATGACGGGGACGTAGCGGTACCCGTCGACGTACAGCTGGGCGTGGAGGTATCCGCCGGCGGCGAGGGTGCCGGCGGTCGCCCACCGCAGGGCGGGGACGAGGAGCCGTGGGTGGTTCATGCCAGCCTCTCATCCTTGACGGCCAGTTCGCGGTCGCCCTGGCGGTAGCCGACACTGCGGATGCCGAGCGCGGCCTTGAGCTGCCGGGCCGGGACGACCTGCGGGGTGGGGGCGGGGGCACGGCCCGGTTTGGGCAGGGGGTAGGCGGTGGTGGTGGCGGAGTGGAAGGTGATGTTGCCCTCGGTCTTCGTGAACAGCTGGTGGACGTGCCCGTTGAGGCAGGTGACGGAGGAGAACCGGCGCAGCAGGGCGATGACCTTGAGGGCGTCGTCGGTGCTCCAGCCCCACTTCGGGTACATGGCGAACAGCGGGATGTGGCTGAAGACCACGACGGGGGTGTCCGAGGACAGCCCGGCGAGGTCCTTGCGGACGAAGTCGATCTGAGCGTTGCCGAGGTGGCCGAGCTTCTCCAGGCTCAGGGTGTTGACCAGAGCGATGAAGTGCACGCCGTGGGTGTCGAAGCTGTACCAGCCGTCGCCGAGCGTGCCCGCGCCGAAGGTCCGCCGGTAGGCGCGGCCCGCGTCGCCGATGGAGTCGTGCTCGCCCGGCACGGTGAAGACCCGGTCCGTTTTCAGCCCCGACATCATGTGCTTGACCTGGTCGAACTGCCCGGCCGTGGACAGGTGGGTCAGGTCGCCGCTGTGCATGACGAAGTCCGGCCTGAATCCGAGCGAGTTGACCTGGTTCACCGCTTCGGTGAAGGACCCGGCCACGTCCGTGTTCGCCGGGCCCTGGAACCCGATGTGGCTGTCGGAGACCTGTACGAACCGCAGCGTGCCGCTGCCCGCCGCGGCGGCGTTGGCGGCACCGGCGGCGCCCGTGGAGCCCGTGGCATCCGTGGCGTTCTCGGCCGCGGAGCTCCGGGAGCCGGCGATCTGGCTGATCACCTCTCCGCCGGCCACGGTCAGCACCACCGCGCCGCCGAACCACCCGGCGTGCCGCATGAGCTGGCGGCGCGTCATGCCGTGTTCGGTGGCGGGCTCACGCGGCTCACGCGGCTCACGGGGCTCACCGGCTTCGTCGTAGGTGTCGTAGGTGTCGTAGGCGTCGTAGTCGCCGTAGTCGTCGTAGGCGGTCATCGGGTCACCTCCACGGTGGCGGTCATGAACGGGTGGATGGTGCAGAGGTAGGCGAAGGTGCCGGGCTTGGTGAACGTGTGGCTGTAGGTGGCGTGGGTGCCCAGGGCGGCGGAGTGCAGCGGACCGCCCGGTCCGGTGCTGGTGACGGTGTGGGCGTCGGTGTCCTCGTTGGTCCAGGTCACGGTCGTACCCACGGGCACCTTGAGCGTGGCCGGCGCGAAGGCGAAGTTCTTGATCGCGACGGCGGTCCCGCTCACCGGCCTGCCCGTGCTCGGGCGGCTCGCGGGCATGTTCATGTTCGGCATGTTCATGGTGGGCGTCGACGAGGAGTGCGTCGACGAGGAGTGCGGCGACGACGAGTGCGGCGGGCCGCCACACGCGCTGAGCAGCCCCAGCGTGCCGACGGCGACGGCGGCGACGGCGGCGAGGGCCGGCCCGGCCGCGGTGCGTGATCGTCGGCCTCGGGTGCGGGAGTCCGGGGGGTGGTGTGTCCGGTTCACGTCTGATCCGTCCTTTGCTCGTGTAGGTCGGTCCTTGTCCGGCTCCACGGACGGCAACGGTCAGACGGTTCGGTATATATACACTTTTGCGGAATTTCTCCGCGACGCGGTCGGCGCCATGACGGCACGGAGCGCCGAACGCATCGCGCTCTGCGTTACGGGACAAAGCAGTACATGTGCGCGATCATCGACCTATGCCCCGGAGTTTCCGAAAGCGTGATCCAAGGGTTGATCCGGATCGCTCCGCGAGCCGTGTCTCCGGTAGAGGAACGCTTTCGACCGCGGACGAGGAGCTGCTGCGCACTCTCTACGCGGAGCACGCAGGGCCCCTGTTCCACTACGTGCTGAGACTGACATCGGGAGATCGGCAATGGGCGGAGGACGTGGTCCAGGAGACCCTGCTGCGGGCCTGGCAGCACCCCGCCGCGTTCGAGCCCGCACGCGGCCCGGCCCGGGCCTGGCTGTGCACGGTCGCCCGGCATCTGGTCATCGACGCCCACCGGGCCCGGCGGGCCAGGCCGGCCGAGGCCGGCGGCGAGGCCCTGGAGCGGGCCGCGGAGCAGACGCCGGGCGAGGACGAGATCGAGCAGGCACTGCAGAGCTGGGCGGTCGCCGACGCCCTCCGGGCGCTGTCCCCGGATCACCGCGCGGTGCTGCTGGAGACCTACTACCGGGGGCGGACCATGGCGGAGGCAGCACAGGTGCTGGGCATTCCGCTGGGCACCGTCAAGTCGCGCACGTACTACGCCCTGCACGCCCTGCGGCTGGCGCTCCAGGAGCGGGGGATCGAGCCGTGACCGTGATGTGCGGGAGGTGGTGACCGTGGGTGCGGAGCACGACGCCCTGCGGCTTGCGCTGGGTGGATACGTCCTGGGCACACTGCCCCCCGCGGAGACGGAACGGATGCGGGTCCACCTCGCGGAGTGCGACGAGTGCCGGGCCGAACACGCCCGGCTGGCGGGACTGCCCGCGCTGCTGGCGACGGTGACCGCGGCCGAGGCCGAGGCCGCGGGCCGGATCGTGCCGACGGCCGACGGCGACCTGGCCGACCGGCTGGTCGCCCAGGCGGCCGAGGGCGCACAGCTCTCCTCGCCCGTACCGCCCGTACCGCCCGTGGCGGCGCCGCAGGCGCCGCGGGCGGCGCAGACGGGGGTTCTGGAGAGCCTGCTCCAGCGAGCGGCGGCCCGGCGGCGCAGGAGCCGCCGTCTGCAACTGGCGGGCGCCGCCGCCTCCCTGGCGTTCGTCGCGGCAGCGGCCGGCGGCACGTGGCTGGCCACGGTCGGGACCGTGACCAGCCAGGCGACGCCGCCCGGCGCGACCGCACCGGTCGCCTCGCGCACGTTCTCCGGGAGCGACCCCACGACCGGAGTCACCGCCTCGGTGCGGGTCTACCCCTCCGCCTGGGGAAGTGTCCTTCAGGTCCACGCCAAGGGGGCGCCCGCCGGAATGACCTGTCGGCTCCAGGCCGTCGGGCCCGGCGGCAAGAGGGCGGACGGCGCCACCTGGCGGGCGGGCGAATACCCTCCGGGCACCACGGTCCAAGGGGCGGTCGACATGTCCCCGGGGGCCATCCAGCACTTCGAGATCCTCGCGGGCGACGGCCAGAAACTGGTCACCATCCGGTCGTGAGGTGCTCCGGCCGCACCGCTGCCGGAGGCCTCCGCCCGAGCTAGCGAAAAAACTCACAAAAGGCGCGAAACGCTCGAACCGGTGGACATGTGCCGCCCGTGGAACTGAATGAGCGCGCCACTGCAGGACCGGTACACCGAGCCTCCCGACGCCGTCGGCGGTCTCTCCCCATCCCGGTCTCCGCACCTCCACGGAAGAGCCAGAAGACCATGTTCGTGACCGATTCGCCCCGCCCGAGTTCACCGCCCGGCGAGCCCTGCCACCACCAGGCGCTGCTGACCCTGCCCGCGCAGGAGGCGCACGTCCCGGCCGCCCGTCACTTCGCGGCCGATCTGCTGGAGACCTGGAGCGTGCCCGCGAGCGAGCGGGACTCCGCCGTCCTCATCGTGGACGAACTCGCCGCCAACGCCGCCCAGTACGGCCGTGAGTGCATGACCCTGTCGCTCGTCCTCGACCACGGCACCCTGCACATCGTGGTCACCGACTCCGGCATGACGGTGGAGCGCCGGCGCCGCGACACGGCACCCGACGAGCACGGCCGTGGCACCGGCATCGTCCAGTACCTCGCCCAGTCGACCGAGATCCACCAGACCCGCGGCGGCCGCGAGGTCCGCGCCTGCCTGAGGTGTTCGGCATGACCGGCCCCGGCGCTGTCGGCGCAACCGCTGCAACCGGCGCTACCGGCGCTACCGGCGTAACCGGCGGTCCGGGCGAGCCGCGGCACCCGGCCACCGCGCGACCCGGCGAGTGGCCCCCCGCCACCCACAAACCGTGCCCCGTCGACGACTGCCCGGGACCGGCCCAGGGCCACGAGGCGGCACCGTGCCGACGCTGCGGCACCGGCCCCCGTGTCTACGCGGACGCGCCCGACCTGCGTCGCGAGATGCACCGGGTGCTCGCCCTCGGGGCCGAACGCGACGGTCGCCTGGCCGGGCCCGGCACCGGCCCCCGGGCCGACGGGACGGCCGCCGAGCGGGTCTGGCTGCTGCGCAGGGCGGCCCTCATGGACCGGATGGCCCTGGGCGGCGGCTCCGGCCCGGCCGCGGCCGCCGCGGAGACCGCCGAGCAACTCGTCAGGTACGACCGCCGCCATCCCGGCCTCGTGGCCGGGCCGTACCACCCCGACGCGATCACGCTCGCCCGCAGGCGCCTGCTCTACGTCCGCCAGGAGTACGCCGCCTGGACAGCCGCCGGGTGCCCCGGAGCCTGAACCGCCCCTGCTGCCCTCGGCTATCCGTGCAGCTCGGTGTACGCGTCCGCGCTGCTGTCCTTCAGGAACTGCCAGCAGCGCTCGTTCTCGTCCTTCTCGCCGATCTCACCGGCGGCACGGGCGAGCGCGGCGAGGCAGCGCAGGAAGCCCCGGTTGGCCCGGTGCTCCCAGGGCACGGGGCCGTGCCCCTTCCACCCGGCGCGGCGCAGGGCGTCAAGACCGCGGTGGTAGCCGGTGCGCGCGTAGGCGTACGACTCGACGACCGCGCCGCGCTCGAACGCCTCGTCGGCGAGCAGCGCCCAGGCCAGCGAGAAGGTCGGGAACTTCGCCGCCACCTCGACGGGGGCCAGCGACTCCTCGCCCAGCAGGCGGTACGCCTCTTCGTTCTCCGGCAGATACGTCGGCTCCGGGCCGCCGAGCAGGTTCGTGTGCGTCGTCATGGCGCAAGTCTGCCACCGCCGACAACCACATCCCGCGTCCCGCCGTCTTCCAGACCGCCCGTTCCGCGGGCACGGCAGCTGTGACGACAGTCAGGCGTGACGGCAGGCAGGGCAGGCGTGGCAGGCACGGCAGGCGTGGCGACAGGCAGGCGTGACGGCAGGGGGAGCACACGTGCGTGAAACGGTGCGCGGCGGGCAGCCGGCGGAGGCCGCCGCCCTGGCCCGCTTCCTCACCGCGGACCCGGAGCAGTGGCCCCGGCTCGCCCCGCGGGTGACGGCGGCGGTCGGGATCCCGGCGCTGGAGCGGATCGTGCACGCCACGAACGCCAGGATCGGCGCGTTCGGCACCGTCACGGACGGCCCGGACGGGCTGATCGTGTCCGGCAGCGCGGGCCGGGTGCGGGCCTGGGCCCAGGCGGACCCGGACGGCCGGCTCACCGCCCTGCGCATCGAGGGCGCCCGCTACACCCCGCCCGGACGCCGGCTGCCCGCGCACCTCGTCTGGGCGGTCTCTCTCGTCCTGGTCGCCGCCTGGAACGTCCTGATCCTCTGGACGGCCGGCGACCGCACCGCCTGGACCGACGACCTGGCCACCCTCGCCGCGTTCTACGTGGTCGTCGAGGGCTGCGGTGCACCCGCGATGCAACCCCGACCGCTCAGACGGGCGGTCGAGGCGGGCGCGGTGGCCGCCGTCGCCTCGGCGTGGCGGCTGCCGGGGCTGCCGGCCGGGGCCGGCCCGTCCGGACTCGCCGTCGGGCTCGTCCTGCTCGCGGGCGCCGGGTGGCTGGTCACCGCTGCCCGGCTGCACCGCAGGGCCGCCCCGCTCTCCCGGCCGCTGCGGTTCCCGCTGGAGGGCGCCTGGTACGTCGTACAGGGCGGCGGCCCGGCGGTGAACCACCACGCCCGGGTGCCGGAGCAGCGCGCCGCCCTCGACCTGGTCGCGCTCGGCCGGTACGGCACCCGTACCCGGCCCGGCCGCGAGCCGACGGCGTACGCCGCCTACGGGCGGCCCGTCCGGTCCCCCTGCGACGGCACGGTGGTCTCCGCGGCCGACGGCATCGCCGACCAGCGCCCGGGGGAGATCCGCTACCAGCCTCCGTACGGCAACCACGTGTTCGTCGACACCGGCCGGGAGATCGTGAAACTCGCCCACCTGCGCCCGGGCTCGGTCACGGTGTCCGAAGGCGACACGGTCCGGGCCGGCCAGCTGCTCGGCGAGGTCGGCAACAGCGGCAACAGCACCGAGCCCCACCTGCATCTGCACGCGGAACGTGACGGGGTCGGGCTCGACCTGGTGTTCGAGGGGGTGCCCGGACGGCTGTACCGGGGGCGCACGGTCCGCGGCTGAGGGGCGGCCGCCGGACGGGGGCTCCCGACGGGCGGGCCTTGCCGTATCCGGGTTACGTTGCGGAAGATGCCGGTGGGGACCGGGGCCCCCGTGTCGGCATCGGCAGGGGCGGACCGCTACCCGGAGTACAACAGGAGACAGCGATGTCCCATGAGGCTCTCGAAAGCAACGAGCCCGAGACCCCGCATCTCGACTTCGCCGGCACGACGCCGTACGAGGACTACGTCAAGGCGGACGTGCTCACCCACCTCCAGCACACCCTCTCCGACGATCCCGGAGAGATGGTCTTCCTGGTCACGACCCAGGTGATGGAGCTGTGGTTCACCGTCATCGTCCACGAGTGGGAGACGGCCGCGGCGGCGCTGCGCGGCGACGACATCCCCACCGCGATCGCCGCGCTGAAGCGTTCCGTCCGCGAGCTGGAGGCGCTGAACGCCTCCTGGAGACCGCTCGGCCAGCTCACCCCGGCCCAGTTCAACTCCTACCGGTCCGCCCTCGGCGAGGGCTCCGGTTTCCAGTCGGCGATGTACAGGCGGATGGAGTTCCTGCTCGGCGAGAAGTCCGCGTCCATGCTCGTCCCGCACCGCGGCGCGCCGCGGGTCCACGCGGAACTGGAGAAGGCGCTGCACGAGCCGAGCCTGTACGACGAGGTGGTGCGGGTGCTGGGGCGGCGGGGGTATCCGATCCCGGAGGCGGAGCTGGTGGAACGTGACATATCACTGCCCTATACACCTTCCGAGGCCGTCGAGGCCGCCTGGACCGCCGTCTACTCGGGCGAAGAGGACGCCGACCTCGCCCGCCTCGGCGAGGCCCTGACCGACGTCGCCGAACTCGTCTGGCGCTGGCGCAACGACCACCTCGTCGCCACCCGCCGCGCCATGGGCGCCAAGGCGGGCACGGGCGGCTCGGCCGGGGTCGCCTGGCTGGAGAAGCGCGCCCGCAAGAACGTGTTCCCTGAGCTGTGGACGGCGAGGTCCCATGTCTGAGCTGTCTGAGCTGTCTGAGCCGTCCGAGCCGTCTGAGCCGTCCGAGCCGTCCGAGCGGGCCCTGAGGGCGGCGAAGCTGGACGCCGAGGACGAACTGGCCGGGGTGCGCGAGCGCTTCGTGCTCGACGAGGTCGTCTACCTGGACGGCAATTCGCTGGGCGCCCTGCCCGCGCACGTCCCCGGCCGCGTCGAGGACGTCGTCCGACGTCAGTGGGGCGAGCTGCGGATCCGCTCCTGGGACGAGAGCGGCTGGTGGACGGCGCCCGAGCGGATCGGCGACCGGATCGCCCCGCTGGTCGGCGCGGCGGCCGGCCAGATCGTGGTGGGCGACTCGACAAGTGTCAACGTCTTCAAGGCACTTGTGGGTGCGGTACGGCTGGCGGGGGAGGGCCGTGACGAGATCCTGGTCGACGCGACGACCTTCCCCACGGACGGCTACATCGCCGAGTCGGCGGCCCGGCTGACGGGTTGCACCCTGCGCCCGGTCACGCCGGCCGAGGTCCCGGCGGCGCTCGGCGACCGTACCGCCGCCGTGCTCCTCAACCACGTCGACTACCGCACCGGACGCCTCCACGACCTGCCCGCCCTCACCGCCGCGGTCCACGCGGCCGGGGCGGTGTCCGTCTGGGACCTGTGCCACAGCGCGGGCGCGCTGCCGGTGGGCCTCGACGAGCACGGGGTCGACCTGGCGGTCGGCTGCACCTACAAGTACCTGAACGGCGGCCCGGGTTCACCGGCGTACCTGTACGTCCGGCGGGAACTGCAGGGCCGCTTCGACTCCCCGCTGCCCGGCTGGAACTCCCATGCGGAGCCCTTCGGGATGCGCCCGGCGTACGAACCGGCGGGCGGGGCGGTACGCGGTCGCGTCGGCACCCCGGACATCCTCTCCATGCTCGCCCTGGAGGCGGCCCTGGAGGTGTGGGAGGGGGTGCAGGTGGCGGCCGTACGCGCCAAGTCGCTCGCCCTGACGGACTTCTTCCTGGAGTGCGTCGAGGCGTACGTCCCGGCGGGCCGCGTCGCGTGCGTGACCCCGGCGGCCCATGAGGAGCGCGGCAGCCAGATCGCGCTGCGCTGCCCCGGCGCCGGGGACGTGATGCGACGGCTGATCGAGCGGGGCGTCGTCGGGGACTTCCGGCACCCGGACGTGCTCCGCTTCGGTTTCACCCCGCTGTACGTCGGCTTCGCGGACGCGGAGCGGGCGGCGCGGGTGCTGGCGGAGGTCCTGGCGGAGGCGTCTGCAGAGGTGTCGGCGGAGGGGCCGGAAGCGGCGGCGGGAGGCGCGGCGGGGGCGGCGCTCGCCTAGCGACAAGCCGACATAGTGATCCCCGGGAAAGGGCCGGGACGGTACAGAACCGAGCAATCCTCACCGTGCGTGACATCCACGTGTCCGCGCACGTCACGGGCCTGATACCGTCCCGGCCAACGGCCGAATTCCCCACCTGGTCCGCCAACATCATTACGTCGCTGAGAGGTTGGAGCATGCCGGACGACGCCGCAGCAGCCCGGGCCGCCGCCGAGGAGGAGTCGGCCTTCTCGCACCCGCACGTCGCGCCCGACGCCACGGCCGCCTACGGCGACCATCCCGACCAGGTGATCGACTTCTACGCCCCGCGTACCGAGGAGCCGTCGGCCCCGCTGGCCCCGCTGGTGGTGGTCCTGCACGGTGGCGCGTGGCGTGCGCCGTACGACCGCGGCCACGTGACCCCCTTCGCCGACTACCTGGCCCGGCGCGGTTTCGCGGTGGCCAACGTCGAGTACCGGCGCGGTACGACGCTTCCCGCGCAGGGCGGTACGGCCCCGGTGGCGGGCCGCTGGCCGGACACCTTCGACGACGTGGCGGCGGCGCTGGACGCCCTGCCCGGCCTGGTCCGCGAGGCGGTCCCGCGGGCGGACCTGCGCCGTACGGTCCTCACCGGCCACTCGGCCGGCGGCCACCTGGCGCTGTGGGCGGCGGCACGGCACGTCCTCCCGGCGGACGCCGCGTGGCGCACCGCCGGTCCTGCGCCCCTGCGGGGCGTGGTGGCCCTGGCCCCGATCGCGGACTTCGCGATGGCCGAGAAGCTGGACGTCTGCGGCAACGCGGCCCTGCAACTCCTCGGCGGCGACGAGAAGTTCGCCGACCGTCAGCCGTACGCCGACCCCGCGCTCCTGCTCCCGACCGGCATCGCGACCACCCTGGTCCAGGGCCGCACGGACGTGGTCGTCCCGCAGGCGGTCGCCGAGTCCTACGCGGACGCGGCGGCCAAGGCGGGCGAGGTGGTGGGCCTGACGCTCCTGGGGGAGGTCGGCCACTTCCCCCTCATCGACCCGGCCGCGGACGCCTGCGCGGTGGTGGCGGAGGAGATCGCCCAACTGGCCTGGTGACGGGCCAACCCTGAGGGTTTCCCGGCATACCCGTAGTACCTGAGAGCTACTTCCCAGGTGAGCTCCCGGGCGGGACGCGAACGACGCGGTCCGGTCCGTAATTTCCCGATCAGAGCAGCCCGACGGCCGGGCGCACTGAGCGGGGGGACCGACCATGACGGCGGCGACGGGGGAGCGGCAGGGGCAGGAGCGGGAGCAGAGGGAGCGGCAGGAACAGAAGCGGGAGCCGGGGGAGCGGCAGGAACAGGAGCGGGAGCAGAGGGGGCGGCGAGGGCCGGGTCGGGGGCGTTGGTGGGTGCGTCGGCGCGGGAGGCTGTGCCGCACTCTTCTCGCCGCTCTCCTCGCCGCCGCCGTGGTCCTCCCGCTGTCCGCGGCCGCCCGGCCCGCAATTCCCGCTCCGCCGCCCGCAGTTCTCCCCGCACGTCTCACCCCGGCGACCCTCGCCACCGCCTACGAGGCCAACCGGGAGAACGCCGCCGAGGCCGCCCGCATGGCCGCCGCCGGCGGCGACCTCTCCCGCGCCGCCGCCAACCGCGCCCTCGCGTCCCCCTCCCGTCACCTGCTCCACCTCGACGCCCGCGGTCCCGGCCAGGTCACCGAGGTCCTCGGCGATCTGGCGCATGCGACACGCATCGCCGTCCTGGTCCCCGGCTCGGACACCACCCTCGACACCTACGCCCGCTTCCACACGGCGGCCGAGTCCCTGTACCGGCGCCTCACCCACGAACGCCGGACCCACGACCGTGAGCGGCGACGGACCCGGGTCGCCGTCGTCGCCTGGCTCGGCTACCGCACGCCTGCGACGATCAGCGCCGCGGTCCTCACCCCAAGCCGGGCCGCCCAAGCCGCCCCGCACCTGCGTGACGTCCTCCGCGAACTGCGCACCCTCACCACCCCGGGGCCCGCGTCCGTCGCCCTCCTCTGCCACTCGTACGGCACGGTGGTCTGCGCCCGCGCCGCCCCCACCCTCACCGGCCTGGGCGTCACCGACATCGCCCTGGTCGGCAGCCCCGGTACCGGCGCCGGCTCGGCCGCGGCCCTGCACACCTCCGCCCGTGTCTGGGCGGCCCGGGGAGCGGCCGACTGGATAGCCGAGGTCCCGCACGTCCGCGCCGATCTGTTCGGCACGACTGTCGGCTTCGGCACCGATCCGGTCTCACCGTCCTTCGGCGCCCGCGTCTTCGCGGCGGGCCCCGGCGGCCACAGCGACTACTTCACCCCGGGCTCGGACTCCCTGACCAACCTCGCCCGGATCGTCCTCGGCGAGACAACGGAGGTCACCCGTGCGTAAGCCGCCGGCACCCCGCCTCCCCGACCGCAGACCACACCACGTACGGCGCGGCATACGGCACGGCATACGAGACCGTGTGCGACGCGTCGCCCACCGCATCGACGCCGCCACCCCACCCGGCCGGGACCGCTCCGTGGACGCCCTGCGCGCGGTCGCGGTGCTCGGCGTGGTCCTGGGCCACTGGCTGGTGACGGCGCTGGTGGCGGACGGCGGCCGACTGCGCACCGCCAGCCCCCTCCAGCACCTGCCCGAGCTGGCCCCGATCTCCTGGCTCTTCCAGACCCTCGCCGTGTTCTTCCTGGTCGGCGGCCACGTCGCCACGCGCAGCCATGCCACTGCCCAGGCCGAGGGCACCGCCTACCACCGCTGGCTGACGGCCCGACTGACCCGCCTGTTCAAGCCCGTCGCCGCGCTCCTCGCCCTCTGGACGGTCGTGACCACCGCCCTCCTCCTGTCGGGCACCGACGTCACCACCGTCCGCACCCTCGCCAAACTCGCTCTCTCCCCCCTCTGGTTCCTCCTGGTCTTCGCGGCACTGACGGCGGCGACCCCGCTCGTCGCCCGGCTCAACCCGCTGTGGCCGCTGGCCGTCGTCCTCCATGTGGACCTGCTCCGTTTCGGCTTCGGCGCCCCGCCCGCCGTCGGCTGGGTGAACCTGGCGGCCGGCTGGCTGGTGCCGTACTCCCTGGGTGCCGCCTGGTCCCGTGGCGAACTGGACCGCCCGCGCGCCGGCTGGGTCCTGCTCATCGGCGGTGCGGCGGCGACGGCCGGCCTCGTCGCGTGGGCGGGCTACCCGGCGTCGATGGTCGGCGTGCCCGGCGCGTCCGTCTCCAACCTCGACCCGCCCACCCTGGCCGCCGTCACCTTCGGCCTGGCCCAGTGCGGCCTGGCCCTGCTGCTGCGCGAGCGGCTGCGTCGCACCATGCGCCGCCCCCTGGCCTGGGCGGCGGTGGCCTTCGTGAACCTCTCCGCGATGACGATCTTCCTCTGGCACCAGACGGCCCTGATGGCGACCACGGCAACCGGCCTCCCGTTCGGCCCCCTCCCCGGCCTCCACACACCCCCCGACCACCTCGGCTGGGTCGCCGCCCGCCTGCTCTGGCTCCCGGCCTTCGCCCTGACGCTCGCTGTGTGCTGGGCGGCGTTCCACGGGTACGAAAGCGGCCGCCCCCGGGCCCGCTCGCGCGTCGTCCGGAGCCGCCCCAACGCCGACCGGGCTACCCCGAGGGGAGCCCGCCATGTCTAGGCTGATCGCCGTGACGGAGACGGGGACCCGGCGGGTGGAGTGGATCGGGCTCGGCCGCGTGCTGCGCTGGCTTCGGACACTCCGCGACGACCTGTGCACCGCCCGCCTGGACCCGCTGCCCCCTTCGGTATGGCTGCGCTGGCTGCCGCACGGTGTGCTGTGTGTGGCGGCGATCGGCATCACGATCGGTGGCGTGGCGCAGTTCCAGCACAACGGGCAGTTGGGTGCCGGTCTGGCCTCGCTGCTCGGGTTCGCCGCGGGCGGCGCCGTGCTCCTCGCGATGTGGCGGCCCGTCCCGGCGTGGTGGCTGTCGACAGGGGGCATGCTGGCGGGTGCCGTCACGCTGCACGGCCGGCTGGGCACGACACCGGTGGTCCTGTTCACGTGGCCCTGGACCGTGGCCGGGATCATCGCGCAGCTGCTGGTCCTGCTGCTGCTCGCGCTGCGGGTCCGGGTGCGGGTGGCGGTCGAGGCGCTGGCCGTGACCGTCCTGGTCACCTGGCTGCTCGACGGCGTCTGGGGTGCGCCCCCGCACCAGTCGACCTCCGTGGTGACCGTCGTCCTGTCCGTGATCGTCGTGGCGCTCGGCACGGCGCTGCGCGGCCGCCGCGAGGCGCGCGCGGAACTCGGCCGCCAGGCCTCGCTCACCGAGGAGGAGCGGGCCCGGCGCACCCTGCTGGAGGAGCGCAGCCGGATCGCGCGCGAACTGCACGACGTGGTCGCCCACCACATGTCGGTCATCTCCATCCAGGCGCAGGTCGCCCCCCACCTGGTGGAGAACCCGCCGGACGAGCTGCGCGAGAACCTCGAGGGCATCCGGCACAACGCGCTGGAGGCACTGACCGAACTGCGCAGAGTGCTGGGCGTGCTGCGTTCCGAGGGCCCCGACGAGGACGCGCCCGACGACGGCCCCGGCACCGGCCCGCACAGCCCGCAGCCCACCCTGGACCGGCTGGACCGGCTGGTCGAGAACACCAGGGCGGCCGGTCTGACCGTCACCACCCGGATCAACGGCGAGCGGCGCCCGATGCAGTCGGGTGTGGAGCTGTCGGCGTACAGGATCGTGCAGGAGGCGCTGAGCAACGTCCTGCGGCACGCGCCCGGGGCGACCGCCCATGTCGAGATCGAGTACATCCCCTACGGGCTTCTGCTGTCCGTGGCGAACTCCCGGCCGACCCGGCCCGCGCCGCCGTCGCCGGGCGCGGGGCACGGGCTGCTCGGCATGCGGGAACGGGCCATGATGCTCGGCGGGTCGCTGACGGCGGGCCCCCTGGCGGACGGCGGCTACCGGATCTTCGCGGAGATCCCGGCCACCGCGCCCGGCCTGATGTCCCACAGGATCGCGAACCCCACCACCGGCACCACCCGTGCCCCCGGCCCGAAGGACGACCGCGCATGACGAGCAGCACCGGCAGCCCCATCCGGGTGGTCATCGCCGACGACCAGCAGATGGTCCGGCAGGGCTTCACCGTGCTGCTGAACGCCCAGCCCGGCATCGAGGTGGTCGGCCAGGCGGTGGACGGCCTGGACGCGGTGGCCAAGGTCGCCGAACTCACCCCGGACGTCGTCCTGATGGACATCCGCATGCCCGAACTGGGCGGCATCGAGGCCACCCGCCGGATCGCCGGTGCGCACCCGCACATCAAGGTGCTGGTGCTCACCACCTTCGACCTGGACGAGTACGTGTACGAGGCGTTGCGCTCCGGCGCGTCCGGGTTCCTGCTCAAGGACGCCTCGGCGGACAAACTGGCCGAGGCGGTACGGGTGGTGGCCGCCGGTGACGCACTGCTCGCGCCCGGCATCACCCGGCGCCTGATCACCCAGTTCTCCCAGCTGGACGGGGGCGGGGTACGCGCCCCGCTGAAGGCGCGGATCGCCGATCTGACCGAGCGCGAGACGGAGGTCCTCGCCCTGATCGCGCAGGGCCTGTCGAACGCGGAGATCGCTGCCCGGCTGGTCGTCGCCGAGCAGACCGTGAAGACACACGTGGGCCGCATCCTGGTGAAGCTGGGCCTCAGGGACCGCACCCAGGCGGCGGTGTTCGCGTACGAGTCGGGACTGGTCAGGCCTTCCGGATACTGACCTGCCGCCCGCTGCTCCGCGACGTACCCGTAGTACCTGAGAAGGATGCCGGAGGACCCTTCTCACTGGTGACGACGGCTGCCCCCGCCTCCGCCTACGGTCGTGTACGTGACCGAGACGACCCACTCGCAGCCGATGCCGCCGCAGCCGCCGGACGGCGCGTTCGAACCGTACAAGCCACGCAGCCCGGAGCTCCGGGCGATGCTGGACGCCCTGGGCAGGTTGCGGCAGGACCTGTTCACGGACGCCTTCGCCTACCGGCCGTTGCCCCGCATGAGCATCGACCGGCCGTTTGTCCGCCATCTGCCGGCGCGATGGCGGGAGTACGCGGCCTGGACCCCGCACCTCGCGGTCGCCGCGGCGGGTGTGCTGGCGCTCCTGGTGAGCACCGCGGACCGCCCGGTGGGATCGGCGTTCGGCCTGCTGTCCAGCCTGCTCGTCGTGGCACCGGTGCTCCTCACGCTGGCGCGTCCGGTCGGCGCCTTCTGGCTGTCGCTCGCCGCGGGCTGGGTCGACACCCTGCTGAACAGCTACTGGGAGAGCTGGCCGTGGGCACCGGGCAGCTTCGTCTCCCACCTGACGGTGCTCACGGTCGTCGCGATCCGTACCCGTCCCCGCACGGCGGCCTGGATGTGGGCGGTCACCGCGTTCTACGGTTTCGTGAGCGTCTCGGCCCTGGGCGGGGGCCACTACGACAACGACGTCGGCTCGATGCTGGTCGTCTCCGCGATAGTCCTGCTGGCGGTCACGGTCCGGCAGATCCGCCGGGAGGCAGAGCAGACGGTGACCGCGCAGCAGACGCAGACGGCACACGAGCGTTCCCGGCGCACGCTCCTCGAGGAGCGCACGACGATCGCCCGCGAGCTGCACGACGTGGTCGCCCACCACATGTCCGTCGTGGCCATCCAGGCGGAGGCCGCCCCCTACCGGGTGCAGAACCCGCCGCCGGAGTTGGAGAAGGCGTTCGTCACGATCCGGGAGAACGCGGTGGCGGCGCTCACCGAACTGCGCCGGGTGCTGGGTGTGGTCCGCGCCGAGGACTACGAAGTGCCGGAGGCCCCGCAACCCACCCTCGCCGACCTGGACGCGCTGCTCGACAACGTACGGGAGGCAGGGCTGACCGTCGACAAGGCGGTGACCGGCGCGGTGCGTGAACTGCCGCAGGGCGTGGAGCTGTCGGCGTACCGGATCGTCCAGGAGGCGCTGAGCAACACCCTGCGCCATGCGCCGGGAGCGAGCGCACGCGTCGAGATCGGTTACGTCATCGGCGGCCTGGGCCTGCGCGTGGTCAACGGCCCGCCGCCGCAGCCCGCCCTTGTCGAACCGTCCCCGGGCGCCGGCCACGGCATCACCGGCATGCGGGAGCGGGTCTCCATGCTGAACGGCGAGATGACGGCGGCCCCGACGGCCGAAGGAGGCTACGAGGTGACGGTCTTCCTCCCCGTCGCCACCACCCGCGAAGGTGATGCATGACCGACCGCACCATCCGCGTACTGATCGCCGACGACCAGATGATGGTGCGCGAGGGCTTCTCGGTCCTGCTGAACGCGATGCCGGACATCGAGGTCGTCGGCGAGGCGGTCAACGGCCGGCAGGCGGTGGACCGGGTCCGCGAACTCGCCCCCGACGTGGTCCTGATGGACATCCGCATGCCCGAGCTGAACGGCATCGAGGCGACCCGCGAGATAGTCGCCGCCGACAGCACGGCGAAGGTTCTCGTCCTGACCACCTTCGATCTGGACGAGTACGTGTACCAGGCGCTGCGCGCCGGAGCCTCCGGCTTCCTCCTCAAGGACGCCTCGGCCCGCCAACTCGCCGAAGGCGTAAGGGTGGTGGCCTCGGGTGAGGCCCTCCTCGCCCCCACGGTCACCAAGCGCCTGATCACCGAGTTCTCCAGGCTCTCCGACACCCCGCGCCTGATGCCCACGGCCCACGCCGCCTACGGCGACCTCACGGACCGCGAGACGGAGGTCCTGGTCCTCATCGCCCAGGGCCTGTCCAACGCGGAGATGGCCGAGCGCCTGGTGGTGGCCGAGTCGACGGTGAAGACCCACGTCAGCCGGATCCTGGTGAAGCTGGGCCTCAGAGACCGTACCCAGGCGGCGGTCTTCGCGTACGAGGCACGGCTGGTGACGCCGGGATAGAACAGGAGAAGCCCATGCACCGGCGTTGTGCACAGCCGTTGCAGCGATTCGACCGCGGGAGCGCCGCGGGTGCCGGCGGTGCGTTGCCGCCGACGGGGAGGTCAGCCGGCGTCTCCGGTGAGCAGGTCGTCCGCCGCGTGTGCGTGGACCGCCCGCTGCGCCCAGCTCTCGAGCTGCTCCGTGTCGGTGCAGGCCAGCACATGCGCCCGCAGCGCATCCGGCACGGCGAGGCCCCGCCAGTCCAGGATCTGCAGCACCATCTCGGCCTTGGCCTGGGCCCGGCCTTCCTCGCGGCCCTCTTCCCGGCCTTCTTCCCTGCCTTCCTCTCGGACCTTCTCGGCGACCTCGTGCCGGAAGAAGTAGTGGACCGTCATCATCAGCTCCTTCCACATCTGCCTGGCTTCCGCATCGACCAGGGGGCCCTTACCATGCGTCATCGCCGAGAACGCCGTGAGGAACACGTCCCGTGAGGCCTCCGCCTCGTCGGTGATCAGCGGGACGTTCTCCGGACTCAGCACGAGCGGCCGCACGGTGAGCGAGTGCCACCCGGGCAGCCCGAGCCGAATAGGCTGCGCCGCCCAGCGGGCCGTGGACGTGCTCTGGGTCAGGACGATCAGCACGGGCTCCCAGCCGTACTTGGCGTAGAGGTAGCTGAGGTAGTACGCCCAACTGCTCCGCTTGCCGTCGTCCCGCCCTCCCTGGGACTCGATGACCAGCAGGTACGAGCCTTCCTCCGTCTCTACCCGTAACAGGGTGTCCACGCGCCGCTCGACCGGTTCGATCTCCGTCAGATCCGCTTCAGCACCGCGAAGTCACGCGGTTCCGGGATCGGGATGCGCAGCACACGTTGCAGGGTGCGCGTGAAACCCGCCGGGTCCTTCTGGCAGAGCTGGTGCAAGCCCTCGTGCGGCGAACTGGCGGAAGTCCACCCACTCCGGCGGAGGTGACGGCGACGCCTGCGTCGAAATCGCCACCGCCCCCACCCGCATAGCCATCCGCGACTCCAAGGCCCCCACCCGAGCCACCCTCACCTTCCCCGCCCCCGCCTTTCGCCGCCCTAGTCGATCACCTCAAGACCGTGTCGGCGGGTGAGCAGGTTCGGCAGGGCGCTCAGGGTCATACCCGTCGCGCCGATCCACAGGGTGGCTGTCGCCCCGAACAGGGAGCCCGAGGTGCCGCCGAGGAGGCCGCCGAGTGGGATGCCGCCCCAGGAGACGAAGCGGGCGGTCGCGCTCATCCGGCCCAGCAGCCGGTCCGGCGTCAGCGTCTGCTGCACGCTCGACTGGGCCACCACGCGGACGACTCCGCCCAGGGAGAGCACCGCAAGTCCGATCGCGGCCACGCTCATGCTCCAGCCGGGCCGGGCCAGCGGCATCAGCGCGGTCAGCGGGCACGTGGTGAGCGGGGCGAGCCAGATGACCGGGCCGGGGCCGAACCGTCGCACGGCCCCGGTCGCCAGCAGCGCGCCGAGGAGCGCACCGCACCCCATCCCCGACAGGACCAGGCCGATGCCGAAGGACGAGAGCCCGGTCACCCGCTCCAGGTGGACCAGCAGCATGGCCTGGTACATGACCAGGAAGAAGTTGAACATCGCGTCCCCGAGGGCGATGGCGCGCAGGGTGGAATGCCCGAGGACGAACCGCAAACCCTCCGTGATGTCCCGTGCCAGCCGGGGCCGTTCGGCCGCCACGGGCCGCTCCTCCGGTCTGCGGATGCTGGTCGCGAGCAGGCCCGACAGGGCCATCCCCAGCGAACTCGCCAGCAGCGTCGCGGGGGCGCCGGCCAGCCCGACCAGCGGCCCCGCCACCGTCGGCCCGCTGATACTCGTCACCGAACGGACCGCCGAGAGCCGCGCGTTGCCCTCGACGAGACGTGCACGGCCCACAAGGCCCGGCAGGTAGCTGACGTGGGCGACGTCGAAGAAGACGGTCAGCACGCCGTGGACCAGGGCGACGGAACACAGCCACCAGAAGGTGAGGCGGCCCGCCCACCAGGCCACCGGCACCGTCAGCAGGACCAGCGCCCGGGCGAGGTCGGCGGCGATCAGTACCGGCCGTTTCCGCATCCGGTCCACCCAGGCGCCCGCCGGCAGCCCGACCAGCAGCGAGCCGGCCGTGGTCGCCGCGGTCAGCAGCCCGACCCGGAACGCGGAGGCGTCCAGGGCCGTGATCGCGACCAGCGGCAGCGCGAGGAAGAGGACGCGGTCGCCGAGTTGACCGAGGGCGGTGGCGGTGAGGAGGCGGCGGAAGTCCCGGTCGTGCAGCAGCCCGGGCCGGGCGGACACTAACGCTCCACTTCGAACTCGTAGACGACCTCCCGGCGGGCGTCCGGAATGACCATGTCGGCGGTCTCCACCGGACGGCCGCCGGTGTCGTAGATGGTCCGCTCGATCCGCAGGACGAGGTCGCCGGCGCCGATGCCGAGCAGGTTCGCCTGTGCCCGGGTGGCGCGGGCCGGGCGGGGAAGTTCGACCACCGTCTCGACGTCCACGCCGATCGACCGCATCCGCGCCACCACCCCCTGGCCCGCCAGCGGACCCCGCTCGGGCAGTACGACCGGGGTGCCGTCCGTGAGGGCCAACGGCTCCCAGGACTCGGAGAGCTGGACGGGCCGGCCGTCGGCGAGGAACTCGTAGCGCGTGCGGACGCAGGGCTCGCCGGGCGCGATGCCCAGCCGTTCGGCGATGTGCCCGGGGGCCGGGACCCGTACCTCGCTGTGCGCGTCCCAGACACCCGCCCGGCCCCGCTCCGCGCGGGCGGCGAGCGAGCCTTCCCGGCGCCGGGAGCGGACCATCCGCAGCCGCTCGCGCGGTGCGCGGACGTAGGTCCCCGAGCCCGCCCGGCCCTCCAGGAATCCCTCGGTGATCAGCAGGTCGACCGCCCGCTGCACGACGTTGCGCCCGACTCCGTACTCCTCGGCGAGCCGCGCCCGGGACGGCAGGCGCTCGCCGAGCCGCCACTCACCCGCGGCGAGCCGCACGCGCAGTGCCTCGGCCGTGGCCAGATACGGCGCTTCCCGGGACATCGGCGGCCCTCCGTTCCGTGGGCCCGGACGGTCTCCGGGCTCGGAGTCCGCAAGCTACTGCCCCCGCCGAAAGCTGCTGGAGCAGAAACACGCTCCGTCGATCCCCCCGGGGCCCAGGCGGCCCAGGCGGCCCAGGCGGGCCGGGTGGCCGGCCGACGGAGCAGTTCGGGAACCCTCCCCTGGTCAGAGTCGGGACCGGCGGTCTAACGTCCGTCCATGGCAGCCTTCGACCCCTGGGACCCGGACTTCCTGGCCGACCCGTATCCCGCGTACGCCGAGCTCCGCGCCCGGGGCCGGGTGCAGTACTTCGAGCCCACGAACCAGTGGCTGGTTCCGCACCACGCCGACGTCTCGGCGCTGCTGCGGGACCGGCGGCTGGGGCGGACGTACCAGCACCGGTTCACGCACGAGGACTTCGGGCGCAGCGCGCCCGCGCCGGAGCACGAGCCGTTCCACACGCTCAACGACCACGGCATGCTCGACCTCGAACCGCCGGACCACACCCGCATCCGCCGCCTGGTGTCGAAGGCGTTCACCCCGCGCACGGTCGAGCGGCTCAAGCCGTACGTGGCCCGGCTCGCCGGAGAACTCGTCGACGGGCTGGTGCGCAGCGGCGGCGGCGACCTGCTCGCCGACGTCGCCGAACCGCTTCCCGTGGCCGTCATCGCCGAGATGCTGGGCATTCCGGAGGCGGACCGCGCCCCGCTGCGCCCCTGGTCGGCGGACATCTGCGGGATGTACGAGCTGAACCCGTCCGAGGACACGGCCGCGAAGGCGGTCCGGGCCTCCGTGGAGTTCTCCGACTACCTGCGGGAGCTGATCGCCGAGCGGCGCAAGGAACCCGGTGACGACCTGATCTCCGGGCTCATCGAGGCGCACGACGAGGGCGACCGGCTCACCGAGCAGGAGATGATCTCCACCGCCGTACTCCTCCTCAACGCGGGCCACGAGGCGACCGTCAACGCCACGGTCAACGGCTGGTACGCGCTCTTCCGCAACCCCGCCCAGCTCGCCGCCCTGCGCGCCGACCACTCCCTGGTCCCCACCGCGATCGAGGAGCTGATGCGCTACGACACCCCGCTCCAGCTCTTCGAGCGCTGGGTGCTGGACGAGATCGAGATCGACGGGACGACCATCCCCCGGGGCGCGGAGATTGCCATGCTCTTCGGCTCCGCCAACCACGACCCCGACGTGTTCCACCGCCCCGGGGTACTCGACCTGACCCGCCGCGACAACCCGCACATCTCCTTCAGCGCCGGCATCCACTACTGCATCGGAGCCCCGCTGGCCCGCCTCGAACTGGCCGCCTCCATGATCGCCCTCCTTGAGCGGGCCCCGACCCTGGCCCTGGCCGCCGAGCCGAAGCGGAAGCCGAACTTCGTGATCCGAGGGCTGGAGGGGTTGAGCGTGGAGGTGGGGTGATCACCCGTTCGGATGATCGCCGACTGACTCCGGGCAATGGTCGCGAGCGGCCGTTCACGCTGGTGCCTGCCTGCGAAGGGAGGCACCATGACGGTTATGGCAGAGCGCACCTCGTCTCAGATGTCGGTGGACGTGTTCGATCGAATCGCGGAATTCGCCGAGCGTGTGGACGACACCGTCAGGCTCGAATTCATCGACGGACGGATCGGGGTCAAGAAGGTGACGAACGGCGACCACGGCTCGATCATCATGTGGTTGATCCGCCAGTGCATGCAGGCTCGGCCGGAGCTTGACCTCAACCCGACGCAGGGTCTGAAAGTGGAGGCGTACCGCCGCGGCCGGGCCCGCCCCGATGGAGCCCTCGCACCCGTGGGGCACTTCGCCGGGCAGGGTGACTGGGCCGAAACCCGCGGGGTGTTGATGGTCGTCGAGGTCACGTCGTACGACTCGGACACCCACAACCGGGACCGGGTCGAGAAACCCCGTGCCTATGCCGAGGCGGGTATCCCGGTCTACCTGCTCATCGATCGCGACAACTTCTCGGTCCTCGTGCACAGCAACCCCGACCTGGAGGACGGATACCGGGACATCCACGTGGTGAGGCTCGGTGGCAAGGTCTCCCTCCCCGATCCCGTCGGCATCGAACTCGACACCGAGGAGCTCAAGCAGTACGTCGACTGAGCAGGGGCCGTCAGCCGGTCATGTCCCGCCGCCGCAGCCCCGCCAGCCCCGCCCCCGTCAGCACCGCCGCCAGCCCGGTCAGTGTCACCACCGGCCCCCACGCCATCCCCCCGCCCGGCAGCTTCGGCAGGTGGCCGAAGGGGGAGAGGTCGAGGACGAGTTGGGAGGCGTTGAGGGCGGGGCCCACCCAGCCGATGAGGAGGGTCGCTGCGGCCACTCCCCAGGCGGCCGGGGACAGTCGAGGCGCGACCCCGTACAGCAGCACCGCCACCCCGCCGACCACCCACACCGCCGGGAGCTGCGCCAGGCACGCGCCGATGATGGGGCCCACCTCCTTGCCGTAGCCGACCGCGAAGCCCGCCGCGGCCAGCAGCATGATCAGGGCCGAGCCGCCGAAGGCGATCGTCAGGTGGCCGGCCGCCCAGCGCACACGGCCCACCGGACCGGCCAGCAGGGGTTCGGCACGGCCCGAGGTCTCCTCGCCGCTCAGGCGGAGGACCGACGCGACCACGTACAGCGCGGCGACCAGACCCAGCATCCCGACCATCGAGGCGAGGAACGCGTCGGTCAGCCCGCTCTGGCCGCCCATCCGCTCGAAGATCTTCCGGGCGCTGTCGTTGTCGCCGACCAGGCCGGCCGCGCCCTCGGCCAGGCCGCCGTAGACCACGCCGGCCAGGAAGAAGCCGAGCGACCAGCCGAGCACGCCGCCCCGCTGGAGCCGCCAGGCGAGCGCGGCGGCGGAGCCGAGGCGGCCGGCGGCCGGGCCGGGGCGGGTGGGGAAGAAGCTCATGCCGAGGTCCCGTCGGCCGGCCAGGGCATAGGCGGCCGCGGCCTGCAGCAGCATCGCCGCCGCGAAGAGCAGCAGCACCCACCAGCGTTCGGCGGCGAACGGGCGCAGGTTCTCCAGCCAGCCGAGCGGGGAGAGCCATGTCCACAGGGAGGAGCCGTCGCTGCTCGCCGAGTCGCCCGCGGCGCGCAGCACGAAGGCCGCGCCCAGGACCGCCGACGTCAGGCCCCTCGCCAGGCGGGCGCTCTCGGTGAACTGGGCGACGATCGCCGCCGTCGTGGCGAAGACCATGCCGGCGGCGCCCAGGCCGAGGCCGAGGGCGAGCGCACCCGCCGTGCCCTGGGCCGCCAGGCCCGCGGTGACGAGCAGAGCGAGCACGGCGTTCGCGACGGCCGCCGCCAGCAGGGCCGCGGTCAGCGACGCCCGGCGGCCCACCGCACCCGACGCGACCAGTTCCGCGCGGCCGGTCTCCTCCTCGTCGCGGGTGTGCCGTACGACGACGAGCAGGCCGGTCACGGCCGCGAGGAGCCCGGCGTACACGCCCACCCGCCATGCCGTCAGGCCGCCGAGGGAAGTGTCGTGGAGCGGGCCGATCAGCGCGCGGTAGGAGGCGTTGGTCTGCAACTGGCGCACCAGGTCGGTGCGTTCGGCGTCGGTGCCGTACAGGCTCCGCAGGGTGTTCGGCATGGAGAGGACCATCAGCGCGTTCACCGCGATCCACACCGGGGTGGTCACGCGGTCGCGGCGGAGCGCGAAGCGCAGCAGGGTGCCGGTGCCGGCGAGGGTGCTCATCGGGCGACCCCCTCGGCCTCTGCTTCGGTCTCGGTCTCGGTCTCGGTCTCGTCCTGGTAGTGGCGCAGGAAGAGTTCCTCCAGGGTCGGGGGCGTGGAGGTGAGCGAGCGGACGCCGGTCTCGGAGAGCGAGCGGAGTACGGCGGTGAGCTGCTCGGTGTCGACCTGGAGGCGGACCCGGTGGCCCTGGACGTCGAGGTCGTGGACGCCGGGGAGGTGCGCAAGGCCGTTGGGCGGACCGGCGAGCTCGGCGGTCACGCTGGTGCGGGTGAGGTGGCGCAGGTCGGCGAGGGAACCGGACTCGACGGTCCGGCCGGCCCGGATGATGCTGACGCGGTCGCAGAGCTCCTCGACCTCGCTCAGGATGTGCGAGGAGAGCAGGATCGTACGGCCCCGGTCGCGCTCCTCCGCCACGCAGCGCTGGAAGACCTCCTCCATCAGGGGGTCGAGGCCGGAGGTCGGTTCGTCGAGGATCAGCAGGTCGACGTCGGAGGCGAAGGCGGCGACCAGGGCGACCTTCTGGCGGTTGCCCTTGCTGTAGGTGCGGCCCTTCTTCGTCGGGTCGAGTTCGAAGCGGTCGATCAGGTCGGCCCGGCGGGACTTGTCCAGGCCTCCGCGCAGCCGGCCGTAGAGGTCGATGACCTCGCCGCCGGAGAGGTTGCGCCAGAGGGTCACGTCGCCGGGGACGTAGGCGATCCGGCGGTGCACGTCCACGGCGTCCTTCCAGGGGTCGCGGCCGAGGATCTGCGCGGCGCCCGAGTCGGCGCGCAGCAGACCGAGCAGGACCCGGATCGTGGTCGACTTCCCGGCGCCGTTGGGACCGAGGAAACCGTGCACCTCGCCGGCCTCGACGGCCAGGTCGAGGCCGTCCAGGGCCTGGGTGCGGCCGAAGGACTTGTGGAGCCCGGCGACCGTGATTGCCTTCGTCATGGTTCAGAACGTACGCTGTCTTCAGAAATTTGTGAAGTTAAGGAAGTGCAGAAACCCCGACTAGGGTGGTGACCATGACTACGGATGCGATGGGGCGCGATCAGGAGGCCGTCTCGAAGTTCGTCGAGAGCTTCGCGGCACAGCTCGTCGAGGCCGGGATGCAGCGCATGCCGGCCCGGATCTTCGCGGCCCTGTTGTCGTCCGACTCGGGCGCCCTGACCTCGGCGGAACTGGGGGAACAGCTGCAGGTCAGCCCGGCGGCAGTGTCCGGCGGGGTGCGCTATCTGGCCCAGCAGCACATGGTCGCGCGCGAGCGGGAGCCGGGCTCCCGGCGGGAGCGGTACCGGGTGCACAGCAACCAGTGGTACGAGGCTCTCACCAGCCGGGAGGCCGTGATCAAGAGGTGGGAGGGGGCGTTGCGGGAGGGCGTCAGCAGCCTCGGCCCCGGCACCCCGGCGGGGCGGCGGATGGCCGAGACGCTGGCCTTCTTCGAGTTCGTCGACGGCGAGATCGGGAAGATGATGGAGCGCTGGCGGGTCCACCGCGATCAGCTCTTCGGCGAGGGGTGACGCCTCGCCGGAGAGCCGGCCGCCCGACCTGCCCGGGGCCCCCGGTTCCGGCATCCGGCCAGCCGGGGGGCCGGTCCCGGGCCCCTACCGCTCCCTCGTGCCGTCCCGGGCGGGCCCCTACCGCTCCCTTGTCTCCTCCAGCACCGTCCGCCCCAGCAGCGCGTACCGCTCCGGCGACCGCCGCTTGAGGTACTGGGCGTAGCCGACGCCCGTGCCCGCGACCAGTGCCACCAGCCACGGTGTCGCCTTCAGCAGCAGTGAGCCGGACTCGGTGCCGGCCGCGGCGCCCATGTTGGACACCAGCAGCACGACCACACCGAGCATCGCGACGCCGCCGACGAGCGGGGCGGTGAAGGTCCGGAACCAGTGCCGGCTCTCGGGGTGGTTCCGGCGGAAGTACACCAGCACCGCGAACGAGCAGACCGCCTGCACGACCAGGATCGCCATGGTGCCGAGGATGGCGAGCAGGACGTAGAGGGCGTTGTACGGGTCCTTGCCCGCGATCCAGAACGCGGCGATCAGGACGGCGGAGATCACCGTCTGGACCAGGCCCGCGACGTGCGGGGAGCCGTGCCGGGCGTGGGTGCGGCCGACGGTGTTCTGCAGCTTCGGCAGGACGCCCTCGCGGCCCAGCGCGTACATGTAGCGGGCGGCGCAGTTGTGGAAGGCCATCCCGCAGGCCAGCGAGCCGGTGATCATCAGCCACTGCATCAGGACGACCGCCCAGTGGCCGACGTAGTGCTCGGTCGGGTCGAAGAAGAGCGCGAGGGGGTTCGCGGAGGAGGCCGCCTTCACGGCCGCCGCCTCGCCGTTGCCGGTGATGGCCATCCAGGAGACGAAGACGTAGAAGACGCCGACGCCGAGGACCGAGATCATCGTCGCCTTGGGGATGATCCGCTTCGGGTCGCGGGACTCCTCGCCGTACATCGCCGTGGACTCGAAGCCGACCCAGGACCAGAAGGCGAAGAACAGGCCGAGGCCCGCGCTGGTCCCCTTGAAGGCGTTGACCGGGTTGACCGGGCCGAAGGTGAAACCGTGCGGGCCGCCGCCGTGCAGGGCGACCGAGATCGCCATCGCCGCGAGGACGGTCACCTCGGTGCCGAGGAGGACGACGAGTAGCTTCTCGGCGACGCTGACGCCGAACCAGGTTCCGGTCGCGTTGATCGCGAGCATCAGGATCGCGAACGCCCACCACGGGACGTCGAGCCCGGTCTGGTCCTTGAGCGTGGTGTTGGCGAAGACCGAGAAGATGCCGATCAGCGCCGGTTCGAAGACGACGTACGCGAAGGTGGCGAGCAGTCCCGAGGCGAGGCCCGCGGTGCGGCCGAGGCCGTAGGAGATGAAGCCGTAGAAGGCTCCCGTCGAGGTGATGTGCTTCGCCATCGACGTGAAGCCGATGGAAAAGATTGCCAGGACGACCATTGCGACGAGATAGCTCGCCGGGGCACCGATGCCGTTGCCCGACGACACCATGAACGGCACGTTGCCGGTCATCGCGGTGATCGGCGCGGCGGTCGCGACGGCCATGAAGACCACCCCGAGCAGCCCGATCGCGTTGGGCTTTAGCCGGTGGACCGTGCCGTCGCCGTCGGCGCTCCCGCCTGTCCTCGTCGCCGGGGCGACTCCCTCGTCCACTGCCATCGGGGTGGCCCCTCTCCTGCTGTTCGCCGGCTGTACCGAACGGAACTCTGTAGGCCGAATGAGTCCGTCGAGGGTCTCGGCGCGTTAAATGTTTGTCAACCAGACCTTTAGAAATCTGGCGCAATCTGTCGGCAACACCCGGCTCGTACGGTCGCCGCCATGAGCACGTACACGGCCACCCTCGGTGGCGAACGCCACCGCTTCGGCTCCCTGGCCCGCCTGCTGGCCGCCGCGAGCCCCGAACGCTCCGGCGACCGGCTGGCCGGCCTCGCCGCCGCGAGCGCTCGGGAACGGGTCGCGGCCCGCTGGGCGCTGGCGGAAGTGCCGCTCGCCACCTTCCTGACCGAGCCGGTGATCCCGTACGAGGACGACGACGTGACCCGGCTGATCCTGGACACGCACGACGCGGCCGCCTTCGCACCCGTCGCCGGGCTGACGGTCGGCGAGTTCCGGGAGTGGCTGCTGGCGGCGGATTCCGAGGCGCTGGCCGCGGTGGCGCCGGGGATCACACCGGAGATGGCCGCCGCCGTGTCCAAACTGATGGGGAACGCGGACCTGGTGGCCGTCGCCCGCAAGGTCCGGGTGGTCACCGCGTTCCGCTCGACGATCGGCCTGCCGGGGCGGCTCGCGACGCGGTTGCAGCCCAACCACCCCACCGACGACCCGGCGGGCGTGGCGGCCGCCCTCCTCGACGGCCTCCTCCTCGGCTCCGGCGACGCGGTCATCGGCATCAACCCGGCGACCGACAGCCCCAGGGCGGTCCGCGACCTGCTGGACCTCCTGGACGGCGTGATCACCCGCTACGCCATCCCCACCCAGTCCTGCGTCCTGTGTCACGTCACGACGAGCGTGGACCTGATGGCGCGCGGGGCCCCGGTCGACCTGGTCTTCCAGTCCATCGGGGGCACCCAGGCCGCGAACGCCTCCTTCGGCGTGACACTGGGCCTGCTCGACGAGGCGTACGAGGCGGCGCTCGCGCTCGGCCGCGGAACCGCCGGCGACAACGTCATGTACTTCGAGACCGGCCAGGGCAGCGCCCTGTCGGCCGACGCGCACCACGGTGTCGACCAGCAGACGGTCGAGGCGCGGGCGTACGCGGTCGCCCGCCGCTACCGCCCGCTCCTGGTCAACACCGTCGTCGGCTTCATCGGCCCCGAGTACCTCTACGACGGCCGGCAGATCCTCCGCGCCGCCCTGGAGGACCACTTCTGCGGCAAGCTCCTCGGCCTGCCCATGGGCCTGGACATCTGCTACACGAACCACGCCGACGCCGATGACGACGACATCGCCACCATGCTGACCATGCTCGCCGTCGCGGGCGCGTCCTTCGTGATCTGCACGCCGGGCGGCGACGACATCATGCTCAACTACCAGTCCGCCTCCTACCACGACGCGTTGTACCTGCGCGAGGTGCTCGGCCTGCGCCCGGCCCCGGAGTTCGAGGCGTGGCTGGAGTCGGTCGGGCTGCTGGCGGAGGACGGCGGCGTACGCGAGGTCGGCGGCCACCCGCTGGCGGCGATCGGAAGGGAACTGGCCGCATGACCGAGGTGACGACGACCACCGGACTCGACGACCTCTGGCCGCTGCTGCGCCGCCACACCCAGGCCCGCATCGGCCTCGGCCGCTCCGGCCCCGCCCTCCCCACCCGGCACCGCCTGGGCCTGCAGGCGGCGCACGCGGCGGCACGGGACGCGGTCCACTCGCCGTTCGAGCCGGACGCGGTCGCGGCAGGCCTGGCGGGCCTGCCGACGGCCCGGGTCCGCAGCGCGGCCGGCGACCGGCTGACCTACCTCCAGCGCCCCGACCTGGGCCGCCGCCTCGACCCCGTGGACCGCGCCCACCTCCCGGCCGGTGACTGGGACGTGGTGTTCGTCGTCGCCGACGGGCTGTCCAGCCGGGCGGTGCACGCCCACGCGGCGGCGATGGTGCGGGCGACGGCAGCCCGGCTCCCGGACTGGCGCGTCGCCCCGGTGGTCCTCGCCGAACAGGCCCGGGTGGCCCTCGGCGACGACATCGCGCATGCGATGGGTACGGCCCTGGTGGTTGTCCTCATCGGCGAACGCCCTGGCATGTCGGCGGCGGACTCCCTGGGCGCGTACCTGACGTACCGCCCGGTGCCGGGCACCACGACAGACGCCGACCGCAACTGCCTGAGCAACATCCGGCCGCCGCGAGGCCTCGGCTACGAGACGGCGGCGGGAAAGCTGGCGGGGCTGATGGGGAGGGCGCGGGAGCTGGGGCGGACGGGGGTGGAGCTGAAGGACGAAAGCGATCACGGAGAGATGCCCAACCGGATACTATGAGTTGCTGTCTGGTTCGCATCGAGGGGAGGGCGCATCATGACATTGATGACTGAGCGACCGGTGATAAGCGGCGGCGAGCCCGGCAGTTTCGAGGAACTGCTGGACATCCTCGATGAGCTGGACCTGCGTGACGGCTTCAAGGCCGAGATCTACCGGGGGAAAATCGTCGTGTCGCCGTGGTCCAAGGGGTACTACGCCCGAGTGATGACGCTGGTGTGCAGGCAGTTGGAACCGCATCTTCCGGAGGGGCACGTCATCGATCGGGGGCCGTTCCTCTACGTCTTCCCCGGCGACGAGAGTGCGTACGGGCCGGACATCCACGCGGCTCCCGAGCGGGTCTTTGAGACGGAGAGTAATCGTCTGGACGGCGAGGCCCTGGTCTTCGTCGCCGAGCTGACATCTACTTCCACCCGGGATGACGACCTGACCGACAAGGTCGAGGTCTATGGCAGGGCCGGTGTCCCCGTGTACCTGCTCCTCGACATGCAGAAGGGGCAGTCAACGGTGTTCTGGACACCTTCGGTCAACGGGTACGAGTCACACTGCACCCGGCCGTTCGGCGAGGACCTCCCCGTCCCGAAGCCTTTCGACTGCACCCTCGACACCACCGGTTTCCAGCCCCCCGTCAAGAAGAACTCGGCACCGTAAGCCCCCACCCCCCCTCCACCACCCGCCAGGTCCGTCGCCGTACCGGCCCCGCCAGGCCGCCGTCCGCGCGGTAGCGGAAGTCCGGGCCCGCGACCGTCACCGTGCGGCCCGCGGTCCGTACCGGGGTCGCCGCCGCGCCCACCGACAGCGGGCGTACCTCCACCTCGGCGAGGCCGTCGCGGCCGCCCGGGGTCACCGAGACGCCCTCGACCGGCTGGTCCAGGTCGACGACCGTCTCGCCGTCGACCTCCACCCGCAGGCGTGCGGGCGGACCGGGCACGGCCGGGGCCGGGGCCGGGCGCACGGACAGCGACCGCACGAGGTTCTGGTACGGCCGCAGCCACCCCCGGGCCGGCACCGGCTCCGGGGCCCTGGCCGCCGCGGCCGCCAGCGGCGGGATCCGCAGCGCCCCCAGCACCACCCCGTCGCTGTCGTCGACGAGGAGGTCCATCCGGCGCTCCACCCCGTCCAGGACCGCCCGTGCCGCCGCCACCGCGCCGGTGGGCACCCCCAGCGTGTGCGCGACGCCCAGCGTGCCCCCGACCGGGACCATGGCCAGCACGCAGTCGGCCAGCTCCCGCCTCCGGTGCAGAAAGGTCACCGCACGGACCAGCGCACCGTCGTCCCCGATGACCACCGGCCGCCGCGAGCCCCTGCGGGACAGTACGCGGGCGAATTCCTCGGGCCCGTCCGGCATGCACACCTTCGCGGCCGCACCCGCGCTGAGCACGTCTTTCGCGATCCTGACGGACTCACCGTCCGTTTCCCGTGCCGCCGGATCGATGATCACCAGCAGCTGATCGGACGTCGCGAATGTCGCCACCTCGGTCGTGCCTCGCTTCCTCGGGTAGCATCACTGTGCAAGAGCCCCTTGCGCTATTGCGCCAGGGGCTTCGTCTATTCCGGGGCATCCGGTCCGACGGTTGTGCGGCCAACGACGGTCGCGGTGGTACGCGGCGACGAACCTTACGCGTACGCCCCTGACCTTGGACATGCCCCGCCCGGAAGGGGTGTACGCGCGTGCCCGCACTTGTGCTGCTCGGTGCTCAGTGGGGTGACGAAGGCAAGGGAAAGGCGACGGATCTGCTGGGCGGCTCCGTCGACTACGTGGTGCGATACCAGGGTGGCAACAACGCCGGCCACACGGTCGTCGTCGGCGACCAGAAGTATGCGCTCCACCTCCTCCCTTCCGGAATCCTCTCGCCCACGTGTGTCCCGGTCATCGGCAACGGTGTCGTCGTCGACCCGTCGGTCCTGCTCTCCGAGCTGAGCGGTCTGAACGAGCGTGGCGTCGACACGTCCAAGCTCCTCATCAGCGGTAACGCGCACATCATCACGCCGTACAACGTGACCGTCGACAAGGTGACGGAACGCTTCCTCGGCAAGCGGAAGATCGGTACGACGGGGCGCGGCATCGGCCCGACCTACGCAGACAAGATCAACCGTGTCGGCATCCGGGTCCAGGACCTCTACGACGAGTCGATCCTCACCCAGAAGGTCGAGGCGGCCCTCGACGTCAAGAACCAGATGCTGACCAAGCTCTACAACCGGCGCGCGATCGCCGTCGAGCAGGTCGTCGAGGAGCTGCTGGGCTACGCGGAGAAGCTCGCTCCGTACGTCGCCGACACGGTCCTGGTCCTCAACCAGGCCCTGGAGGACGACAAGGTCGTCCTCTTCGAGGGCGGCCAGGGCACGCTCCTCGACATCGACCACGGCACGTATCCGTTCGTGACCTCCTCGAACCCGACCGCGGGCGGTGCCTGCACCGGCTCCGGTGTCGGCCCGACGAAGATCAGTCGTGTCATCGGCATCCTCAAGGCGTACACGACCCGCGTCGGCGCCGGCCCGTTCCCGACCGAGCTCTTCGACGCGGACGGCGAGGCGCTGCGCCGGATCGGCGGCGAGCGCGGTGTGACGACCGGCCGGGACCGGCGCTGCGGCTGGTTCGACGCGGTCATCGCCCGCTACGCGACCCGCGTGAACGGCCTGACCGACTTCTTCCTCACCAAGCTCGACGTGCTCACCGGCTGGGAGCAGATCCCGGTCTGCGTCGCGTACGAGATCGACGGCAAGCGCGTCGAGGAACTCCCCTACTCCCAGACCGACTTCCACCACGCGAAGCCGGTCTACGAGACGCTGCCCGGCTGGTCCGAGGACATCACCAAGGCCAAGTCCTTCGCGGACCTGCCGAAGAACGCGCAGAACTACGTGAAGGCGCTGGAGGAGATGTCCGGCGCGCCGATCTCCGCCATCGGCGTGGGCCCGGGCCGGGACGAGACGATCGAGATCAACTCGTTCCTGTAGACGGGACGCAGCGGTCGGCCGGGCCCGGCCGACCGCTGTCTCATTTCAGGCTGATCCGCGTTCAAGCTGATCCGCGTTCGGGGTGATCTGCCTTCAGGGTGATCTGTCTCGCTTCAGGTGGTCTGTCTCACTTCAGCGTGATCTGCAGTACGACGATCACGATCCCGGCGAGGAACAGCACCGCGAGGCAGGTCAGCGTTGGCGAGCCGGACGGCGCCGGCATGGGCTCGGGGAGCACGATCTCCGGGCGTCCCGCGCCCCGTTTCCCGCAGGTGCCGCACCGCTCGGCGCCGTACCCCCAGCACGTCCAGCACTCGTCCCAGCCCCGCCCCTGACAGGCGGTGCACGACATGAACCCCTCGCCCGGGTCGCCCATGCAGACCCCGCACTCCGTCCTGCCGCTCCCGCGGCAGCGCCGGCAGAGCGGGCCGCCCGCCCCCAGGCACTCCTCGCAGTGCTCTGGCGAGACCGGGGGAGGAGCCCCGGTGACCTGCCGGTAGTGGGCCATGAACTGGTCGTGCACAAGGTCCCGGTCAGGGGTCCACTCACCCGTCCAGGGACAGCCCGTGCACCCGGGCCACCACCCCAGGACGCCGCCGCGCTCCGCGGCCCGGTGGCCGGGCAGATGGTGGTTGCCGGACACGCCGTACCTCCCAGGGCAGTCGTGCGGGACGGACCGATGTTCCAACTCCTTCACGATGAAGCGGCGTTGAGTGGTTCGCAAGGGAAGCGCGGTGGGTATGGCCGTGGGTGTCGCGCGGACTTTCGAGCCGGGGCGGGCTATGGATCTCACGGCGCTGATCGGCACGGTGGCGGGGGTGGCGGGCACCGCCGTCGGCTTCCTCCAGTGGTGGGACTCGCGGCGCTCCGGTCCGCGGTCACCGGCGGGCGCCACCGGGGCCGTCCCGCTGCTCACCGAGTTCACCGTGCTCGCCCCGGAGGCCAGGGTGCGCGGCCATGCGCGGCCGCTGGTGGACCGCACGGCGGAGCTGCACGCCCTGCGGGCGGGGGTGCGCGGGCATGCGCCGGTGCTGGTCGTCGAGGGTTTCAGCGGGGTCGGCAAGACCGCGCTGGTGGCCGCGCTGTGCCGGCTGCACGCCCGCAGCCACCGGGTGCGGTGGGTCTTCTGCGCCGAGAAGGCCCAGACACTGAACCTGCGGTCCCTCGCGCTCGCGCTGTCCTACGACACGGAGCTGGCCGGCGCCCGTGAACTCGCCCTGGTGGTCGGCGGTTCGGACGCCGGCGGTGACCGGCTCCAGGACGCCCTCGCCGCGTTCCTCGCGGCCAACCCCGTCCTCCTCGTGCTCGACGACTTCCACACCGTGCGCGATCCCGCGCTGGTGGCGTGGGCGCGCCGTGCGGCGCACACCGAGGGACGGTCGACCGTCGTCCTGACCAGCCGAAGACATCTGTGGGAGATACCCCGCACGGCGGACACCACGTGGATCGAACTGCGCGGACTCGCCGAGCGGGACGCCCGTCAGCTGCTGGTCCGCTGCGGACTGCGGCTGCCCGACGCCACGCTGGACGCGGTCTGGCGCCGGGCCGGCGAGGGCAATCCGCTGGCCCTCACCCTCTTCGCCGGTCAGGCGACGCTCACGAGACCCGAGGTACTGGCCGTGGACCTGTCCGCACAGCGCGACGACCTGAACACCTGGATCGGCCCCATCTACGACTCCCTCGACTCCGCCCGGCGCACGGTCCTGAAGGCCGCCGCTTTCGTCTACGAGGCGGCCGCGCCCGAACTGGTCGCCGAGCTGACGGGGGACGACGAAACCCCGAGGCTGCTGGCCGACCTGCAGGCACGGTTCCTGCTCGGGCGGACCGAGGCGGGGTTCGAGCTGCACAGCTCGGTGCGGGACCACGTGGACGCCCGGCTCACCGACGAGGACCGGGAGCTGTTCGCGGCCCGCCTCACCCGTTGGTACCGCTCGCGCGCCCGGGAGGTCTTCCTCGACGGGCTCGGCGCCGACGAACCGTCGTACGGACTGGTCTATCTGGAGAGTTTCCCGGACTACGTGGCCGCCGAGGACCGGCACATCCGGCTCGTCGACGACCTGCTCGACCGGCTCGCGGACACCGGCCACCCGCTGCCGGCCGGCGCGCGGATCCTCGTCCTCGGGGCGGGCCACGGCACGCACGACGCCGGGTTCGTCAAGCACGGCCTCGACGTGACCGACCTCGACATCCAGCCGGAGATCGCGGCGCTCGGGGAACGGCGGGCGCTGCGGCTGGCCGGCCGGGTCCGGTACGTGGTCGCGGACATGACGCGGGGGCTGCCCGACGAGGTCCGGGAGGCCTCCATGGACGCGGTGTTCAACATCGGGTCGTCGTTCGGGTACGAGGACGCCGACGACGACAACGCCGCGGTCTTCCGCACGGCCGCCGCGGCGCTGAAGCCGCGCGCGCCGTTCGTCTTCGAGTACGTCAACGGGCCGCACTGGGAACACCGCAGGGTCCAGCGCCAGATCGACACGACCGTGCTGCCCAACGGCGCGGAACGCACCGAGTACTCCATCACGGACCCGACGACCGCGACGTCCCTGACAGCCGTCCGGCTGCGGCGGCCCGACGGCAGCGGCGGCTGGTTCCGGCATTTCATGCACTACTACCGGCTGCCCCAGGTGCTGGCCATGATGGAGCGGGCGGGGTTGCGCGAGGAAGCCGTGTTCGGCGCGCGCGGGGGACGGGTGCGGGGGCCCTTCGACGAGGCGGAGTCGGAGGCGATGGTCGTGATCGCCACACGGACCGAGAGGCGACCGCGGGCCGATGGGTGACCGCCCCGCCAACATCCCCGAAATTTCATTTTGTTGACTTGGTCATGACCTGTTCCTGGTTTCATGCGGACGTGGCCTACGGCAAGCATCTACGCGGGTAGCCCGCCGCGCCCCGCACGCCACACCCGTACGTCACACCGGCACGCCACACCCGTCCACTGCGCCTTCCAGGAGCCCTGAATGCCCGTCAATCCCATGAACCGTCGTGAGTTCGTGCAGAAGTCGGCCGTCACCGGCGCCGCCGTGGCCGTCGCGGGAACGGTCGGTACCGGCACCGCCCAGGCCGCCGAGGCCGGCCACGCCAAGCCGCCGAAGGCGCCCAAGACCTGGAGCTTCTCCATCCTGGGCACCACCGACCTGCACAGCCACGTCTTCAACTGGGACTACTACACCAACGCGGCGCCCGTGGACTCCAAGGGCAACACCTACGGCATCGCCCGCATAGCCACCCTGGTGAAGAACATCCGCAAGGAGCGGGGCGCGGACCGCGTCCTGCTCGTCGACGCCGGCGACATCATCCAGGGCACCTCGCTCGCCTCGTACTACGCGAGCGTCGACCCGATCACCGGCAAGAACGGCAAGCGCGGCCCCAAGCACCCCATGGCGATCGCCATGAACGAGATGCGCTACGACGCTGCGGCCCTCGGCAACCACGAGTTCAACTACGGCATCGAGATGGTCCGCACCTTCGAGAAGCAGTGCGACTTCCCGCTGCTCGGTGCCAACGCCCTGGACGCCAAGACGCTCAAGCCGGCGTTCCGGCCCTACACCGTCAAGCACATCAAGGTCCCGCACGGCCCCGACATCAAGGTCGGCATCCTCGGCCTCACCAACCCTGGCATCGCCCTGTGGGACAAGGACAACGTCTCCGGGAAGATGGCCTTCACGGGCCTGGTCGAGCAGGCGAAGAAGTACGTGCCGCGGCTGCGTGCCCTCGGCTGCGACGTCGTCTTCCTCACCGACCACTCCGGCCTGGACGGCTCGACGTCGTGGGGCGACGAACTCCCCTACGTGGAGAACGCGTCGAACCTGGTCGCCGAGCAGGTCCCCGGCATCGACGCGATCCTCGTCGGCCACACCCACGTCGACGTCCCGTCGTACACGGTGAAGAACGCGGAGACCGGCGAGGACGTCCTCCTCTCCGAGCCGTACTGCTACGGCTACCGCCTCTCCCGCTTCGACTTCGAGCTGGAGCACGTGCGCGGCTCCTGGAAGGTCACCAAGAAGACGGCCACCACCCTGAACAGCAACACGGTCGCCGAGGACCCCCGGATCACCGAACTCCTCACCGCCGACCACAACCTGGTCGTCAAGTACGTCAACACCGCGATCGGCACCTGTACCGCGGCGATGTCGACGGCGGAGGCCTGCTGGAAGGACGTCCCCGCCATCGACTTCATCCAGCAGGTCCAGATGGACGCGGTGAAGGCGGGCCTGTCGGCGGCGGACGCCGCGCTCCCGCTGATCTCGGTGGCCGCGTGCTTCAGCCGTACGGCCACCATCCCGGCCGGCGACGTGACGATCCGCGACGTGGCGGGCCTGTACGTCTACGAGAACACCCTGTACGGCAAGAAGCTCACCGGCGCCCAGCTCAAGGACTACCTGGAGTACGCGGCGAAGTACTACCACCAGGTCCCGGCCGGCACGGCGGTGGACACCGCCACCCTCACCAACGCCAACAGCTTCTGGGACTACATGTACGACATGGCGGCCGGCGTCGACTACGAGATCGACATCGCGGCCGCCGAGGGCTCCCGCATCAAGAACCTCACCTACAACGGCACCGCGGTCGCCGACGACCAGGTCTTCGTCGTCGCCGTCAACAACTACCGCGCCAACGGCGGCTCCGGCTACCCGCACATCGCCGCCGCCGAGATCGCCTACAGCTCCACCAACCAGGTCCGCGACCTGATGGTCGCCTACGCCACGGCCAAGGGCACCATCGACCCGTCGGCCTTCGCGGCCACCAACTGGAAGCTGACGCAGGGCGGCACGCCGGTCTTCTAGTACCTCGCAGCCGCACATGTGGTGGGGGGAACCCCCGGGGGGGGGAGGGGAAGTTTTTTTTTTTTTTGGGGGGGGGAAGGGGGGGCGGTGGTGGTGGGGGTTTTTGTTTTTTTTTGGCCTGACAACGTTGCCCCGGAC
>NZ_JBVJNZ010000010.1:44170-94801 GCF_055583445.1 Streptomyces sp. NPDC104761 | reverse complement strand
CTCGCGCCCAAGGAAGACAGGACAGCAGAGAACCCGGCGCGCCCCTTGGGGTCACCGGCCCCCTGGCTGGCCTTTTTGCCCCCCCCCTCCTTCCTTTCCCCCCCACCACTTTTTCTTTTTCCCGGACAGGAGCGACCTGTCGATTTCATTTGTGGATTTCATTGTTTCTGTGAATCCTGAAAATCTTGCCCGGAATCCCCTCCGAAATTGCTCCGCGGTCGAGTTTTCTCATTGAGTGTCAAGAATGTTGTTGGTAGCGTCCGCGATGCGTTCCCCTGATCTTCCGACCATGCCAACGGGTGTGCCCGTATGGCTAGTTCGGCATGCCGAAGGAGTAGTTCGTGAGCAAAGAGAGAACCCGTCTCGTCCGTTCCAGGCGGACTCGAAGGGCCGTGCTGGGAGCCGCCACCGCCCTGGTTCTTGCCGGTGGTGGATTCGCCGTGGCAAATGCGTCCACGGCAGGCAGTGAGAAATCGGCCGTGGGCGTGCAGCGACCGGTCGACAAGCACGCGACCGGCACCGCGGCCGTGGTCAGCGCCGCCAACGCCTTCCTGAACACCCTGACCTCGGACCAGCAGGCCTCGACGCTGCTGGACCTCACGCAGGCGAACGCGACCGCCTGGTCGAACCTGCCCTGCGGCGGGACCTGCCGCCCCGGCATCCAGTTCAGCACGCTGTCGGACGACCAGCTGGCCGCCGCCGAGCACGTGCTGAAGCTGGCGCTGGGGAGCGGCAAGGACACCGGCTACGAGCACGTCCTGCAGACCCTCAAGGCCGACGACGTGCTCGCCTCGGCCGAGAGCACCAGCTCCGCCTCCGCCGGCCCGACCGACGCACCCACGGCGACGGCCACCGACTCCGCGTCGGCCGACCCCTCGGCCACGCCGACCGACTCGGCGTCCGCCGCCGCCCCGACCGGCGCCCCGACCGGCGCCCCGCCCTCCGGGGGCACCGGCGGCGGGGGCGGCTTCTCGTACGGCAGCGGCTACTACTACCTGGCGTTCCTCGGCACCCCGTCCAAGACCGGCACCTGGCAGCTGCACTTCGGCGGCCACCACCTCGCCGTGAACATCACGTACAAGGACGGCAAGGTCTCCGGCGCCAGCCCCTTCTTCACCGGCGTCGAGCCGACCAGCTGGACCGCGGACGACGGCACCACCTACGCGCCGCTGGCGAAGTTCCGCGACGGCCTGCTGAAGCTGACCGGCAGCCTGAGCACCTCGCAGCTGGCCGAGGCCAAGCTGTCGGAGTCGTTCAGTGACGTGCTGCTCGGCCCCGGCAAGGACGGCGACTTCCCGGAGACCAAGGAGGGCATCAAGGTCAGCGAGCTGTCGCCGAAGCAGAAGAAGCTGGTCCTGGCGGCGATCCACCCGTGGGTCGCGGACGTGGACGACGCCACCGCCGCCCAGCTGATGAAGACGTACGCGAAGGAACTCGACCAGACCTACGTCGCCTACTCCGGCGGGACCGGCCTGGACACCCAGGGCGACTACGTACGCATCGACGGTCCCAGCGTGTGGGTCGAGTTCGTCTGCCAGAACGGTGTCGTGTTCCAGAACCAGGTCCACTACCACACCGTCTACCGCGACCACACCCGCGACTACGGGAACGAGTTCTCCTTCTCATGACCAAACCGCGAAACTGGCTGGCCAACGCCCTGACACGCCTGGTGGCCGGGATCGCGATCGTGGTGCCGGCGGCGCTCCTGCTCGGGGCGTCGCCGGCCGCCGCGCATCCGATGCCGCACTCGGTGGTGCAGCTGGACGTGTACCGGTCCTCGGTGTCCGCCCGGCTGGAACTGCCCGTCTCCGACTTCTCCCGGGCCAGCGGCATCGAACTCGACGACGTCGGCGGCAAGGCCGTACCGGCCGGGCGGGCCAAGGCGATCCGCGCCTACCTCGCCGAGCACATCCGCCCGACCACGACCGGAGGTACGGCCTGGCAGGTCGGCATCGGTGCGATGCACCTGAGCGCCACCCAGCAGACGTCCACCGGCCCGTACCGGGAACTGACCGTCGCCGCGGTCCTCACCCCGCCCGCAGGGGCCGACGTACGCCACTTCACCTTCCACTACGACGTGATCGTCCACCAGGTCGTCACCCACGTGACCCTCGTGACGGTCCGCCAGGACTGGGCGAACGGCCAGGTCGACGGCAAGGGCACCACCCAGGTCGGCACGATCGAACTCGACGTCCGGCACATGAAGGTCCCGGCCCTCAAGGTCGACCTCGGCCCCGGCAGCGCCTGGCGCGGTTTCGTCGCGATGCTCGAACTCGGCGGCAACCACATCCTCACCGGCACCGATCACCTGCTCTTCCTGCTGATCCTGCTCCTGCCGGCCCCCCTGGCGGCGAGCGGCGGCCGGTGGACCGGCCTGGTGGGCCCCCGCACGGCACTGACCCGCATCGGCGGTATCACCCTCGCCTTCACGGCCGGCCACTCGGTGGCCCTGGCCGCGAGCTCCCTGGGGCGGCTCGACATCCCCTCCTGGCCGGTGGAGGCGTTCATCGCAGCCAGCATCCTGGTCGGCGCGATCCACGCGATCCGCCCCCTGTTCCCCGGGCGGGAAGCGGTGGTGGCCGGCGTCTTCGGCCTCGGCCACGGCATGGCGTTCTCGTTCGTCCTCGCCGAAATGCACCTGTCCACCGGCCAGCTGGTCACCAGCCTCCTCGGCTTCAACCTCGGCATCGAACTGGTCCAACTGCTGCTGGTCTGCCTCACCCTGCCCTCGCTCCTGCTCCTGCTCCTGGCCCGCCTCCGCCTCCAGCCCGTGCTCCGGCTGACCGGTGCGGTGCTCACCGGCATCGCGGCCCTCGGCTGGCTGGCCGACCGCCTCGGCCTGCCCAACCCCGTCGCCCGCGCGGCCGACAGCGCCGGCTCCCACACCACGCTGCTGCTGATCGTCCTGACACTGGCCGCGCTCACCAGCACGGGGTGGACCCTCGCCACCCGCATGCGCAGCGCCCCGCCGGACGGGCTCAGGCCGCCCCGACGGCCTGCCCGATGGCGTGCGGCCCCGGACCGGTCGTGAGCCTGCGGGGGCCCGGCCCTTCCCCGGGCTCAGAGCTGCGTGGCGGTGCGGACCAGTCCGGCGACGGCCCGGGAGCGGCTGTGCGGCGGCCACGCGATCACGGTGGTGACCGGCGGCGCGTCCACCACCGGTACGGCGGCCAGGTCCTCGCGCAGCTGGGACCGGACGGACTCCGGCACGACACAGCAGGCGCGGCCCAGCGCGACCAACTGGTAGAGCTGGGCCTGGTCCCGGACCTCCGGACCGGGCCCCTCCGGGTACCTGCCGTCGCGGCCCCGCCACCGCGCCCGGGGCAGCCCGGCCTGCTCGGCGACCTCGGCCGTCCACACCTGTTCGCGGACGGCGAGGTGGTGCCCGGCCGGCACCACCAGCACCTGGCCCTCCGTCGACAGTTCCTCACTGTCGAAGCCCGCCGTTGAGTCGAACGGCAGGTGCAGCAGCGCCACGTCCGCCCGTCCGTCACGCAGCATCCGCTCCTGCTCACCGACCCCGCACAGCAGCAGATCGACCGCGACCGCGTCCGGTTCGGCGGCATAGGCGTCGAGCAGCTTCGCCAGCAGTTCGCCGGACGCACCCGCCTTCGTGGCCAGCACCACGCCCGGCCGGCCGGACGCGGCGAGCGCCGCGCGCCGGGTGCGCTGCTCGGCGGCCGCCACCGCGTCCAGCGCCGCCCGGGCCTCCTGCAGCAGCACCGACCCGGCCTCGGTCAGGGTGACCGCACGGCTTGTGCGTTCCAGCAGGGTCGCCCCGAGCCGCCGTTCCAGCTGGCTGATCGCCCGCGACAGCGGGGGCTGCGCCATCCCGAGTCGCTGGGCCGCCCGCCCGAAGTGCAGCTCCTCGGCGACGGCCACGAAGTACCGCAACTCCCGCGTCTCCACGCCCCCATTTTACTGACCCGGCCGGTATCGATACCCGTGCGGTATCGATGCCTACCCGATCGGTGTTGGCCGCCCCACCCCGGTCCCGGACAGGATCGAAGCATGACCGAACAGCAGAAGACCGCGCTGGTCACCGGCGCGAACAAGGGCATCGGACACGAGATCGCGGCCGGCCTCGGCGCCCTCGGCTGGCGCGTCGGCGTCGGCGCGCGCGACGCGGAGCGCCGGGAGACCGCCGTGGCGAAGCTGCGGGCGGCGGGCGTCGACGCGTTCGGCGTGCCGCTCGACGTCACCGACGACGCGAGCGTGCAGGCCGCCGCCGCGTTGGTCGAGGACCGCGCCGGACACCTCGACGCACTCGTCAACAACGCCGGCATCACCGGCGGAATGGCCCAGACGCCGACCACCGCAGACATCGAGACGGTGCGGCAGGCCGTCGAGACCAACGTCATCGGCGTCATCCGTGTCACCAACGCGATGCTGCCGCTGCTGCGCCGCTCGCCGTCCCCGCGGATCGTCAACGTCTCCAGCAGCGTCGGCTCCCTCACCCGGCAGACGGCGCCGGGCGCCGAGATGGGCCCGATCGCCGTCGCCTACTCACCGTCCAAGACGTTCCTCAACGGCGTCACCGTCCAGTACGCCAGGGAACTCCAGGGCACGAACATCCTGATCAACCTCGCCTGCCCCGGCTACTGCGCCACCGACCTCAACGGCTTCCAGGGTCACCGCACCCCGCAACAGGGCGCGGCGACCGCGATCCGCCTCGCCACCCTGCCCGACGACGGCCCGACCGGCCGCTTCTTCGACGACGACGGCGAGGTGCCCTGGTGACTCACCTCGGGACACGAACTCATCCCGGTTGAGTAGCCCTACTCAGGCGGGGACACCCGGGCGGGGACGAGATTAGGAGCATGAGCCCTCCACCGTCGCGCCCTTCGCAGGGCGGGCCCCTCAAGGCGGTCTTCACCGTCGTGGCCGTACTGCTGCTCGCGGTCGCCGTCGCCGTCAACGGGCTGCTGTTCCTCGGCATGGCCTTCGCCGGTGACAGCTGCGGCACCTCGGCCGGAACAGCGCGGTTCTGCGACGACTCCGGCGTCTGGATGCTCGTGGCGATGTTCGGGCCGACGGTCGCGCTGGCCGCCGCCGCGGTCACGGTCGTGCTCGGAACGGTCCGGGCCCGGCGACCGTGGACCGCCCTGGCTCTGGGCCTACTCGTCTACGCCGCCGGCCCCGCGCTCGCCCTGTTCACCGTCTTCGCCTGACGGTTCCGCCGCCTGGGCCGGTTTCCTCACGTACCTCGCGAGGTGACCGTCGGGGCCGCCCGCTTCTCGGCAGTGTCGTGCTTCCGCGGCCCGAGTCAAGGGCGCTTCGCGTCGGCTCCGCCGATGCCCCTTCGGGTCACCCTTGACACGACCCGCTCCAGCACGGGCAAGAAGCGAGCGAACGGCCCGGAAAGGCGGGGTCCCGGCCGGGGTTGGCGCCAACCGTCGGCCGAACCCGCACCCCCCGCCAACGGGCGCGCTCCCGCCGCGCCCGCGCCCGCGCCCGTGCGCTCGGCGGCTTGCGCCCGGTGGAGCCGAGAGAGGGCGGTAGGGGACCGGTGAGGTCGACAGCGTGCGAGTGGTGGATGTGTGCCTCGGCCGAGGGACGTCGAGCCTGCGCGGTCAAGGAGGACGGGCCTCAGCCGTGGCACACATACGCCAATCACTCTCCCGCCGTGGGTGGTGTGGTTGTAGGCGCACCACCGTTGGTCGTTCGCCGCTTGGGCGGCCCGGCGTGCCCCCGAAGACCGTTCGCGCCCGTCGTCGGGCGATGCGGGCTCGGCCGACGGTTGACGCGAACCCCGGTCAGGGCCCCCCGCTTCCTTCCGGCCGCTCGCTCGCTTCTTCCCCGTGCTGGAGCGAGGTGTGTCAAGGGTGGCCCGGAGGGCCATCGGCGGAGCCGACGCGAAGCGCCCTTGACGCACCTCGCGGAAGCACGACACTGGCCGAGAAGCGAGCGGCCCGACGGTCACTTCGCGAGGTGCGTGAGGAAACCGGCCCAGGCGGCGGGGGAGAGGGCGAGGCGGGGGCCGTCGGGGGCGATCTTGGAGTCGCGGATGTGGATGGTGTGGGGGCAGGGGGATATTTCGAGGCAGTTCCCGCCGCCGCTGTCGCTGTAGGAGGACTTGCGCCAGGTGTAGGCGGCCTCGACGCAGTCGCCGCCCCCGCTGTCGCTGTAGCTGGACTTGAACCATCGCAGGGTTCCGGTGCGGGTCATCGCTTCTCTCCTGCCAACCGTTCGATGAGGCTCACCGAGTCGTCGGTACTCAGGGCCTGTGCGCGGATCTTCGCATAGCGGTGGGCGAGTTGGGACACTTCCTCCGGTTCGCTGACCAGGATGCCCTGGTCCTCGATCTCCATGTAGACGACGTGTTCGTGCTCCGCGGTCACCACCATCTTCATGGGGCCACGATCACCGGCGTACGTCCCCCGCAGCCCCCGCTCCATCGGCAGCACTTGCAGGCACACATTGTCGCGCTGCGCGTCCTCGACGAGCGAGAGCAGTTGTCCCCGGAGCACTTCCCAGGAGCCGAACGGCCGCCGCAGCACGCTCTCTTCGAGGATCAGCTCGATCATCGGCGCGGGCTCCCGCTTGAACAGCGCCCGGCGGGCCAGCCGCGCCTCGACCAGCTCCTCCCGCTTCTGCTCGGAGACCGGCGGAAAGCCGCCTCCGATCAGCGCCCGTGCGTAGTCCTCGGTCTGGAACAGGCCGTCGATCACGAGCGTTCCGTACGACGAGATCGTGACCGCCCCGGCCTCCAGCTCCGAGAAGCCCCGGAACCGCGCCGGGTACTTCTCCAGCAGCATCCACTTGCGGGCCTTCTCGAAGAGCCCCATCCCGTTGCCGATGGCCTCCTCCAGTGCCACCAGCATCTTGTCGCTGGCGGGTTGTGCACACGTCTCCATGGCGCTGATCGCGGACGCCGTGTAGCCGGTACGCCGACCCAACTCCTCCTGGGTGAGCTCCTGTTGTTCTCGTAGGGCTTTCGCCAGGGCGGCCACCATCTGTGCCGTACCGCCCGCTTCCTCTTTGTTCTCAGCCCGCGCCATTAGCGGTCACCCCCGAACTCAACCGAACTCAACCGGTCACAACCAACCCGCCCCGAATTCCGACCGTATTCGGTGGTTGACTCGGAGTTATGGCGACGGTAGCCCCACCTGCCGAAACTGGTCCCATGAACACTCAAAGTGACCCCTTAAACTTCGGCTGGCTCCCCGCATCTGGCGTTCAACTCCGCAAAGCCGGGGTCCAGTTCGACGCCGTGCGGGTGGACGACGGGGAGTGGGGGCGGCGGCTCGCCGATCGGCTCGCGGAGATGACCGGGGGTGACCCCGGGCCCGTCATCGAGGTCGCCAGTGGGCGGCGGTGTGTGTACTTCCTGGTGCCGGCCGGGAGTACGGACCACCTGCCCTGGCCTGCGGAGGTGACGCGACTGACCGCCGTTCCGGCCCGGGTGTCGTACATCCCGATTCCCGCGCTGGACGACATGACGTGGCCGTTGTCGTGGCGTTACCGGCCGACCTGCCCCGACCGTTTCGTACACACGCGACTGCTGCGCTCCGCGCTTCACTCGCCGGAATGAATTATGTGACTAAGCGGCCGAGGAAGTGAATTTCAGCGTGCGTAGGTCGCTTTGTGCGACTGCGACGTCAGCCCCCGCAATGCGCCAACACCATTCCTGGCGACGTCGGGCCGTGTGGCCGGACCTCCGCGAACCGGATCGGCGATCCGGTTGCCCTCCGAATGGTCTTGAGGGTCGGGGAACAGCGCGAGCTGGTCGCCTGGGTGCAGTCGAGTCTTGCCACCCGCATGGGGCGTGCTCGCTGTCCTGGGCGGGCTCGCGGTTCCGCGCGTCCTCGGGGCGGGTACGGCCTGGCCGGTAGCTCTCCGCAGCACCATCCGCTGGTGGTGGGTGGTCACACCTGGCCGACGCCGTGCCCGGTGGCGGGGTCCACGGCAATGACGAGTAAACCTTGGTGGTAGGCCATGCCACGCAGCCGTTCTCGGAAGCGTGCTGTAGGAATCCCGGACACTGTGCGGCGGAAAGCTTTGCCTCGGCGCCCGCGGCCCATGGTCTCCCGGCCGATGGCGCGTGCATCGTCAAAGCCGAGATTCTCCACCGCAATCGCTGCACAGCCGTGTTGCCGGGCGATCGCGATCAGGTGCCGCGCGGCCGTCCGGTGCTGACCAGGACGCCGATGCGGTATCGGGGCACGAGCATCCGTACCATCCGGATCGTCGAGCAGGGCTGACCGCCGGCCCGAAGGCACACCCCAAGGCTCCGGACCCAGGAAGGTCCGGAGCCTTTTTCACTCACACAGAGATGAATACGCGGCTCACGGCCGCCTAAGTGGTGCGTGCCGGGCTACCGGCCGCCGCCCCAACCGCAGTCGGAACCGATGTCGGTGAACTGCGCACCCGGGCTGCCCTCACCGTTGATGAGGTTGGCGGCGAGCCCGTTGAGGATGCCCACCTCGCCGAGGACGTCGAGGTCCAGGTCGTGGGACCGGCAGCCACCGTGACCGCCGTACGCGTGCTGCTGCGCCGGCAGGGCGGTGGCCGGAACGGTACCCATGAAGCCGACGCCACCGATGATGGCGATCACGGCGGCTGCCTTGTGGAGCTTGCGCATGTTCTCCTCCTTGAGCTGAATGGGAGCGCGTCGGTCATACGATCTGATAAGCGCTCATTTCGGAGCCTAGATCGACATCTCGCACCGCGCTCTTCGGAGGAGCCATACGGGGACACGGCATCCGGGTGACTTTCCGTCAGTGTGACTCGGCGTCAGGGTGACCGGTCGTCAGGATGCCCCGCCGTCAGCTGAAGACGATCATCGACCCCTGGGCCAGGCTGCGGGTCGCCGCCGCGTGCAGGCCAAGCCACACGTGCCGTTCCCGCGCGAACGGGCTCGGGTCGTAGGGGGCGGGGACCGCCGGTTCCTCCAAGTCGGTGGGGGCGGCCGGGGGTTGCGGCGGGGCCGGGGGGTTCGCCGGGTCGATGCCGATCGACGGGGCGACGTACTCCAGCTCGCGCAGCAGGGCGTGGGAGGAGCCCAGCGGGCCGCCGCTGGCGAGGAGTTCATCGCTGGAGAGCGGGTTCGGGAAGTCGACCGGGACGTAGGCGCCCGCGTGGTCGTAGTGCCAGACCAGGTGCGACTGCTGGGCCGTCGACTCGAACATCTCCAGGAGCTGCTCGTAGTCGCCGCCGAGGTCGTCGACGGGGGAGACGGGCAGACCGCAGACCTGGAGGAGGTAGGCGCGGCGGAGGAAATGCAGGGCGTCGTAGTCGAAGCCGGCCACGGGTGCGACCTCGCCGGACAGGCCCGGCATGTACTGGTACACCGGCACCGGGGGCAGCCCGGCCTCGGCGAGCACCTTGTTGTATTGCGCGAGTTCCTCGGCGAACGGATTGTCGGGGGTGTGGCACAACACGTCGACGAGCGGTACCAGCCAGAGGTCACAGGCCAAAGAGGGCTCCTCATATCAGGGCGTTCACAGCAAGTGCTCAGCTAGGTGGTCAGGGAAGAGTAGTCCGTGCGGCGCCGGTCAGCTCCCCCCGTGCAGGTCCCATACCCAGACCCCACCGGTCCACTTACCGGGTTTTCCGGTCAGGGCCTCCACCGCCTGTCGTAGTTTCTCGTCATTGGGTTGCGGGGCGACCACCAGGACCCCCGCCTTCCAGTAGGCGAAGTCCTTCCTGGCCTGTGCCCGCCAGTTCTTGCCGATCACCGGGACCTTCCCGCCGTAGCGAACGTCCCGCAGCATGCTGGACGTGTAGCGCGGGACGGCGCCGTAGATGCCGGCGCGGTCGGCGCCGTACGGGCCGTTGAAGTAGCCGCCGGGGAGCTTGAAGCCGAGGTGGGCGCTGGTCTGCCAGTGCAGGGCCTCCGCGTAGCCGGGATCCGGGAGCGGGAGGGGGACGAGGGACTCGCCCTTGCCGACGTACGACTTCCACATGCCGCTGCTGATGAACTCCGGGACCGCCTCCCGCTGCTCGGACTTGAGCGGGGCCGGGACGATCGGGAGCAGGGCCACGGCGACGGCGAGCAGGCCGAAGTACTGGGCGCCGACGCGGTGGGTGGCGAGGATCTTCTCCAGGGCGAGCGCGAGCAGGATGCCCAGCGCGGGGGCGCAGATCATCGCCACCCGGCCCTCGATGACGGACTCGAAGAGCGGGAACTTGCGGACCAGCGCCCAGGGGCCCGGATACACCGTCTCCGTCAGCGGGATGCGGATCTGCGGGCCCATGGACAGCACGGCCGCGGCGACGGAGGTGAACGCCAGCGCCTTGACCAGCGGCCGCTCCCACAGCCGTACGACGATCCCGAACGCGACCAGGACCAGCGGCCAGCCGTAGAAGGCGTTCTGCTCGGTGGGGTTGAGGGACAGCTCGTTGGCGCGGGCCGCGTCGCCGTAGAGCAGCGAGCGTTCGGCGAAGGCGAGCAGGGAGAGGGGGCTGTTTCCGGCGTTGTCGCCGTGCAGGACGCTGTGGTAGCTCTGCGGGCCCGTGAACTGCCAGTACAGCGGGAACGCGACCAGGGGGAGGCAGACCGTCCCGGCGATGAGCAGGCCCTTGCCCAGCGGGCGCCAGGCCTGCCTCGCCACCCGCGGACGTGCGACGGCGTAGGCGAGGGCGAACAGCGTCATGCCCAGGGCCGCCAGCAGGAACGGCTCCTCGCCCAGGAAGACCTGGTACGCCGCCATCAGGCCGAGCACGATCCCGTCCCGCCGCACCCGGGCGCCGGTCACGAGGCGCAGGGCGCGGTCGATGATCAGCGGGATCATGAACAGGATCACGAAGTTGGGGTGCGCGTTGGCGTGGCTGACCATCGGCGGCGCGAAGGCCGCGAGGGCCGCTCCGACGAAGGCGGCACCCCGGTGCCGCACCGCCCGCTTCACGATCAGCCAGTACCAGGCGACCGCGGTCGCGGCGAGCCCCAGTGCCATGCAGACGGAGAGCGAGACGGCCGGTCCGGCCATGAGGGTCAGCGGGGCGAACGGGACCGACAGGCCCAGCATGACCGTGTTGGCCATGAGGTTGACGCCGTCGGGGAAGTTCTGGAAGTCGGAGAAGAGCGGGTTGCGCAGATGCGCGAGGTTGTCCGCGGTCACCGCGAAGAACCACTCCCACTGGTTCTGGTCCTGGATGGAGTCGGTGAGGTAGCGGTGGTCCGGGTCGAAGAAGCGGCCCGAGTACAGGGCGACGGAGAGGACAAGGAAGAGGAACGTGACCAGGAGGTCGGCCGGGCGGAGGCGGCGCAGCCGCAGCCGGGCGAGGTCGGCGAGGACCTTGGGGTAGTCCAGCGGGCCCACCTTCGAGCCGGGCTGGTGGCTCCAGCGGACCGGGACCTCGCTGACCGGGTGGCCGGCGCGGTGCAGGTGCTGGAGCACCTCCACGTCGATGCCCCAGCCGTCGAGCCGGGAACCGGCGAAGGCCTCGCGGGCGAGATCGCCGTCGAAGAGCTTGAACCCGCACTGGGTGTCCCTGAGACCCGGCACGGCGGTGGCGCGTATCAGGAGGTTCCCGGCGCGGCCCAGCAGCTCGCGCAGCCGGTGCTGGTGGGCGGCTATCTCCGCGCCCGGCACCGCCCGCGAACCGATCGCCGCCGCGCCGCCCTCGCTGAGCGCCTTGTCCAGCCGTTCCAGCTCCTCGATCGGCGCCGCGAGGTCGGCGTCGGTGACCAGCACGCGGCTGCCGGCGGACGCGGCCACGCCCAGGCGCAGGGCGCTGCCCTTGCCCCGGTTGCGGCCGGCGGCGACCAGCCGGACGCGCGGATGCCGTAAGGCCGCGACCTCGCGGGTCCCGTCCGTCGAGCCGTCGTCGGAGACGATCACTTCCCAGGAACCGAAGCGGCTCTCGTTGTCGGCGAGGTAGCGGGTGACGGCGTCGAGGGTCGGGCCGAGCCGCTCCTCCTCGTTGTACGCCGGGATGACGACGGAGAGGTCGACGGTCTCCCTGTCCTCGTCCGCACAGCTCTCCGTGGGCGCGGTCATCCGTTCTTCTCCGCCAGTCGCTCGATCAGGGCGAGGGAGTGCGTGTTGTACGCGGCGACGACCCCCCGCGCCGCCTCGGTGTCGCGGCGGGACAGCGCGTCGACCAACTCGGTGTGCCGGGACCACAGATACCCGCGTAGATCGGGCAGCCGACGCAGATGCCGCACGGCGCACACCCAGGACTGCACGCGCAGGCGGTGCAGGAAGTCGGCGAGGTAGGGGTTGCCGAAGAGGGCGGACAGCTCCCGCCAGAAGCGGAGGTCGTAGCCGATGAGGACGGTCAGGTCACCGGCGGCCGCGGCGCGCTGCGCCTCCTCGCCGCGCCGCCGGACCGCGGCCAGGGCGGCGGCGACCCGGGGCTCCTCGGGATCCTTGAAGGCGGGGTGCAGGCCGTCGGCGAGGGCATGGAACATGCCGTCGGTGACCAGACTGCGGGCCTCGATCATGCCCCGGTAGTCGGCGAGCGTGTACTCCGGCACCCGGAAGCCGCGGTGCTGGTCGGCGTCGAGGATGCCCTGTGCGGACAGGTCGACCAGCGCCTCGCGGACCGGCGTGGCGGAGACCCCGTACTGCTCGGCGATCTCCTTGACCGTGAACTCCCGGCCCGGCTGGAGCCGCCCGGCGAGCACCTCGTCACGGAGCGCGTCCGCGATCTGCTGGCGCAGGGTACTGCGGGTCACAGCGCCGTTGCCGGGCATCGTGGGGTGCCTCTCCTCACGCGTTCGGGTGACGTGCTCGCTTACACGTACATGTACGAGCACGCCACCTTACGCGTTCGGGTTCCGCGAGTACTCCTTCCGTGTCCGCGAAGCTACCCGTGGGTCTTTTCTACGGCTCCTGTGGGCTGCCTGTGCTTCAGCGCCCCGTCAGGGGCGCTGGGGGTACCCCCAGCCGAAGGCTGGGGGGAGGAACTGCGCGCCCAGCCCCCACCCACCCGCACCCGAGACCCGGCCTCACGCCACCGTGAACTCGTCGGCCACGCTCAGCGCAGCGTCCAGCGCGGCGAACCCTTCCTTCAGCTCCGCCTCACTCACATTGCACGGCGGCACGACATGCGTCCGGTTCATGTTCACGAACGGCCACAGCCCGTGCTCCTTCGCCGCCGCCCCGAACGCGGCCATCGCCGCGTTCGCCTCCCCGGCCGCGTTGTACGGCACCAGCGGCTCCCGGGTCTCCCGGTTCCGCACCAGGTCGAGCGCCCAGAACATGCCGACCCCGCGGACCTCGCCGACGCTCGGGTGCCGCTCGGCGAGCGCGGCCAGCGCGGGTCCGACGACCTCGGCCCCCAGCCGCTTCGCGTTCTCGACGACCCCTTCCTCCGCCATCACGGTGAGGGTGGCGACGGCGGCGGCGCAGGCCAGCGGATGCCCGGAGTAGGTCAGCCCGCCCGGGTAGGGCCGCTTGCCGAAGGTCTCGGCGATCTTCTGGCCGATGGCCACCCCGCCGAGCGGCACGTATCCGCTGTTCACGCCCTTGGCGAAGGTCATCAGGTCGGGGACGACGCCGAACAGGTCGGCGGCGAACCACTCGCCGGTCCGCCCGAACCCGGCCATCACCTCGTCCAGGACGAAGACGATCCCGTACTTGTCGCAGATCTCCCGGACACCGGCGAGGTACCCGGCCGGCGGCACCATGATCCCGGCGGTCCCGGGGATGGTCTCCAGCACGATGGCCGCGACGGTCGCCGGCCCCTCGAAGGCGATGGTCGTCTCCAGGTGCTCAAGGGCCCGCGCGGTCTCCTGCTCCTCGGTCTGCGCGTAGAAGCGGGAGCGGTAGAGGAAGGGCGCCCAGAAGTGCACGACCCCGGCGGCGGCACCGTCGGAGGCCCAGCGGCGCGGGTCGCCGGTGAGGTTGATCGCCTGCTGGGTGCCGCCGTGGTACGAGCGGTAGGCGGACAGCACCTTCGGACGGCCCGTGTGCAGCCGGGCCATGCGCACCGCGTGCTCGACGGCGTCCGCGCCGCCGTTGGTGAAGAAGATCTTGTCGAGATCGCCCGGCGTGTGCTCGGCGATCAGCCGGGCCGCCTCCGACCGCGCCTCGACGGCGAAGGCGGGCGCGAAGGTCGTCATCTTCGCGGCCTGCTCCTGGATGGCCGCGACGATCTTCGGGTGCTGGTACCCGACGTTGGTGAAGACGAGCCCGCTGGTGAAGTCCAGGTAGCGCCGGCCGTCGTAGTCCCAGAAGTACGACCCCTCGGCGCCGGCCACGGCAAGCGGGTCGATGAGGTCCTGCGCGGACCAGGAGTGGAAGACATGCGCACGATCGGCCGCCTTCACGGCGGCGCCGGCCTGGGGATTGGGCTGAGGGGTCATGCGGGGGAGCGTAGGAGCGGCCGGTACGGGAGCGGTATCGGCGACCTGTTCCGTGGTCAGGGGGATTCCGCGACAGACTGTCCACAGCCTGGGGACATGTCCTGCGGCCGGTCCCTGTTACGTAACCGTAGACATGGCGTCGCGCGATCCCCGGAAGGGCCGCATTATTCTCGGCTCGATCACAAGTGTGAGCGAGGGGCGGATCTGCCATGGAGAAGCTGGGGCCGGGGGATCCGCAGCACATCGGGAGCTACCGGCTGCTGGCCCGGCTGGGCGCGGGCGGGATGGGGCACGTGTACCTCGCCCGGTCGGAGCGCGGCCGTACCGTCGCCGTGAAGCTGGTGCGGTCCGAACTCGCCGAGCACGAGGAGTTCCGGGCGCGCTTCCGGCAGGAGGTCCGCAACGCGCAGCGGGTCGGCGGGTTCTGGACCGCGCCGGTACTCGACGCCGACACCGAGGCCGCCGTGCCCTGGGTGGCCACCGGCTATGTCGCCGGGCCGAGCCTGCAGCGGGTCGTCGAGCACGACCACGGGCCGCTGCCCGAGCGGTCGGTGCGCATCCTCGCCGCCGGGCTCGCGCACGCGCTGGGCAACATCCACGCGGCCGGGATCGTGCACCGGGACCTCAAGCCGTCCAACGTGATGCTCACGATAGAGGGACCGCGGGTCATCGACTTCGGCATCGCGCGGGCGCTGGAGACGCTGCCCGGCGAGCGGCTCACCCAGACCGGCTCGCTCCTCGGCTCGCCCGGATTCATGGCCCCCGAGCAGGTGCGCGGCGACCGGATCACCCCGGCCTGCGACATCTTCTGCCTCGGCTCGGTGCTCGCCTACGCGGCCACCGGCCGGCTTCCCTTCGGGGCCACGGAGGGCGGCGCGCACGCCCTGATGTTCCGGATCGCCCAGGAGGACCCCGACCTCTCCGGCCTCCCCGAGGACATCGCCGACGTGGTCCGCGACTGCCTGCGCAAGGACCCGGCGGCCCGTCCGTCCCTCGACGCGATCCTGGCCCGGACGGGAGCGGGCGACACCGTCTGGGAGGGCCGCTCGAGGGACCCCTGGCTGCCGGGCGCCCTGGTGGCCCAACTCGGCCGCCACGCCGTCGAGTTGCTGGAGGTGGAGGACCCGACGGTCCACGGGGCGCTGCACGGGGTGACACGTCACGGGACGCAAGGGCCGGCAGACCCGGGGGCGCGGGGAACTGCGCGACCGGCCACGAACCACCCGCGGCCGACGCTCGACCCGCCGTCCCCGGAACACGCCCCCGCCCACCCGGCCTACGGCTACCCGAACCAACCCCACCAGCACCCCCAGTCGGTGCCGTACAACCCGTACAACCCCTACAGCGAGGCCGCCCCCGAACCCGCCCCCGACTCCACCCAGATCTATCCGCCCGTCCCCCCGCCCCCGCTGTACGACCCCCTCCCCGCCGACGAGCCCCGCCGCACCACCCGCTCCACCGCGCTCCTCGTCACCGTCGCCCTGATCGTGCTGCTGGCCGCGGGCGGCTCCGTCTATGCGCTCATGAACAGCGGCGGCGACGACGGCACGGACGCCAAGGCGGGCGGCGGGACCACCTCCGCCCCCGCGGCCACAGCCCCGACCACCGCCGCGGAGCCGACGCCCAGCGAGTCGCCCTCCTCCTCGGCCGCCCCCGAGGGCACGGTCCCGAGCGGCTTCCTCGGTTCCTGGGCCACCTCGATAGACAACGACACCGGCCACAACACCCGCGAACTGTCCATCCGCCAGGGTGCCGTGGGCGACACGGTCCTCACCCTGGTCGCGGACGGCCCCGGCTACCACTGTGAGTTCGCGGCGAAGCTCGCGGGGAAGCCGGGCTCGGACGGCCCGCTGGAGATCGGCCCCTCCACGGTCACGGCGGGCAAGCCCCGGTCGTCGTGCACCGCCGGACAGGCCACCGAGGTGACCCTGCTGCCGGGCGGCAAGCTGAAGCGCGAGACGAAGAACGGTGACGAGAGCCTGACCTACAGCAAGGAGTGAACCGCCGCCCGCACTTCGCCGGTCAGCCGAGGCTCACCCACGTCCGCTGCGCGGCCGAGCGGCTCATCGCGTCGAGGGCGGTGGCGCTGTGCACGGCGTCCTCCAGGGTCGGGCCGTAGGAGGTGCCCTCGGTGACGGACCGCAGGAAGTTGCGGGCCTCGATCACCTTGAGGTCGTCGTAGCCCATGGCGTTGGCGGCGCCGGGCTGGAAGGCGCCGTACTCGCCGTGGCCGGGGCCGACGAAGACCCTGGAGACGGGCTGGTCCTGGTAGGAGGTGCCGTGGCCGACGCCCAGCTCGCCCATCCGCCGGTAGTCCCAGAAGACGGCGCCCTTGGTGCCGTGCACCTCGAAGCCGTAGTTGTTCTGCTCGCCGACCGAGACCCGGCTGGCCTCCAGGACACCGCGGGCGCCCGAGGCGAAGCGGAGCAGGCAGTTGACGTAGTCCTCGTTCTCGACGGGGCCCAGCTCGCCGCCGGTGGCGAGGGTGTGGCCGGCGGTGGCGCCGGTGGGACGGGCGCGCTCCGGGATGAACACGGCGGTGTCGGCGGCCAGCGACTCGATGTCGCCGAGCAGGAAGCGGGCCAGGTCGACGCCGTGCGATGCGAGGTCGCCGAGGACGCCCCCGCCGCCGCGCGCCCGCTCGTACCGCCAGGTCAGGGCGCCATCGGGGTGCGCGGCGTAGTCGCTGAACAGCCGCACCCGGGCGTGCGTGACGGTCCCCAGCTCACCGGAGGCGATCAGCTCGCGGGCGTACGCGACGGCGGGGGCGTTGCGGTAGTTGAAGCCGACCGTTCCCCGCACGCCGGTCTTCGCCACCGCCTCCGCCACCGCGCGGGCGTCCTCGGCGGTCAGTCCGACCGGCTTCTCGATCCATATGTGCTTGCCGGCCTCCGCCATGGCGACGCCGATCTCACGGTGCAGGAAGTTCGGCGCGGTGATGCTCACGGCCGCCACCCGGGGGTCGGCGGCGACCTCGCGCCAGTCACGGGTCGTCGACGCGAACCCGAACTGCGCCGCGGCCTCCTCGGCCCGCCCCGGCACCTCCTCGGCCACGACCACCAGCTCGGGCCGCACGCCCAGCTGCGGGAAGTGGTGTCCCACCCGCTGATAGGCCTGCGAGTGCACCCGCCCCATCCAGCCGAATCCGACGACGGCGACGCCGAGCGTACGCACCATGGGGCTGCCCCTCCTTGGACCGTCCATAGCCTGCGTGCTCACGATGCGGCGCCGCTTCCAGAGATGTCAAGACATTCGGGCGTCCGGACAATCCAGGGTGCACCGCCGCCGTGGCTTGTCGCGCAGTTCCCCGCGCCCCTGACGGGGCGCCACAGGCCCACCCCCAGGGGCGCGAGGAACTACGCGAGCAACCACGACGGTCCGACACTGAACCACGGCGCGAACCCCCCACCCCCCTAGGGGCGCGGGGAACTGCGCGGGAAACCACGACGGTCCGACACTGAACCGTGGCGCGAAGCCCCCACCCCCCTAGGGGCGCGAGGAACTGCGCGAGCAACCACGACGGTCCGACACTGAACCACGGCGCTGAGCCCCCACCCGCCCAGGGGCGCGGGGAACTGCGCGAGCAACCAAGACGGTGCGGCGCTGAACCACGGCGCGAAGCCCCCACCCGCCCAGGGGCGCGGGGAACTGCGCGAACACCCCCGCGCCGCCGCACCGGAACGGCCGCGCGCACCAGCTCACCGCGGCTCCGGTGGCCGCTGCCGAGGCATGTTCGGTCGTGCCCCGTTAGGGCCCGGCAGCGGAAAGCGGCCGTTCAGGTGACCGGCGTCCGCCCGCGGCCCCGCCGCCACCGTCGCCTGCATGCCCAGCGGCGCCGGCCCTGTCCGGAACTCCACCATCCAGTCGGCCGTCTCCGTACGGACCAGCTCGGTCACGTCCTCCGAGAACCTCCGCAGCACCGCCAGGCACCGCTCGGCCGCCTCGCTCGCCGTACCCTCCGCCGGCCCCAGCACCTCCCGCACGCTCTCCGACGCCCAGTCGAACTGCAGCACCTGCAGCCGACGCTGCACGGCCTGCGCGGTCGCCATGTCCCTTATCCACCCGGACGTCACCCCGAAGAACCGGTCGATGCCGACGCAGGACACCGCCAGCAGCAGCGCGAGATACCCCCACGGCGCGACGCCGCCCACCACCCCGGTGAGGTCGAGGAGCGGCAGCGCCGCCCCGAGCGTCGCCCCCACCGCCGCCCCGCACCGCAATGCCCGTGCCCCGCGCCGCTTCCAGATCCGGTCCGCCAGATACCAGCGGGACGTCTCCAGCGCCCCGCGCTCCACCCACCGGTACAGCTCGTCCAGCCGCTCGGCCGGCTCGCCCCAGTCCCCGAGCGGCAACGCCCGCCCGGCCAGATCGCCCGGCCGCAGTCCGGCCGCACCCTCGCCGCCCCGCCCGTCCTGAGGCAGTCCCTCGGGCTGCATCTCCGGCTGACCCACCCGGCACTCCCTAACTGATCCCGAACCGATCCCGACCGGTCACGTTCCGTGACACCAGAACTGCCACCGGTCCCCACATTCGACCTGGCGCTGGACCTGACAATGGATGCTGACGACGGGAACCCTTCCTACCGCCCAATGGGTGGCGAAGGCTGTCTTTCGCCTCTTTTCCGCCCGGAAGTGGGCCTTGATCAGGTATAGGGCCGCCAGGAATCTCACTCGAAAGAGTGGCGGGGCGATGGCTGCGTCAACCACGTAGGCTCATGCACAACAGAGAAAAATCCGGACCCGACCCAGGAGCTGATCGTGATCCCCGGTGGTGGCCAGCCCAACATGCAGCAGTTGCTCCAGCAGGCCCAGAAGATGCAGCAGGACCTGGCACGGGCCCAGGAGGAGCTGGCGGGCACGGAGGTCGAAGGACAGGCCGGCGGCGGCCTGGTACGGGCCACCGTGACCGGTTCCGGCGAGCTGCGCGCGCTGAAGATCGACCCGAAGGCGGTGGACCCGGAGGACACCGACACCCTCGCCGACCTGATCGTCGCGGCCGTCCAGGCGGCCAACGAGAACGCCCAGACGCTCCAGCAGCAGAAGCTCGGCCCGCTGGCGCAGGGCCTGGGCGGCGGCAGCGGCATCCCCGGCCTGCCGTTCTGATGTTCGTCGCCCGCGCGTCACCCGTACCGCCTTCCTAGGACAGGCGGCAGCCAACTACCGTACGTACCGAAAGACTCCAGGAAGGGCAGTCCGTTGTACGAAGGCGTGGTCCAGGACCTCATCGACGAGCTGGGGCGGTTGCCCGGCGTCGGTCCGAAGAGCGCGCAGCGGATCGCCTTCCACATCCTGCAGGCGGAGCCGACGGACGTACGGCGTCTCGCGCAGGCTCTCCTGGAGGTGAAGGCGAAGGTCCGCTTCTGCGCGACCTGCGGCAACGTGGCACAGGAGGAACTGTGCAACATCTGCCGCGACACCCGCCGCGACCCGACGGTGATCTGTGTGGTGGAGGAGCCGAAGGACGTCGTCGCGATCGAGCGCACGCGTGAGTTCCGCGGCCGGTACCACGTGCTCGGCGGCGCGATCAGCCCGATCGAGGGCGTCGGCCCCGACGACCTGCGGATAAGGGAGCTGCTGGCCCGCCTGGCCGACGGCACGGTGACCGAGCTGATCCTCGCCACGGACCCGAACCTGGAGGGCGAGGCGACCGCCACCTACCTCGCCCGCATGATCAAACCCATGGGCCTGAAGGTCACCCGCCTGGCCAGCGGCCTCCCGGTGGGCGGCGACCTGGAATACGCGGACGAGGTCACGCTCGGCCGCGCCTTCGAGGGGAGACGACTCCTAGATGTCTGACGCCACGCTGCACGCGACCGCGCAGAACCCCGACGACTTCGCGGTCCAGATCGCCGACCAGGTGGAGAGCTTCCTGGTGGCCGTGACGGAGGTGTCCAAGGGCGACGAGCCTGGCTCGACGGTGCCCTTCCTCCTCCTGGAGGTCTCCCAGCTGCTGCTGGCCGGCGGCCGTCTCGGCGCGCACGAGGACATCGTTCCCGACGAGCGCTACGAGCCGGACCTGGGCCCGGAGCCGGACGTCGACCTGCTCCGCGAGAACTTCGGACGCCTCCTCGACCCCGTGGACGTCTACTCCGAGGTCTTCGACCCGTACGAGCCCCGCAAGGCGCCCGTCCCGGCCCGGATCTCGGACGACCTGGCCGACATCATCACCGACCTCCGCCACGGCATGGCCCACTACCGCGCGGGCCGCACCACGGAGGCCCTGTGGTGGTGGCAGTTCTCCTACTTCTCCAACTGGGGCCCCACCGCCTCCGCCGTCCTGCGCGCGCTGCAGTCCGTCCTGATCCACGTCCGCCTCAACCAGCCCCTGGAGGAACTGGACGGCCTCGACACCGACCAGGCCACCATGGGCGACGAGACCCTGGAGTTCGAGGCGGGCCAGGTCATGCAGCAGGAGATCGGCGGCCCGCTGGGCGCGCGGTCCTCCTCCGCCTAGGTCCCCGGGGCCGGGCAGCGCCGCCGTCAGGACAGCGTCCACACCCCCTTCACGACTGCCGTCACCCCGCCCGTCAGGGCCAGGGCGAGGACCAGGCGGCGGGCGTGGTGCTCCGGCATGCGGCCGGCCACCGCCGTGCCCAGGGCCCCGCCGGCCGCCATCGCCGCGGCCACCGCGGCCCACTGCGCGCCGCTCAGCCCCGGCACCCCGTTCGCCGTCACCGAGAAGGCGTTGACGACCACGCCGTAGAACTGGGCGTTCGGGACGAACTCCCGTACCGTCCAGCCCGCGTTGAGGGCGTAGAGGGAGACCGGCGGGCCGCCGACGCCCGCCGCCGAGTTCATGAAGCCGCCCACCGCGCCGGCCGTCAGCGCGCCGCCCCGGCCGCCGAGGGCGGGGAGGCGGGCGCCGCGCATCACCAGGAGCACGGCCGCGGTGACCAGGGCGCCCATGGCCAGGAGGAGGGCCGGCGGGGGGAGTTGGCGGGTCAGCCAGGTGCCCGCCGGGACCGTGCAGGCGGCCGCCGCGCACAGCGGCACCATCGCGGCCGGGCGGACCCGGCGCCAGCCGCCCGCCAGGCCCACCACACTGATCGCGCCGGCCGCGCAGTTGGCGAGCGCGACGCCCTCGGCGGGCCCGAGGAGGAGGATCAGGGCCGGTACGGCGACCAGCGCGAACCCCATGCCCGTCAGCCACTGCACGCTCGCGCCCAGCAGCACGGTGCCGGAGAGCAGGATGAGAGCCGTCATGGTGCACCTGCCTACACCAACGGTCCGGGCGGCCGTCCCGCCCGGTGCCGGAACGCGTGGACGACCCGGGTCCGGCTCCTGGCACCCCGTTCGAAGGGACAAGAAGGGTCAATGTGAGGCAGGGCACTTTTCGCGTGGTCTGCTGTCCGCTGGGCAGGTTCCGGTCGCGAGCGGCGAGGTCCCGCGGTCTCACCATGCGGGAGCAGGCCGGTGGAATTCGGACGCTCGTTAAACTGAGCCGACACAACAAACCGAGCGAGGAGCGCACGTGGGCCTTGTCGTGCAGAAGTACGGAGGCTCCTCCGTTGCCGATGCCGAGGGCATCAAGCGCGTCGCCAAGCGAATCGTGGAAGCGAAGAAGAACGGCAACCAGGTGGTTGTCGTCGTTTCCGCGATGGGCGACACGACGGACGAGCTGATCGATCTCGCCGAGCAGGTATCCCCGATGCCTGCCGGGCGTGAGTTCGACATGCTGCTGACCGCCGGAGAGCGTATCTCCATGGCACTGCTGGCCATGGCGATCAAAAACCTGGGTCACGAGGCCCAGTCGTTCACCGGCAGCCAGGCAGGCGTCATCACCGACTCGGTCCACAACAAAGCCCGGATCATCGACGTCACGCCGGGGCGGATCAGGACGGCGCTGGACGAGGGCAACATCGCGATCGTGGCCGGGTTCCAGGGCGTCAGCGCGGACAAGAAGGACATCACCACGCTGGGGCGCGGCGGGTCCGACACGACCGCCGTGGCCCTCGCCGCCGCGCTGGACGCCGAGGTCTGCGAGATCTACACCGACGTCGACGGTGTGTTCACCGCCGACCCGCGCGTGGTGAAGAAGGCGCGGAAGATCGACTGGATCTCCTTCGAGGACATGCTGGAGCTCGCCGCCTCCGGTTCCAAGGTGCTCCTCCACCGCTGTGTGGAGTACGCGCGCCGTTACAACATCCCGATCCACGTCCGGTCCAGCTTCAGCGGACTGCAGGGCACGTGGGTCAGCAGCAAGCCGATTGGGGACAAGAAGGTGGAACAGGCCATCATCTCCGGTGTCGCGCACGACACCTCCGAGGCCAAGGTCACGGTCGTCGGGGTGCCCGACAAGCCGGGCGAGGCCGCCGCCATCTTCCGGACCATCGCCGATGCCGAGATCAACATCGACATGGTCGTGCAGAACGTGTCCGCCGCCGCCACCGGCCTGACGGACATCTCCTTCACGCTCCCCAAGACCGAGGGCCGCAAGGCCATCGACGCGCTGGAGCGCAACCGGGCGGGCATCGGCTTCGACTCGCTGCGCTACGACGACCAGATCGGCAAGATCTCGCTGGTCGGCGCGGGTATGAAGACCAACCCGGGGGTCACCGCGTCGTTCTTCGAGGCGCTCAGCGACGCCGGGGTCAACATCGAGCTGATCTCGACCTCGGAGATCCGCATCTCGGTCGTCACCCGGGCCGACGACGTGCCGGAGGCCGTGCGCGCCGTGCACACCGCCTTCGGTCTCGACTCCGACACCGACGAGGCCGTGGTCTACGGAGGCACCGGCCGATGACCGGCAAGCCGGCGCTCGCGGTCGTGGGTGCGACCGGGGCCGTCGGCACGGTGATGCTCCAGATCCTGTCCCAGCGGGCCGACGTCTGGGGCGAGATCCGCCTGGTCGCCACCCCGCGCTCGGCCGGCCGCAAGCTGACCGTGCGCGGGGTCGAGGTCGAGGTCGTCGCGCTCTCGGAGGAGGCCTTCGACGGGATCGACGTCGCGATGTTCGACGTGCCCGACGAGGTGTCCGCGCGCTGGGCGCCCGTCGCCGCCGCCAAGGGTGTCGTCGTGGTGGACAACTCCGGCGCCTTCCGGATGGACCCGGAGGTGCCGCTGGTCGTCCCCGAGGTCAATCCGCACTGCGCCCGCAACCGGCCGCGCGGGATCATCGCCAACCCCAACTGCACCACCCTGTCGATGATCGTCGCCCTGGGCGCGCTGCACGCCGAGTTCGGGCTGCGCGAGCTGGTGGTGTCGTCGTACCAGGCGGTGAGCGGGGCCGGGCGGGCCGGTGTGGAGACGCTGCGGGCCCAGCTGTCCATGGTCGCCGGTACCGAGCTGGGCACCAAGCCCGGTGACGTACGGCGCGCGGTCGGGGACCTGACGGGGCCGTTCCCGGAGCCGGTCGCGCTCAACGTCGTACCGTGGGCCGGGTCGCTGCGGGAGGACGGCTGGTCGTCGGAGGAGATGAAGGTGCGGGACGAGTCCCGCAAGATCCTCGGGCTGCCGAAGCTGCCGGTCGCGGTGACGTGCGTGCGGGTGCCGGTGGTCACCACGCACTCCCTGACGGTGCACGCCCGCTTCCAGGGCGAGGTCACCGTCGACAAGGCCCGGGAGATCCTCGACACGGCCCCGGGCGTCGTCCTCTTCGACAACCCGGCCGCCGGGGAGTTCCCGACGCCCGCCGACGTGGTGGGCACCGACCCGACCTGGGTCGGCCGGGTGCGGCGGGCACTCGACGACCCGACCGCGCTGGAACTCTTCGTGTGCGGGGACAACCTGCGCAAAGGGGCCGCGCTGAACACCGCGCAGATCGCCGAGCTGGTGGCGGCGGAACTGACCGGCCGTTCAGGTGGGGCGGATTCCGCGTAAACACCCGCTGACCACGGCAAACGGCCTGGGAGGCGCCCTGGGTGGGAGCGGGCCCATGGGTAGGATCCGCGTAAGAAATGTGTCACGAAGCATGGTCCAAACCACTTGAACCGGGGCCCGTCCGCGTTCGAAGATTTTCCTCCCCGTCCTCCGCAACCATGCGGGCGGCGGGGAGCGTCTTTGCGGTCGCCCACTTACCGGGCGCTTACGCAACCGGGCCTTGGGGGCGCGGGGACGCATGATCCTGGCGTGGGGACGCCGTGATCGGGGCGTGGGGACGCCCGTTCATCATGGGACACAAGGGAAGAGCGGGACGCATGGCGGCATTTGATACACCGTCGAGTGTGCTGCCGGACGCGCGCGGGACGGTACCGAACGCGCCGGCCGGCCCACCCGGCGGCCCCGGCATGCGCCCGTCCGGAACGTCCGACGCAAAAGTGATGCCCGGCACGTACAACCCCGCCGGGGGTAGCCGTGTCCAACTTGCGTGGCAGAGGTACTCGAACTCAGTGCGCCCCGCGGCGCGACGGCCCTGCGGCCGCCCCGCGCCGGTCTGCGCCCCCGCACGCCCGGCGCGCCCGGCGGCATGCCGGTGATCGCGCCCATGCCCGCAGCGCGGCCCACCCGCATACCCAGCCAGCGCGACGGCGCCGAGGAGGCGACGGCGGCGGCCGGTACCACCGTCGACCACCTCACCGAGACCTACCGGGCGCACTACCGTTCGCTCCTCGGTCTCGCCGCGCTCCTCCTCGACGACACCGCCTCCTGCGAGGACGTCGTCCAGGAGGCGTTCATCCGCGTCCACTCCGCCCGCAAACGCGTCCGCGACCCGGAGAAGACCCTGGCCTACCTGCGCCAGACGGTCGTCAACCTCTCCCGCTCCGCGCTGCGCCGCCGCATCCTCGGCCTCAAGCTCCTCTCCAAGCCGATGCCGGACGCGGCCAGTGCCGAGGAGGGCGCCTACGACCAGCTGGAGCGGCGCGACCTGATCAAGGCGATGAAGGGCCTGCAGCGCCGCCAGCGCGAGGTCCTCGTCCTGCGCTACTTCGCCGACATGACCGAGGCCCAGGTCGCCGAGACGCTCGGCATCTCGCTGGGCTCGGTGAAGGCGTACGGCTCGCGCGGCATCGCGGCGCTACGGGTGGCGATGGAGTCGGCGGCATGACGGAGAGCCCCCAGGGAGGCGACTCGCATGATCGCCACGAGCCCTACGCCTGGCACGAGCCGACACCGGAACGGCACCACGAGCAAGAGCACACGCAATCGCACGCTGGGAACGGAACTGTGAACGACGGCCCCGACGACAAGGGCCCCGAGGGCCTGGAGCAGGGCCCCGAAGGGCTCCGGAGCGGGCTCGGCCCCGGCTTCGGGGCCGATGCCGACGGCCCTGAAGCCCTGGACGGGCTCGACACGGACGAGCTGGCCCTGCGCCGGCTCCTGCACTCCGCGGTCGACGACCTCGCCCCGCGCGACGGCAGCCTCGACCATCTGCGCCGCGCGGTGCCCGCCCGCCGGGCCCGCAAGCGGCAGGCCGCTGTCGGCATGGCCGCCGCGGCCCTGTTCATCGGCACCGCGGTCCCCGCCCTCGTGCACGTCTCCAACTCCGGCGCCCTCGACCCCAACACCTCCATCGCCGGCCAGGCCTCCCAGGCACAGGGCGGCGCCACCGGCGGCAAGAACCCCGACGGCGGCGCCAGTACCTCGGGCGGCACCGGCGGCCAGGCCACCGGCCAGAGCCCCGGCGGCACCAAGGACGGCGGCAAGAGCGAGAGCACCGGAGCCGTCTCCGGCACCAAGGTCGTCCCCACCGCCGGCGCCGCCAGCAGCGCCCCCGTCTGCACCTCGGCCCAGCTCGGCACCCCGTCCTCCACCGTCGGCGCCCCGGACTCGACGGGCGTCGTCTACGGCACCTTCCGCGTCGTCAACGTCTCGACGACGAGCTGTACCGTCGGCGGCCCCGGCAGCGTGGGCGTCCTCGCGCAGGGAGCGGCCGACGCCACCAAGATCTCCGCCGCCCGGCACGTCGCCGGCGACGCGGCGGCGGGGCTGCCCGACCCGACCAGCGAGCTCACCGGCCTGGTCCTGGCGCCCGGCGCCGCCTACGAGGAGAAGTTCGGCTTCGTCCCCTTGGAGACCTGCCCGACCAGCGGCTCCAGCACCGGCGGCTCCACCGACACCGGCGGCACCGGCGGCTCCACCGCCTCCCCGAGCCCCACCGAAGGCGCCAGCAGCAGCGCGGGTACGACCACCTCCGGGTCGGACGGCACCACCACCCAGCTGCTCACCGAGGACGGCGGCACGGCCGACGGGAGCGTCGCGGTCTCGTACACCCCGCAGGCCGGGTCCCCGACCGGCTCGGCGACGGTGACCAACGCCTGCGCGGGAACGGTCTACTGGACCGGGGTGCTGGCGGCCCAGTGACCGGCGGGACCGGCGGCGGCCGCCGTCACACGGCGGTCGGCTGCTGGGCTTCCTCTTCCGGGTCCGGGACCAGGCCGAGCGCCGCGTCCCGGGCGAACTCCACCTCGCGGCGCAGCAGCCGGAACCACATGAACACAACGAACCCCGCGAACACGAACCACTCACCGGTGTAGCCGAGGTTCTGGAACGCCTTCAGGTCGAGCCCCGAGTTGTCCGGCGCGGTCGCCGGTACGGCCGTCATCCCCGAGTCGGCCTTCTCCAGGGTGATCCACGCGTCGTACACCGGGTACGGCACCAGGTTCACCAGCGAGGCCGCGCTGATCGCCGCCGTCTGCCCGGCCGGCAGCCCGCCCTGGTTGCTGACGCCGTCGTCCCCCGGCGTCTCGGACGCCTGCAGCGCGCCGGTGACGGTGACCTGGCCTGCGGGCGGGGCCGGCACCTTGGCGGCGTCCGCCTTGCCGGGCAGCCAGCCGCGTACGACGGGCAGGGCCTTGCCGGAGCCGGTGCGCAGCAGGGTCAGGACGTAGAAGCCGTTCTTGCCGTCGACCTGGCGGTCGGGCACCAGCAGCTGCTTGTCGTACCGGCCGGTGACCGTGGCCCGCTTGCCGGAGGTCGACTGGTCGACGGGCAGCAGGTCGGCAAGGGGCCGGGCCGCCTCCGTTTTCGCCGTCTCGACCTGCTCGTCGGCGCTGCGATGCGCCTGGACCCGCGCCTCGAAGCGGCTCAGCTGCCACGACCCCATGAAGATGCAGAACGGGATGGCGAGCAGCACGAAGACGTTGATGCCCCACCAGCGGGGTGTCAGCAGAAAGCGGTACACGCCGTCCACGGTACGGGGCGGTTCATGACGGTTTACGGGCGGGGTGGGAGCGTGCCGTCGGGTGTGCGGGCCCCGACGCCCACCTGGAGGTTCGCAAAGTTATCCACAGGCCGTGGACTCCCGGCGACGCAATGTGGGCGGGGACGGGCAGTATGGGGCCATGACTGCGGCCATGAGTGAGAGCGACATGCCGGACTGGGAGAAGCGCTTCCGCGCCCCTCGGGTCTCCCTGCCGGACTGGGCGGAGGACGCCCCCGACCGTTCCCTGTTCGTGTCGAACGCGACGGGGACGTACGAGCTGTACGCCTGGGACCGCGCGAGCGGAGAGCAGCGCCAGGCGACGAACCGGCCGAACGGCACGACGGACGGGCTGCTCTCCCCGGACGGCGCGTGGATCTGGTGGTTCGACGACAAGGACGGCGACGAGTTCGGCGTCTGGCGCCGCCAGCCCTTCGGCGGCGGCGCGGACGAGGAGGCGACGCCGGGCCTGGCGCCCTCGTACCCCTCGGGCCTGGCGCTGGGCCGGGACGGCCGCACGGCGGTCGTGGGCCGCTCCACGGATGACGAGGGCACGACGATCTACCTGGTCAGAACGGGTGAGGAGCCGCTGGAGATCTACCGGCACGCCGAGTCCGCGGGCGTCGGCGACTTCTCCCACGACGGCTCGCTGATCGCGATCGAGCACACCGAGCACGGCGACGCCATGCACTCGGCGCTGCGGGTGGTACGCCCGGACGGTTCGACGGTCGCCGAGCTGGACGACACCCGGGGCGGCACCGAGGAACTGGGCCTGGAGGTGCTGGGCTTCGCCCCCGTCGACGGCGACCCGCGGCTGCTCATCGGCCACCAGCGGCGGGGCCGCTGGGAGCCCCTGGTCTGGGACGTCGTCTCCGGCACGCAGACGGACCTGACCCTCGACCTGCCGGGCGACGTGAGCGCGGAGTGGTACCCGGACGGCAGTGCGCTGCTCATCGCGCACAGCCACAAGGCACGCAGCGACCTGTTCCGCTACGACCTGGCCACGCGCGAGCTGACCCGCATCCCGACTCCGCCGGGCTGCGTCTCCGGGGCCACGGCCCGCCCCGACGGCACCGTCGAGTACCTCTGGTCGTCGGCCGCCGAGCCGCCGGTGGTCCGCTCCACGACCGGCGAGGTGGTCCTGGACCCTCCGGGCATGAAGTGCCCCCCTTCCGTCCCGGTCTCGGACGCGTGGGTGGAGGGCCCCGGCGGCGTCATCCACGCCCTGATCCAGAAGCCGGCCGGCGCCGTCGGCCCCCTCCCCACCGTCTTCGACCTGCACGGCGGCCCGACCTGGCACGACAGCGACAGCTTCGCGGCGGGGCCGGCGGCCTGGGTCGACCACGGGTACGCGGTGGTCCGCATCAACTACCGCGGCTCCACGGGGTACGGACGGGCCTGGACGGACGCGCTGAAGCACCGGGTGGGCCTGATCGAGCTGGAGGACGTGGCGGCGGTGCGGGACTGGGCGGTCGAGTCCGGCCTCGCCGACCCCGAGCGGCTGGTCCTGACCGGCGGGTCCTGGGGCGGCTACCTCACGCTCCTCGGCCTGGGCACCCAGCCGGAGTCCTGGGCGGTGGGCATCGCGGTCGTCCCGGTCGCCGACTACGTCACGGCGTACCACGACGAGATGGAGGCCCTGAAGGCGATGGACCGCACGCTGCTGGGCGGCACGCCGGAAGAGGTCCCCGACCGCTTCGCCGCCTCCTCCCCGCTCACCTACGTCGACGACGTCAAGGCACCCGTCTACATCTCGGCCGGCCTCAACGACCCCCGCTGCCCCATCCGCCAGATCGACAACTACGTCAACCGCCTCGCCGCCCGCTCGGCCCCCCACGAGGTCTACCGCTACGACGCCGGCCACGGCTCCCTCGTGGTCGACGAACGCATCAAGCAACTCCGCCTGGAAATGGAATTCGCCGAACGCCACCTCACGCCTACGGCGACAGCGCCGACGGACTGACCCCGCTTTCCCACCCACCCACCCGACTCGGATTCTCGAGAAGCGAGGCCCTCACCCGCGCGCCCCCGCTAAGGGGCACTGCCGAGCAGGCGGCACTGAAGCGCCCCGTCAGGGGCGCGGGGAACTGCGCGGGGGGCAACCACGACGGTGCGGCACCGGACCGCGGCGCGGTGGGCCCGGTCAGGGCGCGGGGCCCTGTCGAGAACGCGGCACTCGAGCGCCCCGAAAGGGGCGCGGGGAACTGCGCGCTCAGCCCCCGTGCGGCCGCGCGTGCCCCCGTCACCGCAACCCACCCACCCCCGCCCCTCAGCCGAGCGAGTCGGGTGGGTGGGTGGGCGAGGCACGGTGGCCGGACAGTTCCGCCAGACCCCGGCGGGTGGCGACCACCACCACCCGGTCCCCGCCCCGCAACACGTACTCCCCGTCCGCGACCCCCTGCCGGCCCTCGAGCGCCAGCACCCGCCACGCCCCCGCCCGAAACGCCCCCGCCACCGTCCGCCCCTCCAACTGCGGATGCCCGCCGACCCCCACCGCCGCCACCAGCAGCACCTTCCGCTCCACCGGGATCGCCCCGAGGATCTGCCGTCCCAGCATCGCCCCCGCGAAGGACGGCGCGGCCAGGTACGACACACTCCGGCTCCGGGTGACCGCGTGCGGATGCGCCGCCCGCAGCGTCCGGTACACGGCCGTCGCGAAGTCGTCGTCGTACAGCCGCAGCACCGCCGTCAGATCGGGCCGCACGGACCGCGCGTACAGCACGGCCTCCAGATTCGTGGTGTCCGCGCTGGTCACCGCGAGCAGCGCCTGCGCCCGATGGATCTTGGCTGCCTCCAGGACCCCCTCCTGGGTGACGTCCCCGAGCACCACCGGCACCCGCAGCCGCCGCGCCACCGCCAGCCCGCGCGCCTCGGGATCGGCCTCGACGCACACCACCGGCACGTGCAGCTCCCGCAGCCGCGTCAGCACGCGCGTACCGATCTTCCCCAGCCCGAGGAGCACCACATGACCACCCAGCCCCCGAGGCGGCTTGCGCAGCGCGGATGCGGTGCGGAAGGTCCCGAGCGCCTCCAGGACCGCCGCCAGCAGCACCGGCAGCAGCAGCAACCCGACCAGCCCCGACAGGAGTTGCAGGATCTGCCGGCCCACCGGTGCCCCGATCGCGGGATTGTCGATGGCGAACAGGTCGAGGAGCGTGTAGTAGAAGGCCCGTACCGGATGGATGTGCGTCACCACCGACAACGCGACCGCGAGCGCGACCACGCACCCCACGATCCCGAACAGCGACCACCTGAGCCGCCGCGAGAACAGCGAGGCGAGCGGCGGTACCACCCCGACCCCGCGCCCGGCCGGCTCGACCGTGCCCGCCGACGACGACACCTGCTCCAGCACCATCACGCCGCGCTCGCCCGCGGCCCGTACCTGCGCGTCGTCCGGCAGCAGCCGCGGCCCCCGCTCCCGGCCGCCCTCGGCCGGTTCGGGGCCGGTGCCGTTCGGGGAGAGCAGCGCCAGCGGGAACAGCCCCTGTTCGACCGCGTCCTGACCCGCGCCCGCGCCCGGCGGCAGGTCCACCGCCCGCAGCACCAGACCGTCCGTGTGGATGACCTTGCCGCGCCCGGCGAGCGCGGTGGCGGCGAGCGCGGGCGCGGCGGTGTCGGCGTCGGACAGCACGATCGTGGAGGCGTCCCCCACCGTGCCGCCGGTGCCGTCCGGGTCCCCGACCGCCAGCGCGGCCGCCTGGTCGAGGAGTTCCTCGATGTGCTGCCCCAACCGCCGGTTGTAGAGCCGCAGGACGAGCCGCAGCCGCGGATTCAGCCGGCGGGCGGTGAGGGCGGCCCGGATGTTGGTCTCGTCGTCGTCGTACACGAGGGCGAGCGCGGCGGCCCGTTCCACCCCCGCCTCCGCGAGCACCGCCTCACCGGCCTCGGCGGCCTCCAGCACCCGCTCCCCGCGCGGCCCCTCACCCGCACCGGAGACCGAGCCGGCACCGCCGGCGGCACCACCGCCACTGCCACCGCCGCCGTTCCCGCCGGTCCGTCCCACGGTCGCGCTGACCACCCGGTCGAACAGCGCCGCTGAGGCGGCCCGGGCGCGTCCGACGACCGGCGGCCGGGCGATGCGCACGTCGGGTGGTACGACGAGGGTGACCTGTTCGCCGTAGACCGTGCGCAACTCGGCGGCCAGCCGGTGCGCGAGCCCGTCGTCCCCGCACACCACCATGGGCGCCTGGACCCCACCACCCTGATACGGAACGCTCGCCACGAGGGGAAAGACTGCCTCAACGCAACGCATGGTTCCAGCAACGAAGTGAACAGCCACCCCTGACCGCCCGTAGGGAAGGGGAGGGAGCACAATCCTGGATCTGACCGAAGTGCCGGAGGTATCCGACCCGTGGCCATCACCGAGAAAGCCGCCCCGCCCGGCGCCGCGCCCGAGGGCGGGAAGCCCGGCGCCGACGCCGGCGGCAGGCCGGCCGGCCGGAAGGGCTGGCACCTCAACTCCCCGCTGGCCCTGACCCTGCTCCTCCTCCTGGTCGTCATGTTCCAGGGCCCGGTGCGCGGCGCGCTGTCGAAGCCGGTGATGCAGAGCTGGATGACGGTGTTCGTGGCGGTGGTCGTCCAGGCGCTCCCGTTCCTGGTCCTCGGCGTGCTGCTCTCCGCGGCGATCGCTGTCTTCGTCCCGCCCTCCTTCTTCGCCCGCGCCCTGCCCGGCCACCCGGCCCTCGCGGTACCGGTCGCCGGGCTGGCCGGTGTCGTGCTCCCGGGCTGCGAGTGCGCCTCGGTGCCGGTGGCCGGCGCCCTGGTCCGCCGGGGCGTCACCCCGGCCGCGGCCATCGCTTTCCTGCTCTCCGCGCCCGCGATCAACCCCATCGTGCTGACGGCGACGGCGGTCGCGTTCCCGCGCAACCCCGAGATGGTGGTGGGCCGGTTCGCCGGCAGCCTGCTGGTGGCGTGCGCGATGGGCTGGCTGTGGCAGCGGCTCGGCCGCACCGACTGGCTGCGCCTGCCGGCCCACGCGCACCACGATGGCGAGACCAAGGGCGAGGCGTTCTGGTCCTCGGTCCGGCACGACACCATGCAGGCGGGTGGCTTCCTCGTCCTCGGCGCGATGGCGGCGGCGACGCTGAAGGCGGTGGCCCCGGCGGAGTGGCTGCGCACGGCGGCCGCCAACCCGGTGGTCGCGATCCTCGCCCTGTCGGTCCTGGCCGTCCTCCTGTCCATCTGCTCCGAGGCGGACGCGTTCGTGGCGGCCTCCCTCACCCAGTTCTCGCTCACCGCGAAGCTGGCCTTCCTGATCGTGGGCCCGATGATCGACCTCAAGCTCTTCGCGATGCAGGCCGGCACCTTCGGCCGCGGCTTCGCCCTGCGCTTCGCCCCGGCCACCTTCGCGGCGGCGATCGCGGGGGCGGTCCTGACCGGGGCGGTGCTGCTGTGAACCGGCAGGCGCAGGCGGCGGTGATGTTCCTGGTCGGCGCGGCCCTGCTGCACGCGGGCACGACCGGCCTCTATCTCCGGTACGTCAAGGCGGGGCTGCAGCCGTTGCTGCTGGCGGCGGGCGCGGTCCTGATCGTCTCGGCGCTGGCGACGGCGTGGTACGAGTGGCGGCGCGCCCGCAGGCACAAGGAAGCCGCGCAGGAGGGCGTACCGGAAGCCGTACCCGACGCCGTAGGGGAAGCCGTAGCGGAGACCGGGCCCGAGGGGCACGTCCACCGCGAACCCCGCATCTCCTGGCTGCTGGTCCTCCCGCTCCTCGCCCTGATCCTCATCGCGCCGCCCGCGCTCGGCTCGTACAGCGCGATGCGCACCGGTACGGCCCTGCAACAGCCCTACGGCTACAACACGTTGCCCACGTCCGACCCGATACCGCTGAACCTGGTCGACTACGCGGGACGCGCCGTCTACGACCACGGGCGTTCGCTGGCGGGCCACCGGGTCCGGATCGCCGGCTTCGTGGCCGTCGACTCGGCCGGCACCCCGTATCTCGTCCGGATGGCGCTGAACTGCTGCGCGGCGGACGCCCAGCCGGTGAAGGTGACCCTGACCGGGAAGATCCCGCCGGTGCTCCGGCCGGACGGCTGGCTCCAGGTGACGGGCACGTACACCACCCGCGAGACACGTGACCCGGTGAACAACGGCCCGATCCCGTACCTCCGGGTCACCGAGGCCAAGCCGATCCCGACCCCGGCGGACCCGTACGACGAGACCTGGAACAACTGACGCCCGCAGGACCGCCCTCCCGCCTACCGCTCCCCGAAGAACGCGGCCAGCTTCGCGACGGCCGGGGTGACGTACTCGTCCCGGTCGTAGAGGCCGACGTGTGTCGCGCCGTCGATCCAGAACAGTTCCCTGGGGCCGGTCACCCGGTGGAACGCGGCCAGGCTCATCCAGGAGGTCACCGCCTCCCGTCCGGCGATCATCAACAGCGGGCGTGGGGCAAGCAATTCGAGGGCGTGGAAGGCGTCGAAGCCGACGATGCGGCCGACGCTGTCCCAGGTGAACTCCTCGACCTCGCGGCGCTGCCGCCGGCCGCCCGCAACCTCATCCGCCTCACGTTCCCGGACCAGGACGTCCGCGCGCTCTACGCGGACTGGCCGCGCGCGGCCCGTGAATGCGTGGCGGTCCTGCGCATGGAGGCGGGCCGCTCACCCCGCGACCCCGCCCTGACCGCCCTCGTCGCCGAACTGACCATCCACGACGAGGACTTCCGCACCTGGTGGTCCACCCACCAGGTTCGCGGCCCCCGGTAACTGACCAAGACCTACCTGCACCCGCTTGCGGGCCCCCTCACCCTCGACGTCCACCAGTTCTCCGTGGACACCCACCCCGACCAGCAACTCATCGCCTACACCCCAGCCCCCGGCTCTCCGTCCCAGGAGGCCCTGCGCTTTCTGCTGCAGTGGTCGACCACAGCTCGTCTTTAAGTGGTACCCATTCGGTCAATTCCGGCTGTGAAGCGAGAAAAACAGGCCACATGCCGTCATGCCCGTCGGCCGCACCATCCCTCGACGGCAGCATGGTCGGGCGCTTGAACGGGGCGCCGCGGCACGGGTCGGGATCGTCGGGGGTTGTTGGTGAATCACGCGTGGGCGCCGTCCACATTTCTCGGCCGGTTACGGAACACGACACGCGCGGAACTGCTCGCGCAGGGCACCCCCATCACCTACCCGGCCCACCGCACCCTGCTGCAGCAGGGCGACGAGAGCCGGCACGTGCTGCTGATCACGAGCGGTGTCGTGAAGGTCGTCGCCAGCGCGGAGAGCGGGTACGACATGCTGCTCGCCGTCCGCATAGCGGGTGACCTGGTCGGCGAGATGGCGGCCTTCGAGGAGCGCCCCCGGTCCGGCACCGTGATCGCCTGCAGCGACGTGAGCGCGCACATCGTCCAGGTGGGGACGCTGGAGACCTTCCTCACCCGGCACCCGGACGCCATGCGGGCGATCCTGCACATGCTCTGCGCCCGGCTGCGCTGGGCCAACGGGCGCCGCATCGACTTCCAGGCCTACGACTCCCTGACCCGGCTGGCCCGGGTACTGGCCGAGCTGAGCCGGGCCTACGCACAGCCCACGCCGGACGGCGACGGAAAACGGTGCGACCTCGGGGTGACGCTCACCCAGACGGAACTCGCGTCACTGGCGGGCCTGCGGCTCACCACGGCCGAAAAGAATCTGGCAACTCTGACGGCCATGGGACTGGTGGAGCGCAGTTACCGCAACATAACCATCTGTGACGTTCCGAAACTGCTTGAATTCGCCAAAGTCGTTGCCGACAACCCGTAGTGATACGGGATCACCTCGCGCGCTCTCTCCTAGCCTCTCGGACAGCACTTCGTGGGCAGTGTCCGCCCATGTCCTGCCCAGAGAGGAAATGATCGGGTGGCTGAGTGGCCCGGGTTCCGTCCCTGCACCTGTATAGCCGTCGACGCACAGGCCTACGGCAGCAGGAACGATCGCAACCAGTCCGAACTCCAGCACGACCTGCCCCGGCTCCTGGACCGCGCCGCGACCCGCGCGGGCCTGGACCGCTCCGGGTGGCAGATCCAGCGCACCGGCGACGAGCAGCTCGCGGTGTGCCCCCAGGACGGCAGTGAGCCGCGCCTGGTCGACGACTACGTCCGCCATCTCGTCGCCGAGCTGCGCCACCACAACGCGCAGCGGGTGCCCGAGGCCCGGCTGCGGCTGCGCGCGGTGATCCACCAGGGGCTGGTGGAGCTGGCCGAAAACGGCTTCGCGGGTTCGGCCGTGGTGGCCACGGCCCGCCTGCTGACCGCGCGCCCGCTCTACGACGCCCTGGCCGCGCACCCGGAGGCGGACCTGGCGGTGCTGCTCTCCGACGACGTCCACCGGTCCCTGGTGATGGGCGGTCACACCTCCCTGACCACGGCGGACTTCACCCGGGTCACCGTACGGGTGAAGGAGTACGAGGCCGCGGCATGGCTGCGGGTGCCCACGCCGGGCACCCCGGCCACCACCGCCGCACAGGAACCCGGAACCGCGGGTAAGGGGAAGCCCGCGGCTCCGGTGCCGGGGGAGCCCGCGGCGGACCGGCCCCGTCCGGCCGCCGCGGGCACGGCGGGCGCCGGCGTCAGCCACGAGTACCGGGCCCACCAGGTCAACGTCACCAACGTGACCGGCTCGGTGGACGCCCGGGGCGCCGTCTTCGGCTTCGGGAGCACCGATGGCTGACCTGTCGGGCCCGGACGACGGGCCCGCCGTACCGCCACCCGCCGACGAGGACGGCGCGGGCGGCCCGGGGCCGGAGGCGGCCGAGGCGGCGGAGCCGGTGCTCGGCCCCGACTCCGGCGGGGACGCCGCCGAGCGGCGCAAGGAGCGGGACGAGCGGGACGAGCGGGACGAGGACGGCCGTGGCTACGACGATCTGCGCCGCGTCCAGCAGCTCGTCAACAACAACTTCTACGGCGTCGTCGAGGCCACGGGGGCCGCGTTCGGCTTCGGCGCCGCCTCGTCGCCGGGCCTCTCGCCCGGCACCATCGAGCCCGCCGAGGCCGACCGGGCCCTGCGGTTCTACGTCCCGCCGCGGCCCTGTTTCGACGACGCGCTGCGCACCCTGCGCGAGAACGCCCTCGTCGTGCTGACCGGCCAGGACAACTGCGGCCGCGGCGCGGGCGCCCTCGCCCTGCTCCGGACGGTCCTCGGCGAGGAGGCCGCGCTGCGCAGCCTGTCGCCCGCCAACGCCCTCGCCGAACTGGCCGCTTCACGCGAGCTCAGGCCGGGGCAGGGGTACGTCATCCTCGACTACGTGGGCGAGCTGCGCCCCGAGGCCGTGCAGTCGTACGAGGTCGGGCGGCTGAGCGAGGAACTCGGCCGCAAGGGCTCGTACCTGGTGATCACGGCCGGTGACGCGGCAAGCCGGCGGCTGGCGCTGCGGGACCACTGCGTGCCGTGGCAGGCTCCCGACCCCGGGGAGCTGTTCGAGCACTGCAGGGCACGGCTGCCGCACGCCGGCCTCGCGCCGGACACCGAGCGGGAGCTGCTGGAGCGGGTCGGCGAACAGCGCCGCCCGGCCGACGTCGTCGCGGCGGCCGTGGCCCTGTCCCGGGACGGCGCCGAGGTGGCGCTGGACATCCTGCGTGACCGACACCGGGAGCAGGTCCGGGAGTGGTTCGGCAGGCGGCCGGACGCCGACGACCTGCTCGCGCTCGCGGCCCTGGCGTTCCTGGAGGGCATTCCGGAACGGACGCTGGAGAAGGAGTGCGCCGCGCTCGCCGCCCATGTGCGCAACTGGGAGCAGAGCGGCGAGACACCGGCCGCCGAACCGGCCGGCCCGGCCGCCGCGCCGCTCACCGGTACGGTGGCCCGGCAGTCCCGCGCCCGCTGGCGGGAACGCGCGGTGGAGCTCGTGACCACCGAGTACCGGGTCAGGCCGGGCCGGGGCGCCGGTCGCGGCGAGCGATGTCTGGTCTTCGCCTCGCCGCGGATCCGCGAACTCGTCATCGCGGAGCTGTACGACCTCTACGGCTACGAACTCTGGTACCCGCTGCGCCAGTGGCTGGGCGACCTGGCCCTGCACGGCGACCTGGACACCCGGACCGAGGTGGCCCGGGGCGTGGCCCTGCTCGCCCGGTACGCCCTGGTCGAGGTCGACGAGAACCTGCTGACGGTGTGGTCCGACGGCATCACCAGCCAGCGGGTGACAGCGGCGCTGACCCTCCAGTTCATGTGCGACGTCGAGCACCTCGCCCCGCAGGCCCTGAGCACCGTCATCAGCTGGGTGGACAACCGGGGCGCCGGCCGTGCGGTGACCGCGGCCATGGCGCTCACCGGCAGGCTCGGCTCGCTCTACCGCCTGGAGGCGCTCAAGACGCTGTGGTTCCTGGCCAACCGCGGCGAACGGGTCGCGTTCTCGGCCCGCCGCTCCCTGGTCCTGCTGCTGCAGACCGCCGAAGCCGACCCCGAGCGGGCCCTGCTGATCCTCCGGTTCGTACGCACCGTCATCGCGAAGTCGGGTCCGGGCTCCCGGGAACGGTCGATCGCCCTCAGGGCCGCCGTCCAGCTCCTGGAGGCGAGCCGGCTGGAGGCCGACGAGCCCGTCACCGCGGCACTGCTGCGCACCGTCCCGGACAGCGTCCGGCACCTCGGATCGCTGTGGGCGGACGTCCTGCACAGCAGCAACCGGAGCCGGGCCGTCACCGCGCTGTGCCGGACCCTGGTGCAGCTGCGGGACGACCCGTCCGTCACCGGCGCCGTACGCGAACTCGGCGAGGTCATGCGGAACGCCATGACCGCGCGGCAGTGGGCGGCACTGGGCCGCCACCTGTCCATCGCGCTGCGCCACCCCGACTACGCGATCCCCGGTGCCCACCAGCTGGCGCAGGTCCTCATCGGCTCACTGCGCGGCCGGGCACCGGGCGACCCCCGGCGCGCTACCGCGCCCCTCACCTCCACCCGTCCCTTCACTTCCGCTCAAGGAGGCCGAAGCAAGTGAACTACCCGGTCATAGCCGAGCACATCCTGGCCACGGTCCAGGGCACCTGGTGGTCTCGGCGCCGCCGCCGTGACGACGTGCCGCCGCTGCCGCCGGGCGCGGTTCACGTCTTCAGGGTCGGCGGGAACTACCGCACCTTCCCCGAGGGCATGGTCTTCGACCCGTCCCACCCGGACGTGCTCGACGCCTCCTCCGTCAGCATCGTCGACACCCGGGCCCGCCTGGTCGACGTGGAGCGCCCGCTGCCCTCGGTCAGCGAGGCGGACAACTTCACGATGCGGGCGTCCTTCACCTGCCAGGTGACCGACCCGACCGTCATCGCCCGGCAGGGCATCATCGACGTCACCGTCCCGCTGCGCGCCTACCTGATGGGCGACAGCGACCTGCCGAGAGTCAGCGCAGGACACCGCGTGGAGGAGATCAACGCGGTGCGCACCGAGGCCGGCCACCGGATGACCGCCTACAGCGCGATCGTGCCGCCGCGGGTCGCCGGCATGAGCGTCGAGTTCGTCAACGCCGAGGTGTACGCCTCGGACGACCTGCGGAACTGGGAGCAGAAGCTCCGCGACGAGCGGCGCTCCTGGGAACTGCGCAAGGGACAGCGGGACTTCGAGACGCAGGACGCCCGCCGGATCGCGGAGCTGCTCGCGCAGGGATCCGACCACGTGGACGCCTTCGGCATCGCCCGCCAGGAGATCGACGTCACGGCGGCGGCCGCCCGCATCCACCGGGCCACCGCGGAGGAGTCGGCCCGCCGCCACCAGGCCGAGACGGAGGAGCGTGCCCACGCCCGGTTGCTGGAGACGACGGACGCGCAGCTCCGCCGCGAGATGCTGCTGACCCTGCTGCGGCAGGCGGCCGGCAGCGAGTACGTCGACTACCACCAGATGCTGGACCAGGTCCTGCGGGAGCTGGGCGGCCAGTCCGCACCCGGCCTCGGGGCCGACGCGGACACCGCCCGCATGGTCGAGTCGGGCCAGGCCCGCCCCGGCCGCCCGGCGGCGGGCCGGGAGCACGACCCGCAGGGGGGTTTCGTCAAGGACGAGGACGATCTCGTTGACTGACTTCCCGGGACACCGCATCGGCCTCGACGCCGCACGCGGGCTGCGCACCCTGACCGGCGTCGACGAGGAGCTGCTGTCCAGGGTCCGGTACGAGCGGAGCAAGTACACGGCGCTGGGCGGGGTGGTGCTCGGCACCTCCGTCATCGCGGCGTTCTCCATGTGGAACTTCGCGACCGAGGCGCTCGGCCGGATCTCCGTGGTGGCCCTGCTGCCGACGGTCATCTGGATGCTGTTCGTGCTCAACCTGGACCGCTGGCTGGTCACACCGCAGCCGAACGCACGGCGCCGGCTCGGCCCCCTCCTCACCCGGCTGCTCGTCGCCCTGATGCTCGGCGCGGTGATCGCCGAACCACTGGTGCTGCGCATCTTCCAGACGGCCATCGAGGAACGCGTCCAGGACGAACGCACCGACACCGTCGACGCGTTGCGCACGAACCTGGTGCGCTGCAACCCCGTGCCGGCCACGACGCGCACCGTCGCCCCCGCGGGCTGTGACACGAGGTACGTCCTCTCCTTCAGCGCCACACCCGGCGACCGGGTCGACGAACTGACCGCCCTGCGCTCGGACGCGGACACCCTGCAGAAGCGGGTGGACCAGGACACCACCAGGCTGGAGGCCATCGACTCCGAGGTGCGGGACGAGTGCCGGCGGCTGGTCCGGATCGCCGCGACCGGCCTGTACCAGCGGACGTCCGAATGCCTGCGGCTGCGCGACAAGGCGCGGGACTACCGGAGCACCCACCGCACCGCCCAGAACGAGCGGCGGCTCGCCGGAATGAACACCCGCATCTCGAAGATCGAGGGCGAACTGACCTCGTCCCGGGGCGCGTTCCTCAAGGCACGGGACCACGGCATCGCGCAGCGGCTGGCCGAGGAACGCGCCAAGCAGAAGGAGATCGGCGTCCTCGAACGCATCCGGGCGCTCGACGAGCTCGCGAGCGGGAACCCGGTGCTGTTCGTGGGCATCTGGCTGGTCCGCCTGCTGTTCGTCCTCATCGACGTGCTTCCGGTGCTGGTGAAGTACCTGACCGGCGAGACCGCGTACGACCGGATGCTCACCGGCGAGAGCAACAGCGCGGTCAAAATTCACGGTGAACAGGTGCGGCTCGCCGAGCGCCGGGCACTCGCGGACCTGGAGATCGCACAGGACACCATCGAGCAGGAGGTCCGGCGCCACCGCGCCGAGTCGGAGGCGTCCTTCCGGGAACACACGGCGGCGATGAACATCCGGGTCCGCCAGGCGGTGAACGCGCTGGAGGACGAGATCCGCCGCTCGTCGACGGTCTGACGCAATCGCGTCAGCCACACGTCACCACGGCCGCCCCGGACCCCGGGGCGGCCGTCCGGCACCGACACACCAGAACCGACACACCAGAACCGGCGGGACAGAGGCGGCGGGACAGAGCCGGCACAACGGAACCGACGGCACAGAACCGACGGCCAGAACCGACGGAACGGAAGGGGACCAGGGGGACCATGACCACATCCGCAGGCGGTACCGGCCCGGACCCGGGCACCGGCACCGCGCCCACCGACCGCGGCGCGGCACTCGCCAGGGTCCTGCTGTCCGAGGCACGGGAGGAACTCGTCCGCGCCGACAACAAGGCGGGCCTGCTGCTGGCGTCCCTGGGCGCCGCCCTGACCGCCCTGCTGGGGGCGATCGGCAGCGGGATCATCGCCCCCCGCCTCTACCCGGTCGTCCCCCAACTGCTCATCTGGGTGGGCTCCGCCGCCTGCGTACCGGCCCTCGTGCTGCTGGGCCTGGCCGTGGCGCCACGGCTGGGAAGCCCCCGCCGCACCCGCACGCACTACTTCGGCGACGTGCGGCTGGCGAGGTCGGCGGCCCAGCTGGAACACACCGTCCGCCGCACCGACCCCCTCGCCCGGGACCTGACCCAACTGGCCGCCCTGTCCCGGATCACCTGGACCAAGTACCGCTGCATACGCCTGGCGCTGGCCTGGGGCACGACCTTCTTCACGCTCACCCTGCTGGGGATAGTGACCGGCGCGTCGATGTAGGCGCTCCGCTGGAGTTCACGTCCGGCCGACCGTGTCCTGGTCGTCGACCGGGGTGGCCCGGGCCGGCAGGGCGAGGGGCTGTTCGGGACGGGAGCGGCGGGTGACGCGTCGGGCGAGGGGTTCGGTGTAGCGGGCGGTGAGGGGGCCGACGATGACGAGGATCAGGACGTAGGCCGTGGCCAGGGGGCCCAGGGAGGGTTCGATGCCGGCGGTGACGGCGAGGCCCGCGATGACGATGGAGAACTCGCCGCGGGCGACCAGGGTGCCGCCGGCCCGCCAGCGGCCCCTGGCCGAGATCCCGGCGCGCTTCGCGGCCCAGTAACCGGTGGCGATCTTCGTCAGCGTGGTGACGAACGCCAGGGCGAGCGCGGGCAGCAGCACCGGCGGGATGCTCGACGGGTCGGTGTGCAGGCCGAAGAAGACGAAGAAGACGGCGGCGAACAGGTCGCGGAGGGGAGCCAGGAGGTGGTGGGCGCCCTCGGCCACCTCGCCGGAGAGGGCGATGCCCACCAGGAAGGCGCCCACCGCGGCGGAGACCTGCAGCTTCTGCGCGATGCCCGCGACCAGCAGGGTCAGGCCGAGGACCACCAGGAGCAGCTTCTCCGAGTCGTCGCTGGAGACGAAACGGGAGAGGTGCCTGCCGTAGCGGACGGCGATCAGCAGGACCAGTCCGGCGACCCCGAGCGCGACCGCCAGCGTGAGGCTGCCCGCCGCGAGGCCCACGCCGGCCAGCAGCGCGGTGATGATCGGCAGGTAGACGGCCATGGAGAGGTCCTCCAGGACCAGGATGCTCAGTATCACCGGCGTCTCCCGGTTGCCGAGCCGGCCCAGGTCCCCGAGCACCTTCGCGATCACCCCGGACGAGGAGATCCAGGTGACACCGGCCAGCACCACGGCCGCCACCGGGCCCCAGCCGAGCAGCAGCGCCATCGCGGCGCCGGGCAGCGCGTTCAGCGCGGCATCCACCAGACCCGCCGGGTACTGGGTCTTGAGGTTGGAGACGAGATCGCTGGCGGTGTACTCCAGGCCGAGCATGAGGAGCAGGAGGACGACGCCGATCTCGGCGCCGATCGCGACGAACTCCTCGCTGGTGCCGAGCGGGTAGAGCCCGCCCTCGCCGAAGGCGAGCCCGGCCAGCAGGTAGAGGGGGATGGGCGAGAAGCGGAGGCGCCCGGCGAGCCGGCCCAGCAGGCCGAGGCCGAGGATGATCGCACCGAACTCGATCAGGAACACGGAGGAGTCGTGCACGGCGACTCACTCCCGCCCGAGTATGGAGGCGGCCGCGTCGACGCCCTCGCGGGTGCCGATGACGATGAGCGTGTCGCCGCCCGCGAGGCGGAAGCCGGGCGTGGGGGAGGGCACCGCCTCGGCGCGGCGCAGCACCGCGACGATGGACACCCCGGTCTCGGTCCGCATCCGCGTCTCGCCGAGGAGCCGGCCGTTCCAGTACGAGGTGGCGGACAGCTCGATCCGCTCGGCCACCAGCCCCAGGTCGGTGGTGGAGAGCAGGTTCGGGCTGTGGTGCGTCGGCATCAGCGCGTCGATGAGCGCCGCCGTCTCCCCCGAGGACAGCCTGAGCGACAGGGCGCAGGCGTCGGGATCGTCCCGGCGGTAGGCGCTCAGGATCCGCGAACCGTCCCGGTGCGCGACCACGGACACCCGGTCCTGCTCGCGTGTGGCGAGGTCGTACCGCACCCCGATTCCCGGCAACGGCGTCCTGCTCAGGCGTGGAGCCCCCAAGGCTGTCTCCCCGGTCTCGTCGTCTCGTCCCGCTGGGTTTTTGCGCTTTCTTTAACAACACCCTAACGGGGGAGCCGGAGAGACGGGCGGGGGCGGCTCAGGACGGGTAGGGGACGTAGCAGTCCAGGGCCGGGTGGTACAGCACGTGCCAGGTGCGGCCCTCGACGACTCCGCTGGCCGGCAGGCCGTGGCAGGTCTGGATCCACTCGATCTTCCGCTGCGTGGCCGTGCCGTAGACCCCGTCGGTCGCGAGCCGGGGCGGCTGCCCGCCCCACGCGTTGCTCAGGCACTGCACCTGACGGACCGCGGCTCCGGTGGCGCCGTACCCGAGCGTGGGCTGGTAGCCCGATGTCACGTACGAGCAGGTCTGGCCGGGGGTGGCCGCCGCGGTGTGCGGCAGTGCCGGGCCCAGGGCGACGGCCGCGCCCAGTACCGCGGCCGGGGTGAACAGTCGGTTCCGTCTCATGCCCGCTCCTTGGGGGGCGACTCGGCTCCTGCCCATGGTCGCGCGGGAGCGGTGAGGCCCGCGAGTCGGGAGCCCCCGGTCACCTGGGGCCCGGGGCGCCCGCCAGTTCCACCGTGTCCGCCGTCTCCGCGGCCGCGGAGCGTACCGGGCGCCGGTCGCGTACGGCGGTGAGCGTGCCGAGCAGGGTCATGGCCAGGCAGCCGAGCAGGATGACGGTGGACGACGCCTTCAGCATCGAAAGGCCGGAGCCGGTGAGCAGCACGACCAGCGCCCAGCGCACCGCGGAGCCCGAGACCCGGCTGGAGACCAGGGAGCCGGCGACGACCCCGGGGACGGCACCGATCAGGAGCGTCGCCGCGAGCCCCAGGTCGGCGTCGCCGACGAGCAGGTGGCCGAGGGCGGCCGCGGCCACCATGGGGATGGCCTGCACCAGGTCCGTGCCGACGAGATGGTTGGCCCTGAGCCGCGGGTGCGCCAGCATCAGCATCACGATGATCAGGGAGCCCGAGCCGACCGAGGTCATCCCGACGATCACCCCGCCCACCAGCCCGATGAGCAGGGTGGCCACGGGCCGCACGGGGACCTCGGCGTCCTCCCCGGCCTCCCCGGCGCCCCCGGACGCGGCGGTGCGGCGGCGGTCGAGCCACATGCGGGCGAGCATGCCGGCGACGGCGAGCATCAGCGCCGTACCGACGACGTACTTGACGCGCTGCTCCAGGCCGTCGCCGTCGCCGAGCGCCCGGAGCAGGAACACCCCGCCGAAGGCGGCCGGTACGGCGGTCGGCAGCAGCCAGCGCACGAGGTCCCAGCGCACGGTCCCGGCCCGCTGGTGGACCAGCGCGCCGAACGGCTTCATGAACACGGACGCGGCCAGGTCGCTGCCGATGGCCGCGGTGGGATTCACCCCGAACACCATCACCATGATCGGCGTCATGAGCGCCCCGCCGCCCATGCCGGTGAGCCCCACGGCGAAGCCGACCAGGGCGCCCGCGACGACGATCGGAAGGGTGGCATCCATGGGGCGGACCTTAACCACCATTCCTATGGGACAGGTATGGAACCGCGTCGGGCACCGCTGAAACCCGGCTGAAGCCGTGCTGAACCGCCGCGGCGGCACGCTCTGCGGCATGACGACGAACGAACACGAACGCCGAGACGAACACGAACGCCGAGACGAACACGAACGCCGAGACGAACACGAACGCCGAGACGGACACGAACGCCGAGACGGACGCGAACTCGCGATCGCGGCGACCGGGCTGCGCAAGGCCTACGGCGACAAGACCGTCCTCGACGGCATCGACATCCGGGTGCCCGCCGGGACCATCTTCTCGCTCCTCGGGCCGAACGGCGCCGGCAAGACCACCGCGGTCAACATCCTGTCCACCCTGATCTCCGCCGACGGCGGCACCGCCCGGATCGCCGGGCACGACCTGACCGCCGAGGCCCAGAAGGTACGGGCCGCCATCGGGGTCACCGGCCAGTTCTCCGCCGTGGACGGACTGATCACCGGCGAGGAGAACATGCTCCTCATGGCCGACCTGCACCACCTGTCCAAGCGGGAGGGACGGCAGGTCACCGCCGACCTCCTGGAGCGGTTCGACCTCACCGAGGCCGCGAAGAAGCCCGCGTCCACCTACTCCGGCGGCATGAAGCGCCGCCTCGACATCGCCATGACCCTGGTCGGCCGCCCGCGGATCATCTTCCTCGACGAGCCGACCACCGGACTGGACCCGCGCTCCCGCCACACCATGTGGCAGATCATCCGGGAGCTGGTCTCCGGCGGCACCACCGTCTTCCTCACCACCCAGTACCTGGACGAGGCCGACCAGCTCGCCGACCGCATCGCGGTGCTCAACGGCGGCCGGCTCGTCGCCGAGGGCAGCGCCGAGGAGCTGAAGCGGCTGGTGCCCGGCGGCCACGTACGGCTGCGGTTCTCCGACCCGGCGGCCTACGAGCGGGCCGCGACCGAACTGCGCGAGACCACCCGGGACGACGAGGCCCTCGCCCTGCAGATCCCCAGCGGCGGTACCCAGCGCGAGCTGCGCGCCATCCTCGACTGGCTCGACGCGGCGGGCATCGAGGCCGACGAACTCTCCGTGCACACCCCCGACCTGGACGACGTGTTCTTCGCCCTGACCGGCAACCCCGTTGCCTCGACCGGCACTTCGACCGGCAACTCGACCGGCACCCCGGCCGGCACTTCGACCGACAAGGAGACCGTCCGATGAGCACCGCCTCCTACGCCCTCCGCGACAACCTGACCATGCTGCGGCGCAACCTCCTGCACGCCCGCCGCTACCCCTCCCTCACGCTGAACCTGCTGCTCACCCCGGTCATCCTGCTGCTCCTGTTCGTCTACGTCTTCGGCAACGTGATGAGCGCCGGCATCACCGGCGGCCACGCCGACCGGTCCGAGTACGTCGCCTACCTCGTCCCCGGCATCCTCTTCCTGACCGTGGCCATGACCTCGCTCGGCACCGCGGTGGCCGTGTGCACCGACATGACCGAGGGCATCATGGCCCGGTTCCGCACCATGGCGATCTCCCGCGCCTCGGTGCTGATCGGCCACGTGGTCGGCAGCGTGATCCAGACGATGACGGCTCTGGTCGTGGTCCTGGGCATCGGGTTCGCCATCGGGTTCCGGGCCGACGCGTCGCCTGTGGAGTGGATCGCGGCGGCCGGGCTGCTGGCCCTGGTCAGCCTGGCGCTCACCTGGCTCGCGGTCGGCATCGGCCTGATCAGCCCCAACCCCGAGGGCGCCAGCAACATCGGCACCCCGCTGGTGATGCTGCCCTTCCTGTCCAGCGCCTTCGTGCCGGTGGACGCCATGCCGGGCTGGTTCCGCTGGTTCGCCGAGTACCAGCCGTTCTCGCCCTTCATCGAGACCCTGCGCGGCCTGCTGCTGGGCAGCGAGATCGGCACGAAGAACGCGCTGCTGGCCCTCGGCTGGGGCGTGGGGCTGAGCGTGCTCGGCTACCTGTGGTCCAGGGCGCGGTTCAGCCGCGAGCCCCGGCAGTGACCTCGTGCAGCGCCTGCCGGGCCGCCACCCGCAGCTGATCCCGCCCCAGGGCCGCGTACTCCGACCTCGCGTCGGCGTACGCGGCCCCGTCCGCGTTCTCGGCCACCCGACGGGACCGGGCCGAGGAGAGCGTGGGCAGGTCCCGCATCACCGGCAGTACCTCCGCCAGCGCCAGCAGCCGCACCGCCGCCGGGTCGCCCCCGGCCACCCCGGCGTGGCCGAGCGCGAGCAGCACCGAGCCGTAGACCGGCAGTTCCAGCAGGTCCCCGGCGCCGGAAGCGCCGCCGGACAGCATGCCGAGCAGCCGTTGCCGCAGGTGCGCGGCGAGCTCGGCCACCGGCTCGACGCGGCCGTGCTGCGCGTGCGCGGCGAGCGCGGCGGCCTGCACCTGCAGCGACCACGAGTCCAGGAAGGGGTCGTCGGCGGCGAGCGCACTCGCCTCCCGGATCCCGGCCGCCGCCTGCCGCCACAGGCCGAGGCCGACCTCGGTCAGCCCCCGGGCCAGCGCTATCTCCGCCCGCGCCTGCAGCAGTTCGGGACTGAAGGCCTGCGCGACGTCCGGCTGCCGGTCCGGGGCGGCGCGGCCCAGCCAGTACTCCGCCTCCTCGATGTCCCCGCGCTGCAGACAGGCCGACACCAGCCCGTAGCGGACGCCGATCGCGTCCGACCAGGTACCGGCCCCGCTGAGCGCGTCGGCGGCCCGGAGATGGTCGTACGCCTCCGTGCCGCGCTCCGTCTTGAGGCACAGTTCGCCGATCCGGCCGTGGCTGAGCAGCGTCATGACCGGATTGCCGAGCGCCCCCACCGCGGCGAGCATCCGGCGCGCGTACCGCAGCGCCCGTTCCGTCTCGTAGGCCGATTCCCACAGGTAGCTGGCGACGCCCGCCGCGAGGCCCGCCAGCAGCGGCTCGTCCGCGTCGCACAGCTCCTCAAGCCGCGCGTACCCGGGTGGGCGCATGTCGGGGACCGCGCACAGCACGGCGGCCAGCGCCCGCGGCACGGTGTCCGCCGGGGCGGGCGGCAGACGGCGCAGGGTCACGAGCTGGCGTACGGCGTGCGGGCCGTAGCCCATGAAGAGGCCGGCCGCGCACACCGCGGCCGCGCTCCGGGCCGTCTCCACGTCCTCGGGGTGCCCGGGGCCCGGGCGGAAGTGGGACAGCGGCCCGCCGGTCTCGGCGGCGAGGGTGACGAACCGGGTGTAGCTGTTGCCGACCGACCACAGGGAGGCCAGTACGGCGGTGACGGCGGCGGTGGCCGGCCCGTCGGCGCGGGCCAGGGCGTGCCGCAGCGCGAGGACCAGGTTGTCCTGCTCGGCCCGGACGCGGTCGAAGGCGGCCGGTGCGTCGGTGCCGTACATCCCGGCGTGGTGGGCCCGGCCGAAGTCCCGGGCCCAGGCGAGGAACCGGCCCGTCACGGCCTCGTCCTCGCCCGCCTCCGCCCGTCGGGCGGCACCGAACTCCCGCAGCGTCTCCAGCATGTGGAACCGCACCCCGGCGGCGCTCTCGCCCACCTTGACCAGGGACTGGCCGGCCAGCTGCTCCAGCAGCTCCGTCGCGTCCCGGCCGTCGCCCTCGGCCCCTGTCCCGGCCCCTGGCTCGGTCTCGCCGAGCACGTACTCCGCCGCGTCCGCGGCGAAGCCCCCCGGGAACACCGACAGCGCGCGCAGGGCCGCCCGCCCCTCCGGCTCCAGCAGGTTCCAGCTCCACTCGACCACGGCCCGCAGCGTGCGGTGCCGTTCGGGGGCGTCCCGGGCGCCGCCGCGCAGCAGCGCGAAACGGTCCCGCAGCCGGTGCGCGATGTCGGCCACCGAGAGCACCCGCACCCGGGCCGCCGCCAGCTCCACCGCCAGCGGCAGCCCGTCCAGGTGCCGGCAGATCTCGGCGACCCGGTCCGCGGGCAGCTCCACCCCGGGGCGGGCGGCCCGCGCCCGCTGCCCGAAGAGCTCGACGGAGGTCGCCAGGGACAGCTCCGGCAGGGCGTACACGGACTCCGAGGTCAGCCCGAGCGGGGCCCGGCTGGTAGCCAGGACGCGCAGCTCCCTCGACCGCGACACCAGTTCCCGTACGAGCGCGGAGGCGCCGGCGAGCACGTGCTCGCAGTTGTCCAGGACCAGCAGCGCGGGGCCCGGACCCAGCGCGGCGACGATCCCGCTCACCGCGTCCTTGCCGCCGCCCGGCAGCTGGCGGCCCTCCCCGCCGCCCACGGCCGAGGCGACCTCGTCGGCCACGTCGTCGCCGGTGACACCGGCCAGCGTGACGAAGTGCACGACGGGCTGTTCGGCCGCCCGGCTCACCGCGTGCGAGAGCCGGGTCTTGCCGAGCCCGCCGGGGCCGACCACGGTGACCACCCGGGCGGCGCGCAGCAGCCCGGCCACGGCGGCGACGTCGGCGTCCCGCCCCAGCAGCGGGTTCGGCTCGTGCGGCACCCCGTGCCGGACCGGCGCCGCGTCCGCGCTCAGCAACTCCTGGTGCACGGCCCGGAGCCGGGCCCCCGGATCACTGCCCAGCTCGTCCCGGAGCCGGCGCCGGTAGCCGTCGTACCGGGCCAGCGCCGCGGCCCTCCCGGCGCCTGCGGCCTCACAGCGCAGCAGCTCCGCGAGCACCTCCTCGTCCCGCGGCAGCTCCCGGTTCAGCTCGGTCAGCGGCGCGGTCGCCTCGGCCCGGCGGCCCAGCCGGGCGAGCGCGAGGGCGTGCGAGCGCACCAGCGACCGGTACGCCCGCAGCCGGTCCGCCCGCAGCGCCGCGACCGGGTCGTGCAGCTCCTCGCCCGTCCCGGCGCCCACGCTGCCGTCCCACAGGGCCAGCCCGGCCGCGGCCTTCGCCAGGGAGCCCTCCTGGTCGCCCGCCCGTGCCCGCTCGGCGCTCGCCGCCTCGTGCACGAGCAGCGTGGAGCTGTCGACCTGCGTCTCGTCCAGTCCCAGCCGGTACCCCGTCGGCGTGCTCACGACCAGCTCGGCACCCAGCTGCGACCGCAGCCGCGACACCAGGATCTGTACCGCCTTGCCCGGCCGCTCCGGCAGCTCGTCCGGCCACAGCCCCTCCACCAGCCGCCCGGTACTGCAGCCGGTCCGCAGATCCGCCGCCAGCAGCGCCAGCAGCCCGCGCAGCCGCGGCGCGGTGATCTCCCGCCCACGACAGGCGACTCGGGACAGCAGGGTGAGCTCGGGGGTGTCGGTCACCCGTGCAGACTAAGGGGACCCGGCAGCGCCCCGTCAGGGGCGCGGGGAACTGCGCAACCAGCCCCCACGGCGCCGCAGTCGACACTCGGCCTATGGCGCCCCTGCTTTCAAGCTCGCGGCCCGGCAGCGCCCCGTCACGGGCGCGGGGAACTGCGCAACCAGCCCCCACGGCGCCGCAGTCGACACTCGGCCTATGGCGCCCCGGCTTTCAAGCTCGCGGCCCGGCAGCGCCCCGTCACGGGCGCGGGGAACTGCGCGACCAGCCCCCACGGCGCCGCAGTCGACACTCGGCCTATGGCGCCCCTGCTTTCAAGCTCGTGGCCCGGCAGCGCCCTGTCAGGGGCGCGGGGAACTGCGCGACCAGCCCCCACGGCGCCGCAGTCGACACTCGGCCTATGGCGCCCCCGCTTTCAAGGTCGCGGCCCGGCCGAACGTCCGCTCGAACGACACCGACGCGGCCTCCTCACGCCACTGCACCGCCGCCTTCGCGCTCGCGCCGAGCAGCGCTCGGCACTCCGCGCCCGGCGCCCGCCCGCTGCCGGGGAGCTGCCCGGCGCAGGCCGCGACCGGACGGTAGCCGTTCCGGGTGGGGTTGCCCTGCCACAGGCTGTCGCCGGGAAGGAAGGCGTACTGCAGGGAGGCGCGGGCCAGGTCCTTGAGCTCCGGGTACGTGAGGCCGTAGGTCTCGGCGGCGTACTGGTACTCGTGGCTGATGTCGGTGCGGGAGACTCCGGGGTCGTCGGTGGCCAGGACGACCGGCACCCCGTACGCCCGGTAGGTGTCGAAGGGGTGGGGGGGGGGGGGGAGGGGGAAGAGCGGGGGGGTGTGGGTGGAGGGGGCGTCGACGGCGAGGTGCCGGGAGGGGATGGTGTGGGCCGTCCTCTGTCCGTCGTCCTCTTGGCGGGG
>NZ_JBVJNZ010000010.1:24712-44160 GCF_055583445.1 Streptomyces sp. NPDC104761 | reverse complement strand
TTGGTGTGTGTGGTCTGGTGGGTGTGGGTGTGGTCGAGCGAAACAGCTGCCGTCCCTCGTCCCGTGTGGGGGGTTGGGCGGGCCGCCGCCCCCCCCCCCACGCCGAGGATCTGGGCGTTGCTGGTGAAGGGCACCTCGACGGCGGTCTGCCGGGCGGCCATGGTGCGGGCCGTCCGCTGCCAGTCGTCCTCGTGGCGGAGGTCGACGCCGTGGCCGACGCGCTCGGTGCCGGCGATGTCCACGGCCTCCCGGATGTGGAACCGCAGGTCCTCGGGATCGACCAGGCCGGGCCGCAACTCGCCGGCGTGCAGGGTGACATGGGCGCCCGGGTAGACCGTGTGCAGGAACCGCACCATGCGCATCTGCACGGTGTAGTCGGCGAGGGCGACGGACCCGTCCTCGGGCTGGACGAGGTTGACGGCGAGGAAGCGGGGGTCGGTCTCGGCGAGCCGCATGCCGAGGGCCAGCTCGGTGAAGACGCGTTCGCGGGACTCGCCGCGGAAGGCCTGGTAGACGTAGCGCACGGTGAGCCGGCAGCCGGGGCGGGGCCGGTCGGTGCCGCAGCGGGCCTCGGTCCGGAACCCGGCCTCCGCGTCGTCCGTCGCCCGGCGGGCCTCGGCGGCCACCTGGTCGAGCCGGCCGCCCGCCGCCAGCCGCGCGTACATCTCGGGGAGGTCGGGGTCCCAGCCGACCTCGTCGGCCAGCTGCTCGGCGCGGTCGGAGGCCGGGTTGACCATGGTCTCCAGATAGAACTGGTGCTGCGCCGCCACCGAGTCGGCGACCTCGGCGAGCACCTTGTCCGGGTGCAGCGCGGGCACCAGCCCGAACTTGTCGAACGTGGCGAAGAAGTGGTCGTGGCCGCTCCGGTCCGGCGGGAAGTCGTCCATGGACCAGGCCCGCAGGATCGCCTCGCGGAAGTCACGGTCCGCGCGGGCGTCGGCCGCGGGCCGGGTGCCGGGGCCGCAGGGCGGTACGACGGCGGTCAGCGTCGCCGTGACGACGCACAGGCCGTCCCCGGCGGCGAGCGCGATCAGGTACTCGGTCCTGACCGCGCCGAAGAGGTGGTTGTGCAGGTCGCCGCCCTTGGGCAGCTTCAGGAAGAACCTGCGCAGGGCCCGGGAGCGGTCCTGGCCCGCCGTCCGCAGCGATGCCAGGTAGGCGTTTGTGCGGGCCTCGGCATCCGTCGGCGGGCGTGGGACGGCTCCGGGGCGGGGGAGCGCGGCCGCGGAGGGTGCGGCCGGCAGGCAGGCCAGCAGGGAGCAGCAGAGCAGGAGCAGGGCCGCCGCGAGCGCGCGGGCGGGGGTGCGGGCGAGGCTCCGGTGCGGGGCGGCGGCTGCGACGGCGGGCGCCGTGCGGCGTGGGTGGCCGGCGGTGCGAGCGCCGTCGTAGGTCGTCACGGACCGATGATCATCAAGTCGGCCCGGTCACGGCCGGACAGCCACGCGGCACGCACCGCAGAGCCACCCGAGCGGGCGCAGCGCCTGCGGGGGCCGCCGGTACGGTCAGGCACCGGCCGGCGGGCGGTCCGCCGTGACGACGTAGTAGTCCAGCAGGCCGTCGCGGTAGGCAGGCAGGAAGTTGCGCGGCCACTGCACGGGCAGCTCCACGCCGGCGAGGAACCGGTCCAGGCCCGGCCAGACCTGGTCGCCGATCGACTCGGCCCGTACGCCGGTCAGGCCCGCGCCGCCGAGGGCGTCGAGGAGGGACGTGAGGGGGTGGGCCACGTCGAGACCGGACGCGAAGCTCTCCAGCCGCGCGGCCAGTTCGCCGCCCGCGTCCTCGGCGCCGGCCGGCAGGAAGAAACTGGTGACGGCCAGCCGCCCGCCGGGCCGCAGCACGCGCGCGGCCTCCCGGGCGAACGCAGCCAGGTCGCGGAAGTGCTGGGCGGCCTCCACCGAGTACAGCCGGTCGAAGCGGCCGTCCTCGAACGGCATCCGCTCCGCCGCCCCGTGCGCGAAACCGAGCCGCTCCGGCGCCCGGGCGAGCAGGCCTGCGTTGGCCCGGCGGGCCCGGGCCAGTTGCTCGGGGTGGATGTCGAGGCCGGTCACGGCGGCGAAGCCGAACTCCTCCAGCGCGAGCGCGGCGCCTACCCCCAGCCCGCAGCCGACCTCGACGGCACGGGTGTCCGCCCCGTCGAGGGCGCCGAACACGAGCCGGTAGAGGTCGCGCTGGCTGCGGACCCGGTCCTCGGCGGTCAGCGGCCGGTCAAGCGGGATCCCGGCCCAGTGGCCGAAGTTGATGAACCCGCCCGCGAACGCCGGTGCGGAGCTGAGGTCCTGCGGCCCGTAGACGGCACGCACGGCGGGCGCGACCGCGAGGTCGTGGCTGGGGTCCACGTGATCTCCTTCTCCACGGTCGCGTTCTCCACGGTCGCGTTGTCCACGGTTGCGTTGTCCACGATCGCGTTCTCCAAGACCGCGTTCTCCACGGTTGCGTTCTCCACGGTCACGGATGGTGCTCGCCGTGCGGATGCCCGTGCCCCTCCTGATGCTGCCCGCCGTGTCCGTCCGGCGAACCGCCCATCATCCGCAGCATCGCCCGGCCGCCGGTGCGCAGGAACCGTACGACCAGCGCGGCGGCCAGCAGCAGGAAGGCGATGTTGAGGTATGTGGTGTAGTTCCAGCTGATCCCTTCGTCGGGGATCTTCGCGTCGGCCTGGTCGGGGACCAGCCCGAGGCCCCCGAAGACGAACTCCACGACGTAGCCGGCCACCACGATCGAGGCGCAGAAGGTGCCCAGCAGGAAGGCGGCGGTGCGGGCGCCGTAGTACTTCCGGTAGATGTTGAGGATCGGGAGGATCAGCAGGTCGGCGTAGATGAAGGCGATGACGCCGCCGAAACTGATGCCGCCCTTCCAGAGCACCACGGCCAGCGGCACGTTGCCGATGGAGCAGACGAACGACACGATGGCCACCACAGGACCGATCAGCGGCCCGGTCAGCTTCGCCGCGAGCGGATGGCCGGCCAGGAAGAAGCCCTGCCAGAAGTCGTCCGGCACCCAGGCGGCGATCGCCCCGGCGATCAGCAGCCCCGCCACGAGGTCGCGCAGGATCGCCGCCCACTCCATGACGAAGATGTGCGAGACGGACGTGAACCCGTCCCGGGACAGCAGCCGCCGGACGAAACCGCCCTCGCCGCCCACGGACATGTCCATCGCCGCGTGCCCCTCCATCGAGCCCGCCAGGCCGCGCTCGGCCTGCTCCCGCGCCTGGCGCAGCAGCCGCTCGCGCAGCAGCACGCGGAAGAGCACGGCGACGACGACGATCATGACCGGGCCGCCGACGAACTCCGCCGCGGTGAACTGCCACCCCATCAGCAGGGCCAGGATCACGCCCAGTTCGATCACGAGGTTGGTGGAGGCGATCTCGAAGGCCATGGCCGCGGTGAAGTTCGCGCCCTTGCGGAACAGCGAGCGGGCGAGCGCGACGGCGGCGTAGGAGCAGGACGAGGAGGCGGCGCCGAATCCCGCGGCGAGCGCGAGCGTACGGGGCCGGTCGTCCCCGAGTATCCGTACCACCGTCTCCCGGCGCACCACCGCCTGCACCACCGCGGAGAGCGTGAAACCGAGGATCAGTGCCCAGGTGATCTCCCAGGTCATCGACCCGGCGATGGAGAGCGCGTGCCCCACCGCATGCATGGTGTCCGCCCTTCGCAGCCGATCACGACCATCCGTTTATATACCCCCAGAGGGTATGGGGCCAGTGGTGCCACGGCACGGCGTGGTGCGCTACCTGCGTGAGCCGCACCCCGGGCAGAAGGCCGCCCCGTCCGGCACCACCGCGGAACAGGACGAGCACCGCTCGGACTGCGCCAGCCGGTAGCCGCAGCCCGAGCAGAAGGCGGCGCCGTGCGTCTCGGTGCGGCACTGCGGGCAGACCAACTGGCGTTGCGTGCTGGGGTCGTAGCCCTGCCCGGCCTGCTGTCCGGCCGCGTACGCGCGCTGCGAGGCCATGTCGTTGAGGCCGCGCTGCTGGGCCGCCATCGCCTCGGCGGCCGTGTCCGGGGCGCAGCGCAGGCACAGGCCCTGGGCCGCGTTCCAGCAGCGGCCGCACACGTAGTCGGTGCAGCGGGCGCAGCGGTTGAAGTGGCCCTGCGCGTTGTCGATCGCCCGCTGGAACGCCTCGTCGCGGGAGCGTCCGTAGCCGGCCCCCGCCAGCCCGTCGGCCGCCGACGTCAGGCCGGTGCCGGTGCGTCCCAGCATGCCCCAGGCCACGTCGACTCCCTTGCGCAGCCAGGTGGCGGCCCGTTCCCCGGCGTACGGCTCGAACGGTGAGCGCCAGGTGTCGTAACAGCGCGAGCAGGAGAACTCGAACTGGAAGCCGGCGCCGGTCCCGTTCCGCTCGCACAGGTCCCGGTAGTTGTTGCTGAAGTAGATCTCGGCGCTCATGTGGTCCCCCCACAGGTCAGGCCATCGGCACACATGCCGTACGACGCAGGGGAAACGGTACTGGTTCTGGCCAAAGCCGCCGAGTTCAGGCCATGGCCAGAGCTGTGGCCCGGGACGGCTGCCCCGGGCCACAGCTCTGCTCTGCGGCACTGGTCGGACCGGCTACCAGCCGACCGCCACCAGCAGCCACTGGGGGTTGGCGTGCGAGATGAAGGAGGACTGGCCCGCCACGTCGTCGTAGGGGAAGCCGTAGGCGAGGTGGTTGATGGCGTTGTCGTGCCAGAACTTGGCGTAGTAGTTGGCCGGTGCCGCCGTGTAGAACTGGGCCGGGTCGGACTGCTGGGAGGCCGGCAGGGTGGCGACGTGCCGGTTGAGGGCGGCGCACGTGTTCGGGTCGGAGGCCAGGGACGCCGCGCAGCCGAAGATGTCGGAGGTGGCCGCGGTCACGCCCACCGACTGGGCGTACGAGGTGAAGTAGTTCGCGTTGGCGCCGCCCGCGCGGAAGCTCGGGTCGCTGCCCGGCGCGATGATCCGGTACGGGGCCTGGGTCTGGGCCAGCACGTCGAACTGGGACGGCACGGCGTCGATGAACCGCTGGAACGTGGTGGCGCGGTCCTCGGCGAAGGTCTGCCGGTTCTCGCCCACCTCGACGTCGTAACCGTCCTTGCTGTGCAGCCGCATGGCCAGCTTCAGGCCGAAGGCGTCGACGCGGGTGGTGTTGCCGTTGAAGACGTTGTTGCCGACCGTGAACTCGATGAAGTCGTAGTAGGAACTGGTGGGCGAGCCCAGGTAGAAGTACATGCGGCCCGCGGAGTTGGCCGGCATGTCGAGGTAGGGCTGCTCGGCGATGGAGTGCGTCTGGCCGTTGAAGCTCCAGTACACCTGGCTGTCGGGGTACTTGCCGTTGGTGCGGTTGAGGATCTTCACCTCGACGGCGTTGTTCGCCGCGGGGATGTCGCTGGTGCTGCCCCAGAAGTCGTCCGGCGGGGTGGTGGACCCGGGGCCGTAGACCTGGAACTCCCACAGGGAGTAGCCGTACGGGGTGCCCCGCACGGTGCCGTAGAGGCGGACGTAGCGGCCGCTGCCGGTGACGGCCAGGTTCTGGGTGCCGCCGGTGGCGGTGCTGGTCGAGTAGACGGTGGTCCAGGTGGTGGCGTCGGTGGAGGTCTGGATCTGGAAGGCCTTCGCGTAGGCGGCCTCCCAGTTCAGGGTGACGCTGCTGAGCTGCTGGACGGAGCCGAGGTCGACCTGGAGCCACTGGGGGTCGGCGAAGGCCGAGGACCAGCGGGTGCCGGTGTTGCCGTCGACCGCCGCGCTCGCGGGGAAGGACGCGTTCTCGGTCGAGGAGGCGGTGGCCGGCCTGCCCTGGGACAGCAACTGGTCGGCCGCGTGCGCGGGCGAGGGGGCGAGGACCGCGAGGAAGGCGGCGATCAGCGTGACGACAAGGCCCAGAGCCAGGCGTGGGCGTAAGGCGACGGCCGGTGGTCTGCGGGTGGGTGCGCCGGCGGAACTCTGCATGCGAAGTCTCCTCAGGCCGGTTCGGCGTGCGGGGGGATGGAGCAACGGCAGATGTGAGAGCGCTCCCTCGGGTTGTAGACCCGCACCTGCCCGCCGTCAACAACTGAAGCCGAAATCAATCGTGTTGCCGCCCCGTGGACCCCACACCGCTGATCCCGGCCCCGGTGCCGCGCACCCGCCGTCCTTCGCATTCGGTTCCCGACCACGCCGGCCGCCCGGACCCGGACCGCCCCTACAACCCTTGACGCATCCGGTACGGACCTTTCCGCACGGTCCTCACATGCCTGCCATGCCACCGCCGGTGAGCCCGGGAGCCAGCTCCGGGAACCAGAAGACGGCGACGGCCAGGACCATCGAGGCGATCCCCACGAGACGGGCGATCAGGTGGCCGGCCGGAGCCAGCTTCTCGGCCGTGATCACGGCGGTCAGGACCACCATGGCCCACAGGTTCATCACCCCGAACGCCGCCAGCAGCACCATCAGCGACCAGCAGCAGCCCAGGCAGAAGCCTCCGTGGTGGACTCCGGCACGCAGATCACGGGAGCGCCTGGGGTACGAGGCGTAGCGCAGCAGTTGCCCGACCGGCGAGCGGCACTTCGCCAGGCAGCGGTCCTTGAGGGGGGTGAGCTGGTAGACGCCGCCGACGAAGAAGACGGCCGCGGCGACCGCGGTACCCGTCGCGGCGGGCAGGCCTCCCGCCCGGCCCAGGCCCGCGGCCAGGGCGTACGCCGGCAGGCCGGCCGCGGCCCAGACGAGCAGGTAGGCGGCCGTGAAAACGATCATCCGCGGCATCCGGTGCGCGGTGATGGTGCGCGTGTACAGCGCGGCGACGGGCGCCGTGCCGGGCAGCATCATCGCGGCCGTCATCAGGGTCCACACGGCCAGGAAGGCGGCCAGGCCCAGGCCCATCGTGCCCGGCATCGCCGGCATGCCGCTCCAGCGCGTCAGCATCCAGACCCAGGCGGCGGCCGCCACGGCCAGCAGGAGTCCGGCGGGGGCCGCCCCGCCGCGGACGGTGACCGGCCGACCGGTCACGCGGACCACGCGAAGGGCGCCGAGTGCCCGTTGCCACCCGAGAAGTCCCAGGACCGGCCGTACACGCCACCGCCCCTCGCCCGCGAGGAGCGCGCGATGGCCAGCGTGCTGTTCGCGGGGTGGAACATGCCGGTCAGGTGCATGACCGGGCCGTCCGCGCCGAACTGCGGGGCGACCTGGTCCTCGATCTCGACGTCGATGACGTCGCCCACCCGTGCGGCGTGGTGGCGGCCGTCGTCGCGGTACTCGATGGGAACCCGCTCCACGCCGAGCACCTTGCCGATGAGCGGCGTGAGCGCCGCCATCGGCCCGCCGGCCTCACCGCAGAAGACCCTGCCCAGGGCCTCCGCCTGGCTGTCGTCGGCCGAGGCGTCGAGATACACGGCCACCTTCCAGCCGCCGTCGGCCATCACCCGGGGGGCGTCGACGAAGACGGCGACGTTGCGGTCGGAGACGTCCACGCCGTCCACGTTCCCGCTGTCCACGTGGAACGCGAAGGTCACCTGGCAGCGCTCGTGGTCGGCCGGCGCGGTCAGACCCGAGGTGGTGCAGGGGCAGACCACGTCGCAGTTGCAACTCTCCAGGTAGGTGCCGTTCAGGTTCCAGGGCATGGCTCCACCTCCCCTTCCGCGAAGGGAACGCCGCTGGAGGGCCCGTTCTGTCCGGTACCGCTCTCCTCCTCAGGCTATTCCGAGGGCCCCTGTCGCGCAGATCAGCGGTCGGCGCCGGTGGGTCGATGGGCGCCGTCGGGCGTCAGCGGGTGGCGGTGGTGTGGAGGTGGTTCAGGGCGGAGATCACCGTGGTGTTGCGGTGCCAGACCAGCCAGCGGCCGACCTGCCTGCCGAGCTGGTCGAGCGCCGCCGACCGGGCGGCGGTGAGGGGCTGCAGGGGCCGGTCGTGGTGGGAGGAGATCATGCCGATGACGGTGCCTCTCGGGCTGAGCAGCGGGGCGCTGTGGCAGGCGCGGCTGCCTGTCTGCAGGATCGCCCGGCGGGAGTCCTCGTCGAAGGCGTCGGAGGCGGCGACGTCCTCGACGGTGACCTGCCGGCTCTGCTCCGCGGCCTGCGCGCAGGAGGTGGTGGAGGCGTCGACGAAGGTGAAGTAGTCGGTGAAGAGCCCGTTCAGCCCGGTGTGGTGCTCCATGCGGAGCATGCCGTTCTGCACCAGCTGCACGTTGCCCATCTCGGCACCGGTGATGTGCAGGGTGCGCTGCAGGGCGGTCTTGAGGACGGCACCGTCGTCGGCCAGCCGCCGCCCGTCGGCGCGCAGGACGGGCAGCGGCGGAGCGGCCGGGCGCGGCCTGCCCGGGACCCAGCTGGGGTCGCCGGGCCGGGGGGCGGGCAGGTGCACGGCCGTCTCGGCGAGGGTGTGCAGCTTGACGTTGAACCGCTGGGAGGCGCTGCGCAGCAGGTCGAACGCCTCCTGCTCCGAGGAGAGCCGGTACGAGGAGACGAGGAGCCGCTCGGCCCGCGCGACACCGGCACGCGCCAGCTTCCTGTTCCGCGCGTCGATCGCCTGCTGCTCGGCGTCCTGGGGCCCGCCTTCTCCCGGACGCGGCCCGGGCGCACCGGAATTCTCGTTCATGTACCCCGCTCCTGATCCGACCTGACCCCTGCGCCCAGCACGTCTTCCCGCGTTCACCGCGGTCATGTCCGTCTGTGGCGCACGCCATCCCGCGACGTGCTGCGGCACCTTCCCCGCGGGGTGGCGCAGGTGTCCCTTCGGCGCCGCCTCGCCGGACTTCACGCAGGCGCCGGCGGTGCTGCCCACGGCGATGACCGGGTCTTCACCCGCGCTGCGGTACGCGGGTTGCTCGACGTGGGGTGCGTCACGCGACCGGGGAGGGGCGGGCCGGATCCGTGTGATTCGGCGGCGCGCGGGCAGACGCAGCCGTCATGAGCACTCTCTGTCGGAGCACGACCACCGAGGCCACGGAGCCGGTCCAGGGCGGGCGGGGCTTCTCGTCGGCGCTGCACGGTGGTGGTGGGCGGGTGGCGGGCCTGGACGGACTGCGGACCGTCGCGGTGGTGCTGGTGATCGTGTACCACGTGCTGCCCGACCCGTTGCCCGGCGGCTCGGTGGGCGTGGACGTGTTCTTCACGATCAGCGGTTTCGTCATCACCCGGCTGCTGGTCGCGGAGTACGCCCGTACCGGCCGCATCGGGCTGTGGTCGTTCTACCGGCGGCGGTGGCTGCGCCTGATGCCGGCCCTGCTGGTGATGTGCGCGGTCACCGCCGTGCTGGCCGTGGCCTTCGCACAGCCGTTGTTCCGCGGGGTGTGGGTGGCGGTCGCGCTCGCCGCGGGGTCGGCGGTCAATCTCGTACGGGCCGGCGAGCCCGGGGCGTACTCGGGTCTCACCGCACCGTTCGGCCACACCTGGTCCCTGGGAGTGGAGGAGCAGTTCTACCTGGCCTGGCCGCTGCTGCTGCTGGTTCTGCTGCGGCGCGGGCGCGCCCGGGTGGTGCTGTGCTGGGTGGCGGTGCTCTGCGTCCTGCCGGTGATCTGGCGGACGGTGCTCTGGGATCCCACGGCGGCGCACCGCATCTACAACGGGCCCGACACCCGCGCCGACCAACTGCTCGTCGGTGCCCTGCTGGCCCTCGTGCTGGCCCGGCTGCGTGCCGACGACCCGCGCCTGGCGGTGCTGCGCCGGTGGGCGGGACGGCTGTGCTGGCCCGCGCTCGCGCTGCTGGCGCTGATCGTCTGGCAGATCCCGATCACCGGGCCGAGCGGATGGAACCCCCTCTGGTACACGGCCGGCTTCCTGGCCGCCGCCGTGCTGTCGGCCTGCGTGGTGGCCGCGCTGGAACTGTGCCCGCGGTCATGGCCCTCCCGGCTGCTGTCGCTGGCGGTGCCGGCCTGGGTCGGGCGCAACCTCAGCTACGGGATGTACCTGTGGCACTACCCCCTCGTCCGGCTGCTCTCCGACCTCGGTGTGCGCGGCGGCCGGCTGCTCTTCGCGGGCCTCACGGTGACGCTCCTCGCGGCCCTCGCCTCGTACGCCCTCATCGAACGGCCCCTGCTGCGACGCGGCCGGGTCCGCGCGCGCCGGCCGGAGCCGGCTGTCGTCGCGGCGGCCTGAGACGGCCCGGCCGCCTGCGCGCCGCTGCCGGGCCGCCGTGGCGGTGGTGAAGGCTCTCGACGCCTGCGGTGACGCGGGTTCAGTCCTTGCCGTCGCCTTGCTCGTTCTTCCCCTTCGGGGTGTCCGGCCGGCTGCCCGGGCCGTCGCTCTTGCCGGTGCGGGGCTCCGGGGCCGGGCTCGTGCCGTGCGTCCGGTCCGCCGGTGGGGTGTCGGCCGAGCTCTGGTCGGGGGAGAACCATGCGATGCCGAGCAGCAGGGCCCCGACGAAGATCACCACGGCGGCGAGGGCGCTCAGCGCCCTCGACCGGCGGCTGGAGAGGGCGCCGCCGCCTGTCCGCTGACGGCGCCGGGTCCGGTGGGCCGGAGCGGCGCCCGCGGCGGACGGGAAGGCATAGGTGGTGACGGAGCCGGGGCGTATGTCGGTCCGGGACCAGGTGCCGGGGAGCGCCGCAGGACTGCTCGGACGTGGCTCCGGTTCGCGGCGCGGTGCGGCCGCCGGGAGGGGTTCGGGGCGTCCTCTCCAGGAGCCCGCGGCGAACCATTCGGCCGTCCGGTGCGCCGTGGGACGGTCCTCGGGCCGCTTGGCGAGGAGACCGAGCAGGTAGTTCTCGAAGGCGGGCGGCAGCGCGACGCCCCTCTCGCGCGGCGGCACGGGGGGCGTGTCGAGGTGGTGGTGGAGGACGGCGATGGCGCTCTCGGCCTGGAACGGCACCCGTCCGGTGAGCAGTTGGTAGAGCACGCAGCCCAGCGAGTAGACGTCGGACGGTGGTCCGGCGGGTCGGCCCAGGGCGCGCTCGGGGGCGATGTACAGGCTGGTCCCGACGATCTGACCGGTCGCGGTGAGCCCGCCGGCCGGGTCGTCCATGAAGCGGGCGATGCCGAAGTCGCCGATCTTCACAGATCCGACGGCGTCGAGCAGAAGGTTGCCGGGTTTGATGTCCCGGTGCACGATGCCCTGTTCGTGGGCGACGGCCAGCCCGGCGGCCGCCTGGGCGGCGATACGGGCGACCTCCTCGGCCGGCAGGGAGCCGGCCTGCGCGAGCACGCGTTGCAGACTGTCGCCCTCGACCAGCTCCATCACCAGGAACAGACGGCCGTCCTGCTCGCCGAAGTCGACGACGCCGACCACATGCGGGTGCCGGAGCCGGCCCGCGGTCTGGGCCTCCAGGCGGAAGCGGGCGGCGGCGGTGGGGTCGGTGTTCTGGGCGAGCAGGAGCTTGACCGCCACCGGTCTGCCGAGCATCTCGTCGTACGCCCGCCAGACCTCTCCCATCGCGCCTCGCCCGATGGCGGTCTCCAGCCGGTACCGGCCCGCTATCAGCACCTGTTGCTTCACCCTCACACCGCGAGACGACTCGACCGCTGTCGGCCATGTCCCTCTAGGGCAACGGGTGTTGGTGGGATGCCGCAGCTTCCTCACTCTACCGGCGTGCCGCGGCCTCCCTTGCTGGTTCCGCTGTCCGGCCGCACCGCGCCGGCGGCAATATGGGTGTGACTGTGTTCAAAGCGCGCTCACGGCCCCTCATGCGGAACCGCGAAGGTGCCGGGCACACTCTGCGTGTTGAAGTCCTTTTGCCACGAGAATGAGTCACATGATCACACTCACCAAGGAAGACGGCCCGGCCGACCTGGACGGGGTGACCCACCTGTCCATCGGCGTCTCATGGGACCCCACCGCCGGCAGCAGTGGCGGCGTACTGGGCAAGCTGCGCCGCCAGAGCGGCACCGACCTTGATCTGATCGCCATCGCCATGCAGGGCGGTGACCCGGTGCGCCTGGCGGGGCTCGACTCGCTCGACCCCATGGGCAACGGCTCGCTGGTCCACAGCGGCGACAACCAGACCGGACGCGGGGACGGCGACGACGAGACGGTGACCGTCGAGTTCGCCCGGATCCCGCCCAACATCACGTCGATCGTGTTCGTGGCCGCCGCCTACAAGAAGGGCAGTTCCTTCCAGAAGGCGCGCAACATCAGCTTCAAGGTCTACGACGCGACCGGTGGCAGCTCCCAGCAGGTCGCCGACATCTGGCCGAGCCTGCTCACCCAGGACAACGGGTGCGCCGTGGCCAAGGCACTGCGGGTCGGCAGCAGTTGGAAACTCGAGGTGATCAACGTGACGGGAAAGATCAAGCAGGGGGACGAACACGCCCTGATGCGTTTCGCCGTCAGCAAGTAGGACGTCTGGGCGCGCAGGGCTCGACGGTGCCCCCTCGGCCACCGCTCCGCCGCCCTGCCGCACAGCCCCGAACGCTGCCGCGCGCTGCGCGCACCCGCGATCACCCGGTGCGGCCGCCCCTCGGATACCCAGGACGGGCGGCGGAGAGGATGCGACGCTGGAGAGTGGAGAGTGCGGGGCCCGCGAGCGCAGGTCCGAGTGCGTGCCGGTCGGCCCCGGGCACAGTCGGCCCGCCAAAACCGGGACCGCGCGACCGAACCGGAAGGCAGGTGCATCCCATGCGCACGTCGACCCGTATCGCCGGTGCCCTCACGGGCCTGACCCTCGCCCTCGGAGGTGCGGTCCTCGCCGCTCCCGCGGCCCGCGCCGACATCCCCGCCTGCACGAAGATGGCCGAACTGGCGGGCGCCACCGCTTCCGACGCCGTCACGGCGGCCTGCGGCCGGGGCGTCGTCGGAGACCTGCAGAGCTGCGTGACCGGGCTGACCGGGGCCGGAGTGGCGGGCGGCGCCGCGACCGGTGCCTGCCGGGCGGCGGCCCACGAACCGCGTTAGACGACCGCGCACGACAACCGCCCGCCGGCCTCCGGCCCGCCTCGCGGGCCCCGTGCGGAGCGCCCATGCTGGGGGAGAGGGCGCCGTCGTCCTGGGACTTGTCCTTCCCGCAGGGCGAACGAAGGCGCCTGAGAGGAGGAGGAAGCCATGCGCATGCGGAGGATCCTGGGCCTCGTCCTGGCCGCGGCAACCCTTGTCGGCGTGAGCGCCGTCGGCGCCGGGGCCGCCTCGTCCCCGAACATCTCCAGGGACGACTGCACGGCCGCGGGCGGACAGGTCGTTGCACGCGCGTACGCCGGCTACGCCTGTCAGCTGCCTGACGGGACCACGCAGGCGATCACCTGACCCGTCGCGTCGCCGCACGCCTGGGCAACCGGTCCACCGCCGGGTGGACCGCCCCTTGAGCGCGCGCTCGCCGCCGCCGTCCTGAACAGACGCACGGGACGAGCAGCCCCGCCGGCCTCGACGACCGGCACCCGGCCCTCTCCGTGACCCCCGAGGAGACGGCGCCGTAACAGCACAGCCCGAGGAGCCGGCCGGCACGCTGCACCCGCCGGCCGGCTCCTCGGGCTGTGCTCCTCTGCGTCCCCGGGGACGACTCCGCCGTTCGGTCCATCAAGGGCACCGGCCGCAACGCCGATGAGGACCGGGCGGAGTCCGCCCCACCTGCGCGTTCCGGTATGCCTCCGCGCCCCCGGCCGCCCCGACGACGGCGGTCCCGTACGCCGGCCGACAGGCCCGGAGGAGATCCCGCATGCGCGTCTTCCTGCCCCTGACAGCCGTCACCGCCGCCGCACTCCTGCTCGGCACGGCCACCGGCGCGACTCCCGCGGCGGCCGTCCGGGACCCCGACGGCACACCACTGGTCAAGGTGTCCCAGGGCGACCCGTACGCGCGGTGCACCATCGGAGCGAGGTCCCCCGACAGCGTCGTCTACCCGGGCACCGAGGTCGAGCCGTACCTGTCCGTCGATCCGCGCGACCCCCGCCACGTGGTCACCGTGTTCCAGCAGGACCGCTGGAACGACGGCGGCGCCCGTGGCCTGGCGGCAGGCTGGTCCACGGACGGCCGCACCTTCCACCCGAGCACGCTGCCGTTCAGCCTGTGCGCCCCCGGCGGCGCGGACTACGAACGGGCCACCGACCCGTGGGTGAGCACCGGACCGGACGGCACGGTCTACGCCGGCGGGGAGGGCGTCGACTTCACGAAGAGCACGGGCACGGCCCTCCTGGCGGTCACGTCCCGCGACGGCGGCCGCACGTGGCAGAACCTCACCACCACGCACGTGGACGAGCAGCCGTTCTTCAACGACAAGCCCTCACTCACCGCCGACCCGATCCGCAAGGGCACCGCCTACCAGGTCTGGGACCGCCTGGACAACGACCCGCCCGGCCCCAGCTCCCTCGACGGTCCCGGCTACCTCTCCCTCACCCGGGACGGCGGCCGCACCTGGAGCAGGGCCCGGCGCTTCGTCGACACCAGCACCGTGCCCAACACCCAGACCATCGGCCACCAGATCGTCGCCGACCGGTGCACCGGCACGCTGTACGACTTCTTCGACCGGATCACCTACGCCGACGACCTGACCACCGTCGTCGAAGCCCGCTACGAGATGGTCACCTCGACCGACGCCGGAGAGACCTGGAGCGCCCCGGTCACCGTGGCCCGGGACACCTCCGTACCGGAGGTCGACCCCAACGACCCCGCCACACCACTGCGCGCCGGGTCCACCCTGCCGAGCCCGGCCGTCGACCCCGGGACGGGCACGCTGTACATGGCCTACGAGGGCGCGGACTTCGCCGGTGGGAAGGTCGACTCCGTCCAGCTCGTGCGGTCCACCGACGGCGGACGCACCTGGGGAGCCCCGGAGCTGATCAGCCCCGAGGGCGTTCCGGCCTTCTCACCCTCGATCGCGGTCGACGAGCGGGGCACCGTCGCGCTCACCTACTACGATCTGCGCTTCCTGGAGCCCGGCGACACGACCACCCTGCCCACCGCCTACCAACTGGCCACGCTGCGGCACGGAGACCCGAAGCTGCGGACCGAACGCCGGATCTCGCGGATCTTCGACTGGCTGCAGGCGCCGTTCGCCGGGGGCTCCTTCCTCGGCGACTACCAGGGCCTGGCGGCGGACGGCAAGGGCGTACGGGCGGTGCTCACCGAGGCCAACTCCGGCGCACCACAGAACCGTACGGACGTCTACACCGGAACGCTCCGCACCGACTGACCGACTGACCGACTGACCGACGCGGACGCCGGGCCGTACCGCGCGCGGGAGCGCTCGGCCGCCACGCCCGCGGGGCGTGGCGGCCGAGCGCCTTGTGGGGTTCAGTCGACCTGCTCCCCGTCGTGCGTGCCGCCCTTGCAGTAGTTGCCCGCCTCGTTGATCGCGGGCGTTCCGCCGCCCTGCTTGCACTGGGAAGGGGTGACGTACGACCGGGCGCCCTGGGGGGCGGCGGAGGCGGCTGCGGCGCCTGTGAGGCCGAGTCCGGCGAGGGCTGCCGTGGCGATGACGGCGGCGAGGATTCGTCGAATACGCATGTGGTTCCCCTTTCACGGATTGCCTCGGTCGGGGCACTAGCCAGCTTGATCTTCACCCATTCGGGTGGCACGCCATGTTCCGCCATTCGGGTGACAGCGCGACAAGGTCAACATCGCCCCAAGGGAACGTATGTTCTCAGCCAAGGCGACGAAGGTTGGTCAGCTCCGTCACAGAGCCGTCGCGGGCCAGTCCAGCAGCCGTGCCCCGATGACCGCCGTCTGGAGCATGTACCGGTGGAGCGGGTCGGCGGGGTTCGCCCCGGTGAGCTGGTGGATGCGTTCCAGGCGGTACGTCAGGGCGCGCACGCTCAGGGACAGACGGCGGGCCGCCTCGGTGGCCACGCAGCCGGAGTCGAAGTAGGCGGTGAGGGTCGCGAGGAGGGGTTCGGCGCCGCCACGGGCCGTGACGAGCGGGCCCAGGGTGCCCTGGACGAGGTCGGCCATGGCCTGCCGGTCGCGGGTGAGGACGGGATAGACCAGCAGGTCGGCGGCGCGCAGGACCGGTTCGTCGAGGCCGAGGCGCGCGGCCAGTTCGAGTGCGTTGAGCGCCTCCTCGTACGACTGGACGACCCCGCCGGGGCCGGGCTGCGGGCGGCCGATGGCGACCCGGCCGCCGTCGGTGGCGGCGTGGGCCTGTTTGGCGAAGTGCGTGAGGACGTCGGCCTGGTGGCCGGGCGCGATGCACAGCAGCCTGCCGTCCTTGGTGGTGAGCAGGACACTGCGGTCGCCGAACCGGGCGATGACGGCCTGTTCCACCTGTCTCGGCACCGGGTCGCCCTCGCCGTAGGGGGTGGCGCCCTGGGCGACGGCCACCGCGTGGGCGTGGGACAGCCGCAGGCCGAAGCGTTCGGCGCGTTCGGAGAGCCGGCCCAGATTGCTGCGGCCGTACAGGAGGTCGTCGATGAACTCCCGGCGGGCCGCCTCCTCCTGGCGTACGGCGAGCCGCTGGGCCCGCTCGAAGCCCTCCGCGAAGGCGTCGACGAGCTGCTGGACGGCGGCGAGCGCCTCGTCCGCGGAGCCGGCGGCGGCCGGCCAGGCGGTGCGGGCGGCCGTGAGGTGCGCGCTGACCAGGTCGCGCAGTCCGTGACCGGCCTCGGCGGCCTGTTCCCCCAGCGCGCGCCGGGAGGCGATCTCGTCCCGGGTGAGGCGCCGGCCGGTGGCGGAGACCTCGGTCAATATGCGGTCGTAGCCGTCGAGGTACCGCTCAGGTATGTGCCGGTCCGTCACGTCCTCCCCCGAAATCCTGACGCGCCGCTGACGGTTTCTTAGCGGGTCACCGGCACCCAGACCCTAATGAACACTGCCGGACCCCGGCAATGCGCGGGGCGGCTCCGGTCGTGGACCATGGCTCGTGGGGAGCACTGCGGACGGTTCCGGTGCCGGACACCGGCAGGTGCCCGCACCGGAACCCCTGATCCGGTCCGCGCTCCCGCGGACACGAGCGGCGCGGGCCGAGAGGGGGGGCGGGGCATGCGGACGTCTCTGGTGGCCGCCCCCGGCCTGCCCGGCTTCCTCCCGGCCACGGCCCTGGCGGCGGTGGTGTGCGTCCGGCTCCTGGCCCTGGCGCGGCCGACCGGCGCCGGCAGTTTTGACACGGACGTGGACCTGCGGGCATGGCGCATGGACAGGGTGCCCATGGCGGTCGCCCCCTCCCTGCCGACGGTGCTCGCCCGGCCCCTGAGCGTCCCGGCCGTGGTGGTGCTCACCGCCGTCGGGCCTCCGGGTCCCGTCGCCGGGCCGCTGCGTCCGGCCGCCCCCGCGGGAGCACTGCTGCTCGCCCGGACCGCCACCCGCCCGCTCGTACGGCCGGTGCACCGGCTCCTCCCGGCCGAACATGTCGGCCCTGTCGGCCCGGTCGGCCCGGACGAACCCGTGGCGCCGTCGCGTGCGCGGTGGGACCGCGCCGCCTGAGCCACGGCCCCGCCCGGTTCCCTTCCCCGGTCCCCGTCCCGACCGCCTTCTGCTCCGCGCCGCAACGTTCGAACTCCCTTACGCCTCAAGGACGTATGCCATGACTCCCATGACCGTGGGTATCGGCGTGCTCATCGCCGTCTGCCTGCTCGCCGTCGCCGTCGTCTCCCTGCTGTTCCGCAAGGTGGAGCAGGGCAAGGCGCTGATCGTCTCCAAGCTGCGCAGGGTCGACGTGACGTTCACCGGGCAGGTCGTGCTGCCGGTGCTGCACAAGGCCGAGATGATGGACATCTCGGTGAAGGCCATCGAGATCACCCGGGCCGGCCGGGACGGGCTGATCTGCCGCGACAACATCCGCGCGGACATCCGGATCTCGTTCTTCGTGAAGGTCAACAAGACCGCCCAGGACGTCGTCAAGGTCGCCCAGGCCGTCGGTACCGCGAGAGCCAGCGACCAGAAGACGCTCCAGGAACTGTTCCACGCGAAGTTCTCCGAGGCGCTGAAGACCGTCGGCAAGCAGCTCGACTTCACCGACCTCTACACCAAGCGCGAGGAACTCCGTTACAAGATCATCGAGTTGATCGGCGTCGACCTCAGCGGCTACCACCTGGAGGACGCGGCGATCGACTACCTGGAGCAGACACCGCTGTCCCAGCTCGACCCGGCGAACGTCCTGGACGCCCAGGGCATCCGGAAGATCACCGAGCTGACCGCCGTGGAGCACGTGCGCACCAACGAGGCCCAGCGCACCGAGGAGAAGGAGATCACCCGGCAGAACGTCGACGCCCGCGAGGCCATCCTGGAGCTGGAGCGCCGGCAGACGGACGCGGAGATCAAACAGAGGCGTGAGATCGAGACCTCGCGGGCCCGCGAGGAGGCCGAGACGGCGCGGGTGGTGGAGGAGGAGCGGCTGCGGTCGCAGGGCGCCTTCCTGAAGACCGAGGAATTGCTCGGCATCCAGCGCGAGAACCAGGCCCGCGAGGTCGCCGTCGCCGCGAAGAACCGCGAGCGGGTCATCGCCGTCGAGAACGAGCGCATCGAGAAGGACCGCCTCCTCGAGGTCATCGCGCGGGAGCGGGAGACCCAGCTGACCAGGATCGCCGCCGACAAGGAGGTCGAGGCGGAGAAGCGCGAGATCGCCGAGGTCGTCCGGGAGCGGGTGGCCGTGGACCGCACGGTCGCCGAGCAGGAGGAGGCCATCAAGAGGCTGCGGGCCGTCGAGGAGGCCGAGCGGGAGCGGCAGGCCGTCGTCATCGCCGCCGAGGCCGAGGCGCAGGAGAAGCTGGTCAAGGACATCAAGGCGGCGGAGGCCGGTGAGCAGGCCGCCGTGCACCGCGCCGCGCAGGAACTCACCCTCGCCGAGGCCCGGTTGAAGACCGCCGACCTGGACGCCCAGGCCAGGCTGCGGCTCGCCGAGGGCGTCCGGGCCGAGGCGGCCGCGGAGGGACTGGCCGCCGTGCAGGTCCGCGACAGGGAGGCCGAGGTCGTCGAGAAGGCCGGGCGGGCGGAGGCCGCCGCGTCCGAGGCACGGCTGCGGGCCGAGGCGGAGGGCGCCAGGGCGAAGGCGCTCGCCGAGGCGGAGGGCACCCGCGCCAAGGTGCTCGCCGAGGCCGAGGGCATCGGCGAGAAGCTGAAGGCGGAGGCCGCAGGCCTCACCGACAAGGCGGCGGCGATGGCCGCCCTGGACGACGCCTCCCGCGGCCACGAGGAGTACCGGCTGCGGCTGGCGGCCGAGAAGGACATCCGGCTCGCCGGGCTGGACGCGCAGCGGCAGATCGCCGAGGCGCAGGCCACGGTGCTCGCCACCGGACTGGAGAACGCCGACATCGACATCGTCGGCGGGGAGTCCGTCTTCTTCGACCGGCTCGTCTCGGCGATCTCGTTCGGGAAAAGCGTCGACGGTTTCGTCCAGAACTCCGGCACCGCCAAGGCGCTCGCCGGGCCCTGGCTGGACGGGTCCGCGAGTTTCGCCGACGACCTCGGCCGCGCCCTCGGCTCCGTCTCCGCGGCCGGCATCCGGGACCTGACCGTCTCCGCGCTGCTGACGAAGCTCATGACGTCGGGCGCCGCGAACCCCGGGCAGCTCCAGCAACTGCTGGACAGGGCGGGCGAGCTGGGTCTCGCCGACACCTCCCTCGCCGCCCTCAACGGCAGCGCCAGGGGCTGACCGGCCCGGGGGGGGGGGGGGGGGGGGAGGGGGGGGGGGGGGGGGGGGGGTGGGTGGGGGGGGGGGTGGGGGGGGT
>NZ_JBVJNZ010000010.1:0-24703 GCF_055583445.1 Streptomyces sp. NPDC104761 | reverse complement strand
ACAGCCCGGGGGGTGCACAGTCCTGTGTCCGGAACCCCCCGAACGGGGGACGCCCCCCCCGGGCCACGCATCTCCTTCGACCTGCTGAGAGGGACCCATGAGCACCGGCCAGGACACCGGGACGTACGAGGCACCGGGCAGTGACACGCCGGACACCGGTGCCCGCGGAGTTCCGGGCGCCGGCACGCCGGACACCGGCGCCTACGAGGTGCTGCGTACCCGGCTCGCCGCCCAGGCCGCCGAACTCGCCCGCCGCGCCGAGGCCCTGAACGCCCGCCGCACCGAGGAGTTCGGCTCGGCCCGCCTCGAACTGGCCGGCACCGGACGGCTGCGCACCGGGGAAGCCGGGGTGGCCCGCGACCCCGTCGCCGCCGGAGGCACCCCCCTCCTCGGCCACAACCCCGGGCCCGGAAGCCCGGCCGGTGACGTCTTCGCGCTCTACGACCGGGACCTGGCCCGGCTGCCCGACGACGCCGTGCCCGGCCTGCTCGACGACCCCGCGTTCGTCCGCGAGATCGCCGAACTCCACCGCTACTACCGCCAGGCCCGCCTGCTCCGGCTGCACCGGGTGGACGGCAAGCTGCTCGCCGTCTTCCAGACCGGCGAGAGCGGCAGCGACATCCGCGTCCTGCGCTGGACGCTCACCGACGACGGCCGGGCGGCGTTCCTGGACGCGCGCGGCGACCGCGACCACGTCCTGCCGCCCTCCCACGACGTCGAGTGGACCGCGACGACCCGCGAGGACCACGTCCTGGGCCGCCATCCGCACGTCTCCGTCGGGGGCGAGGTCTTCGTCGCGACGGCCGGCGGGACGCTGACCGTCAAGGTCGAGAACGACACCGAGACGGACGAGGGCATCTACTCCGAGGCGGTCGACGAGCCGCTGCAGTCCCTCGCCGACGCGGACATCGCCCACGCCCGCGTCGGTGCGCTGATCCTGCTGCGGATCCGCCCCTACAAGGAGGACTCCGACCGCCACCTGGTCTTCAACACGTTGACCAGGACCGTCGTCCGCCTGGACGGCATCGGCCCGGCCTGCCGCCGCCTGCCCGAGGACCAGGGCATCGTCTTCCCCGGCGGGTACTGCCTGGCCACGGGCGCCCACCGGACGTACGACCTCGACATCGCGGACCTGGTGTTCGAGCGCGAGGTGCGCTCCCCGAACGGCGAGGACGTGCTGTACGCCTTCCACGCGCGCGTGACGGGCCGCAGCCTGCTGCTGCCGTACAACATGATCCGCAAGGAGGTCGCCGCCCCGCTGTCCTGCCACGGGTGGGCGCTGTTCGACGACGGCACGCTGGCGGTCCTGCCCGCCGACGGCGACGAGCCCCTGCGGGTGCACCCGCTCCAGCTGTGGAACTCCCCGTACGTCTCCGACACCCACGCGGCCGCGCAGCCCCTCGGCACCGGTCCGCTCGCCCGGGTCGGCAACGCCGCCCTGGTGCGCGGCATCTCCGACTGCCTGTCCATCACCCGCGCGGTCGCCGGCACGACGCCGACGGGCGCGGTGTACGAGGCGCTGGCCGCCGCATGCGTGCGCGCGGCCGACGTCCACCACTGGCTGGACGACCCCCAACTCGGCGACCTGAACGAACCGCTCACACAGGTCCGCGCCACGGCCGAACAGGTGCTGACCGAGTTCGCGACCGTCCAGGCCCTCACCCGGCAGGCCGCCGCCGCGCTCACCGAGGCCGACGCACGGATCACCGCGGTCGTACGACGCCTGCGCGGAAAGGCCCCGCACGGGGCCGCCGCCTGGGTCGCCGGCCTGACCGAACTCCGCCACGCCCAGGGGCACCTGCTCACCCTCAGGGACATGCGGTACGCGGACACCGCCCGCATCGACGAGCTGGCCACCGCCGCCGAGGCCGACCTCGCCGTCTTCGGGCAGCGGGCCGTCACCCACCTCGCTGGCGAGGACGCCTTCGCCGAGCACCGGGCGGACGTCGAGCGGCTGACCGCCGGCGCCGGGGCGATCACCACCGTCACCGCGGCCGGTACGGTCTCCGCACACCTCGACGAACTCGCCGACGGACTGCGCACGGTGACCGAGGTCGTGGCCGGGCTCGACGGCGGCGACGCCACCGTGCGCACCGCCGCCCTGGAGCGGATCGCCGAGGTCCTGGGCGGTCTCAACCGCGCCCGCGCCACCCTCGACGGCCGCCGCCGCGAGCTCCTCGACCGCGAGGGACGCGCCGCCTTCGCCGCCGAGTCCACCCTGCTCGGGCAGACCGTCACCGGCGCGCTCGCCGCCGCCGACAGCCCCGCGTCGTGCGAGGAACAACTGGCCCGGGTCCTCGTGCAGATCGAGAACCTCGAGTCCCGGTTCGCCGAGTTCGACGACTTCCTCGGCACGCTCGCCGACAAGCGCGACGAGGTGCACGAGGCGTTCGCCGCCCGCAAGCAGACCCTCGCCGACACCCGCGCCCGCCGCGCCGAACGCCTCGCCGACTCGGCCGCCCGTGTCCTCGCCACGGTGACCCGGCGCGCGGCGACCCTCCCGGACACGGAAGCCGTCACCACGTTCCTCACCTCCGACCCGCTGCCCGCCAAGGTCCGCCGCACCATCGGCGAACTGCGTGAACTCGGCGACCAGGTGCGGGCGGAGGAGCTCGACGGCCGCCTCAGGGCCGCCCACCAGGAAGCCCTGCGCGCCCTGCGCGACCGTGGCGACCTGTACACCGACGACGGCCGCACGCTCCGCCTCGGCACCCACCGCTTCGCCGTGAACACCCAGCCCCTGGACCTCACCCTGGTCCCGCACGGCGACGGACTCGCCTTCGCCGTCACCGGCACCGACTACCGCGCCCCGGTCACCGACCCGGAGTTCGCGGCCACCCGCCCCTACTGGGACCGCCCGCTGCCCTCGGAGTCCCCGGAGGTCTACCGCGCCGAACACCTCGCGGCCCGGCTCCTGGACGACCACGGCCCCACCGCGCTCGCGGAGGCCGACCTGCCCGCCCTGGTCCGGCAGGCGGCGGAGGCGGCCTACGACGAGGGGTACGAGCGAGGCGTCCACGACCACGACGCGGTACTGATCCTCACGGCCCTGCTGCGCCTGCACGACGGCGCGGGCCCGCTCCGCCACCAGCCCGCCGCCCGCGCCGCCGCCCAGCTGTTCTGGACGCACGCAACCACCGCCGACGCGCGTACGGCCTGGACCCGCCGGGCCCGCTCCCTGGCCCGCGCCCGCGAGACCTTCGGCCACGCCCCGGCCATCGCCGATCTGGAAGGGGAACTGGCGACGGCGATCGGCGGCCCGACCGCGACCGCCGCCGCCTGCTACCTCTTCGAGGAACTCAGCACCGGCCCCGACGGGTTCGTCATCAGTACCGGCGCCCGCACGCTGCTCGACACGTTCCGCCGCACCGTGGGCACGCCGGCGTACGACGACGACCTCGCGGCCCTCGGCTCCCTGGCCGGCCGCCGGCAACTCGTCGAGGCGTGGCTGACGTCGTACACCACGGCAACCGGGGTGGACGGCGCCCCCGGCGACCTCGCGGAGGCGGTGGCGGCCGAGCTCTGCCCGGAGCTGCCCCGCTACGTATCCGACGCACCGCTGACCGGGACCGTCTCCGGGCTGCTCGGCACCCACCCGCGCATCGACCGCCGTACGCTCACCGTCCGGATCGACGAAATCCTCGCCCGCACCCGCGAGTTCCGCACCCACGAGGTCCCCGCGCACCGCGCCTGGCAACGGCGCCGCACGGCACTGGTGGCCGCGGAGCGCACGCGGATCCGGCTGGACGAGCACCGGCCGCGGGTGCTGCCGACGTTCGTCCGCAACCGGCTCGTCGACGAGGTCTGCCTGCCGCTGATCGGGGACAGCCTCGCCGGACAGCTCGGCACCACCGGCCAGACGAAGCGCACCGACACCGGCGGACTCCTCCTGCTCGTCTCCCCGCCCGGCTACGGCAAGACGACCCTCGTCGAGTACGTCGCCGACCGCCTCGGCCTGCTCCTGGTCAAGGTCGACGGCCCGGCGCTCGGACCCGCGGTCACCTCGCTCGACCCCGCCGAGGCCCCGAACGCCACCGCCCGCCGGGAGGTCGAGAAGATCAACTTCGCACTGGAGGCCGGCAACAACGTCCTCCTCTGCCTGGACGACATCCAGCACACCTCGCCCGAACTGCTGCAGAGGTTCATCCCGCTGTGCGACGCCACCCGCCGCGTCGAGGGCGTACGCGACGGCGAACCGCGCACCTACGACCTCAGGGGCAAGCGCTTCGCCGTCTGCATGGCCGGTAACCCCCACACGGGGTCCGGCGGCCGCTTCCAGGTCCCCGACATGCTCGCCAACCGCGCCGACGTGTGGAACCTCGGCGACATCCTGACGGGCAGGGAGGACGCCTTCGCGGTCAGCTTCGTCGAGAACGCCCTGACCTCGAACCAGGTCCTCGCCCCGCTCGCCGGCCGTGACCGCGCCGACCTCGACCTGCTCGTCCGGATGGCGGAGGGCGACCCCGCCGCCCACGCGGACCGACTCGTCCATCCGTACCCGCCTGCCGAGCTGGCGGGGATCCTGGCGGTGCTGCGCCATCTGCTGACCGCCCGGGAGACGGTCCTCGCGGTCAACGCCGCCTACATCGCCTCGGCCGCCCAGCCCGACGCCGGCCGAACCGAACCGCCCTTCCGGCTCCAGGGCTCCTACCGCACCATGAACAGGATCGCCCAGCGCATCCAGCCGGTCATGGACGACGCCGAGCTCGCCGCCCTCCTCGACGACCACTACACCGCCGAGGCCCGGACCCTCACCACCGGCGCCGAGGCCAACCTGCTGAAGCTGGCCGAACTGCGCGGCACGCTGACGGCGGACCAGGCCCTCCGCTGGGCCGAGGTGAGAGCCGCGTACGTCCGCACCCAGACCCTCGGCGGCCCGGAGAGCGACCCGCTCACCCGCGCGGTCTCCGCCCTCGGGCTGCTCGCCGACCGGATCGCGGCCGTGGAGACGGCGATCGACCGGGCCGCCGCCCCGGGCACCCGGCACCCGGTGCTGCGGGAGGAGAGGGCATGACGTCCTTCCTGATCCCCGTCGCCGCCGCCGTACTGGTCGTGGCGGCCTGCACCAGCGTGCTGGTGCGCCGGGACCGGCGCCGGATGGTGCGGGCCTGCCGGGGCGGCTTCCCGCATGAGCGGGACTGATCCCGCGCGCCCCTCCGCCTGTCTCCGGTGCACCTCGTCGGCGGAGACACACGCAACCCGAACGCCGTCACGGGGGCCCGTTCGGAGGCGCCGCGGTGGCGCCCGGCGCGGGCGGCCCACAGGCTTGGAGCCCGGACGTGGACGACTCGCCGCGCACCCGTCGGCGGCAGGGCTTTCAGGAGGAACGTGTGACCGCTTCGTCGCCCGCCACCGACGTGCCGCCGGCCCGGTACGACGACCTGCGCGCGCTGGTGATCAACTGCACCCTCAAGCGCTCGCCGGAGACCAGCAACACCCAGGGGCTGATCGACCGCAGCACCGCCATCCTGGGGGCGCAGGGCGTGCACGTCGACGTCGTACGGGCGGTGGACCACGACATCGCCACCGGGGTCTGGCCCGACATGCGCGAGCACGGCTGGGCGACGGACGCTTGGCCCGACCTGTACCGGCAGGTCATCGCCGCCGACATCCTCGTGCTGGCCGGCCCGATCTGGCTCGGCGACAACAGCTCGGTGATGAAGCAGGTGATCGAGCGGCTCTACGCCTGCTCCAGCCTGCTCAACGACGCCGGCCAGTACGCCTACTACGGCCGGGTCGGCGGCTGCCTGATCACCGGCAACGAGGACGGCGTCAAGCACTGCGCCATGAACGTGCTCTACAGCCTCCAGCACCTCGGCTACACCATCCCGCCCCAGGCGGACGCCGGCTGGATCGGTGAGGCGGGCCCCGGCCCCTCGTACCTCGACCCGGACTCCGGCGGCCCGGAGAACGACTTCACCAACCGCAACACCACCTTCATGACCTGGAACCTGCTCCACCTGGCCCGCGCGCTGAAGGACCTCGGCGGTATCCCCGCCTACGGCAACCAGCGCACCGCCTGGGACGCCGGCTGCCGCCGCGACTACGAGAACCCCGAACACCGTTAGGCAGGTGCTCATCGCCGGATCGTCAGGGACTTCGCCGTGAAACGGCGCCGCGGCCGCCGACCGGGCGGCGAGAACGAGAGCCGACCCGCCGCCGGACCTGGCACGGCACCGTGACCACGGACGAGGAGGAGCTGTACAACGCCGGCGAGGATCCCTACGCGCTCGCCCTGCGACCCGGCCGGGAACCGGTGTATCTACGGCTGGACGACGGGCGTCGCATCCGGATGCCGGTCCACCGCTGGCACGAGCAGCCCACGGCGGCCGACAGGAGCGTGCTGGAACGCTGCGCCGGTCCCGTCCTCGACGTCGGCTGCGGTCCGGGACGCATGTGCAGAGCACTCCTGGGCCGGGGGGTCTTCGCCCTAGGGGTCGACATCACCCCTCGCGCGGTCGCGCTGACCACCGCCCTGGGCGGCCTCGCACTGCACCGGTCGGTCTTCGACCGGCTGCCGGCCGAGAGAGGCTGGCGGACGGCGCTGCTCATCGACGGCAACATCGGTATCGGAGGCGACCCCCGTGGTCTGCTGCGCCGCTGCGGCCGCATCATCGCCCCCACCGGACGCCTCGTCGTGGAGATCGACCCCCATGACGTGGAAGAGCGGTGCACCGCCCGCTTCGAGAACGTCCACGGCCAGGGCGGTCCGTCCTTTCCCTGGGCCCGGCTCGGGCGACCGGCGCTCCACCGGATCGCCGCCGACCTCGCCCTCACCGTCACCGACCAGTGGACGAGCGGACACCGCTGCTTCGCCGCCCTCGCCCACCGGGGATCAGCCGGTGGCCACCCTGACGGTGCCCTCGCCTCGACGGAAGGCGACGGCACCGCGGTCGGCTGAGCCGGACGCGGCACCTTCACCGCGCCTGTGCCGGACGGCCTGCGCGGCGGTGAGCCTCCGGTTCGGCCTGTCAGGTGCGGTCGTGGAGGGTGACGTGGTAGCCGTCGGGGTCGGCGAAGGTGAACGTCCGGCCGAAGGGGCCGTCGACCGGTGCGGAGACGATGGTGTGGCCGTCGGCGGCGAGCGCGTCGTGGATGGCCTGGACGTCGGTGGCGTGGAGCCAGATCGCGGCCCCGATGCCGGGCTGGGCGACGGATGCGAGATCGGTGCCGGGGACGACGTCGCGGAGTGCGAACGCGATCGGCCTGGTCTCGAAGACGACGGCGTGCGCAGGCCCGGCCGGCGAGCGGACGAGACCGAGGTACTGCTCGTAGAACGCCTGCGAAGCGTCGAGATCGCGCGCCTGGAGGGAGATGAAGTCGGGACCGGTGGCGGGCATGGTGATGCTCCTTCTCTGCATGCGTGTCAGATTCCTGACACGCGCCACCGTATGTCAGACTTCTGACATGAGTCAAAAGGGTGCCGGCGTCGACCTGGACACATCACTGGGCTACCTGCTGAAAGAGGCTTCGAGTGTCCTGCGCGCTGCCATGGAGGAGGTGCTGCGGCCGCTCGGGATGAGCGTGACGCACTACTCCTGTCTCGAACTGCTGGCGCAACGGCCGGGCCTGTCGAACTCCGAGCTCGCGCGTGGCGCGTTCGTGACAAGACAGTCGATGAACGTGCTGCTCCAGGCCCTGGAACGAGACGGCTATGTGACCAGGCCCGCGGAAGCGCCCGTCGGGAAGGCGCTTCCCGCCCGGCTCACGCCACGCGGCCGGCAGAGCCTGGAGAAGGCGAGCGCGGCCGTCCGGTCCGTCGAGGCCAGAATGCTGGCCGGCATGACCGAGTCCGAGCAGTCGAGCGCGTTCCGGAGCCTGCAGAGCATGATCCGTTCCCTGCGCGACGGCACCACCGGTGCATAGCTCGCTCCTCGGCGCACGTCTCACCGCGCCCGGGCGGAGCGAGCGCCTCCCGGGCGCTGGGGTCAGGGCAGGTCCGCGCCGTCGAGGCTGAGCGCTTCCATGAGCCGAGGCCGGTGCAGGCCCGCGACGTGCTCCAGCAGATCGGGATGGCGCAGCAGAGGTGTGGCCTCGGCGTCCCGCTCCCCGGGGCTGGTCAGCCGGTGGAGGCCGCCGGTGGTGTGGTGCTCGCTCACGGCCAGGACCCGGCGGACGGCGCGGGCGGCCAGGCCGGGGTCGGCCAGGAGGCAGGCGGCCCAGCTCACGACGGTTTCGTCGACCCAGGTCCGCCAGTCGGCGTCGCCGGACGGCGGCTCGTATCCCCTGAGCCGGTCCAGCCGGTCGGATCCACCGGGGGCGAGCAGGTGGAGCAGCTGCACGTCGAGGCTGGTGGGGTAGCACAGGGTGGCGGCGAGTGTGACGGCCTGCCGGGCCTGTGCCTCGGCCAGTGCCCGGCTGAGCGCCCCGCCGGGGGCGGGATAGGCAGCCAGGAGCCAGCGGGTGGAGGCGGCTATGACAGGTGTGAGGTCGTCGGTCACGGCGGTCGGTCCCTCGGGGAGCGTGCTCGCCTGTGTCCGGCAGATCGGTCCCGCGAGCGGTTGTGCGGGGCCGCGCTGCCCCGCTCGTGACCCGTCAGCCTAGGCAGCCGAACCGAAAGAGGGAATGAGCCGCGTCACAGAGCGCGAGCGCGCCGCGTCCAAGGGACGGGCCGGGGCCGCACGGCGCGGCCCCGGCCCGGGAACACCGGCTCGGCCTCGGTCAGGACTTGCCGCGGCCCGTGATGAGGTCGCGGGCCCGGTCCACCAGGCCGGCACCCGGTGCGAGGAGCTTGTTGGCGGGCGGGGTGTTCGGGGCGGAGGGGTGCGGACGGGTGGGGGCCATGGACTTGGCCCGGCGGATCTTGTCCCCGAGGTCGTTCAGCGCCTCGGCGGTGCACGCCTGCCGCAGCGCGGGGAAGAGGTTGTCCTCCTCGTCCCGGACGTGGGCGGAGACCTCGTCCATGAGCAGCTGCAGCAGCGGGCCCGTCTTCGGGTCGTCGATGTCCTTCTTCTCCAGTTCCTTCAGGAGCTTCTCGACCCGGCTGTGATCCGCGATCTCCTTGTCGGCGATGCGGTCGCCGCCTTCGATGTGTTCGCGTACCGCCGGGTACAGGTACTCCTCCTCGGCGATCGAGTGCCGCACCAGCTCGATGGTGACCTCGTCCACCACGTCGCGGAGTTCCTGTCCGCCGCCCGGCATCGCCTTGATCCGGGCGAACATCTCCTCGACCTCCCGGTGGTCGGTCATCAGCTCCGCAATCGCGTCTCCGCCGTGCCCCATCGTCTCTCCGCCTTTCGTTGTCATGGTCATGCCTGGACGGAACCGTCCCGCCCAGCTGTCACTGGTTCCCGGCCCAGCGGGAATCGGCACCGAACCGCGCCAGGTGCACTCGGTCGGATGCGCCGCCGTCCCGCTACGGGGCGTGCCGAGGTGCCCCGGGGAGTCCGTGCGGCATCGGTCAGTCCTCGCCCCGTACGACGTTCCAGTCGTCTCCCTGCCGTACCCGCCGTCCCGCGTTGCCGTCGAGCGTCGGCCGCAGACAGGTGCGTATGCCCTGCCCGCGCAGGCGGCGGGCCCTCGCCCAGCCCGTCTCGGGGCGGCGAGCGGCGATCGGCTTACTGACTTCCGCAGTCACAGCGGCTCATCTTCCTTCTGGGTCCGGCCGGTTGACGTCCGGTTCGTCCGTCCTGTCCCCGTTCTCGTCCTCGTCCGAGTGTCCGATGAGCAGGGCGGGAAACCTGCTCCGCGCTGGGCCGCCCCCATCGCGGCCATGCCGCTTCGACGAAAGGGGCGACTGTCCCCGGTGCGTCGTGTCCCACCGGGGTACTCGGCGACCGGTCCGGAAGACAACGTCAGCGGGCTGAGCGCCCGCTTCGACACAGCGGAACGGAGTGATGCGACGATGGCCAGCGCCACGGAAACCGGAAACATCACCGGAACGCAGGACAAGGACTACAACCTTCTCTGGTACGTCGAGAGCTGCCTGGAGAACGCCCTCCGGCTGGACACCTTCATCAAGGACGCCGAGCGGGCGAAGGACACGCAACTGGTCGAGCTGTTCACCAAGGCACAGGCCGACAGCCGTAAGGGCGCAGAGCTGGGCAAGTCACTGCTGCGCAGCCGCTTGGCGAGCGACTGACGCCACCTGCCGGCGGGGGGACTCCTCCCAGGCCCCACGACCACTGCGCCGGGGCCTGGAGGAGGGGCATCGCGTGCCGTCCCGGCGCCTCGGAAGGAGAGAGTCGCTGCGGAGAAGAGCGCCCCGGAGGTTCCCTGGGCGCCCTTCGTGGTGGTCGAGAAGGCTGGTCAGCGCACGTCCACGTAGTCGTGGTAACTCTCGGCGTCCACGTAGGTGCCGGACGCGAGGTAGACCCCGACCCACGTGCCGTCCTGCTTCGCGGTGAAGCGGGCGGTGAAGCGGCCGTGCGAGTCGGCCTTGACGGAGCCCAACTGCGTCCAGGACTTCTTGCCCTTGGCCTGGAAGAGGATGTAGACGCGCTGTTTGCCGAACGCCACCCACTTCGTGCCGCTCAGCCGCTGCAAGGTGCCGGTGGTGGTCACGGTGTGGCCCTTGCGCACCGGCTCGGGCCCGGCGTTGAAGCCGGCGATCCTGGTGGCGGTGCGGTTGAAGTGCACGGAGTTGGAGTAGCCGGGCTGGTAGTCCGACGAGCCCGCCGAGTACAGCCGCCAGTAGCCCTTCGGCACGGCCACGTACCCGTCGAGGTTGAAGGTGCCGTCGGACTTCGTGGTGAACCAGCCGAGCGACTTCCAGCCGGTCTTGCCGTCGGCCGACTGCTGGAGGTACAGCTTCCGGTTCGGCGGTACCTTGCCGTTGCTGGCGGTCATGCTGCCCTGGATGTGCAGGTCGGAGTATTCGTCGATCCAGCTCGAACAGAAGCAGATGTTCGTCCGGTTGATGACGTCGACCTTGAGCTGCGCCTGCGAGGCGGTCAGGTACGGATCGGCCAGGTAGCTGTCCTGGCTGGTCTCCACCGTGAACGTGCCGTCGTCGGACAGCAGGTACGGGTAGGTGAGCTTGAAACGTCCGTCGGCACCGCTGGTCGCCTCGGCGTAGTAGCCCATGTCGAGCGCGACACCCTTGGCCGGGCGCCAGGTTCCGTCGTACAGGTACTCCACCACACCGGACGCGGACACCTTGGTGCCGTAGTTGACCCGCACGCTGGAGTGGTCCAGCCGGATCCTGCTCGGGCTGACCACGACCTGCAGCGTCTTGCTGTCGACGGGCACATACGTGCTCGTGCCGTCGGGGTTGGCGATCCAGAAGGAGACCGAGACCGGCACGGACGTCTCGTCCTCGACGTCCAGCCGCGGGGCCAGGTCGATCGCGTAGCTGCCGTCGGCGGCGGTGGCGGCGCTGTAGGAGTAGTGGTCGACCACCACACTCAGCGCCTTGCCGGCCAGCGGTGAGGTGTCGCCGGTGATCGGGTCGAAGAGCGAGATGCGGCCGTCGAACGTGACGTGCCGGTGCTCCACGTCCAGCACGTCGGGGCTGATGGCGCGGTCGGCGAAGACCGGCTGCGGCTCGACGTCCACGGTGGTGACGGCGGCCGCCGAGGTGCTGTCGGCGTCGCTGTCCTCGGCGCTGACCGCCACGGTGTACTTGCCGTACGAAGGCAGTTGCGACATGCGCGGCGAGCGCCAGACGCCGTCCTGCGGCGTGCCGGAGACGAGCGTGAAGCCGGTGACCGCGATGGTCGCCGGGTCCGTGCCGTGCGACTCGGTCAGGTCGGCGGACACCTCGGTGATCGCCGAGTCGGAGGAGACGGCGACCGTCAGGAAGCCGGCGTCGGAAGGATCGGAGCCGACGTCGCCGAACACCGGGGCGCCGGTGCCGTCGGCAGGCGCGTGGCTGCTCGGGTCGGGCGTCGGGTCGGGCGTCGGGTCGGGCGTCGGGTCGCCGGAGGGCGAGTCGGACGGGGTCGGATCGGCGGAGGTCGGGGTGTCCGACGGTTCGCCGGTGGGCGGGTCGGACGGGAGCGTGGTGTCCGAAGGAGCGCCGGACGGAGCGCTGGTGGGCGTGTTTGACGGCGTCGGATCGGTCGTCGGGCTCGTGGTCGCGGTGGCCGCCGGGTCCTGCCCGGGGCCGCCGTCCGCGTACGCCAGCGTCGGCGCGGCGAGGAGCGCTGCGCCCAGCGCGGCGGACACGGCCGCCGACACCAAAGAGCGTGTTCTCACTGCTGGATTCCCCCCACGGGAACGGCGCAGCCACGCTGCCCCGATGTCCGGAGGCCGGCCGCGCTCTCTGTACGGTTGCTGTGAACATCACGCAACGGATCGAACTGTAGTGCCTGCCACCGACACGGGACCTAGGGGGCCCGTGGAACTGGCGAGGACCTCACCTGCCCCTGTCCGCAGGGTTGTTGGGAAGGGTCTGTGGTCCGCATGAGGACGGCGTCGAACGCGCAGGTCACCAGCTGCTCTTGGTCACGCCGGGCAGGGCCGCCCGTGGTAGCCGAGCCAGACGGACCTACCGGCGACCGTGTCGTCTCGGCCGTCGACGGCCTGGACGACCTGACCGGGTGGACGACCCGGAGGGTGGGGTTCGTCGCGGACGATGACCACGCCGGCGGCCTCCAGTGCCAGGTCGGACCGGGCCCGCTACGTCAGAACCGTGATCGACGCGCCTGGCTGACTCGGCACTCTCACCCTCGAACGCCCCGCGGACGCGGTGCTGTCGACCACTGCCCTGCGTGGTGGTCGAGCGTGGCCACCGACCCGGAGCCGGCCCCGCTCGTCTCCCGCGACGGCGGCGACGGCGGACGCCCCCGGTGCGAGGGCAATGACCTGACCCTGTCCGGTCATGTCACCCTCTTGCGCGATGCGGCGTCACCGCATGGCACCGCCTGGAGGGCGGAACCCTAAAAAGACGGTCAGTCCTGATTCTCGTCATTCATCCGTGGCGGCGTGTGGGTGCCGTGCGGGGCGCCTTCCTCGCTTATCTTCGGCCTCGACATCCGACATCCGGAGTAAAAATGCCAAAAACGGATGAAATGCTCGATGTGAGAGGTGGAGTGGCGACCGCGCCCGCTGCGCTACCCGGGCGACGCACCGTCCCGCGCCCATGGGCCGTCGGCGTGGTCACTGTCGCTGGACTGGCGTTCGCCCTCGTGTTCACCGGCACCTCGTGGCTGAACGGTCCCGCCGTCTCGGCCTGGCGCACCGTCTGTCTGGCCATCACCGTCCAGGCGCTGCCGTTCCTCCTGCTCGGCACGGTCCTGTCCGGCGCGATCAACGCCTTCGTACCGGCCGACCTGTTCACCAAGGTCCTGCCCAGACACCCCGCGCTCGCCGTCCCGGTTGCCGGTGCAGCCGGCGTCGTCCTGCCGGGCTGCGAATGCGCCTCGGTCCCCGTCGCGAACAGCCTGATCCGCCGCGGCGTCACCCCGGCCGCGGCCTTCGCCTTCCTCCTCTCGGCACCCGCGATCAACCCCGTCGTGCTCACCGCCACGGCGGTCGCCTTTCCCGGCAGTCCGGCCATGGTCGTGGCCCGCCTGCTCGCCTCGCTCGCCACTGCCGCCGTCATGGGCTGGCTGTGGCTCTGGCTGGGGCGGGAGGAGTGGCTGCGGCCCGCTGTCCGCCACACCGGCCATCAGCCGGGTCACCACCGCTGGACGGAGTTCCGCCGCGGCTTCCAGCACGACTTCCTGCACGCGGGCGGTTTCCTGGTGCTCGGTGCGATGGCCGCGGCCACCTTCAACGTGACCGTGCCCCGTTCCGTCCTCGACACCTTCTCCGGCTCGCCCTGGCTGTCCGTCCTCTTCCTGACGGCGCTCGCCGTGCTGCTCGCGGTCTGCTCGGAGGCCGACGCCTTTGTCGCCGCCTCCCTCACCGGCTTCTCGCCCACCGCCCGGCTGGCCTTCCTGGTGGTCGGTCCGATGGTCGACCTGAAACTGATCGCCCTGCAGGCCGGCACCTTCGGCCGGGCGTTCGCAGTCCGCTTCTCCACCGCGACCACGGTCGTGGCCGTGGTCACCAGTGTCCTGATCGGAGGCGCACTGCTGTGAAGCGCCCGGCCCAAGTCGTCCTGCTGGCCCTGACCGGCATGGGGCTGCTGCACGCCGCCCTCTTCACCGACCTCTACCTGCGCTACGTCAAAGAGGGCCTGCGCCCGCTGCTGATCGCATCCGGCGTACTCCTGCTGCTGCTCGGCCTGGCGGGCGCGGCCCTCGACCGAAACGACCACGGACCGGATCACGAGCACGACCACCACCACGACCGAGAGAACACCCACGGCCACGGCCACGACCATGTCCACGAGAACACCCACGGCCACGGCCACGACCACTCCACCGCCCCGCGCATCGCCTGGCTGCTGTTCCTCCCCGCGCTCAGCCTCCTCCTCTACGCCCCGCCCGCCCTCGGCGCCTACTCGGCCTCGCGTGCCACGGCCAAGGTGGTGAAGAAACAGAAGGAGTTCGACCCGCTGCCCGCCGGGACCTCGCCCCTGCCCATGACGCTCAGCGAATTCACCGCCCGGGTCCAGCAGGACCGCACGCTGGGCATCAAGGGCCGTACCGTCCGGATGACCGGCTTCGTCACCCCGGCCGGCCAGGGCGGCGGCTGGTACCTGACCCGGATCATCTTCACCTGCTGTGCGGCGGACGCCCAGTCGGTCAAGGTCCGGATGTACGGCACCGACGCCCTCCCCGCGAACACCTGGGTGGCCGTCACCGGAACATGGCATCCCCAGGGCACCCTCGGTACGAAGACCGCAACAGCAGCCCTCGACGTGGGGCGCACCGAGCAGGTCGCTCAACCGGTCAACGCCTACACGGACGACCTGCCGCTCACACCTTCCTAGCGCCCCTCCGGCCTTCCTCCGCCCCCTTGGCGGTGAACTTGAGCGGGGGTGCCGGGTTCACCGCAACCCGTGCGCCGTCGCTGCCGCGAACACGGCCGTCACCCAGGTCCACAGCACCGCGAGCCCGACATGGCCTGCGGTGCGCAGGCGATGGCCGCGCCATGTCCGGGGTGAGAAGTAGGCGAACTCCATGATCCAGCGCAGGCCCCAGAACAGGGTCTGGCCACAGAGCAGGAACGTCGGCAGGGGTGCGCCGGTGAGCAGGGCCGGCGCGAAGGCCAGCGGAAGGGAGCCGAGAAGTGCGCAGGTCAATGCGATGAAGAACAGGTGCGCGTAAGAGACCTGGCGGGTGAGCAGGCTGCTGGCCCGCAGGTCGGCGGGCCACCCCAGTATCCGCGGGAGCGCGACGTGCACCAGTCCCATGAAGATCAGGGCGACGCCGACCAGGCGCAACTGGCCAGTGAGACTGAGAAGGTGGGTCACTTTCGATCCTTGCTGAAGGCGAATGCCGCGATCAGGCCCGCGAAGCGGCGCTCGGCACTGTGTTCCAGCCCCGCGTGGGCGGCGAGCCGCAACCATTCCTGGCGGGGCAGGAAGTGCCAGGCGCCGGGCCCGAACACGGCCGTGTTGGCGGCATCTCGCAGGTGCTCGGCGACCAGCAGTGTGCCGCCGGGCCGCAGCAGCCGGGCGCATTCGGTGAACAGCCGCTCCCGGTCCTGCGCGCGGCGCAGTTCGTGCGCGGCGAAGACGAGCAGGACGGCGTCGGCCGAGTTCGCCGGGTGCGGCAGCGCCTCTGGGCGGCCCGGTGCGGCGTGGGCGGGGGGAGGCACCCGGCGTCGGGCGCGGCGCAGGGACCCCTCGCTCGTCAAGGCCGGGTCGTACAGGTCGATGGCGGTGCGCTGGGACTTCGGCCAGCGTGCGGCGAGTGGGGCGCTCACCTCGTCCAGGCCGGTGCTCACCACCACGTATGCCGACGGGATGCGAGGCAGTAGGTCCTCCAGCCAGTCGTACGTGTACAGGCCGGAGCGGTCGTAGACGTGCCAGCTCGCCGCCGTGGCGGTGCACAGCAGAGTGAGTGCCGCGACCGATCCCGTCCGGGCGAGGGGGCGCAGCGCGCGAGGCAGACGTGGAGCAAGGAGGGCCGCAGCCGCCGCAGTCGCCGCACCTGCTGCGTACTGGGGCCAGTTGTAGGCGATGACGTCGCGGACGCCGGAGTGCCGCAGCGTCACCGTATGCCGCCGTTCACGGTGCGGCGCACACCGCGGTGCCAGCCGTAGTCGACGCCCGCAACGTGGAAGGCGTTGGCGAGGACGGGGCGGGTTCCGGCGAGCGGGCCGTGGTCGAAGAAGGTCAGCCGACGCACATCGACACGGACCGGCTGCGGGTCCCACTGCGTACGGAATGCCTTGACCACGATCACGGAGCGGGTCTGGGGTTCGTACTCGAAGGTGTAGGGGAGTGGGCCGGCGAAGCGGCGGGCGGCTCGGGCGTCGGCGAAGGGGCTGTGCGGTGGCAGCGGCGCCGGAGCGCTGCGCAGGTCGGCACGCACCAGCAGGTCGGCGTGCCCGTCGGCGCTGTCGACCCGGAATTCCAGGGTGCCGTCCGTGACGCGCGAACTGATATGAGCAAGGCGGTAGTTGTAGCGGGTGAGCAGGTTGCCGCCCAGCCGCATCAACCGGGTATCGGTGTCGCTGCGCAGGATGCGCAGCCCCCGCATGGTGCGCCCGCCAGGGGTGCGGAAGCGGGTGAAAACGCGGTATCCGGTCAGCAGGAAGTCACGGCCCAGCCGCGCGGGCAGGAACGCCGGCCGAAGGGCACGGGTGTCGACCAGGGCGGCGGCCACGAAGCCGTACTCCACGCCCTGCTCGCCGCGGGGGTACGTGTCGAGTTCCAGGCCCGGCGGCACCAGCCGGCGCAGCGCCTCGGCGGGCAGAGCGTAGGTCAGCACGAGCGAGTGCGCGAAATGCGTGCTCACCGCCATGGGATGACGTTGCACCAAGTGCCTCACGGGTCGATCCTCCTGTCCTCGGCGCCCGAGGGGTCTGCGCCCAGCCGCACGACGCGCACCACGCCCCACAGCGCCGATCGGTCCTGCGCCGCCCAGCCGGGTCCGGTCGCCGTGGGCTCGCGGAAGCTGCGCAGAACGACGATGCCGCCGGGACGCACGGCATGACGCACGGCGGCGCGCAGCCGGCCGGCGAAGGCGGGGCCAGGCCCGTCGAGCACGTTCGAGAGGGTCACGGCGTCGTAGCCGGCCCGCGGAGCCTGTTCCAGCGCATCGACAACGTCGGCGTGGACGAAGTGGACGTCCGGCGCGAACAGCGGCTGTGTCCCCGGAAGTTCGACCCCCGCGAGTAGCCGCCACATCCAGGGGTTACGGGCATTGGCGTGCCCGGCGACGGTCCGCCCCAGGCGTCGTCTGAGCACCTTGTCGAAGCGTGCCGGGACCACGTGCGCGAACGAGGGGCGCAGCGCGACCGCAAGCGCGCCGCCCGGCCGCAGCGCGAGCCGCATCAGCCGTCTCAGCCCCGGGCTGTCCAGGGCGGTGCGCCATCGCCGGGCCTGTTCGGCCGGATCGTCGAGGGCGAGGAAGGCGCGCAGTGCGGGCCCGCGCCAGGCCGGCAGCAGTGCGCCGGCCGCTCCACGGCCCAGCCGCATCAGTGTCTCTGCGGAGCCTTCCGTGGTGGTTCTGCCGGCGAGCCGGTCACGCGCGTAGGCGAGTTGTACCGGGTTGACGTCGACGGCTGTCACGTCGTGACCGGCCTGCTGCAGGGCGGCGGCGGTGTCGCCCGCGGAGGCGATGCACAGCACCCGCGCCCCCGCGCTGGGCAGGACGCCGAGCTCGATGCCGCAGTCCTCGTACATCCGCCCGAACAAGAGGCGGGGGCCCCCCGACCCGCTGATGATCCGGCCGCGTGCCCACGGTGTGCCGCTCACCGGACCGCCACTCCGGGTGAGGTCCGTTCCACCAGCCAGACCAGCGCTACAAAGGCCAGATTCTGGGTGAGCATCCGCCCCGGTTCCGCTATGTGATCCAGGCCGAACAGCAGTCCGCCCGCGTTGAACACCACCACGAGCGCCGTCTGCACGACAGCGGCGGCCCGCGCCCACAGCCCGGAGAGCGCCCACAAACCGATGGCCGCCTCCGCGATCCCGATGACGATCAGCGCCGCCGTCACCGCCCAAGCCGGCATATGGGGAACGTCCCCGACAATGGCCCGCTGATCGTCCCGCCCCGGCCAGACCTTGCACCACAGGCCCTCGTAGCACCACACCAGAGCAACAGCCCAGCGCGCCAGCACCCCTTGCCACCCCGTCACTGCGCTCCGGTCTCCCCGCCCTTCGGGTGGTGCCTCCGCGGCGGCCGGTACATCGGACGCACCGGCGCGAAGCGCGGCCGGAGACCCGACCAGAAAGCCCATGGACACCACTCCCGATCGCAGAATTGAACGCGTTCAAGAACAGTCTACGCACCGAAGGACGGTGGGCTGCGCTGCCAGTGTTGGTCGTGATCGTCGTACTCGTGTCGGCGCCGGCTGCGCATGCCTGCCCTCACCGCGCTGTTCCGGGCGCAGTCGCAGTACCGGCCGCAGCATCGACGTGGGTGCGGGGCCTCGACTGCTTGAGCTGGTGAGGCTGCCCGCGGCATCACCTGCTCGCGCAGCTGGTGACCGCGCCGACCGGGAGACGCGTCCCCTTCGGGCAGGCCGCGGGCGCCTGTCGGATCGCGGTGCGCGCGTTCGATGCGCTGTTGAGAGCGCGTCAGAGGTGACGCTCGGGGAGTCGATTTCCTTGATCCACTCCCTGCTCAAACCGGCCCTGACCTGCTCCTTTGGCTGTCGGGGTGGCGGGATTTGAACCCACGACCTCTTCGTCCCGAACGAGGACCGGTTATTGATCTTTCCTGCCTGGATTGTGTTTGTGCAGGTCAGGTGGGTGGTCCCGGTTGGTGTCGGGCGGCGTGGAGGGGGCTTCTGGAGCGGGGCGGCTCCCAGATGGCTCCCAAGGGCGCTGCTGTATGGATGGTGCTGGAGAGTCAGCCCTGTGGCCCGAAGGCAATCCACCGGCCCATCGGTGCCAGGAAGTCGAGTCGGCCACTCTATTCGCCGTCCGCTGCCTGGCGTCGGAGACTGCCGATGTGATCCGGGCAAAGTGCGCGATGGCATTGCGAGTGATCACCAGCGTGGGTGCGGGTGCTGGAGGGGCGCGGGTCGGGTCACACCTTCTTGACGACGATCGTGTCCGGGACCAGTTTCTCCAGGTCGTCGACGTCCGAGGTGAAGACGGTGACCTGTCCCTTTTGCTGTCGCGCGATGACGGCGAGCACGGCGTCGATCGCGTACTTGTGGCCATGCAATTTGGCGTCGGCCAGGAGTCGGCGTGCCTGGCGGGCCTCGTCCTTCCCGATGTCGACGACCTGGAGCCGGGAGAGTACCCAGTCCCAGCGCTGCTCGGTCGTTCTGCCGTCGTACGTCTCGACCAGTGTCATCGGGGATGTCACCACCTCGGCTTCCCCGCGTGCCGCGAGATCGAGCCAGGCGATCATCTTCCGGTCGCCGCGCACCGCGTGGGACAGGGCTTCACAGTCCAGTACGAAGACGCGGAGGGGGCGCTGTCCGTGCTCGCCGGCTCGCTTCTTCACGCAGCCTCTCCGGCGTTGTGCTTTCCGGCGGTTCGACGCCGCTCATGCTCGGCGTCGAGATCGTCCAGCTCGTCGAGAGCTGCCGAATGTTCGTCCTCGGTGACGGGGCCGTGTTCTTCCTGCAGCCAGTCGACCAGCTCTCGGAGCCGGTCCCGGTCACGCTTGAAGCGCAGCGCCTCGGCGACATACGCCGACAGGCCCCGCTCTGCCGCGTCCGCGCGGATCTCGTCCAGGAGATCCTCGGGGATCGTCACGGTTACCTTCTTCGTCGCCATATAAGAGACCATACTCCTGGTATCGCACTCCTTACCAGTGGGTCACGTGATCGACGCTCGGCGATCAGGCGGCCGGGGCGGGGCGTGGGCTGCCGTGGAAGACCTGGCTGGTGTGCCACGAGCGGTGGACCGCCGCAACGGGACGGGCACCCGGTTGAGGTCCGATGAGCGGGCGGCCGGCGAGCGCTATGACGTGCTCGCGGGCGGTGGGGCTGTGGCCGACGAAGCGCTGCGAGACCAGGATGCGGTGACTGTCACCGATGCCGAGGACGCCTTTGTCGAAGAGCTTGTGGTGCAGCGAGCACAGGCACAGGCCGTTGTCGACGTCGTCAGGGCCGTCGAACGCCCACCAGCGCACATGCGCGGCCTCCAGCCCGACCGGCACCGCGCCGATCCTGCCGTCGTAGCCGCAGAAGGCGCACTGGTACTCGTATGCCGTCAGGACCTGCTCCCGCATCCGGGGATCCCGCCGCCTGCGCACGGCCGAGAGCTGTTCGGTCTCCGCCGGCTCCAGCTCCAGTCCGACGGCTTCGCACAGGTCGCCGTGGAGCGAGGGCGGGAAGTTCAGGTCGAGCAGGACCCGTGCCATCCGGCCGAGCAACGACGGCTCGCGCCGCAGCGCCGCCCGTAGTTCCGGCGTCAGCCGCCCTGCGGCTCCGACCTCCCGCAGCTCCCGCACGCCACTGCCGGGACTGCCCGGCCCGCGCTCGGTGCGCACCTCCCACACGCCGTCGCTCACCAGATGGTGGAACGGGTAGGCGGGCGTCGTTCTGTTGGGCGGACCGTACTCGGCCAGCAGCCGTCTGAGATCGTCCTCCACCGCGCTGTACCGCAGTTCACCGTCGGCGTCCCGCTGGAAACGCCCGAGCGCGTACAGGAACAGCAGCGGCTTGTGCGGAGCGCGGGTCCCGCTTCTGCTCCACTGCCTCAGCTTCGCGGTGCGCTCCAGCCAGTCCATGACGGGCGATCGTAGTGGCGTTGGGGTGCGGTGGTATCGAAGGGGCTTGGGGGGTGGGTCGACTCCCAGATGGCGCCTGGACACCGTGGGGGCCATTGGCTTCGTGTCGACGTTGCCCGTTGCGGGCCTACCGAGCCGTGCCGAGCCGACTGCGACGGGCCTCAACCAGGTGCCGCCATCGTTCACGCGTCTGTCGTTCTCCGTCGATCCACCGCGCTCGCGCGGTGTGCTCGGGAAGCGGAAGGCCGGCCATGAAGTGCGCGATCTCGACGTAGTAGGCGTAGTCGCCGCTCTGTGTAAGTTCGCGCAGGCGGGTGATCGCGTCGGCGAGGTCGTCCTGGGCGGCGAGGACGGCGTGGTGGAAGCACAAGGCGAGTTGCAGTTTCGCCGCGCCCTCGATGCGCTGCCGAGAGCGCGTCACGGGTGATTGCTGTTCTTGGAGGTGATCGCGGACAAGTGTGGGGTGGGGAGCTTCGGCGAGATCGTGTGATGCAAATTCACCCTGGTGGACGGGGCGGGCCTCCGAGTCGCGTGCGCGCGTGCGCCGACACGCCGGGCGCCGATTCCTATACTCGGCACAGACAATCATAAAAGGTGTCTTTGATTCGAATATCCACCTAACGCGACATTTCGGCCGTAAGTATTGACGTGTCCGACCAGGCAGGCGCAACAGGCACCTGCCGAGAAAGGAGCACGGAATGCGGGTTTCCCGTCTTGTCGCCGCGCTGGGCGTCGCAGCCGCCGTCCTGCTGGGCGGTGCCACTGGTGCCAGCGCCGCAACCTATGCGTCCTCGGTGGTATCTCATGCCACGCACGACCGTGGTCACGAGCATGGTGACCACGGGCGCGGCGACCGTGATGACCGCTGGGGCCACCATGGCTGGGGCGATCACGACCGTGATGACCGCTGGGGCCACCATGGCAGGGGCGACCACGACCGTGACGACCGCTGGGGCCACCATGGCTGGGGCGACCACGACCGTGACGACCGCCGCTGACCGCCCTTGGGGTGCCCTTCCGCTGTAGGGGGAGGGCACCCCTTCCGCTGCCATGGCGGCGTCATCCTCCTCAACCCACTACCCTCCCCTTGGCCCGTGGATGGCTCGGTGCAAGCCCGCTACTCGCACATCACCGCGCGCATGAGGAACCGGCTCATGGGCGAACTGACCGAGCAGTGGGAGGAGGCGTTGGCGGCACGGTCTGCCATGCACCCGCGGTCACCGGTGCGCGCGCTCGATGCGTTGCTGAGAGCGCGTCAAGGGTGACGTCGGGGGAATCGATTTCCTTGATCCACTCCCCATTCACTCCCCAGAGACCCTGTGGAACGAGTCAGGGCCGGCTTCCCGTGAAGGGAAACCGGCCCTGACCTCGTGTTTCGGCTGTCGGGGTGGCGGGATTTGAACCCACGACCTCTTCGTCCCGAACGAAGCGCGCTGCCAAGCTGCGCTACACCCCGGTGTCGCTGCTGTGCTGCTTGTCGCGGCGACGTCGTTTACTTTAGCCCACTGGTGGCTGGAGACGAAATCCGGTTTAGGGGCGGCGCCCGACCGGGTTCGGGCGGGTGTGGTCCAGGGCTACCAGGAGGACTGCCAGGGCGTAGCAGGCGAGGCCGATGAGGAGGGCGTTGGCGAGGATGGCGCGGTAGGTGTGCTGCTCGGCGTCCAGGAAGGGGTAGAGGTAGCGGCCCGGCGTGCCGGGAAGGAGCAGCTCCGCCCGGACGAGGGTGAAGGCCAGGTAGGCCAGGGGGTACAGCATCCATGCCGGCGTGTGGCGGACGTGGAGGCGGCCCGGGGGCGTGAGGATCAGCCAGTCCAGGAGCGCCGCCGCGGGGGCCGCCGTGTAGAGGAGCTGCAGGGCCAGCCACTGCCCGTGCCAGGCCACCGGAAGGTGCGTCGAGCCCGTCATCGAGAACGGGGGAGTCGTGTGGCCCAGGAGCAGGTGGTAGACCAGGGACGAGATCACGGCGTAGAGGAGTGCCGCGCCGGTCAGCGACGAGGGCAGCGGGCGGCCCGCAAGCCAGGCCCGGCGGGCCGAGGCGAGGCTGACCAGGGCGAGGAGTATCGCCGCCTGTACTCCGAAGTAGCTCAGGATCCGGTCCGAGCTGCCCAGCAGTAGCTCCAGCGCCACGCCCGCCGCCGCCAGCACGGCCGTCAGGAGCCGGAACACCGCGGTCACGGGACGGCGGATGGGGGCGACCACGGCCGTCGCCGGAACGTGTCCGGGTATGAGTACGGGCGTGCCCGGGACCGCGGGGAGGTCGGGAATGTCCCTGGGTATCGGAGGAGTCGTCATGCCCCCAAATTATGGACAAAGGGGCATGTGCGGCATTTCGGTCTACGCCGAGCGGGTTATTCCGATCACCGGTTGGTTCATCCGTACGTTCATCGATACGTTCATCGGTCCAGCGGTGCGTCCAGCGGTCCAGCGGTCCAGCGGTCCCGTCCGCCGGGCCTACTCCCGGCCCACCAGCGTCAGCAGCGTCGCCTCCGGCGGGCAGGCGAAGCGGACCGGGGTGTAGCGGTTCGTGCCGCAGCCAGCGGAGACGTGCAGGTAGGACGTACGGCCCTCGGCCGTGTGCGTGGACAGGCCCTTCACCCGGTCCGCGTCCAGGTCGCAGTTGGTGACCAGGGCGCCGTAGAAGGGGACGCAGAGCTGGCCGCCGTGAGTGTGGCCGGCCAGGACCAGCGGGTAGTTGTCCGCCGTGAAGGAGTCCAGGACGCGCAGGTACGGGGCGTGCACGACGCCCATCGAGAAGTCCGCCGTGGCGGACGGGCCGCCTGCCACCTGCGGATAGCGGTCGCGCTTGATGTGCGGGTCGTCCAGTCCCGTCAGCTCGATCGAGGCGCCCTCGATCTTCAGGGTGCCCCTGGTGTTCGTGAGGTTCAGCCAGCCCGCCCCGTCGAAGCCGTCCCGCAGCTCCTCCCAGTCGATGTGGATCGCGCCGACGACCGGCGGGTTGCCGTTCAGGCCGTGCTTGCCGCTCACCTTCTCCAGCAGGTAGCGGGCGGGGTTGCGGGGCTTGGGCCCGTAGTAGTCGTTGGAGCCGAAGACGTACGCGCCCGGGAACTCCATCAGCGGGCCCAGCGCGTCCAGCACCTCCGGGATGGCCTCCGGGTCGGAGAGGTTGTCCCCCGTGTTGATCACGAAGTCCGGGCGCAGGCCCGCCAGCGACTGCAGCCAGCGCTGCTTCTTGCGCTGGCCGCTCACCATGTGGATGTCGGACACCTGGAGCACGCGCAGCGGGCGCATCCCCGGCGGGAGGACCGGGACCGTCACCCGGCGCAGGCGGAAGGAACGGACCTCGTAGCCGGCCGCGTACAACACACCCGCGGCGCCGAACGCCGCGATTCCCAGGGGTACTCCGTATCGAGCGCGCATATGACCATCGTGTCAGACCGAGCGAGCGCTCAGAGACCGGGCGGTGCGTGAGGTGGGTAAATCGGCGGGCGTCGGGCATGCGGCACCTGCGACAATCGGTGCCATGACCACCACGCTCAAGTCGAAGCTGCAGGACGACCTCAACGCCGCGATCAAGGGACGTGACGAGCTCCGCTCGGCCACGCTCCGGATGACGCTCGCCGCGATCACCAACGAAGAGGTCGCGGGCAAGGAGAAGCGTGAGCTCTCCGACGACGAGGTGCTCAAGGTGATCGCCAAGGAGGCGAAGAAGCGCCGGGAGGCGGCCGAAGCCTTCACCCAGGGCGGCCGCGCCGAGAGCGCCGAGCGGGAGAAGGCGGAGGGCGAGGTCCTCGCCGGATACCTGCCGAAGCAGCTCAGCGACGAGGAGCTGGAGGGGATCGTCGCCCAGGCCGTCGAGGAGGCGAAGGCGGCGGGCGCCGAGGGGCCGCGGGCCATGGGCGCCGTGATGAAGATCGTGAACCCGAAGGTGGCCGGCCTGGCCGAGGGCGGCCGGGTCGCCGCCGCGGTGAAGAGGCGCCTCCAGGGCTGAGCGGACGGCAGGCGGTACGACGGCGGGGGGGGGGGGGGGGGGGGGGGGGGGGGGGGGGGGGGGGGGGGGGGGGGGGGGGGGGGGGGGGGGGGGGGGGGGGGGGGGGGGGGGGGGG
>NZ_JBVJNZ010000009.1:148428-393140 GCF_055583445.1 Streptomyces sp. NPDC104761 | reverse complement strand
AAAGACAAGAACGTTTTCGAGCGAGTGCGGATGCGGAGCAGGAGTGGGGGGGGGGGGGGACGGCCCCCGAGAGAGGGGGGGGGGAGGAGGGGGGGGGGGGGGACGGCCCTGGGGGGGGGGGGGGGGGGGGGGGGGGGGGGGAGGGGGGGGGGGGGGGGCCCCCCCCCCCCCCCCCCCCCCGCGCCGCCGTACGAAGGTCCGCGGGTGTCAGGCCCCGCGGACCTCCGCGATCGTCACCGGCCGGTGCTCGTGCAGGGACAGCGTGCAGGCGTCGGCGATCCAGCCGGCCTCCAGGGCGTCCTCGACCGTGCACGGGGAGGGCCGGGTGCCGGCCACGACCTCGGTGAACGCGGTGAGCTCGGCGCGGTAGGCCGCGGTGAACCGGTCCATGAAGAAGTCGTGCGGGGTGCCCGCGGGGAAGGTCACGCCGGGCTCCACCGAGCGCAGCGGGAGCTTGTCCTCCAGGCCGACGGCGATCGAGTCGGCGAAGCCGTGCAGCTCCATGCGGACGTCGTAGCCCCGGGCGTTGTGGCGGGAGTTGGAGACCACCGCGATGGTGCCGTCGTCGAGGGTGAGGATCGCGCCGGTGGTGTCGGCGTCTCCGGCCTCCTTGATGTACTCGGCGCCCCGGTTGCTGCCGACCGCGTACACCTCGGTGACCTCACGGCCGGTGACCCAGCGGATGATGTCGAAGTCGTGCACGGAGCAGTCCCGGAAGATCCCGCCGGACGCGGCGATGTAGGCGGCCGGGGGCGGGGCCGGGTCCAGGGTGGTGGAGCGCACGGTGTGCAGCTTGCCGAGCTCGCCCGCCTGCACGGCGGCCCGCGCGGCGACGAAGCCCGCGTCGAAGCGGCGGTTGTAGCCGATCTGGATCGGCACCCCCCTGCCCTGGACGGCCGTGAGGACCTCGACGCCCTCCGCCATCGTCCTCGCGACCGGCTTCTCGCAGAAGACCGGCACACCGGCCTCGACACCGGCCAGGATCAGGGCCGGATGGGCGTCGGTGGCGGCGGCCACGACGATGCCGTCCACGCCGGCCGCCAGCAGCGCCTCGGGCGAGTCGACGACCTCGGCACCGAACTTCTCCGCGGCGGCCTTGGCCGCGTCCGCGAACGGGTCGGTGAAGACGAGCGACTCGACGACGTCGAGCCCGGAGAGAGTCTCGGCATGAAAAGCACCGATACGGCCGAGACCGAGGATTCCGATACGCATTGTGTATTGCTCCTTGATGTTGATGGAGGGGCCGTCGGCAGGCGCCCCGTAAGGGGCGCTGGGGGTACCCCCGGCCGAAGGTCGGGGGAGGCACTGCGCGACCGGCCACGACGGCGCCGCACACGGCACACGGCCTGTCGGCTTCAGCTCTCCCGCCGTACCGCGGCGTGCCGCAACGCGTCCCGCAGTACCCTCGGCGCCCATCCCTCCCGCAGCGCCCGCCGCACGAGGTCCGCCTGCGAGGGCGGGGCCGTGCCGTCGACGGGCTGATCGCTGTCGAGGTTGGTCGGGAACGGGTAACCCTCGGCGCTCGCGGCGATGACGTGCTCCAGCCAGGCCTCGCCCGCCCCCTCCGACCGGCGCCGGCGCAGCACCGGGTAGACCGCGTTGGCCACCGCCTCCCGGTCCACGCTCTCCATGGCCCGCCCGAACGCGGAGGACACCTGGAGCAGGTTGGCCATCCGGCGCACGTCGAGGGTCCGGTTGGTGCCGGCCGCGTGGAACACCGCCGGGTTGAAGAACACCGCGTCGCCCTTCGCGAGCGGCAGCTGCACATGGCGGGCCCTGAAATACTCCTGGAACTCCGGCCGCCGCCAGGCCAGGTAGCCGGGCTCGTAGGTCTGCGAGTACGGCAGGTACATCGTCGGCCCCGACTCCACCGGCATGTCGCAGTGCGCGACCGCGCCCTGGAGGGTGAGCACGGGGGAGAGGCGGTGCACATGGGCCGGATAGGCCTGCGCCTGTTCGTCGGAGAGGAAACCCAGGTGGTAGTCGCGGTGCGCGGTCTGTGCCGCGCCGCCCGGGTTGACCACGTTGACCTGCGAGGTGATCTGGTAGCCGGGGCCCAGCCAGGCCCGGGATGCCAGGGCCACGACGTCGTTGGCGTAGTAGTCGGCGAACGCCTCCGGGTCGTAGAGCGCCGCCTTCTCCAGGGCGTTCCACACCCGTTCGTTGGCCCCGGGCGTCGCGAAGTGGTCGCCGGCCCCCGCGCCGGACTCGTGCTGCTCCGAGATGAGCGCCTCGAACACCGCGGTGGCCCGGTCGACCACCGCCGGGTCGGGGAACGCGCCCCTGAAGACGACGACGCCGGGGCCGTCGGCCAGGGCGCGCACGAGTTCGGTCCGCACCTCGTGGCTCGCGTCGGCGGAGCGCAGCCGCTCGCTGTCGTAGACGAGGACGTTCTCCTCGACGGCCGAGGCGTACGGGTAGGCGGCCGGGTCGGTGGTCCGCTCGACCAGGGCACGGAAGGTGTCCAGGTCGCAGTCCTGCTGCGAGAGCCAGGGACGGCCCTGTTCGGCGGCGAGGGACATCGATGTCCTGCTTTCGGTCACGGCCGTGGTCCCGGCCACGGCGGGGCTCTGCCATTCTTGTCAGCACAAACCCCTCGAACAACCAGCAGCGACCCGTCAAAAACCCCTCAAGGAGGCAGCCCGTGGGCCACCCCTTCCCCATCCGTGAGATCGCCCGGCAGGCAGGTCTCAGCGAGGCCACCGTGGACCGGGTCCTGAACGGCAGGGGCGGCGTCCGGGAGAGCACCGCCCGCGAGGTGGAGCGGGCCATCGCCGATCTGGACCGGCAGCGCACCCAGGTCCGGCTGGTGGGCCGCACCTTCATGGTCGACATCGTGATGCAGGCGCCCGAGCGGTTCACCACGGCCGTGCGGGGCGCGCTGGAGGCCGAGCTGCCGGCCCTGCACCCGGCGGTGGTGCGCTCCCGGTTCCATTTCCGGGAGACCGGCCCCGTCGCGGAACTGGTGCGGACGCTGGACCGGATAGCCCGCCGCGGCTCGCAGGGCGTGATCCTCAAGGCACCGGACGTCCCCGAGATCACCGCCGCCGTCGGGCGGCTCAGGTCGGCGGACATCCCGGTCGTCACCCTCGTCACCGACCTGCCCGCCAGCGGCCGGCTGGCCTACGTCGGCAGCGACAACCGGGCCGCCGGCGCCACCGCCGCCTACCTGATGGGCCAGTGGCTCGGCGACCGGCCGGGCAACGTCCTCACCAGCCTGAGCAGCGGCTTCTTCCGCAACGAGGAGGAGCGTGAGATGGGCTTCCGCAGCGCCATGCGGGCCCGGCACCCCGACCGCACCCTGGTGGAGATCGCCGAGGGACAGGGACTGGACGCCACCCAGTACGACCTGGTCCGCGCCGCCCTGGAGCGCGATCCGGAGATCCGCGCCGTCTACTCGATCGGCGGCGGCAACATCGCCACCCTGCGCGCCTTCGCCGACCTGGACCGCGAGTGCGCCGTGTTCATCGCCCACGACCTCGACCACGACAACACCCGGCTGCTGCGCGAGCACCGGCTGTCCGCCGTCCTCCACCACGACCTGCGCCAGGACATGCGCGAGGCCTGCCACCTGGTGATGCGCGCCCAGGGGGCGCTGCCCCCGGCCGGCCCGACCCTGCCGTCGGCGATCCAGGTGGTCACGCCCTACAACATGCCTGCGGCCACGAACCGCTGAGCGCGCTCACGACGCGCCGGCCCTGCTCACAGACTGATCGCGTACGCCTTGCGCAGCGTCTCGTGCACCGTCCAGGTGGTGCGGTCGCCCGCACGCAGGACGGCCATGTCGCCGGGGCCCACGGTGAACGTCGCCCCGCCCTCGACCTCGACGGTCGCCGAGCCGCTGACCACCACGAACAGCTCGTCGGCCTCGGTGTCGGTGACCACCCCCGGGGTGATCTGCCAGATCCCGCGGAGCTGCCTGCCGTCGGCCGACTCCCAGACCACCTTGCCGGTGACCTCGGGCGTGCCGGAGACGATCTGTGCCGGGTCGAGCGGGTCGGGTTCGAGTTCGGCGTCGGGGATGTGCAGGGCGAAGCTGTGCGTCGTCATACGGCGACCCTAGCGAGCCCACCGGTGTCCCGGGCGTGGACAGGATGTGCGGCATCCGGCCTGGTGGGAGGACACTTCGTCGGGCCGGCGCCCGGTGGCGGCCGGGTCCGGCCCGGGTGATCGTGGAGGACATGGCTGACTCCACGGCGGCCGGGCCGCAGCCGCGCGCGCACGACACCCGCGAGGCCGTCCTGTTCGGCGGGGTCTACGGCTCCGTGCTGGCCTGCTCGATGGTGGCCGCGCTCACCCAGTACGGGCACACCTCCGCCGCCAGCCGCCGCTACGACGCCCTCTGGCTCCTGGTCACCGCCTGCGCCTCCGCCCTGGCCCACGGCTACGCCCACTACATCGCCGAGCGGGCCCCGCACCAGCGCTGGGACGCGCTGCACACCCTGGCCGACGAATGGCCGCTGGTCACCGCCGTCCTGCCCACGGTCTTCCTGCTCGCGGGCGCCGGCTGGGGCTGGTGGCCGCCGAAGGGCGTCGAGTACCCGGCGTTCGTCCTGAACATCGTCATCCTGTTCGGCCTCGGCCTCGTCACCGCCCGCTGGTCGCACCGGAGTTGGCCGGCCTCCGTGCTGATCGGCGCGCTGGACGCGCTGCTCGGGGTGATCGTGGTGGTGGCCAACGCGCTCATCAAGTAGACGCGGCCGGACGCGCGCGTGGAGACCGTTCATTGAACGGTGAACGGGATTACGATCACTCAAGGTCACTGTTCCTCCGGGCAAGGAGCCGGCATGACAACCGACGACGCCGTCACGGCGGAGGCCGTCGACAGCCTCCGGGGCACCGACGACCCCCGGCTGCGCGAACTGCTCACCGCGCTCGTCCGCCATCTGCACGCCTTCACCCGCGAGACCCGGCTGACCCGGCGCGAGTGGGAGGCGGCGATCGCGTTCCTCACCGAGGCCGGGCAGACCTGCACGGACACCCGGCAGGAGTTCATCCTGCTCTCCGACGTCCTGGGCCTGTCGATGCTGGTCGAGACGGTCAACGGGCACAGCGACCCCGGCAGCACCGAGGCGACCGTCCTCGGCCCCTTCCACATGACCGAGTCCCCGGTCCGGGAACTCGGCGCCGACATCGACCTGGTGGGAGGCGGTGAACCCTGCGTGGTCAGCGGCGTCGTCCGCTCCGCCGACGGCACCCCGCTGCCGGGCGCGGTCCTGGACGTGTGGCAGGCCGACCCGCACGGCTTCTACGACGTGCAGCAGCCCGACGTCCAGCCACCGGGCAACGGCCGCGGCCTGTTCACCGCCGACGGCGAGGGCCGCTTCCGGTTCCGCACCTGTGTGCCGAGCGCCTACCCGATCCCGGCCGACGGCCCGGTGGGCGCCCTCCTGAAGGCCACCGGCCGGCACCCCTACCGCCCCGCCCACATCCACTTCATCGTCTCGGCCGCGGGGCACGCCCCGGTCACCACGCACATCTTCGTCGCCGGCGGGGAGTACCTGGACTCCGACGCGGTGTTCGCCGTCAAGGAGAGCCTCGTCAAGGACTTCACCCCGACCGACGACCCCGCCCTGGCCGCTGAGTACGGCGTGCCGAACCCGTTCCGGCACGCCCGCTTCGACCTCGTCCTGGAGCGCTCGTGACCCCCATGGACTTCGTGTACGAGACCCGCCCCTCCCGCGTGGTGTTCCGGCCCGGGGCCGCATTCACCGCACCGGCACAGGAGGCCCGGCACCTCGGTCTGCGGCGGCTCCTCGTGTCAGCGGCGAGCGGGGCGCGGCGACGGCGCGGGCGGTCGCCGACTCGCTCGGGGACGCCTGCGCCGGCCTCCACACGGGTGCCCGGATGCACGTCCCCGTGGAGGTCGCCGACCGGGGGGTCGAGGCGGCCCGGGCCGCGGGCGCCGACGGCTGCGTGGCCGTCGGCGGCGGCTCGGCCATCGGCCTCGGCAAGGCCGTCGCGCTGCGCACCGGACTCCCGCTGATCGCCGTGCCCTCCACCTACGCGGGCTCCGAGATGACCCCGGTCTGGGGCCTGACCGAGCACGGCGTCAAACGCACCGGCCGCGACCCCGTCGTGCTGCCCCGCAGCGTCGTCTACGACCCCGGGCTCACCCTCTCCCTGCCCGTCCCGCTCTCGGTGGTGAGCGGGATCAACGCCGTCGCCCACGCCGTCGAGGCGCTGTACGCCCCTGACGGCTCGCCGCTCGTCGCGCTCATGGCCGAGGAGGGCGTGCGGGCGCTGGCCGGCGCGCTGCCGGAGATCGCCGCGGCCCCGGACGCCGTACCGGCCCGCTCCCGCGCCCTGTACGGCGCCTGGCTGTGCGGGGCCTGCCTGGGCGCCACCACCATGGGCCTGCACCACAAGCTGTGCCATGTCCTCGGCGGCACCTTCGGCCTGCCGCACGCCGAGACCCACACCGTCGTCCTGCCCTACGCCCTCGCCTTCAACGCGGCCGCCGCCCCGGACGCGGCCGCCGCCGTCGCCCGGGCCCTCGGCGCGGACGACGCCCCGGCGGCCCTCAGGGAACTCGCGGCCCGTCTGGGCGCACCCCGCTCCCTGGCCGAACTTGGCCTGGGGGAAGCGGACTTGGCGGTGGCCGCCGCCCAGGTCGCCGGGCAGCCGTACGCCAACCCGAGGCCGGTCACGACCGACGACGCGCTCACCGTGCTGCGGGCGGCGTACGAGGGCGGCGCCCCGGCCCTGGCGTGACGGCGGCTCCTCGTAGCCGGAGCCGGAGGCGGCGGTCAGCCGCGGCTGCTCGTGGACATCGGCGGAGCGGACGCGTCGGCCTGGCGCAGTTCGGCGAGGAGGACGTTCTGCCCGTCGAGGAGTTCGGTGAGGATACGGCGGGCCGCGCGCAGGAGTTCGGCGACGTCCCCGCCGGCCAGTGCGTAGCGGACGGTGGAGCCCTCCCGGGTGGAGACCACGATGCCGGAGCGGCGCAGCACGGCCAGTTGCTGGGAGAGGCTGGACGGTTCGATCTCGATGTCGGCGAGCAGGTCCCGTACCGGAACGGGCCCGTGCTGGAGAAGTTCCAGGACCCTGATCCGTACCGGGTGCCCGAGCATGCGGAAGAAGTCCGCCTTGGCCTGGTAGAGGGGGACTTGCATGACCGCTCGCTCTCTGCCGGGACGGGTGGGGGCGCCGAGGTGCGGCGGCGCCTTGCGACACCGCCGCACTGGCCCTGTGCGGCCGATCCTTGCCGTCCGGGGCCGTGCGCAGACATGAGTTGGGATCATGCTGATGTGGTCACTTGAAGAAGTCTTCACATCATGGGCGCACGAAGTCCCGGAACCCGGGGAACCGCTAGACCTCGAGTTCTTCCTCGACCCGCTTCAGCTGGTGACGGGCCATGGCGAGGTTCGAGCGCCCCTTGTCGAGCACCAGATAGAGGAACAGGCCGTTCCCGCTGCGGCCGGTGATCAGACGGATGAGGTGGTACTGCTTCTCCAGTGTGATCAGGATGTCCTCGATCCGGCTCTTGAGGCCCAGCTCGCCCATCGTGCGCACCTTGGCCCGGATGACATCCGTGTTCCCGGCCGCCGCGACGGTCAGATCGAGGTCCTTGCCCCCGCCCAGTGTCCCCAGGGCCATGCCGCTGGTGTAGTCCACGACCGCGGCACCCAGCGCCCCCTCCACCCCGGCCATCATTTCCTTCAGCGACACTTCCACGCTCGCCATACTGGCGCCTCCCCTTCGCATGCGGATGGCGACGGACCAGCGACCGCCGGCCCGCCCGATGCAGGGACCGTAGGTCGGCGGAAGCGGCGCCGGGACGGCGTTCTCCGGGTCTGACGCATGCTGGCCGATCAGATGCGCCGCCAGATCGTTTGAGCCACGGAAACTGGTTCGACGAGGGACGAAGTTGACTCTGCGCCCCGTGCGGCTGTTGCCGCAACGGCGCATACGGGACGCGCGAGTTGGGCAGAGGTGCCACGGTGAGAGCCGAGACGGTCCGCGTTCGGTCCGGGTCCCGGATTCGGGGACGGGTGGGCGCGAGGTCCGGTGCGGACGACCCGATCGGGGCCGTCCTCGGCGTGCGCTCGTGCCGGCAGAGGTGTGAAGATCACTTCGCGGGCGCCGTCGTCCGGCTGCCCCACCGCCGCCGACCGGTGCCCGACCGACAGGAATCCGCCGAACGGGCCGCGAAAGCAGGCCAGTTGGCCGGGCCGGGGCGCTTCCGGTTTTCCGACGGTACCGGTGGCCGGAGAACTCCCGTCTTCGCAGGTCACGCGGAACATCGCCGGTCGCCCGGGTACCCGTGGTCAGTCGCATGTCCGTTGACCCGTCTTCAAATAGCGAGCACAAATTCCACACGACCCTCTCTTCAGACGGACGCAGATGGTCTAGATTGACCGTGCTTCGCATGCTGGGACACGGGGCGACAAATGATGATCTATGGGTCAGGCGATACGTGCGGCCGGTGGCCGTGTGCGTGCCGCCGGACTCGGGGGTGATCAACTCCTGGGAACCGGGAGGGACTTCGGGTGCGGGGAGCACTCGCGGTTCCGACGGGTTCCCCTGCGCCTCGCAAGCCCGGCAGGGCAGGCGGGTCCGCCGCGGCACGGGCGGGTCGTACAGGCAGCGCTGAAGAAGCCGGGATGTCAGACGCGGAGGGCGGGGGCCGTCCGTCGGAGGAACAGCGCGGCGCGGGGAGCCGGGGGGCCTCCCGGGGGCGGAAGCGTACGGGAGGCGGGGGCCTCCCGGGGGGAGGAACGGTGTCAGGGCACCATGTCGAACCACTGGGAACCGGGGGGTTTCTGTGCGGCAGGGGGGACTAGTCGGCCCGTTTCCGCAGGCGCGCGAGCGTCTTGCGGACGGGGGAAGCAACAGGCCGGCGCTCGAATGGGAACAGCGGTACCGGCGTACCGTGATCATCAGCGACACCGTCGCCACCGCCATCGTGGTGGCGGGCATCGGAGAGTTCTTCGGGGGCCGGGACGCGGCCAACTGGCATGAGAAATGGGGGATTCTCGCGTTCGGCACCGAACTGCTGGTGCTGTCCGCGCTCGTGGTCGGCCGCTCGTGGGCGCCGGCCGTGCTCGGCCAGGGCGCCGAGGAATTCCGCCGGCTCGGACGCTCGCTGTTCGCGGCGACCGTCGTCCTGGCGCTCGGCGGGATCGCCCTCACCTCACGCAACATCAAACTCTGGATCTTCGTCGCGATCCCCGCGATCGGGCTCGTCACCATGACCGCGCGCTACCTGCTCCGCCTCGATCTGCACAGACGGCGCAAGGACGGCCGGTGCCTGAGACCGGTGCTCGCCGCCGGGAGCCCGGCCACCGTGCGCGACCTGATCACCCGGACCCGCAAGTTCCCGCACATCGGCTGGCGGGTGGCGGCGGTGTGCACGACGGACGGGCGCGGACTCGACGGTGACGAACTGGACGGCGTGCCGGTGGTCGGCGGACTGGCGGACGTCGCCAAGCACGTCCGCCACGACGGCTACCGCGTCGTCGCGGTCACCCCGGACCCGCACTGGACGCCGGACCGGCTGCAGCGGCTGGCCTGGAACCTCGAAGGCAGCGACGCCGAAATGGTCGTGGCCCCCGTGCTGATGGAGGTGGCCGGCCCGCGGCTGCACGTCGACGCGGTGCTCGGGATCCCGCTGCTGCGGGTCAGCCTGCCGACCTTCACCGGGGGCCGCCGGGCCATCAAGGAAGTCGTCGACCGGGTGGGCGCGGCGGTCCTGCTGATGCTGTTCGCGCCGCTGATGGCCTTCGTCGCCCTGCTCGTGCTGGCCGACAGCCGGGGCGGGGCCTTCTACCGCCAGCGCCGGGTCGGCAAGGACGGCCGGGAGTTCACGATTCTCAAGTTCCGCACCATGGTCGTCGGCGCGCACCGGGCCCGCGCCGAACTCGCCGACCGCGACGAGGGCGCGGGACTGCTGTTCAAGGTCCGCCGGGACCCGCGGGTGACCCGGGTCGGAGCCGTGCTGCGCCGGTACTCGATCGACGAACTCCCGCAGCTCTTCAACGTGCTCACCGGAGCGATGTCACTCGTCGGCCCGCGCCCCCCGCTGCCGGAGGAGTGCGCCGCGTACGACCCGGACATCCGGCGGCGGCTGCTGGTCAAGCCCGGGCTCACCGGCCTGTGGCAGATCAGCGGACGCAGCGACCTGCCATGGGAGGAGGCGGTCCGCCTCGACCTGCGGTACGTGGAGGACTGGTCGCTCGCCCTCGACACGGTGATCTTGTGGAAGACGATGCGTGCCGTGCTCCACGGGCAGGGGGCCTACTGATGCGCGGGGGATCGCGTCCGGCCGACGTGCGGACCGCAGGCCACCAGGGCCTGCGTGGGGGGAGGGACGAGTCATGAGAGTCAGCGTTTTCGGGCTCGGCTACGTGGGCTGCGTATCAGCCGCGTGCCTGGCCAGCATGGGCCACGAGGTCATCGGGGTGGACGTCAACCAGGTGAAGGTCGACCTGGTCAACGACGGCAAGGCGCCGGTGGTGGAGGAACGTATCGGCGAACTCCTCGCCGAGGTCGTGCGGACCGGGGCCCTGCGTGCCACCGGCGACGTCCGCGAGGCGATCATGAACAGCGAGGTGTCGCTGGTCTGCGTGGGCACCCCGTCGGAGCCCAACGGCAGCCTGTGCACCACGTACCTGGAGCGGGTCACCGAGCAGATCGGCGTCGCGCTCGCCGAGCGTGGCGGGCGGCAGACCGTCGTCTTCCGCAGCACCATGCTGCCGGGCACCTGCCTGAACCTGCTGGTGCCGATCCTGGAGAAGAACACCGGCGGCACCGCCGGGGTGGACTTCGGGGTCGCGGTCAACCCGGAGTTCCTGCGCGAGGGCACGAGCGTGCGGGACTTCTTCGACCCGCCCAAGACCGTCGTCGGCGAACTCGACCCGGCCAGCGGCGACGCGGTCCTCGAGCTGTACCAGGGCCTGCCCGGCGAGGTGTTCCGGGTGCCGGTGCCTACGGCCGAGGCGATCAAGTACGCGGACAACGCGTTCCACGGCCTCAAGATCGGCTTCGCCAACGAGCTGGGCGCGGTCTGCCAGGCGCTCGGGGTGGACTCGCACCAGGTGATGGACGTGTTCCTGGCCGACCGCAAGCTGAACATCAGCCCCGCCTACCTGCGCCCCGGCTTCGCCTTCGGCGGCTCCTGCCTGCCCAAGGACCTGCGCAGCCTGGTCCACGCGGCCCGGCGGGCCGACGTATCGGTACCCATCCTCGCCCACGTGCTGACCTCCAACTCCGACCACCTGCAGCGCGCGGTGGACCTGGTCGAGCGCACCGGGAAGCGCCGGGTGGGGATGTTCGGGCTGTCCTTCAAGCCCGGCACCGACGACCTGCGCGAGAGCCCGCTCGTCGAGCTGGCGGAGCGGCTCTTCGGCAAGGGCTACGACATCAGGATCTACGACGCCAACGTGAGCCTGTCCCGGCTGATCGGCGCGAACCGCGAGTACATCGAGACCCGGCTGCCGCACCTCGCGCAGCTGCTCGCGGACTCCGTCGAGGAGGTGCTCGACCACGCCGAGGTGTGCCTGGTCGGCACCAGGGAGCCCGCCGTGACGGCGGCGCTGCCGCACGGCGAAGGCCCCGTGATCGTCGACCTCGTCCGCCTTCCCGACGCCGAGACGCGCCGGACCGAACCGGGATACATGGGCCTTGCCTGGTAAAGCGACAGGCGGCGCCGGCCCCGGCCGGCGCGCGCTGATCCTCGTGGAGAACCTGTCGGTGCCGTTCGACCGGCGGGTGTGGCAGGAGTGCACGACGCTGCGCGACGCGGGCTGGACGGTGCACGTCATCTGTCCGCAGGGCAGCAAGCGCGACACCGAGCCGGAGGCCGTGATCGACGGGGTGCGGATCCACCGCTACCCGCTGCGCGCCGCCACCGGAGGGCCGGCCGGCTACCTGAAGGAGTACGGGTCGGCGCTCTGGCACACGGCCCGGCTGGCCCGCAGGGTCGGCCCGGTCGACGTCGTCCACGCCTGCAACCCGCCCGACCTGCTGTTCCTGCCCGCGCTGTGGCTCAAACGGCGCGGCGCACGGTTCGTCTTCGACCAGCACGACCTGGTACCCGAGCTGTACCTCTCCCGGTTCGGCCGCGGCAAGGACCTGCTCTACCGGGCCGTCTGCGCACTGGAACGGCGGACCTACCGGGCCGCGGACATCGTCCTCGCCACCAACGAGAGCTACCGCGACGTCGCGATACGCCGCGGCGGCCGGCGCCCCGAGGACGTCTTCGTGGTGCGCAGCGCACCCGCCGTCGAGCGGTTCCAGCCGGTGCCGCCCGAGCCGGAGCTGAAACGCGGCAAGCCTCATCTGCTCTGCTACCTGGGCGTCATGGGCCCCCAGGACGGCGTGGACTACGCCCTGCGGGCCCTCGCGAAGCTCCGCGACGACCTCGGACGGACCGACTGGCACGCGGTGTTCGTCGGCTCCGGCGACGCCTTCGACGCGATGGTGGAGCTGTCCCGGCGGCTCGGGCTCGACGACCAGGTGCAGTTCACCGGACGCATCCCGGACGCCGATCTGGTGCGCTACCTCTCCACCGCGGACGTCTGTCTCTCTCCCGACCCGTGCAACCCGCTCAACGACGTGTCGACCATGAACAAGGTCCTGGAGTACATGGCGATGGGCCGGCCGATCGTCTCGTTCGACCTGAAGGAAGCCCGCGTCTCCGCCGGGGAGGCCGCCGTCTACGCGGCCGCCGACGACGAGAGCGAGTTCGCCGCGCTCGTCGCGAAGCTCCTCGACGACCCGGACCAGCGGGCCCGGATGGGCAGGATCGGCCAGGAGCGGGTCAGCGGGCCGCTCTCCTGGCGCAACTCGCAAGCGTCGCTGCTTGCTGCCTACACCGCCGCCTGCCGTGACCACCCCCCGGTGCCGGCGGCCGATCAGGTTCGAACAAGAAAGAAGAGGCAGCGCAGTTGAGCGAGGAATCGATACGTCTGGTCACCATCGGGCGGATGTTCCGCCGGCGCTGGCGGTTTCTCGCCGTCATCGCCGCTGTGGGCGCGCTCGTCGGCTACGGCGCCTCGGTGGTGTTCCCGCCGCGGTACACGACGTCGGCGTCGGTCCTGCTGCCGGGACAGTGGGAGGAGCGCGAGCTGCTGACCCAGGTGGACATCGCGACCAGTTCGACGGTGGTCGACCGCGCGGCCGCCGCACTGAACTGGCGGGACGTCAGCGACGCCGACCTGCGGGACCGGGTGACCGCCTCGGCCGCCGACGGGAACATCATCAAGATCTCCGGCACGGCCGACACCCCGGAGCGCGCGCAGCAGCTCTCCGACCAGGTGGCCGCGCAGTTCGTCAAGTTCGCCGCACGGGTGGCGGGCGGCGGCACCGACTCCCCGGCGGCCACCGAGGCCGAGGCGCTGCGCAAGCAGGTCGAGGAGACCAACCGGCGCATCACCGAGCTGGCCGACGCGTCCGATCCGGGGCAGACCGTCGAGGGGGTGCAGGCCCGGACCGAGCTGGAGAAGCTGAGCACCTCGCTGGAGGAGGCCATGACCAAGCTGGACGAGGCCGACCCGGCGTCCAACAAGGCCGGCATGGTCGTCATGGGCCCGGCGGCCCGGCCGACCGGCGAGGCGCCCCCGACGCGCGTGCAGTTCATCGGCGCGGGGGCGCTGCTGTTCTTCCTGCTCGCGGTCGTCGGCCACCTCGCCGCCGCCCGGACGAACCGCCGGCTGCGCACCGAACCGGAACTCACCGCGGCGCTGGGCGCGGCACTCCTCGGCACCGTGGAGGTGCCCGCCTCGGGGCGCGGCGCGGACTGTGCCGAAGACGGCGCCCGGCGCGGCTGGATCCGCCGCCTTCTCGGGACCCACACCCGGTGGGACCTGCCGACCCCGCCGAGGTCCGACGACGAGGCCGCCAGGCGGATCCGCTACCGCCGGGTCTGCACCCGCCTCCGGGAGCAACTGCCCGCTCCCCGGCAGCTGCTGGTGGTCGTACCGGACGGCGACGGTCTCGCCCGCCGCGCCGCAGGACAGCTCGCCGCCGAGGCCAAGAGCGATCCGCAGCTGCGGATCGTGGAGGTCTGCGTGGACCGGCCGATCGTGCCGGACCGCGACACCGAGTCCGGCGCGCTGGTCGTCCTCAGCGCCGGCAACTGGACCGCGGAGGAACTCGCCGGCATCGCCGAGGCATGCGCGGACGGCCGGCACGAGGTCCTCGGCGTCGTCGTCGCCGACCCCGTCCGCGCCCGTGATACCCGGCCCGCCGGCCACCCCCCGGACGACGCCACCCTCGCCCTCGCGGTGCGCGGCCAGGCCACAGGAGGTTCAGCGTGACGACCAGCACCACAGCGGAGTCGTCGGCCGCCACTCCGCTTCTCGACCTGCAGGCCCTGGTGGTGGCGGTGCGCAGGCGCCGCCGCCTCTGGTACGCCACGGCGTTCCTCGGCCTGGTGGCGGGCTCCGGGCTGGCGGTCGCCCTGCCGCCGGCGCCGACCGCGGTGACCGAGGTGCTGGTCGCGCACGAAGCGGACCAGCCGAACGACACCGGAACACTGATCCGCACCGACGTCCAGCTGCTGCAGACCACGCAGATCGCCGACAAGGCCCTGCGGTCCCTCAAGTCCACCGCGAAACCGGAGGACTTCCTGAAGGACTACCGGGGCACCGGCCTGACCAACAACCTGCTGCAGATCACCGTGACCGGCGACACCGACGCCCAGGCGGTGGCCCGCGCCAAGGCACTGGCCGACGCGTTCGTCGCGGACCACGTGCAGCGGATGCAGCGGACCGCGCAGGCCGAGTCCCAGGCCCTGCTCGACCAGCGCGACCGCATGCGGGACGAACTCGCCCAGGTCAACAAGGAGATCGGCAACCAGTCGGCGGACAGCGACCCGAAGGCGTCGGCGACCCTCGAATCGCTCTTCGCCCGCCGCGCCGAACTCAACTCGCGCATCTCCGACTTCGACGAACGCGCCGCGGACGCGCGGACCGGCGCACCCCAGGTCGTCGCCGGCACGCAGATCGTGGACACCCCCCGCGCGCTGCACCACTCCGTGCCCAAGGCCGTCGCCACCGACGGCGTGATCGGCCTCGTCCTCGGACTCTTCCTAGGGCTCGCGGGGGCCGCGGTCGGCACGGTGGTGGCGGACCGCCCCGTGCTGCGCCGGGACATCGCGGCGAACCTGGGCGCCTCGGTCGTCGCGGAGCTGCCCCGGCGGCCGGGCAGGCCCTGGCAGCGCCGCCGGACCCGGCTGGCCCGCGAACGGCTCGCCGCCTCCCTGGCCCGCACCCTGCGCGGCTCCACGGAACCGGTGTCGCTGCTGGAACTGGGCTGCGCGCGCGCCACCGGCGTGCTCGCCCTGGACCTCGCCAGGAACCTGGCGGCGGAGGGGCCGGTGACCGTCGTCGACGCCCTGCCCCGCCAGCAGCTGGGCGGCCGCCGCCAGAAGCCGGGCGACCCGACCGTGGTCGGCGCCGAACACGCCGCGGCCGTTCCTGCCCAGGAGCGCACGATCGGCGTCGGCTCGGTGGCGCCGGGCACGGCGTGGACCGACCTGCAGTACCTCGGCACCCGGACCGTGCTCGTGGTGCGGGCCGGACACGGCAGCGCCGCCTGGCTGCACACCGTGGCCCGGCAACTCGCGGACCAGCACATCCCGGTGATCGGCGTGGTGCTGATCGACCCCGATCCGCGGGACCGGACCGACGGCACCCTGTGGGACGGGCTGCAGACCGCGCTGCGCGGCCGGAGCGAGCGCCCGGCCCAGCAGGCGGGTGGGGGCACCTCCCACGCCGTTCAGGCAGTGGGGGAGGGCCGGCGGCGGGCGGAGCGGCAGCCGGTGTGGGCCGTCCGCGGCCCGGACAACGACCAGGAGGCGCGGTAGCACATGTGCGGCATCGCAGGTACCTACCGCTGGCCGGACGGAAAGATCGTGACCGACCGGCTCACCGACACCCTCGCCCACCGCGGCCCGGACGGCTCGGGCCGCTACAGCCACCCCGTGGGCGACGGCGAGGTGCACCTCGGGCACCGCAGGCTGGCCATCATCGACCTGTCCGACACCGGCGCCCAGCCGATGGCCTCGGACGGCCTCGTCCTGACGTACAACGGCGAGCTGTACAACGCGCCGGAACTCCGCGCCGAGCTGGAAGCCGGCGGAGTGCGCTTCCGCGGCACCTCCGACACCGAGGTGCTCCTGGAGGCGTGGCGGCGCTGGGGCACGGACTGCCTGCCCCGGCTGCGCGGCATGTTCGCCTTCGGGATCTTCGACGAGCGCACCGGCGACCTGGTGCTCGCCCGCGACCAGCTCGGCATCAAGCCGCTGTTCCTGCTCCGGCGCGGCGGCGGCCTGGTGTTCGCCTCCGAGCTCAAGGCGCTCTCCGTCGCCACCGGCAGGTCGCTGCAGGTGGACGACGCGGCGCTGGTGGCCTCGCTGCTCTACTACTGGGTGCCGGACTCGCGGTGCGCGTTCCGCGAGGCCGAGAAGCTGGAGCCGGGAAGCTGGCTGCGGTGCCGGCCCGACGGGCGGGTGGAGCGCGGCCGGTTCTGGAACCTGAAGGACGTCGCCGCCGAGGGCCGGGCGCGGGCCCTGGCCGGCGAACAGCCGGACCTGGCCGCGATCGTCGAGGAGTCGACCCGGCGCCACCTGCTCTCCGACGTGCCCGTGGCGACCTTCCTCTCCGGCGGCCTCGACTCCAGTTACCTGACCGCGCTGGCGGCCCGCCACCAGCCGGGGATCTCCGCCTACACGATCGGGTTCCGCGCCGAGGACGCCAGGTTCGAGGCGATGCCGGACGACCTGCGCTACGCCCGGCAGGTCGCCGAGAAGTTCGGCGTCGACCTGCACGAGATCGAGATCGCGCCGGACGTCCTCGGCCTGCTGCCCCGGATGACCTACCACCTGGACGAGCCGATCGGCGACCCGGCCGCGATCAACACCTACCTGATCTGCATGGCCGCACGCGAGGCCGGGGTGAAGGTGATGCTCTCCGGGATGGGCGCGGACGAACTGTTCGCCGGTTACCGCAAGCACCTGGCCAACCTGATCGCGCTGCGCTACCAGCTGGTCCCGCGGCCCCTGCGGCGCGGGGTGTCCGCGGCCGTGGACCGGCTGCCGGTCGCGACGAGCCGCCGCGGGTACCGGTCGGTGCGCTTCGCCAAGCGGTTCCTCTCCTTCGCCGACCTGCCGGAGGAGACCGCCTTCCGGCGCAGCTACACCATGTACGACCGGGACGAGCTGCTCGCCCTGCTCGATCCCGATCTGGCCGGGACGGTCGAGGACGTGCTGACCGAGCACGCGGACGTCTACGCGGACAACGACCTCGACGACTTCGTCAACCGCATGTGCCTCACCGACGCCCGGATGTTCCTGCCGGGCCTGAACCTCACGTACACCGACCGCTCCAGCATGGCCGCCTCCACCGAGGTGCGCGTGCCGTACGTGGACGTCGAGGTGGTCAAGGCCGCGTTCGCGGTGCCCGGCGACCGCAAGATCGTCGGACGGCAGGGCAAGGCCGTCCTGAAGGAGGCGGCCACCTCCGTCCTGCCCCGGGAGATCGTGTACCGGCCCAAGGGCCTGTTCAGCGCCCCGCTGCGGGCCTGGATGAGCCGGGACCTGGCACCGCTGGTGCGCGAGGTGGTCGACGACGGCGAACTCGTCCGGTCCGGGTTCCTGCGCCGTGAGGCACTGCAGCGGCTCGTCGCCGAGGACGCCGCCGGGCAGCGGGACAACTCGAAACATCTGTGGCACGTACTGACCCTCGAGTACTGGTATCGCGACGCGACCTCCGGGTCCGGCCAGCGCACTCGGCTGACGGCTTAGGAATCAGGGGACTTCGGTGAAACAGGTCGTACAGAACTACAAGAGCGGCGAGCTGGCGGTGCTCGACGTTCCGGTCCCGGGGTGCAAGCCGGGCGGGGTGCTGGTCCGCACCGCCTACTCGCTGATCTCCACCGGCACCGAGCTCATGAAGGTGTCCGAGGCCGGCATGTCGATGCTGGGCAAGGCCCGCTCCCGCCCCGACCAGGTGGCCAAGGTCATGCAGAGCGTGGCCACCAACGGACTGCCGGCCACCTACCGCAAGGTGATGGGCAAGCTGGACTCCTACACGCCGCTCGGCTACTCGCTGTGCGGGGTGGTCGAGCAGGTCGGCGCCGGTATCGACGACGTGAAGGCCGGCGACCTCGTGGCCTGCGCCGGCAACGAGCACGCGCTGCACGCCGAGCTGAACTGGGTGCCGAGGAACCTCTACACCCCGGTGCCGGACGGCCTCGCACCGCGTCATGCCGCCTTCGGCACCGTCGGGTCGATCGCGATGCAGGGCGTCCGCCAGGGCGAGCCGCAGCTCGGCGAGGTGGCCCTGGTCATCGGCCTCGGCCTGATCGGCCAGCTGGTGGGCCAGCTCCTCACCGCCTCCGGGGTCCGCGTCGTCGGCGCCGACCCCGACCCGGCGCGCTGCGAACTCGCCGAGCGGCTGGGCGCCGTGGCCTGCGGCGACCCCGCGTCCGCGGCCCTGGAGGCAGCCGTCGCCGAACTCACCGACGGGCACGGCGTGGACCAGGTGTACCTGGCCGCCGGCGGGGGCAGCAACCAGCCCGTCGAGCTGGCCGCCCGGCTCTGCCGGGACCGCGGCCGGGTCGTCGACATCGGCAAGTGCCGCCTGGACCTGCCGTGGAACGCCTACTACGAGAAGGAGCTCGACGTCCGGTTCTCGCGGTCGTACGGCCCCGGACGCTACGACCCGGAGTACGAACTGGAGGGGCGCGACTACCCGATCGGCTACGTGCGCTGGACCGAGCGCCGCAACCTCGCGTGCTTCCTCGACCTCGTCGCCCGCGGCAGGGTCGACGTGGAGCCCCTGGTCTCCCACGTCGCCGACTTCGAGGACGCTGTCGAGACGTACCGGCGCCTGAAGGACGGCGAGCTGAAGGCCGTGGCCGTGCTGTTCCGCTACCCCCAACAGCCTGAGGAGGCGCGGAAGGGCGGCGAGGCGGCCCAGGCGCCGTCGGTGGCCGTGCCCGCGGTGCGCCGCAGCGGGGCGGCGCCCGCCCCGGCCCGCTCCGCCGGCTCACCGGTGCGCCTCGCGTTCGTCGGCGCGGGGAACTACGCGACGTCGATGCTGCTGCCGCACCTGGCCCGGCGCGAGGGCGTCGAGCTGTCGACGGTCGTCACCACGACCGCGCTCTCCGCGGCCAACGCGCAGCGTAAGTTCGGCTTCGCCGAGGCGACCACCGACCTCGACGCGGTGCTCGGCGACAAGTCGATCGAAGCGGTGTTCGTGGTCACCCGGCACAGCTCGCACGCCGAGCTGACCCGCAGGGCGCTGCTCGCCGGCAAGACGGTGTTCGTGGAGAAGCCCCTCGCCCTCACCGAGGACGAACTGGCAGGCGTCCTCGCGGCGGTGGAGGAGTCCGGCAACGACCGCCTCCAGGTGGGCTTCAACCGCCGGTTCGCACCGCTGCTGACGGAGGCCAAGCGGCGCTTCGGTGCCCGGACCGGTCCGGCGAGCCTGCGCTACCTGGTCAACGCGGGCCAGTTGCAGCACGGCAGTTGGTATCTCCGCCAGGGCACCGAGGGCTCCCGGTTCGAGGGCGAGGGCGGCCACTTCGTCGACACGGCGAGCTGGCTGCTCGACGCCGACCCGGTCTCGGTGTACGCGGTCGCCCCGTCCGGCAACGAGGACCTGCAGGTCGTCCTCCGCTACCCGGACGGGTCCACCGCCACCATCAGCTACGTCACCACCGGCGCGCCGGGCTTCCCCAAGGAGACCCTGGACCTCCTCGCCGACGGCAAGGTGCTCAAGCTCGACGACTTCGTCCGCGCTTCGGTGTACGGCCGCAGCCGCTGGCTGAGTTCGCGGCTGCCCAAGGCCCGGGACAAGGGCCAGAACGCCGAACTGGCCGCGTTCGTCAAGGCCGTTCGGACCGGCGGGCCGATGCCGGTGCCGCTGGAGTCGCTGGTCGCGACCACCGCGGCCACCCTCGCCGTGCGCACCGCCCTGGCCTCCGGCACGTCCGTGGAGCTGGAGCGGGCCCGATGACCATGAGCGCGGGCTGGTACCTGCGACGGCTGTCCCGGATGGGGCCGGGGGAGGTCGCGGGCCGGGTGGGCGACACGGTGCGCAGACGGCGGTGGCGGTCCGTCCGGCCGGACGGACCGGCCGTGACCGGCGCCCGGTTCACCGCGGTCCTGCCCGCCGGGACGCTCGCGGCGGTGTCACCGGACGCCGCCAAGCGCCTCGTCGCCGAGGCCGACCGGCTGATGTCCGGGCACGCCGAGTTCTTCGGGGTGGTCCGCGACGACCTCACCGACCCCGACTGGTGGTACGACCCGAAGACCGGGCGCCGGGCTCCCTGGGGCTACGCCTTCGACGTGCCGTACCGCGACGAGGACGCGGTCGGGGACATCAAGCAGATCTGGGAGCCGTCCCGGCACCAGTACCTCACCGTGCTCGCCGCCGCCTACGCGGTCACCGGGAACGAGCGGTACGCCGAGCGCGTGGCCGAGCACCTGCGGTCCTGGTGGACGGCCAACCCCCCGCTGCGGGGCGTGCACTGGATCAGCGGCATCGAACTGGGCATCCGGCTGCTGTCCTGGGTGTGGATCCGCCGGCTGCTCGACGACTGGCCGGGCGCGGCCGGGCTGTTCGAGGAGAACCCGGTGGCGCTGAACCAGATCTGGCACCACCAGCGCTGGCTGGCCGCCTTCCCCAGCCGGGGATCCTCGGCCAACAACCACGTCGTCGCCGAGGCCGCCGGGCAGTTCGCCGCGGCCTGCGCGTTCGGCTGGTTCCCCGCCTCGGCGCGCTGGCGGGCCGACGCGCTGCGGTCGCTGGAGCGGCACCTGCGGAGCAACACCTTCGTCTCCGGCCTCAACCGCGAGCTGGCCACCGAGTACCACGGACTCGTACTGGAGCTCGGCCTGGCCGCGGTCGCCGAGGCGGACGCCGCGGGCGTGCCGGTCCCCGCCTCGGTCCGGCTGGTGCTGCTGCGGATGACCGACGCCCTCGCGGCCGTCGTGGACAACCGGCTGCGGCCGCCGCGCCAGGGCGACGCGGACGACGGGCACGGCCTGGTCGTGGACGGCGCGGGCACCGACCGCTGGGCCTCGCTCCTCGCCACCGGCGACGCCGTGTTCGGCCGGCTCGGCTGGTGGCCGGAGGTGACCGGCACCGATGTCCGCACCCCGCTGCTGGCCGCGCTCGTCAAGCGCACCCAACCGTCGGCGACCCGCCCGGCAGACCGGCCCGCGCACTTCGCCGACGCGGGCATGACCATCCTGCGCGGTCCCGGAGAGATCTGGTGCCGCTGCGACGGCGGTCCGCACGGCTTCCTGTCCATCGCCGCGCACGCCCACGCGGACGCGCTGTCCGTGGAGGTAAGGCACGACGGCGTCGACGTGCTCGCCGACCCGGGGACGTACTGCTACCACGGGCAGCCCGCCTGGCGGCAGTACTTCCGGTCCACCCTCGGCCACAACACGCTGCAGCTGGACGGCGCCGACCAGTCCGTCTCCGGCGGTCCCTTCCTGTGGACCCGGCAGGCCCGCACCCGCGTCCTGGCCGTGGACACCTCCGGCGAGGGGGCGGCCCACTGGTGTGCCGAGCACGACGGGTACCAGGGCTCCGTGCACCGCCGCCGGGTGGAGCTGACGGCCGCGGGACAGGAGCTGAAGCTGGTCGACGAGGTGCGCGGCCCGCGCCGGACCGTGCGGCTGGCGTTCCACCTCGGCCCGGAGATCGCCGCGGACCTGGTCGGGAACCAGGCGGTGCTCACCTGGATCCGGGACGGCGAGGGGCGTTCCGCCGTACTGGACCTGCCAGGCGAGCTGTCCTGGCGGGCGCACCGCGGCGCGACCGACCCGCCGCTGGGCTGGTACTCCGCGGGCTTCGGGCGCAAGGAACCCACGACGACGCTGATCGGCACCGGCACCAGCCCCGCCGCCGGCGCGGGCGGGTTCACCACCGTGCTCAGGTTCGGCGGCTAGGGGGCACGTGGTGATCAAGAGGCGGCACTGGGCGCCGGCGGTGGCAGCGCCGGCGCTGGCCCTGCTGCTGACAGCGACAGGCTGCGACAGCACGTCGGGCGCCGGGGCGGCGGAGCCGACCGCCGCGCCGTCCACGTCCACGTCCGCGGCCCGCGCCGTGGCCCGGGTGTGCGCCAACCCCGCGGCCGGGCCGGCGAAGGCGCCGCCGGGCGCGGTCACGGTCGACCCCGCGGTCGTCGGGGACCTGGCGGCGAAGACCAAGAACAGCCCGCCGCACACCACGTTCTGGCTCCGGCCGGGCAGGCACCGGCTCGATGCGGACCGCTACGCCCAGGTGATCCCCAAGACCGGGGACCGCTACCTCGGGGCGCCGGGCGCGGTGCTCGACGGCGGGAAGAAGAACCAGTACGCGTTCGCGGGCACCGCCCGCGACGTCACCATCCGCTTCCTGACCGTGCAGCACTTCGTCGCGCCGCAGAACGAGGGCGTGGTCAACCACGACTCGGCCGACGGGTGGGTGATCGAGCACGCGACGATCCAGGACAACTCAGGGGCGGGGCTGATGGCCGGTGCCCACCAACAGGTCCGCGCCAGCTGCCTGCGCGACAACGGGCAGTACGGCATGAACGCGTACAAGGGCGGCGGCGGGATCCGCGACCTGGTGGTCGAGGACAACGAGATCGTGGGCAACAACACCGACGACTGGGAACGGCGTCAGCAGGGCTGCGGCTGCACCGGAGGCATCAAGTTCTGGGCCGTCGACGGCGCGGACATCCGCGGCAACTGGGTGCACGGCAACCACGGAGCCGGGCTGTGGGCCGACACCGACGACAACGACTTCCTCATCGAGGACAACGTGCTCGACGCCAACGACGGTGCCGCGCTGATCTACGAGACCAGCTACAACGCGGTCATCCGGGACAACACGATCCGGCGGAACAACTGGGTCGAGGGCCGCAGGTACGCCGACCGCGGGGACAACTTCCCCTACGCGGCCCTCTACCTGTCCGAGTCCGGCGGCGAACCACGGGTCCGGGCCCGCACCGACAAGATCGACATCTACCGGAACGTGCTGGAGAACAACTGGTCCGGGATCACCCTGTGGGAGAACGCCGACCGGTTCTGCAACAGTCCGGCCAACACCTCGTCCGGTGACTGCACGCTGCTGGTGAAGAACACCCACCGCTGCGCGCAGCCGGCCATCGACAAGGCACCCCTGTACGCGGACTGCCGGTGGAAGACCCAGCGGGTGGACATCCACGACAACCGCTTCGTGCTCGACAAGTCCGTGGTCCAGTGCACCGATATGTGCGACCGCATGGCGGTGCTGTCCAACTACGGAACCTACCCGGACTGGTCCCCCTACAAGGGCGAGAAGGTGGCCGAGGCGATCACCCTCAAGCAGGACAACCACTGGCACGACAACGTCTACCGCGGACCGTGGCAGTTCGTCGCCCACGACCCGAGCCGGGTGCTCGACTTCGACGAGTGGCAGGGCACGGACTACCGGCAGGACGCGGGCAGCACCCTCCACGCAGGGGCCGGTGACTGAGATGGACACACGGACGGACAGCCAGACCGCCGCGGAACCGGCCACGGCCGGCACCCCGCGCATCGTCGGGATCGTCTGGGGACTGCTGGTCCTCAACACGCTCGGCTCCGCCGGGGCCAAGACCATCGTCCCGCTGCCCCGCTCCCTCATCCAGATGGTCACCATGGGCGCCCTGGTCGCCGCGTTCGCGCTGGCGCTCGCGGTCAACCTCCGGCTGCGCATCCGGCCCAGCGCCTACCTGCTCCTGCTCAGCCTGCTGCTGGTGACGAGCGTGCTCTCCAGCGCCCACCTGGAGTCCGGGTTCGGCGCGCTGTTCCGGTGCTTCAGGCTGGCTCTCTTCGTCGGCACCCTGTGGCTGCTCAGCCGCTGGTGGGACGGCAGCCTGACGTTCGTCCGGTACCACGTCCGGGCGTACTTCGCGGTCCTCGGCTCGGTCGCCGCCGGCCTCGTCGTCTCACCCGGCGCGGCCCTGCCCGACCTCTACGGCGGCCGCCTGGTCGGCGCGCTGTGGCCGCTCACCCCGCCGCAGATCGGGCAGTACGCGGCGGTGATCATCGGACTCACCGTGCTGCTCCTCATGGGCCGCAGGACCGACCGGACGAGCGCCGCGGTGGTCGTCGTGCCGTCCTTCGTGCTGCTCGCGCTGACCCACACCCGCACGGCCACGCTCGGCCTGCTCCTCGGGCTGGCGCTGGCGATCGGCTCGCTCGTCCTGACCAGCGCGGCCGCCCGCCGCTTCTTCGGCTGGGCGGTGCTGGTCGGCGCGGTGGCCGCGGTCGGGTTCGCCTCCGCTCTGCAGACGTGGTTCCTGCGCGGGCAGACCAAGGAGAACTTCTCCAGCCTCACCGGCCGGGCCAAGGTCTGGGACGCCCTCCTCGCCGCCCCCCGGACGACCTCGGAGCAGCTCCTCGGCGTGGGCCTGGGCGACAAGTCGTTCGGCGGGCTGCCGATCGACAACAGCTGGCTGGCGGTCTACAACGAACAGGGCCTGGTCGGCGTCACTCTGGTTGCGATCGTCATCGTCGTCCTCGGCGGGGTCGCGCTGCTGCGGCCGCCGTCGCTGCAGCGGGCCTGCGCGATCTTCCTGATCAGCTACTGCGCCATCGCCTCGTACACCGAGGCCGGTCTCGGCGACGCCTCCCCGTACCTGCTGCACCTGGCCCTGGCCGCCTCGCTGCTGGCGGCACCCGCCGCGGCGGCCCCCCTCCCGGCGCCCGAACTCCCCAGACGATCGGAGGTGACCTGACCATGCACGTCCTCGTGGTGCACAACCGCTACGGCTCCGCACAGCCGAGCGGGGAGAACAAGGTCGTCGACCAGGAGGTGGAGCTGCTGCGGGCGGCCGGCCACCGGGTCGAGGTGTTCGAGCGGCGCAGCGACGACATCGCCGCCCGGTCCCTCCTCGGCAAGGTCGCGGTGCCGCTCCTGGTGCCGTGGAACCCGGCGGTCCGCTCGGAACTCGCCGCCCGGCTGCGCACCGACCGGCCGGACGTGGTGCACGTCCACAACGTCTTCCCGCTCCTGTCGCCCGCGGTCCTCGCCGCATGCGCCGACGCCGGGGTGCCCGCCGTCGCCACACTGCACAACTACACCCAGGTCTGCCCGCCCGGCACCCTCCAGCGGGACGGCCGGCCGTGCACCGAGTGCGTCGGCACCGCACCCGTGCCCGCCGTCCGGCACGGCTGCTACCGGGGCTCCCGCCTCGCGACGGTGCCGCTGGCGGTCAGCCTGTCGGCCAACCGGCGCCGGTGGTGGACCGGTGTGGAGCGGTTCCTCTGCATCTCCGCGGCCCAGCGCGACGTCCTGGTGCGGTCCGGCATGCCGGCCGAGCGCCTGACGGTGAAGCACAACTTCGTGCCCGACCCCGGCAGTTGCCGCGAGGGCGAAGGAGAGCACCTGCTCTACCTCGGGCGGCTCGCGGAGGCCAAGGGCGTACGGCTGCTGATGGCCGCGTGGGACGAGCTCGCGGCCGGCGGCGGGGTGGGCGTACCACTCGTGATCGCCGGCACGGGGCCGCTGGAGCGAGAGGTGACCGCCTGGGCGGCGGGCCGGGACGACGTCCGCTACGCCGGTCTGCTGGACACGGCGGAGTGCCGGAAGGCCATCGCGCGGTCGGTCGCCGTGGTGGCTCCCTCGACGTGGCTGGAGGCGTTCGGCCTGGTGGTCGTGGAGGCGATGGCGGCCGGGGTGCCGACCGTCGCCGCCGGCCACGGCGCCTTCGTCGAACTCGTCGAGGACGGGGTCACCGGGCTGCTGCACCGGCCCGGCGACGCGGGCTCGCTCGCGTCCCGCATACGCCGGATCGCGGCCGACCCGGACCGTAACCGGGAGCTGGGCCGGGCGGCCCGGCGCCGCTACGAGCAGGGATTCAGCCCGGCCGTCGGCCTGGCGCGCCTGCTGGAGGAGTACCGCACCGCGATCGCGGGGCGGTCGGCACAGGCTCGCGGCGGGCAGACCCGCGCGAGCAGGGGGGATGGGGACACCACATGACACGATGCCGACTCTGCGGCTCGCAAGCGATGGCGAGCGTCGTCGACCTGGGGGCGACGCCGCCGTGCGAGAGCTTCCTCGCCGCGGACCAACTGGACGATCCGGAGCCCGCGTACCCGCTGCACCTGCGGGTCTGCACCGACTGCTGGCTCGCGCAGATCCCGCCGCTGATCACGCCGGAGGAGACGTTCAAGGAGTACGCCTACTTCTCCTCGTACTCGACGTCCTGGGTGGAGCACGCGCGCACCTTCGTCGACGGCGCCGCGGAGCGGCTGGCGCTCGGCCCCGACTCCTTCGTGGTCGAGGTGGCGAGCAACGACGGGTACCTGCTCAAGCACGTGGTGGGCCGGGGGATCCGCTGCCTCGGCATCGAGCCGTCGGTGAACGTCGGCGCCGCGGCACGGGAGGCGGGCGTGCCCACGCTCACGGAGTTCCTCTCCCCCGAGACCGGCGCCGCCGTCCGCGCCGAACACGGCCCGGCGGACCTGGTCGTCGCCAACAACGTGTACGCGCACATCCCCGACGTGGTCGGCTTCACCCAGGGGCTGCGCGCCCTGGTCGCCGACGACGGCTGGGTCTCCGTCGAGGTGCAGCACCTGCTGACCCTGATCGAGGAGAACCAGTACGACACGATCTACCACGAGCACTTCCAGTACTACACGGTGGCTTCGGCGATCCGGGCCCTGGCGAGCGGCGGACTCACACTCGTGGACGTCGAGTTGCTGCCCACGCACGGCGGCTCCATCCGGCTGTGGGCCCGGCCCGCCGAGGCGGCCGGCGAGCCGACGCGACGGGTGGCCGACGTCCTGGCCCGGGAGAAGGCCGCCGGCCTTCAGGAGCCGTCCGGGTACGCCCAGTTCTCCGCCCGGGTGGCCAAGGTCCGCCGGGACCTGCTGCGTTTCCTCGTCGACGCGGCCGAGCGCGGCGAGACGGTCGTCGGCTACGGCGCCCCGGGCAAGGGCAACACCCTGCTCAACCACTGCGGCATCCGCCCCGACCTGCTCGCCTACACCGTCGACCGCAACCCCTACAAACACGGCAGGTTCACCCCGGGCACCCGCATCCCGATCCTGGCGCCCGAGCGGATCGCCGCCGACAAGCCGGACTACGTCCTCGTCCTCCCGTGGAACCTGCGGGCCGAACTCGTCGAGCAGCTGGCCTTCGTCCACGAGTGGGGCGGCCGGCTCGTCTTCCCCATTCCGGAACTGAGCATCGTCGAGGCCGCGAAAGAGGTCACAGCATGAAGGTCGTCCTGTTCTGCGGCGGTTACGGGATGCGGATGCGCAACGGCACCTCCGACGACGTGCCCAAACCGATGGCCATGGTCGGCCCGAGACCGCTGATCTGGCACGTCATGCGCTACTACGCGTACTTCGGGCACAAGGAGTTCATCCTGTGCCTCGGGTACGGGGCCCACCACATCAAGGACTTCTTCCTCAACTACGAGGAGACCACGTCCAACGACTTCGTCCTGCGCGGCGGGAGGACCGAGCTGCTCTCCACCGACATCGCCGACTGGACGATCACGTTCGCGCAGACCGGCATCGAGTCCCCCATCGGGGAGCGGCTGCGCCGGGTGCGCCACCACCTGGACGGCGACGAGATGTTCCTCGCCAACTACGCCGACGTGCTCACCGACGCGCCCCTGCCCGAGATGATCGACAAGTTCGCCGCGCGCGACGCCGGGGCGTCGATGATGGTCGTGCCGCCGCAGTCGTCGTTCCACTGCGTGGAGCTCGGCGAGGACGGCCTGGTGGGCGGCATCACCGCGGTGAGCGAACTGCCGCTGTGGGAGAACGGCGGCTACTTCGTGCTCCGCCAGGAGATCTTCGACCACATACCGGAGAACGGTGACCTGGTCGCCGACGGCTGCGCCCGACTGGCCAAGCAGGGACGGCTGGTGGCGCACCAGCACCGCGGCTTCTGGAAGCCGACCGACACCGTGAAGGAACGGGCCGCGCTCGACGAGGCCTACACCCGGGGCGACCGCCCGTGGGCCGTGTGGGAACGGGACACCGCCGGAGTCAGGGCGTGATCCGGCTCGGGGCCGGCCCCCTGGACCGGATCGTCGCGGTGGGCGCGCACTGCGACGACATCGCCATCGGCGCCGGCGGCACCCTGCTGACGCTGTGTCAGGCGCGTCCGGGCATCCGGGTCGACGCGCTGGTCCTCACCGGTGGCGGCAGCGAGCGCGAGCAGGAGGAGCAGGCCGCGCTCGCCGCCTTCTGCCCGGGCGCCGACCTGCGGCTGACCGTGCACAAGCTGCCCGACGGCCGCTTCCCGGCGCACTGGGAGGAGGCCAAGTCCGCGGTCGAGGAACTGCGCACACAGACCGACCCGGACCTGGTGCTCGCGCCGCGCACCGACGACGCCCACCAGGACCACCGCGGCCTGGCCAAGCTGATGACGACCGCGTTCCGCGACCACCTCGTGCTCGGCTACGAGATCGTCAAGTGGGACGGCGACCTCGGCCGGCCGGCGGCCTACCAGCCGCTGGCACCCAAGACCGCCGAGGACAAGGTGCGGCTGCTGCAGGAGCACTACCCCTCGCAGCGGCACCGGCCCTGGTACGACCGGGAGGCCTTCCTCGGCCTCGCCCGGATCCGCGGCATCGAATGCCACGCGCGCTACGCCGAGGCGTTCGCCGTCACCAAACTCACGCTCAACCTGGGGGGTTGAACAACCTTGCGCGTACTACTGACCGGACACCAGGGCTATCTGGGCACCGTGATGGCCCCGGTCCTCAAGGCCGCAGGGCACGACGTCGTCGGCCTCGACTCCGGCCTGTTCGCCGACTGCGTCCTCGGCCCGCGGCCCGAGGACCCGCCGGGGCAGCGGGTGGACCTGCGCGACGTCACCGCCGAGCACGTGGCCGGGGTGGACGCCGTGATCCACCTGGCCGCGCTCTCCAACGACCCGCTCGGCTCGCTGGCGCCCGAACTCACCTACGACATCAACCACCACGCGTCCGTCCGCCTCGCCCGGCTGGCCCGCGACGCCGGGGTACGGCGCTTCCTGTACGCGTCCACGTGCTCGGTCTACGGCGCCGCCGGCGGCGACGACCTGGTGACCGAGGACGCCCCGCTGCGCCCGGTGACGCCGTACGCCGAGTCGAAGGTGCGGGTGGAGGACGACCTGCACGCGCTGGCCGACGACGACTTCACCCCGGTGTTCATGCGCAACGCCACCGCCTTCGGCTTCTCGCCGCGGCTGCGTGCCGACATCGTGCTCAACAACCTGGTCGGGCACGCCCTCTTGTCCGGCGAGGTCCTGGTGCTCTCCGACGGCACCCCGTGGCGTCCCCTGGTGCACGCCGCCGACATCGCGCGGGCCTTCACCGCCGCGCTGACCGCACCCCGCGAGGCGGTGCACGACCGGGCGTTCAACATCGGCAGCGAGGTCAACAACGTCACGGTCGCCGAGATCGCCGCACAGGTCGCCGAGGCGGTGGCCGGCTCCAAGGTGGTGATCACCGGGGAGACCGGCGCCGACCCGCGGTCCTACCGGGTGGACTTCTCCCGGTTCCGCGCCGCGATCCCCGGCTTCGACTGCGCGTGGACAGTGAAGCAGGGCGCGCTCGAACTCGCCGACGCCTACCGGAAGTTCGACCTCACCCGGGAGGACTTCGAGCAGCGCTTCACCCGCCTCGCCGTACTGCGCGCCGCGTCCGACGCCGGCACCGTCGACGACACCCTCAGGCGGCGCCGGTGACCGACGTGAGCAAGGAGATGTACGCCCTGGTGGAGCGGATGTACCCGCTCTGCCGGAGCATCACCGGCGACGGTGTGCGCGCCACCCTGGACATCGTCGGGGAGTACATCCCGCTGCAGGTGCACGAGGTGCCGACCGGCACGCAGGTGCTCGACTGGACGGTGCCGCAGGAGTGGAACATCCGGGACGCCTACATCGCCGACGGCGCCGGCCGGCGGGTCGTCGACTTCGCCGCGTCCAGCCTGCACGTGCTCGGCTACAGCGTCCCGGTGTCGGCGACCATGCCCCTCGCCGAGCTGCGCCCCCACCTGCACACGCTGCCGGAGCACCCGTCATGGGTGCCCTACCGCACCAGCTACTACAAGCCGGACTGGGGGTTCTGCCTGGCCCAGGAGACCCTGGACGCCATGCCCGACGGCGACTACGAGGTCCGCATCGACTCCACGATCGCCGACGGCCACCTCACCTACGCCGAGTACGTGGTCCCCGGCCAGGTCCCCGACGAGGTCATCGTCTCCTGCCACGTCTGCCACCCGTCGCTGGCCAATGACAACCTGGCCGGCATCGCGGTGGCGACGTACCTGGCCCGCGCCCTCGCCGAACAACCCACCTACTACACCTACCGGTTCCTGTTCGCCCCCGGCACCATCGGGGCGATCACCTGGCTGGCCCGCAACGCGGAACGGGTCGACCGGGTCAGGCACGGCCTCGTGCTGGCCTGCGCCGGAGACCCGGGCCGACTGACGTACAAGCAGAGCAGGCGCGGCGACGCGGAGATCGACCGGGTGCTGCAGCACGTGCTGACCGCGTCCGAACGCCCGCACCGCATCACCGAGTTCACCCCGTACGGCTACGACGAGCGGCAGTTCTGCTCACCCGGGTTCAACCTGGGCGTGGGCTCGCTCACCCGGACCCCGTACGCCGGCTACCCCGAGTACCACACCTCGGCGGACAACCTGGACTTCGTCTCCCCGGCGGCGATGGCGGACACCCTCGCCGTCTGCCGCGAGGCGTTCGCCGTCCTCGACCGCAACCGGCGGTACGTGAACCTCAGTCCCTACGGCGAGCCGCAGCTGGGCCGGCGCGGGCTGTACGACGCGCTCGGCGGCCGCAGCGACACCAAGCAGGCCCAGATGGCCATGCTCTGGGTGCTCAGCCTCTCCGACGGCGAGCACAGTCTGCTGGACGTCGCCGAGCGGTCCGGCCTGCCGTTCGACACCGTGGCCGCCGCGGCCGACGCCCTGCGCGGCGCCGACCTGGTCAAGGAATGACGCCCATGACCGTCCAGGGGGAGAACCAGCAGCAGACGGCACCACCGGCCGGGTCCGCCAGACGGGCCCTGGTCGGCAGGCTGTCCTGGGGCCTTGCCGACCAGGCGGCCTCCAGCATCAGCAACTTCGCGGTGGGCCTCTACGTGGCCCGCTCGCTCGGGGTGTCCGCATTCGGCGTGTTCAGCCTGGCCTGGGTGACCTACGGCGTGGTGCTCAACGTCTCCCGGGGCCTCGCCACCGACCCGCTCACGGTGCGCTTCAGCGGGGTGCCGGAGGCGGTCTGGCGCGGTGCGGTGGCCCGGTCGACGGGCACCGCGCTCGGCGTCGGCTCGGCCCTCGGCGTGGTGTGCCTGGCGGCCGGGCTCGGCCTCGGCGGCCGGGTGGGGCCCGCGTTCGCCGCCCTCGGTGTCCTGCTGCCGGGGCTGCTGCTCCAGGACGCCTGGCGGTTCGCGTTCTTCGCCGCCGGCGCCGGGCGGAAGGCGTTCGTCAACGACGTCGTGTGGGGCGTCGCCCTCGTCCCCGCCATGGTCGTGGCGGCCCACGTGGACACCGTGGCCGCCTTCGTGCTCGCCTGGGGCGCGTCCGCCACGGTGGCCGCGGGCTACGGATACCTCCAGTCCGGCATCCGGCCCCGGCCGGCCGAGGCCCGCGGCTGGCTGCGCGAACAACGCGACCTCGGCTACCGGTACCTGGTCGAGAACGTCAGCCTCAGCGGCGCCAGCCAGGTGCGGGCGTACGGGCTCGGCGTGATCGTCGGGGTCGGCGCGGTGGGCGCGGTGCGGGGCGCGGAACTCCTGATGGGGCCGTTCCTCGCGGTGCTGATGGGGCTCTCGCTGGTCACCGTCCCGGAGGCGGCCCGGGTGCTGCGGCGGGCCCCGCACCAACTGGGCAGGTTCTGCCTGCTCCTGGGCGGGGGACAGGCCGCCGGCGCACTGCTCTGGGGCTCGGCGCTGCTGCTGATGCCCGACCGGCTCGGCGACCTGGCGCTCGGCGACGTCTGGCACTCCTCCTCGCACCTCCTCGTGCAGATCACCCTCAGCGTCGCGGGAGCGGGCCTCGGCACCGGCGCGGCGGCCGGACTGCGCGCGCTCGGCGCGGCCCGGCGCAGCCTGCGCTGCCAGTTGTTCGCCTCCGCCTGCTACGTCGGCGGCGGGCTCGGCGGCGCGGCCGTCGCGGGCACGGCCGGCTCGGCCTGGGGCGTCGCCGCGGCGACCCTCAGCGGCTCGGCCGTGTGGTGGCTGCAGCTGCGGTCCGCGCTGCGCGAGCGCCACCGCCATCCCATCCCCGAAGTGAGGACCGCATGACCGACCGACCCAGGCTGAGCATCGGCCTGCCCGTGTACAACGGCGAGGAGTACCTGGCCGAGTCGTTCGACGCCCTGCTCGGCCAGACCTACGAGGACTTCGAACTGGTCGTCTCCGACAACGCCTCGACCGACGGGACCGAGGACATCTGCCGCAAGTACGCCGCGCAGGACTCCCGCATCCGCTACCACCGGCTGCCCCGGAACATCGGTGCCACCCCGAACCACAACCACGTCTTCGCCGAGTCCCGCGGCGAACTGTTCAAGTGGGCCTCGCACGACGACCTCTACGGCCGCGACCTGATCCGGCGCTGCGTGGAGGCGCTGGACGAGCGGCCCGACGTCATCCTCGCGCACACCGACCAGGCGGTCATCGACGGCGACGGGCAGGTGACCGTCCCCTACGAGTACACGCTCGCCACCGGCTCGCCGCACGCCCCGGAGCGCTTCCGCAGCCTGCTGTTCGAGCCGGGCGGCGACGACTTCTACGGGGTGATGCGCGCCGACGTGCTGCGCCGGGTGAAGCCCATGGACAGCTATCACCACGCCGACCGCACCTTCGTCGCCGAGATCACCCTGCACGGGCGCTTCCACCAGGTGCCGGAACTGCTGTACTTCCGCCGCGACCACCCCACCCGTGCCGAGCGGGCGAACCCGTCCAAGCGCTCCCGGTGCGTCAACCTGGACCCGCGCCGGGCAGGCCTGCTGCACCCGACGCCCCGGCTGCTCGCCGAGTACGTCTGGGGCTTCGCCTCGGCGATCCGGCGGGCGCCGCTGTCCGCCGCCGACCGGCGGGAGTGCTACCGCCACCTGGCCGCCTGGATGACCAGCCGGGTCCGGCCGAACGCCGGCGAGCGGGTCGAGGACCGTGCCCCGGTCGACCCGGCCCTGCTCACGGTCTCCGTCGACGACCTCGTCGCCGGCCGTGAGGGCAGGAGGCACGCATGACCTCCACGGACGCAACTCCCGTGCGCGTCGGGGTCTTCGGCCTGCTCGGCTCCGGCAACCTCGGCAACGACGGCTCCCTCGAAGCCGTCCTCGGGTACCTGCGCGCCGAGCACCCGGAGGCGGTCGTGGACGCGCTGTGCGGCGGGCCCGAGGCCGTGACCGCCCGGTTCGGGATCCCCGCCACCCGCCTGCACTGGAACCGCGCGGAGTACCGGACCGCGTCCCGTGCCGGCGCGATCGCCTCGAAGGGGCTCGGCAAACTCGTCGACGTCTTCCGCACCGCGGCCTGGGTGCGCCGGCACGACGTGGTGATCGTGCCGGGCATGGGCGTCCTGGAGGCCACCCTGCCGCTGCGGCCCTGGGGCTTCCCGTACTCGCTGTTCCTGCTGTGCGCGAGCGGCCGGCTGACCGGCACCCGGGTCGCGCTGGTCAGCGTCGGCGCCGCCGAGATCCGCAACCGGCCCACCCGGGCCCTGGTGCGCTGGTCGGCACGGCTGGCCGCGTACCGGTCCTACCGGGACGGCCAGTCCCGGGACGCGATGCGGGCGATGGGCGTGGACACCGGGCGCGACGAGGTCTACCCCGACCTCGCGTTCTCCCTCCCGGCACCCCGGGCGAGCGCGCCCACCGGCACACCGGGCCTCGTCTGCCTCGGCGTCATGGACTTCCACGGCGGCAACGACGACCGCGCCCGGGCCGAGGAGATCTACCGGCGCTACCTCGACGGGACGATCAGGTTCGTCCGCACGCTGGTCGAGGAGGGCAGGCCCGTGCGGCTCCTCACCGGCGACCAGTGCGATCTGGCGGTGGTCGCCGCCATCCTCGACGCGGTCGACTCACCGCTGGTCACCGCGGCCGAACCGGCCTCCCTGGCCGACCTGATGAACGAGATGGCAGCCGCCGACACCGTGGTGGCCGTCCGCTACCACAACTTGATCTGCGCGCTGAAGACCGGAACGCCCGTGCTCGCCCTCTGCTACGCGGCGAAGAGCGACGCGCTCATGGACCGGATGGGTCTGGGCGCGTACCGTCACCCGGCTCGCGAGGTCGACGCCGACCGGCTCCTCGAACAGTTCCGGGACCTGGAGAAGCACGCGGCGGAGCTACGGCAGACCCTCGCCGAGCGGAACCGGGTCGCCGCGGAGCAACTCACCCACCAGTTCACCGCCTTGACCACGACCCTGTTCCCGGCGAACGACCACGCCCACGCCCCACGGAAGGCTTCATGAAAGCGACCGAAGTCCCGGAGATCGCCGGCGCGTACCTCTTCGAGCCGACCCCGTACGCCGACGAACGCGGCTTCTTCTGCCGCACCTTCGACGCCGGCGTGGTCCGCTCGGTGGGCCTGGACCCGGACGCCTTCGTCCAGGACAGCGTGTCCCGCTCCGTCCGCGGCGTGCTGCGCGGCCTGCACCTGCGCTCCGGCGCCGGCGAGGCCAAGCTGGTGCGGTGCTCGTACGGGCAGATCTTCGACGTCGTCGTGGACCTGCGGCCGGACTCGCCGACGTACCTGGGCCGTGCCTTCTTCGAGTTGTCCGGCGAGACGCAGAAGACCGTGTACATCCCTGCGGGATGTGCGCACGGCTTCCAGGCTCTTACCGAAATCGCGGACACCTCTTACCGTATTGACCGTGAGCACGATCCGTCCGAGGACGTGACGATCGCCTTCGACGACCCGGAACTCGCCATTCCCTGGCCACTGCCGGCCACGTCGATGTCCCGACGGGACCGGGAGGCGCCGAGCCTCGCCGAGGTCCTGAAGCACCGAGAAAGATGAGGTCGGCGTGCACACCCAAGACACCGAGGGTTTCCTCCTGTCCCGCTCGCGGCAGGCCAACGAGCGGCTGCACGCCCTGATCCCGGGAGGCGCGCACACCTACGCCAAGGGCGACGACCAGTACCCCGAGAACCTGGCACCGGTCATCAGCCACGGCAGCGGTGCCCACGTGTGGGACGTCGACGGCAACCGCTACATCGAGTACGGCTCCGGCCTGCGGTCGGTCAGCCTCGGCCACGCCCACCCGCGCGTGACCGAGGCGGTACGGCGGGAACTCGACCGGGGCAGCAACTTCGTCCGGCCGTCCATCGTCGAGGTCGAGGCCGCCGAACGCTTCCTGGCCACCGTGCCGACCGCCGACATGGTGAAGTTCGCGAAGAACGGCTCCGACGCCACCACCGCCGCGGTGCGCCTGGCCCGCGCCGTCACCGGGCGCCCACGGGTGGCCCTCTGCGCGGACCACCCGTTCTTCTCCGTCGACGACTGGTTCATCGGCACCACACCGATGAACGCCGGCATCCCCGCGGCGACCACCGAGCTGACCGTGTCCTTCCCCTACGGCGACCTGGCCGCCGCGGAGGAACTGCTCACCCGGTACCAGGACGAGATCGCCTGCCTGATCCTCGAACCCGCCACCCAGACCGAGCCGCCGCCCGGGTACCTCGCCGGCCTGCGCGACCTGGCCGACCGGCACGGCTGCGTCCTGGTCTTCGACGAGATGATCACCGGCTTCCGCTGGTCCGAGGCAGGCGCCCAGGGCCTGTACGGCGTGGTCCCCGACCTCTCCACGTTCGGCAAGGCGCTCGGCAACGGATTCGCCGTCTCCGCGCTGGCCGGGCGCCGTGACCTGATGGAGCGCGGCGGACTGCGCGGCTCCGGCGACCGGGTGTTCCTGCTGTCCACCACCCACGGTGCGGAAACCCACTCGCTGGCGGCCGCGATGGCGGTGCAGGCCACCTACGTCGAGGAGGGCGTCACGGCGCGCCTGCACGCCCTCGGCGAGCGGCTGGCCGCCGGTGTCCGCGACGCCGCGGCCGCCATGGGCGTCGGCGACCACGTCGTGGTCCGGGGCCGGGCCAGCAACCTGGTCTTCGCCACCCTCGACGAGAACCTGCAGCCGTCGCAGGAGTACCGCACGCTGTTCCTGCGCCGGCTCCTCGCCGGCGGGGTGCTCGCCCCGTCGTTCGTGGTGAGCAGCGCACTCGACGACGCGGACATCGACCGCACCGTCGACGTGGTGGCCGAGGCCTGTGCGGTGTACCGGAAGGCGCTGGACACCGCCAACCCCACCGCCTGGCTGGGCGGGCGACCGGTGAAGCCCGTGTTCCGCCGCCTGGCGTGACGTGCCGTCAGCGTGCCGTGCCGGGCCTGTGCGCGGCGCTCCGGTCGGCCGTCCGGTCGACCAGCCAGGCGGTCGCCGGCGTCACCACCAGCGCGGTGCACCAGCCGCCGAGGGCGTCGGTCGGGTAGTGGGCGCCCAGGCCGACCTCGGCCCAGCCCATGGTGGCGCCGGCGGCCAGCGCCGCGCCGAGCACGAGGGACAGGCCGGCCGTCCTGCCGAGGCCGAGCCGGCCGGCCGCGAGCAGCGCCGCCATCAGGGCGAGCGCGGTGAAGAAGGCCGTGTGGCCGCTCGGGTAGGACAGATTGCCCGGACCGTGGATGGTGCGCCCCACCACGTGCTTGAGCAGCGTGGTCGTCCCCACGGTCAGGCCGGACCCGACGGCGACGAGCACCGCCGCGCGGGGCCGCCGCAACAGCAGGCAGCCCGCCACCCCGGCCACGACCACCAGCACCGACCCCGCGGGTTCCCCCAGGAAGTCCAGGGCCAGGGCGACATGCCGCCACGGCCCCCGCACACTGTCCGCCGTCGGCGGGACGAGCCACCGGTCCACCCCGCCCGGCTCGCTGTGCCCGGCGTAACGGACCCCGAGGACGACGACCACCAGCGCGGCGAACGCCGCGACCGGGCCCAGCCACGCGCGCAGCGACCGGGGCAACAGCGCGCGCGACGCGGACCGGGCCGGACCGATCTCCGGGTCCGCGCCTGCCGGACGATGCACCGTGAGCCCCCCGTCATGTCCGAACGCCCCCTCAGCGACCATAGCCGCCCGGCGCCGAACCGGTGGCCGGACCGGGGGCACGGTTCGAGCCGGTCGGGTCCGAGGGCACGGCCGCCGGCGTCGGCCGTCCCGGTCACGGTGCCGCGGCTCCCGCCGGTCGCCAGGTTCGGCGCGCCGCCGAGGACCCGGTCGAGCGCCGCCGGCCGGGTCGGTCCGGCGCCGAGCAGCACCGGTGCGTCGCCGAACCTCAGCAGCCCGAGCGGCCCCGTGCCCCCACTCCCCGTGTGCGGCCTCGCGCCGGCACGTGCGGGTGTCCGGCCTTATGCCCAGCAGCCGTTGACCGTGGCTGCCAGGCCGTCGAGGGCGTCCTTGGTGGCGGCCGGATCGGCGGGGGAGTTGTTCTCGATGAAGGAGAAGATCTTCCAGCGTCCGTCCTTGGCCCTGGTCAGCCCGCTCAGTGCGATCGCACCGGTGAGCGTGCCCGTCTTCGCCCGGACCTTGCCGACGGCGCACTGCGAGTCCGCGGTGTCGAAGCGTCCCCATTCGGGCCCCAGGGTGGAGCCCGCCTCTCCGGCGACGGGGAGGCCCTCGACGATGGACGCGAGGGTCCCCGCGTTGCGGGCGTCGTCGGCGACGTCGAGGATGTCGGCGATGGTCCGTGCCGGGATACGGTTGGCGCGGGACAGACCGCTGCCGTCGTGGATCTCGTAGTTGTCCAGCGAGATGCCGTACCCGCGGAGCACCTCGCGTACGGCCGCCGTGCCGTCCTCGAAGGTCGGCTGTCGGCCGGCGCCGATCGCGGTCATCCGCAGCAGGGTCTCGGCGATATCGTTGTCACTCACCTTGAGCATGTGCTCCACGATGGCGGACAGGGGTCCGGACCGGTGCTGGGCTACCGGCACGTCGCCCGTGCCGGCCGAGCCGTGGGTGACGCCGCCCGTGACGGTGACGCCTTGCTGGGCGAGGAACCCGGCGAAGACCTGGCCCGCGTCCAGGGAGGTGTCCGTGACCTGGTGGCCGTCGACCACCAGAGCCCGTACCGGTGCCACGGAGTCCGGGTAGTAGCCGTCGTTCCAGCCGGTCGCGAGCGTCGGCTCGGGGAAGAGGCTGTCGTCGACCTGGACCTTGACCGAGGTGAGACCCGCGCTCCTGAGTCCCGCGACGGCGGTTGTCGCCATCGCCTCGAGGTCGGCGCCGGTCAGGGTGCGGTCGCCGCCGCCGACGAGGGTGAGCGTGCCGTTGCCGTAGACGGCTCTGGTGGTGAACCGGTGGTCGGGGCCGAGCACCGTCAACGCGGCGGTGGCGGTGCCGAGTTTGGTGTTGGACGCGGGCATCAGCGCGGTGCTCGCGTCGTGGCCCCAGACGGCTTTTTCGGACGTGGCGTCGATGACGACGCCGCTCAGCGTGGAGCCGAGACGGGTGTCCTTCACACGGGTGTCGAGATTGTCCGCGATCTTCTGTTCGGCGGGGTCGAGTGCCGTGGCCGTGGCAGGGGAGGCGGTCTCGTCGGCGGCGAAGGCGCTCGTGCCGAACAGGAGCGTCCCGGCGATGGGCGCGGTCACGGCGACGACCGCCGCCCGGCGGAGCGCGGCGTGGCGGGTTCCGGCCCTGCCGCGACGGTCGGCCGTACGGACGGAGGATGGGGGGTTGGACATGCGAACCTCGTCGAAGTGCTCGTGGAACAAGTGGAGTTGGCAGATGAATCCGGAGTTCTCAAGAGAGAAAGCTACAGCCGTGATCCGGTTCTTCCGCCGCAACACAAGGGCGCCCCGCCTCCTGGCGAGACGGGGCGCCTTTCGTCCTCCGGCTTGCACGGGCACCTGGCCGACGATCCCGGTCGGCCCTCAGGGACGGTCGTAGTCGGCCGTCAGGGACAGTCGTAGGAGAAGCGGGCGGCGGCCGCCCGGTGGCCGGGGGACAGGATGCGCAGTTCCGCCCGTGCCGCACGGTGGCCCGGTCCCTGGTAGGTCCATCGAAGGTGCAGGCGCGCGTGTCGCTCCCCCCGGACCATCACCTCGTGCAGGACGCCGGACGCGGTGCCGTCGCTTCGGACCCACCGGTAGGAGAGGGTGCCGGGACGGCCGTTGGTGGTGACCAGGCCGACGATGTCCGCGGTGCCGTCGCATCCCAGAACCGACGGCCTCGCCGTGACGGCAACCTGGGTGACCGCCACGGACTGCCCGAAGCGCTGCCAGGCCAGGAAGGCGAGGACGGCCACCACCAGCAGCGCCGGGAGGGCGTTCTTGCGCAGCCTCCGGCCGGAGGGGGCGGGAGCCGACGACGTGGCGGGACGTGTCTGGACGGTGCGGTGCGCGAGGGCGGCCGTCACACCGGGGCCGAAACGCAGCACGCTGCCCTCGACGCGGTCGGGACGGGCCGGGGAGGCGCTCGCCGGGACCGGTTCGACGAGGGTGTCGTCCGTTTCGGGGCGCTGGATCCAGTGGCTGGCCAGCACGGTGGCGCTGTACTCGCTGTCGGGGCCGGCGGGCGGGTCGGCGGGTGCGAGCGCCCGCGTGGGCTCCTCACCCGGCACCGCCGGCGTGGGCGTGTCGTCGCTCTGAGCGGTCATCCGATCTCACACTGCCTGGTCAGGATCTGCTGCGAGGCGCCGCCGGAAGCCGGCGCCGGAGTGGTGGTGGCCCGGACCGTCCAGTAGCAGCCGTCGTTCTGGAAGGTGTGGTCGACGGGGATCGTGTACTGGGTGGCTCCGCTGCGCTCGAAGGTCTGTGACGCACCGTCGGGGGAGCCGGCCCCTCCGCTCGCGTTGTCCGTGAACCACGAGACGGTGACGGAGATCGGCCCGCTGCCGTCGGTGGTGACGGTGATGGTCGCGGTGGAGGTCGTGGGGCCCGTCTGCCGGAAGGCCGATACCGCGACGTTCTTGACGGCGGGAGCGACAGGCGGGGAGGAGGCGGTCGTCGGTGTTGCCGGCGTGGACGTGGTCGCCCCGCTGGGCGTGGTCGCCTCGCTGGGGGTCGTCGACTGCGTGGGTGAGCCGGTGGCGGGGGCGGAGGGCCGACCGGTCGGGGTGGCCGACGGGTCCGAGGGGGAGACACCGGGTGTCGGCGACAGGTCGCCTGACGGGGTGGGCGCCGTGGGCGGGGCGGTGGACGGCGCCGCTTCGGTGCCGGCCCGGGCCGTGGTGGTGGCCAGGGCGTCGGCGGCCGGCTCGCCGGCACCTGCCGAAGCGTGATGCATTCCGTAGGTGAGCAGGAGGCCCAGGAGTAGGGCAACGCCCGAGACGAGCATGCCGGGTCGGCCAGGTCGCCATGACCGGGCCCAGTCAGGGCGTGGTGCCCGACTCAGGACGGTACGTGCGGTGTCCGTGGTGGACCGGGGGGAGCGGGCCGAGGGCAGCAGCAGCGCCAGAAGGGCCACCAGGGCGGCGAGCCGGGCGCGGCCGCGTTCCTCCCAGTCGGCCCCGTAGCCGGCGCCGGCGATCGCCTCCAGTTCCGTCACGAACGCCTCGGCCTGCGCCGGCCGCCGGCCCGGTTCCTTGGCCAGACCGCGACGGACGAGCTCGCGCACCGCCTCGGGGACCTCCTCCACGGGGACGGGGGCGTCGACGTGCCGCAGGGCCAGTTCGGCGATGTTGTCGCCCGAGTACGGCTTGTGCCCCGTCAGGCACTCGAAGAAGGTGGCCGTGGCCGCGTACACGTCCGCGGCGCAGGAGGCGGGGGCCCCGGTCCACTGCTCGGGGGCCATGTAGGACGGGGTCCCGGCCACACCCGCGCTGGTGCCGGCGTCCACCGCGATGCCGAAGTCGACGAGCTTGGACGATCCGTCCGTCCCGACCAGGACGTTCTCCGGCTTGTAGTCGCGGTGGACGACGCCGACGCGGTGTGCGTCGGCGAGCCCGAGCAGCGATCCCTTGAGAAGGACGAGCGCGGCCTCGGGACCGAGTGGCCCCTGACGGGTCAGCAGCGTCCGCAACGAGACACCGTCCACCAGTTCCATGACGATGGCGGCGCCCTGCGGGCTCTCCACGTACTCGTACAGGCCGGCCACGTACAGGCTCTGCAGTCCGCCGAGCAGGCGCGCCTCCGCCCGGAAGTCGTGCACGAAACCCGGCCGCGTGCGCAGGGACTCGCTGAGGTACTTCACCGCGACCCGTACGCCGGTGTCCGCGTGCACGGCCAGCACGACGCGGCCGCTCGCGCCCGAGCCGAGTTCGAGAGACTCGGTGTATCCGGGTACCACCCATGTGCTCACGTCATCCCCCCAGACGCCGTGCCGCCCCGCCCGACCGACTCCCGAGGCGGCTGGACCACGCGTTGAGAGACACTTTTTCGGCCATGGCGGTTGCGGAACAGGACAAAGCCGTTCCCCCGTCGTCGGCGTGAGCGGTCGGGCCTGCCGGTGGCGAGAACACAGTCAACCAAGGGCGATCGCCACTCGTCCCCATGGATGACCCGTACCGCTTCGCCGACCCTTGTCTGTCGCGCATCGCCTCGGCCAACCCCCCACCACCACGAAAGAGGCCTGCATGCTCCGCATCCACTTCACGCCGCTCGACTTACAGAGCATCCGTGTGGCCCGGCGTCCCGATCCGCTGTGGGAACTCGTCTGCGCCGCCTGCCGGCTGGTCACGAATCAGGGGCCGCTCGAGTTCGGGGCATGGCGCCGCAACGTCCTGGAGCGGACGGTACGGGACCTGGAGGCGCGCCGTGCACTGCGCCTGCTGGGTACGCTCGTCCCGCCCGTCGGCTACATCCCCGACTTCCTCACCCCGTCCGTCCCGGACGAGGGCCTGCCCGCCGCCCTCGTACAGGTACGCGCGACGCCCCGCCGCCGTCTGCAGCAGGAGCTGGGCATACTCGCCGGCGCCCGCCGTCTCCCGGCGTGGACGACGGCGCTCGGCAGGCCGGGAGACCGCGGTATGGCATCGCTGGTCAGGGCGTTGGAGGTCTCCTCCAAGGCTCTGCTCGAACCGCGGTGGGGCCAGGTTCGCAGGGCCGTGCAGGACGAGGTCGACCTGCGGGCCCGCACCCTCCTGGACGGCGGTGTCCGCGCTCTGCTGGAGAGTCTCCCGTTCGCCCGCTGGCATCCCCCCGTGCTGGAGGTGGACTACCCCGTCGACCGGGACCTGCGTCTGGAGGGCCGGGGCCTGCTGCTCCTGCCCTCCTACTTCTGCTGGCGCAGGCCCACCGCGCTCGCCGATCCCACCCTCGGGCCGGTCCTCGTCCATCCGGTCGCCGTACGGCCCTTGGAGACGGCGGCCCCCGAGGGTGGCGGTCTGGAGCGGCTGCTGGGCCGTACCCGGGCCACCGTGCTGGTGCAGGTGGCACGTGGCCGCACCCGCACCACGTCCGAGGTGGCCCAGGCCGTGGGCATCGCCCTTCCCAGCGCCAGCTACCAGCTCGCCGTCCTGCGGGACGGAGGACTGGTGGCGAGCCACCGGGAGGGCCAGTTCGTACGGCACTCGGTGACGTCCGTGGGTCACCGGCTGCTGGGCGCGGACACCGGACGACGGACTGAGACTGATCCGGCCTACGGTCCCTGAGTCCTGCCCGGTGCGCCGGGCCGCGGAGGCCGTCCGGCTCAGCAGTTGCGGATCGAGTACACCGGTGACCAGTTGACGGCGTAGACCGCGTTGTCGGCCGGGATGGTCTGCAGCAGACCGCCTCCGGAGCCGTAGAGACCGGCGACGGCACCTCCGGTCTGGCTGTTCTGGGCCTCGGCCCAGTCGATCCAGTTCGAGAGGGTGTAGCGGTTGCAGGAGTAGAAGAAGAAGATCTTGAACTTGCCGGCCGTCGGATCCCAGACCGAGGCGCAGAAGTAGCCGCTCTGGCAGTACACGCCCCCGCCGGAACCGGCGTAGGCCGTGCGGACGGCCGGAGAAGCGGAGGGGGCGACAGCCAGGAGCGGTGCAGGGCGGCCCGTCTTCGGCGCCGCGGACATGGTCATGGCGTGACCGTGGAAGGCGCCGTGCGAGGCCGGGGCGGCCTGCGCGGTTCCGGTGGCGAGGAGGGCCGCCCCCATCGCGAGGGCGGCGCACAGTCCGACAAGTGAGCGCTTGGTAGGCACGGTTCGGCGGTCTCCCGTCCGGGATGGCGATGTTGTGCGTGGCCGGACCACGGTGACGTCCGGTACGGGCGACGTCAACGCCGCCCACGGGCCGCACCGATGCCGTCCTGTGGGCCGATCACGCCTCAACGGGCCTGCGGCCTGCGGCAGTTGGCCGCCGGTGGGCATGATGCGGCGGTGTCCGGGGGCAGCGGCCTTTCGAGGACGTTCGAAAGGCTTCTGCCGGGCCCGCGCGATCGGCGATCGTCGGCGCCAGGGCACGTTCCGTGCCGCTGTCCCAGATGTCCCGCTGTCGTCCCGACGGAGGTCTCATCCATGCGCGCGAAGCGCTCGCTGCTCGGCATCATCGGCGTGCTGGCCTGCACGCTGACGGCCGTCTTCGCCACCGGTCCGGCACAGGCGGCACCCGCCTCCGGCCCTCGTACCAGTAACCACGCACAGGCCGCGGCCGCCGTGTCCCCGACGATCTCTCCGTCCACCACCGTCAGCTACCGCACGGACGACCAGACGTTCACCTGTGGACCGGGGAACCTCTGCCTCGAGGTGTGGGATCCGACCGTGTCCAAGTGGAAGATCTTCTACCTCTACAACTGCAACCGCTACTACCTGTCCAACTGGTACGGCAACGGCTACTACCTCAACAAGCAGACCGGGTCGGTCACTTCCTACCTCTACGACGCCAACGGGAACGTGCTGCGCGCCTTCTCCCCGCCGCAGGTGGGTGACCAGAACTGGGACCCCGTCTGGTCCGTCCGCAACTGCTGACACGCGTGTCACGGCCGGCCCCTTGCGACGGTGGCCGGCCCCGACGCGTTCCTCTTCGGCCCCGTCCGAACCAGGGAGTCGCTCATGCCACCCCGCACCTCGCACAGACCGCGAGGCGGATTCGCCCTCGTGGCGGCCTTGTCGGTCCTGATGGCCGCCCTGTTCGCCACGGCGGCACCCGCCCGCGCCCAGACCCCCTCACCCACCACCGCGCGCACGGCCTCGGTGAACGTACCGCCGGGCGTCACCGCCGGAATCGCCGTGTACGACCGCCGGACCGGGACGTTCACCGAGCAGTCCGACGTCCACACGCAGTTCCGTTCCGCGTCGGTGGTGAAGCTTCTGATCGCTCTGGACCATCTGTGGGACCGCGGCCCCGGCTACGGCCTGCCGTCGGACGACCGGGCCCGTCTCGACAGCATGCTGCGCTCCAGCGACGACTCCGCGGCGGACTTCTACTGGACCCAGGACGGTGGCTCGGCGATCATCGACCGGATGATCCCCCGCCTGGGGCTGACGGACACCGCCGGCCCGCCTGCGGACTACCCCGGCTACTGGGGCTACACCGCCCTGTCGGCGGCCGACACCGTGCGGATCTACCGCTGGATCCTGGACAGTGCACCCGCCGCCCTGCGGGACATCGTCATGGGCGACCTGCGCGCCTCCACCCGGTGCGGCGTCGACGGTTTCGACCAGCGGTTCGGCATCCCGGCATCGTTCCAGCAGCCGTGGGCGGTCAAGCAGGGCTGGTCCGGCTTCGGCGAGAGCAGCGACTGCGCCGACACGACCGCCTCGGCCGCCGGCCGCCGGGTCACGACCGCACCCGGCGCGGGGGTCGACCTCGCCCGGCCCGCACTGCACACCACGGGAACCGTGGGCGCGGGTGACCGTTCGATCGTCGCCGTCTTCACCCTGCACCCGCAGGGCACCTCGTTCGGCGCCGCGTACAGCGCCCTCGACACGCTGGTACGGTCCCTGAACGTCCCCGGCGCCGTCCCGCGCTCCGGTTCGTGGTACGGCACATGGGGCTCCCACGTCCAGGTGCGCGCCGACACGACCACCAGCTCACAGGCGCTCACCCGGCTGCCCGCCGGGGTCGACGCGCTGATCGGGTGCCAGAAGCAGGGCGAGGAGGTCACCGTCGGGCAGTACACGAACGACTGGTGGGCCTATCTCCCCCTGTACGGCGGCTACATCACCAACATCTACGTCAACTACCCGGACAACAGACTGCCCGACGTCCCCGTCTGCTGAGGTCCCGGCCGGCCGGGCACGTCGTAGGCGATTCAGCCGGAAACCGCCCACGACGGCCCGCGCCGGCCCGCGGACCCGCAGCCACCGACATCGTGGCGACAGGCCGAGGTGGTCACCTCGGCGCCACCGTCAGCACAGGGGCAGCGGGTCCGTCCCGCGGTAGCTGGACCTGTCCTTCATGGAGCCCCACTCGCCGTTGTCGGCCTCGGTGAACACCCAGCGGCTCGGGTGCGGTCCGCCGACGTAGCGGCAGTCGAACCGGCTGGGGACGGCGGTCGGTGCACCACCGGTGGGGCTGCACAGCCGTCACCGCTCACCTTCAGCAGTCGGGGAGCGGGTCCGTCTCGCTGGAGATCGCCGTGTCCTTCATGAAGCCGAGCTGGCCATTGTCCGCGACCGTCATCTCCCAGCGTGTGGAGTGCGGCCCGCCCACCCATGCCTGGTTGTCCTCCTTGCACCAGAACCAGCTCGGGTTGGAGTACATGTAGCCGACGACGGTGTTCGGGTCCGGGTAGATGTGGTTGTCCCCGACCGTGCCGTACACCCGCGCGCCGGAGACGTTGTTGCACCACCACTTGGTGGAGCCGTCGTTCCAGCACGGGCTGGCGGCAGCCGCGGAGGGCGCGGTCGCCACCGCGATCCCCACGGTGAGCGCCGTGGCCGCCAACAGAGCACCCAGCCTCCTGGCCCTGGTGCCCCTGCCGGGCCGAATTTCCTTGCGCATGTGCTCCCCCTCGGTTTCACGGGCTGAGTCCGTCCGTCCGAGTCTGGAGTGGTCGCCGCACTCCGGTCACACCTTTCGACCACGGTCGAAAGGCTCCGGCCTTCCGGGAGCAACGCGTCTGTTCGCCTGCCTTTCCGCGCCTCTGGAAAGGAGGGAACTCGGCCGCGCAGAACGGCGCCGGACTGGCATGCCACACCCCTTGCTGACCTCGCAGGTCTCGTACCGGTTGGACTGCTTGCCACGGGCCTGGACTGCGGCTCGGCTGTCCCGTGCCCGCACCACGAGGTCCGCCCCGGTGGCGGCCCGCCTCGCGCCCGTCGACCCACACCGTGGTGTCGTGGTCGACGGCCTGGAAGTGCAGCGGGATCCGCCGGCCGGTCCACTCGTGAGGGATCGGAAGCGTGCGGCGGTACCAGACGGCCTCCAGGAAGTCCCGGCAGCCGACGCCCGACAGAGGGCGCCTCGGGTGCGAAGGGAACCGTGACGGCGGAGCGAGTTCCCGGTGTGGCAGGCCGTGTTCCGGCCGGTGCGGGACCCGCGCTCCTCCCGGGGACCGGGACCGCGTCGCGCCAGGGGCCCGCTTCTTTGCATCGATGCAAATTCGCCGCAACCCCCGGGAGAGGGCCACGCGCATGGCGCCCAGGGCCAGCAGATCGCTGAAGCAGAACACCGCGTCCGGCGGTTCGGGACGGTCCAGGAGCCGCGCCATCGCCATGGCTCCGTACCGGCGTTCGTAGTGTGGGAGGGACACCATGAGCGACTCGTCCACGTGAGACCGGCCTGCGCGAACGCCTCCCGACCACCACGGGTGCGCAGGACGGCGGTGCCGCCCGTGGGGTCCTGGTGGACGGCGATGGCGGCGATGCGCCGACGCCCCAGGCCGATCAGAGCGCGTCGCTCGCCGCCTGGACCCGCACCTTGGTGGCATCGGTCACCCGGGCGTAGCCGTGACCACATGGGACACCATGCGGATCGAGACGCCGGCACGCTCGGCGACGTCTCGGCGCGTGGGGGCCGTCATGACGTGTTGACCTCGGTTCCGCGCGGTGCATACAGTCCAGGCGGTTTGCATCGATGCAAAAACCTGCTGCCGAGGCATTGCGAAGGGTCGGCGTGCGGCTCCATACTCCCCGACTGCGGGCATTTACATCGTTGCAAGCGATGTCCGTCGCACCTGCCGTCTCCGCACGGACGGGCCGCGTCCCCATCCGTCACCGCACAAGGAGCCGCCATGGCCACCTCGCCACCGCACGACCGTCGCAGACGTCGTGCGCGCCTCCTGCTCAGCCTGCTCGCCTCGGTCCTCCTCTGTCTGCTCGCCCTGCCGGCCAACGCCTTCGCCAACACCCCGGGCAACGTCCTGTACAGCCCCGCCTCCAGTACGGAGGGCATGGCCTACACCCGCATGATCCGCCTGCAGAACAGCGGATCGGCCAACGGAACACTGCTCGCGAGCTTCGAGCACTGGAGCACCGACGGCAGTTCCAGCTCGTATGTGATCCGCCGCAGCACCGACGACGGTGCCTCGTGGTCCACCCTGTCGACGACCGTCGGCGACACCTTCTCCTACCAGCCCTTCCTCTTCGAATATCCGCGGACCCTCGGGGCCTACCCGGCCGGAACCCTGCTGTTGGTGGGCGCCACACTGCCGGCCGACCGGTCCGGCGTGACGTTCCGCGAATGGCGCAGCACCGACCACGGCGCCACCTGGACCTACGTGGGGGCCCCGCAGACCTCGCACGGAGCGGACGGCAGCGGAATCTGGGAACCCTTCGTCGGCCTGGACTCCGCGGGCAAGATGCTCATGTACTTCTCCGACGAGCGCCAGAACACCACCTACAGTCAGTTCCTCGGGCACATCGTCTCCACCGACGGCGGCGACACCTGGAGCGCCAACCCCGACGGCAGCACCCGTGTGGCTCCCGGTGAGGTCAAGGACGTCGCCAGCACCGTACAGGCCGACCGGCCCGGCATGATCACCGTGGCCCGCATTCCGTCCACCGGGACCTACGTGGCGAGCTACGAGGTGTGCGGTCCGCAGAACTGCCTGGTGCACACGAAGACGTCCACCGACGGCGACACCTGGGGCAGCGGCCCCTCCGACCTGGGTACCGTCCCGAAGACCGACGACGGCAGAGAGCTTTTCAGCACCCCCGTCATCGCCTGGAGCCCGGCCGGCGGGCCCCAGGGCGAACTCATGCTCACCGGTCGCAGCGAGTCACGTGTGGCCGGCGGGGCTCCCGAGAACCAGCAGGTGGTCCTTCTCAACACCGCCGGCGGCAGCGGGTCCTGGTCCTGGATGCCCTCTCCCATCGCGGTGCCCACCAGTGGAGCACCGTCCAACTGCGGTACCAACTACAGTCCTGAGCTGCTGCCCTCGGCCGACGGCAGGAGCGTGCGCTACAGCGCGGCGGGCGTCGCCGGTCCGTACAACTGCCAGGAGCTCACCGGTTCGGGCAACGCCGGTGTCCTCCCCTACACCGCCGACTTCGTCTCCAGCGACGGCGGTTGGACGCAGTACGGCGGCACCTGGTCGGCTTCCGGCGGGACCTACTCCGAGTCCGCCGCGGGCACCGGCGGCAACAAGGCCGTCACCGGCTCCACCGGCTGGACCGACTACACCCTCCAGGGCGACGTCCGCCTCGGCGGCACGACCGGCAACGGCAACGCCGGCTTCCTGGTCCGCGCCACCGACCCGACCACCGGAGCGGACAACGTCGACGGCTACTACGTGGGCCTCACCGGCTCCAACCTCTTGATCGGGCGCGAGAACTACGGCTGGACCCAGTTGGGCAGCACGCCGATACCCGGCGGCCTGTCCGCCGGCTCCTGGTACCACCTGACCGTCCAGGTCTCCGGCTGCGTCATCTCCGTCCAGGGAGCGCCGTCCGGTTCCTGGAGCAACCCCGCCTACCTCAGCCTGAGCGACTGCGCCTTCTCCCACGGCTCCGTCGGGGTCCGCGACTACGCCACCACCGCGTCGTGGCGCAACGTCACCGTCCGCACGGCGGGCGCGGTCACGGGTCCGGGCACCACCGGCAAGTGCCTCGACGTCGACACCAACACCAACACCAACCAGAACGCGGCCCAGCTCTGGGACTGCAACCAGGCCACCGGACAGCAGTGGACAGCCGCCGCCGACGGCACCCTGCGCGCCTTCGGCAAGTGCCTCGACATCGACAAGAACGCGACCGCCGACTTCAGTAAGGTCCAGCTCTACGACTGCAACGGCGCGGGCGGCCAGCAGTGGGTCCCCCGGGCTGACGGCAGCCTGTACAACCCTCAGTCCGGACGTTGCCTGGACGACCCCCAGGGCAACACGGCGAACGGAACACAGCTGCAGATCTACGACTGCAACGGGCTGTCCACCCAGGTGTGGCACCTGCCCTGAGTCCACAGGCGCGGATGAGCGCAGGGGCGGGCCCTGCACCACGCCCGCCCTTGCGCATCACACGGCAGGAGGTGCCGCGCCGCAATGACCCGGGGACAGGGCTCCAGCGGTTCGAGCCCGGCATCCCGCATGATCAGCACCCGATCGCGTGGATCCATCCGCGGACGTCCCGTCGCAACCCGGCCTCCTCCTGAAGTGGCCGCTTCCGGGCAAGGGCGTTTTTCACAGGTGGAGGCCTTGTGGCACAGGCGCGTCGAGCCAATCCCCACAGACAGGTCCAGCTGTCGTTCCCCGGCCGAGCGGCGCGGCCACGCGAGGCCCGGGCAGCGTGCCTCGTGCTATTGTTGCGGTTTTGCAGCGTCGCTGTGTTGGTGCTCCGTTCGGTGTCTCTGGCCGGCGGCAATGTCCCTGCCGCGCCTTCCTCGGTACGGTCCCTTCGGAGGAAGGCTCTCTGTGAGCGAATCACCACGTGCCGATGCCCGGCAGCAGGACGATGTGTCCGAGGCGTCGGGCGCCACTTCGGCAGTGCCCACGGTGACGTCCTTCGCGCAGCTGGGGCTGCCGTCCGAGGTTCTGCGCGCGCTCGACGAGCACGGGGTGACTGTGCCCTTCCCTATCCAGGCGGCGGCGCTTCCGAGCGCGCTCGCGGGACGGGACGTCCTGGGCCGGGGCCGCACAGGATCCGGCAAGACGCTCGCCTTCGGCCTGGGGATGCTCGCCCGGACGGCCGGGAAGCGCGCGCAGCCGAAAGAGCCGCTGGCGCTCGTTCTGGTGCCCACCAGGGAGCTGGCGCAGCAGGTCGGTGAGGAGCTCACCCCGTACGCCGAGGCGCTGCGGCTGCGGCTCGCGACCGTGGTGGGTGGAGTGTCCATCGGACGGCAGGCCGCCGTGCTGCGGGATGGTGCCGAGATCGTCGTCGCCACACCCGGTCGGCTGCACGACCTCATCGAGCGCAGGGGCTGTCGCCTGGGACGGGTGCGTATCGCGGTCCTGGACGAGGCCGACCAGATGTGTGACATGGGGTTCCTGCCGCAGGTCACCGAGGTCCTGGACCAGGTGCGTCCCGGCGGGCAGCGGATGCTGTTCTCCGCCACCCTCGACCGCGATGTCGACCAGCTGGTGCAGCGCTACCTGCACGACCCCGCTGTCCACTCCGTGGACCCTTCGTCCAGCGCGGTCTCCGTGACCGAGCACCACGTCCTCGTCGTGCACGGCCCGGACCGGTACGCCGTGACCACGGAGATCGCCGCTCGGGACGGCCGCGTCCTGCTGTTCCTGGACACCAAGCACGGCGTCGACCAGCTCACGCGGCATCTGCGGGCCAGCGGCGTGGCCGCCGCGGCCCTGCACAGCGGGAAGTCCCAGCCGCAGCGCACCCGGACCCTGGCCCAGTTCAAGAACGGGCAGGTCACCGCGCTGGTAGCAACGAACGTCGCCGCACGCGGCCTGCACGTCGACGACCTCGACCTCGTGGTCAACGTCGACCCGGCCACCGACCCGAAGGACTATTTGCACCGCGCTGGCCGCACGGCCCGGGCCGGCCGCTCCGGCAGCGTCGTGACACTCGTCCTGTCGGGACAGCGTCGCGAGACGAGCCAGGTGATGGCGGACGCCGACGTCGCCCCCAAGGTCACCCATGTGCGGTCCGGCGAGGCGGAGCTGAGCCGGATCACTGGTGCCAGGGCCCCCTACGCAAAGCCTCTCGACGGCGAGCCGGCCGTACCGCGGCCCAAGAACCACAACGCCCCGTTCCGCGGTCTGGGCAGCGCCAAGGACGCGAAGGGCGGCTCCGGCGGCAGGGCGTCCCGCAAGAGCAGCGAGGCCCGCAAGCTCGCGGAGGCACGCAAGGCGGCCCGGGTGCGGCGCGGCGGCTGAGACCGGCTTCCCGGACAGCCGGGCGGTGACTTTGCCTACGCTGCTGGACGGGTACGTGGGACCGGAGACAGGCGCTCCAAGCCGTCCACGCCTGCGGGCTCCGGGATCTGAAACCGGGCAACATCGTCATGGCCGACGACGACCAACGCGCCCTCGATTTCGGCATCGCCCGGGCCGTGGGGCCCACCCGGCTGACCGCCACCGGGGTGGCCTTCGGTACTCCCCGACATCTTGCGCCCGAGCAGGCGCAGGGCGACGAAGTCGGTGCGGTGACGTGGCCGATCGGGGCCTGGGCGAGTGGAGGAGCCGGCCAACCGCGCCTTCGCCGAGCACCACGTTCCCGGGCGCGGTGCGGGGAACGCCTGCCCGAGGAGCCGACCCGCCGTAAGAAGGCACTCCCCGGTGCGAAATACTCTCCCGATGAGGTCACGCACTTCCCGGATCAGTCAGCCGATCACGATACGGAGGGCCGTTGCGCGGGATGCCAAACGGCTTACGCGGCTCGTGCGTGGCTCAGGCGCCTACGGGGGTAAGTACGCAGCCGCGGTCGCGGGCTACCGGGTCGGTCCTGATTACATCGAGACCCACCGCGCCTTTGTGGCCGTCGGCGCCGACGACCAGGGCGGCCGGGTCCTCGGGTTCTACTCGCTCGTCCTCGCGCCACCGGAGCTCGACCTGCTGTTCGTCGCCGACGAAGCGCAAGGACGGGGCATTGGACGTGCTCGTGGCGCACATGCAGTCCGAGGCCCGTGCCGCCGGGCTCGACCGTGTCAGGGTCGTGTCGCATATTCCCGCCGAGGGCTTCTACCACCGCGTTGGTGCGGTGCGGACCGGGACCGCGTTCGCGAACCCGCCCGTCGTGCCGTGGGACCGTCCCGAATTCGAGTTTCGCATTCCTTCGGAATGACGCGGTGTGCCCTTCGGCGGGGCACCGGCTTCGCCTGCACGGTGGCAGGCATGCAGGAGCCGCTGGACGCCGCGCGCTCCGTGTGCCGTCGCCTCTGCCCCGGCGGGGTCGGTCGCTTGCGCCAGCGGCCCGGGTGGCCAGGCCGCCAAACACTGCGCACCTACTCGAGGACGATCCGCTTCCCCACGGGCCTTGCCGCCGTCCCGCAGTGGCGAGCCGTCACCGACATCTACGGGCCCTGAGCCCTGGAGGCCGGCGCGATGCCGCGTGCACTCGGGCCGCGGCCGGAACCGGGACCGTGCTGCCGGGCTGTGTTTCAGGCGTCGATGATGACGGGGATGATGAGGGGCTTGCGGCGGTGGGTGCGGAACGCCCAGTTCGCCACGGCGCGGGCGAGGAGTTGTTCGAGTTGGCGCGCGTCCCCGACGCCTTCCTCGGCCGCGGTGGCCAGGGTCTTCTCGATGACGGGGATGACCGGCTCGAAGGTGGTGTCGTCGTGGACGAAGCCCCGGGCCAGGAAGTCGGGGGCCTCGGCGAGGGCGCCGGTGTCCGCGTCGACGATCGCCACCACCGTGACCACGCCTTCGGCGGCGAGGGTGAGGCGGTCCTTGAGGGACGCTTCGGTGGCGCCGCCGACTTCCATACCGTCCACGTAGACGTTGCCGGCGGGGACCTTGCCGGTGATGGACACGCGCCCGTCGACCAGGTCGACGACGACGCCGTCCTCGGCGATGACGACCCGGTCGGGGTCGACACCGGTGCGGATGGCGAGGTCGGCGTTGGCCCGCAGGTGGCGCCATTCGCCGTGCACGGGCATGACGTTGCGGGGCTTGACGATGTTGTAGCAGTAGACGAGTTCGCCGGCGCTGGCGTGCCCGGAGACGTGCACCTTGGCGTTGCCCTTGTGGACCACGTGGGCGCCCCACCGGGTGAGTCCGTTGATCACCCGGTAGATGGCGTTCTCGTTGCCGGGGATGAGGGAGCTGGCGAGCAGGACGGTGTCGTCCTTGCCGATGCGGATCATGTGGTCGCGGTTGGCCATCCGTGACAGCGCGGCCATGGGTTCGCCCTGGGAGCCGGTGCACACCAGAGTGATCTTGTGGTCCGGGAGCTTCTCCAGCTCCTTCGTGTTCACGACCAGACCGGAGGGGACCTTCAGATAGCCCAGGTCGCGGGCGATCCCCATGTTGCGGACCATCGACCGGCCGACGAAGGCGACCTTGCGGCCGTGCTGGTGGGCGGCGTCCAGGACCTGCTGGATGCGGTGCACGTGGCTGGCGAAGCTGGAGACGATGACCCGGCGCGGCGCGGTGCGCATCACCTGCTCGATCGCCGGGTTCAGCTCTCGCTCGGAGGTGGTGAAGCCGGGTACTTCGGCGTTGGTGGAGTCCGTGAGGAACAGGTCCACGCCCTCCTCGCCGAGGCGGGCGAAGGCGCGCAGATCGGTGATGCGGTCGTCGAGAGGGAACTGGTCCATCTTGAAGTCGCCGGTGTGCAGCACCATCCCGGCCCGGGTGCGGATGGCGACTGCAAGGCTGTCGGGGATGGAGTGGTTGACCGCCACGAACTCGCAGTCGAAGGGCCCGAAACCGCGCCGGTCGCCCTCCCGCACCCGCACCGTGCGCGGCCGGATGCCGTGCTCCTTGAGCTTGGCCTCCAGGAACGCCAGCGTCAGCTTGGAGCCGACGACGGGAATGTCGGACCGCTCGCGCAGCAGGTACGGCACGCCGCCGATGTGGTCCTCGTGGCCGTGGGTGAGGACCACGGCCACGATGTCGTCCAGCCGGTCCCGGATCGAGGTGAAGTCCGGCAGGATCACGTCCACGCCGGGCTGGGTCTCCTCGGGGAACAGCACACCGCAGTCGACGATGAGCAGCTTGCCCGCGTGCTCGAAGACGGTCATGTTGCGGCCGATCTCACCTAGGCCGCCCAGGGCGGTGACCCGCAGCCCTCCTTCGGGAAGGGGCGGTGCGGCTTTAAGCTCGGGGTGCGGATGACTCATACTTTGACGGTACCCGGAGAGCGGGGCGGAGTGATCCATTGCCTGCGCGATCTCCTAAAAGCGGTACCGTCTTCCGCGGCCGAACCGTTCGCCCGGTGCTGGAGAAGATCTCGTGCACCCTGTCGTGTTTTCCGGCGTTCGCCACCTCCCGGTGGGCCTCGGCGTTGGTCCACTACGCTCGGCGCCCCGGCCAGCCATGCCGGTACCCGATGTGATGCCCCATGAACTCGACGACGGGTCGCGCAGGTGCGGCTAAGGCTCCAGTTAGTGACGGAGTGTAGTCGCTCTTTCGGGTTGCCTGGAGTGGGACGACGCCTCCAGGCAACCGACTTCAAGCTCTGGAAGAACCCAAGCTCTAGAAGAACCCGAGCTTCCGCGGGCTGTAGGAAACCAGCAGGTTCTTCGTCTGCTGGTAGTGGTCCAGCATCATCTTGTGCGTCTCGCGGCCGATCCCCGACTGCTTGTAGCCGCCGAACGCCGCGTGTGCCGGGTAGGCGTGGTAGCAGTTGGTCCACACCCGGCCGGCCTGGATCGAACGGCCCGCGCGGTAGGCGGTGTTGATGTCGCGGGTCCAGACGCCCGCGCCGAGGCCGTACAGGGTGTCGTTGGCCATCTTGATCGCGTCGTCGAAGTCGTCGAAGGACGTCACCGAGACGACCGGGCCGAAGATCTCCTCCTGGAAGATCCGCATCCGGTTGTCGCCCTCGAAGATGGTGGGCTGGACGTAGTAGCCGCCCTTCAACTCGCCGTCGTGTTCGACGCGTTCGCCGCCGATCAGGATCTTCGCGCCCTCCTGCCGGCCGATGTCGAGGTAGGAGAGGATCTTCTCCAGCTGGTCGTTGGAGGCCTGGGCGCCGATCATCGTGTCGGTGTCCAGGGGGTGACCCGGCTTGATCTGCCGGGTGCGGGCGACCGCCGCCTCCATGAAGTCGGCGTAGTGGCCGCGCTGGACGAGGGCGCGGGACGGGCAGGTGCAGACCTCGCCCTGGTTGAGGGCGAACATGGTGAACCCTTCGAGGGCCTTGTCGCGGAAGTCGTCGTCGTGCGCCCAGACGTCGTCGAAGAAGATGTTCGGGGACTTGCCGCCCAGTTCGAGCGTGACCGGCTTGATGTTCTCCGAGGCGTACTGCATGATCAGGCGCCCCGTGGTGGTCTCGCCGGTGAAGGCGACCTTCGCCACCCGCGGGCTGGACGCGAGCGGCTTGCCCGCCTCCACGCCGAACCCGTTGACGATGTTCACCACGCCCGGCGGCAGCAGGTCCGCGATCAGGCTCATCCAGTAGTGGATGGAGGCCGGGGTCTGCTCGGCGGGCTTGATGACGACCGCGTTGCCCGCGGCGAGGGCCGGTGCGAGCTTCCAGGTGGCCATCAGGATCGGGAAGTTCCACGGGATGATCTGCGCGACGACCCCGAGCGGCTCGTGGAAGTGGTACGCCACCGTGTCGTCGTCGACCTCGCCCAGCGAACCCTCCTGCGCGCGGATCGCCCCCGCGAAATACCGGAAGTGGTCGATCGCCAGCGGGATGTCGGCGGCCAGCGTCTCGCGCACCGGCTTCCCGTTCTCCCAGCTCTCGGCGACCGCGAGCGGCTCGAGGTGGGCCTCCATCCGGTCGGCGATCTTCAGGAGGATGTCGGAACGCTCCGTCACCGACGTACGGCCCCAGCCCGGCGCCGCCGCGTGCGCCGCGTCCAGCGCCCGCTCCACGTCCTCGGCGGTGCCCCGCGCCACCTCGGTGAACGGCTGCCCGTTCACCGGCGACGGGTTCTCGAAGTACTGCCCCCGGGCCGGAGGCACGTACTCGCCGCCGATGAAGTGGTCGTAGCGCGCCTGGTAGGAGACGATCGCGCCTTCGGTGCCGGGCGCCGCGTAACGGGTCATGGTGGCCTGCCTCCTTGCAGATGCGCTGCCCGCCGTCGGGCAGCTCCCGGCGCGGAGGCTAGGTGAGCGGACGTTGCGAACACGTTGCGCCGCAGGCCGGCGTCAGCCGGCCGGTGCCGTCAGCTCCGCCTCCAGGGCCGCCAGCCGGGACCGTACGACCGCCGTCGGCCGCACCGCGGCCAGCGCCCGCCACACCTCGACGTCGTCCTCGCCCCACGGGGCGTGCGCCCACTCCGCCAGCAGGTCGGGGTCCTGACACCCGATCAGCGCGGCCCGCACCCCGTCCGCCAGCCGCTGCCTGAGCCGCACGACCGCGGGTGCCTGCGAGCCCGGCAGCAACGGGCCGGTGTACGCCCCGACGGCGGCCGTCACCGCGCCCGCCTCCAGCCGCCGCTCCACCACACCCGCGTCCGACTCCACCGGCGCGGCCAGCCGGTAGGGACGGGAGGCGAGCAGCCCCGGCCCCAGCAGCCGGCGCAGCCGGACCAGTTCCGCCCGCAGCGTCACCGGCGTCACCGACTCGTCCTCGTACAGCGCGCACAGCAGTTCGTCGCCGGTCAGCCCCTCCGGGCGGCGGGACAGCAGCACCAGCAGCTCGCTGTGCCGGCGGCCGAGCCGGATCCGCCGGCCGTCCAGGCGGAGCTCGGCCTCGTCCCGGCCGAGCGCCGTCAGCGCGGGCGCCTCGTCGGCCGGCGCCGGCGGATCGAGCAGCGCCAGCTGCGACTCGGCGGCCCGCGCCACAGCCTGGACGAAGCCCAGGCTGTGCGGATGCGCCAGCCGGTCGCCACCGGTGATGTCGACCGCGCCCAGCACCCGCCCGGTGCGCGGATCGTGCACCGGAGCCGCCGCGCACGTCCACGGCTGCACCCGGCGGATGAAGTGCTCCGCCGCGAACACCTGCACCGGCCGGTCCACGGCCACCGCCGTCCCCGGCGCGTTGGTGCCGACCGCGGTCTCCGACCAGCGCGCGCCCGGCACGAAGTTCATCCGGTCCGCCCGCCGCCGGGTCGCCGGATGCCCCTCGACCCACAGCAGTCTGCCGTCCGCGTCGCACACCGCCAGCAGATGCTCGCCGTCCGCCGCGAACGTGCCCATCAGCTCCCGGAACAGCGGCATCACCCGGGCCAGCGGATGCTGCGCCCGGTACGCCCCGAGGTCACCGTCCGTCAGTTCCACGTGCGCCGCGCCGTCCGGTCCCACCCCGGCCCGCGCGGAACGCCGCCACGACTCGGCGACCACGGACCGCACCGGGCGTGGCACGGTGCCGGCCGTGGTGAACGTCTCGTGTGCCCGGCGCAGCAACCGGGCACGCTCGGCAGGGTCGGCCCCCGGCTCCAGGGCCACCCAGGGATCGGTCAACTCGGCCTCCCGACGGCGATGCGGCTGGGAACATCGTCATGCGGGGGGTTCGTGCCGACAACCGTTTCGACCGGCCTCCCTCCGTCGACCGGCCCGCGGGCCTCACTCGGCCTGTCCCACCAGCCTCATGTAGCGGACCCAGTCCCAGTGCCTGCCCGGATCCGTGTGGTCGGTCCCCGGCACCTCGACGTGCCCGATGACGTGCTCCCGGTCCTTCGGGATGCCGTACCTCTCGCAGATCGACGCCGTCAGGCGCGCCGACTCCTGGTAAAGGGCGGTGGTGAAGTACTCCGGTTCGTCCACCCAGCCCTCGTGCTCGATGCCGATGCTCCGCGTGTTGTAGTCCCAGTTCCCCGCATGCCAGGCCACGTCCGTCTCCCGCACGCACTGCGCGACATGCCCGTCGGCCGAGCGGACCAGGTAGTGCGCGGACACCCGCTTCTTCGGGTTCCGGAAGATGGACAGCGTGCCGGCGTACGCCTGCTGTGTGACATGGATGATCACCCGGTCGATCGCGTACTCGTCGGGGCGCAGGGCCGGTGTCCGGTTCTCGCCGCTCGCCGCCTGCCACTCGGCCGCCGGATAGTCGACGACCCCGGTCTGCGCGCCCGCCCGGCCCGCGGGGAGCAGCGCGTACGGGACGGCGGCGAGGGCCGCGCCCTTCAGGAGCCGTCGCCTGCTGGGGAGCGGTCGTGCCCGGTCCATGGATGGGGTGCCTTTCGGAAGCGTGCTCGCGGCACGGGGGAGTCGAGGGCCGGTCAGCGGCGCAGGGCCGCCGCCGTCTCACGCAGTCGCGCATGCAGTCCGCGGTAAGTCTCGCGCGCGGGCAGCCACTCCTTGCGGAGCTTGGCCACACACGTGTAGTTGGTGTCGCACACGTTGGCCAACGGCGATTCCACCGTCTGGGTTGCGTACTGGTACGCGTCGAGTTCGCCGAACCCGTAGTCGCGCACCAGCCACTGCACCAGGTCGAGCTGCGATATCCGGAAGGCGTCCTCCAGCGGACGCGCCGACCCCGTCGAGACGATGTGGGTGTCCGACTCCAGCCGGGGCCACGGCGTCGCGATCCCCTTCAGCAGCTCCACGATCACGACCGTGTTCATCGCGCACTCCACGGCCACCCCGCAGGTCTCGCCCTCGCCCTGCCGGGCGTGGCCGTCGCCGAGGCTGAGCAGCGCGCCCTCGACGTTGACCCCCAGGTAACAGGTGACACCGGCCCGCATCTCGGGCGTGTCCATGTTGCCGCCGTGCGCGTCCGGCACCAGGGCCGAGCGCACCTCCAGGTTCGCGGGGGCCACCCCGACGGTGCCGTGCATCGGGTCCATCGGAAGTTCCAGCTCGATGCCGCCCTCGTGTGCCCGGAACAGGGCCGTGCGCCGGGTGCGGTCCAGCTGCCAGATCCAGACCGTCTCCGGCAGCGGCGGCTGGAGCGTGGCGGTGGTGTGTGTCGAGGTGAGCGCCCCGAACAGGGGGACCGTCGTGGACGCCGCCCAGTCCCGGGCCGGTTCGATCGACACGAAGTGCACGGCGACGGTGTCGCCCGGCTCCGCGCCCTCGACGTGGAAGGGGCCGGTCTGCGGGTTGAGGAACGGGAACTCGCAGACCTCGGACACCAGGTCCTTCTCCGACCGCACCCGGCCGGCGAAGCAGTCCTCCGTGTACAGGTCGAGAACCGTGCCGGGCGCGATCCGTGCCACCGGCGGCGCCCCGCCGAACGTCCATGCGTAGTCGTCCGGTCCGGGCCGGACGGTGAGGATGCGGGGGTCGCTCATCGCGGGGGTGCTCCGTTCTGTGCGGCGACGACGTCAGGGGCGTCGTCTTCGAGGTGGACCCGTGCGGTCTCGGCTATGCGCTCGGGGTGGCGCCGGACCAGCACCAGGAGGACGACCACTCCGGCCGCCATCCACACCCCGACCACCGGACCGGCGTACGACACCGGGGCGGTCAGCTTCGTCACGAAGTCGAAGACGGGCAGACCGGCCGCGGTGAGCAGGGCGGGGACGAAGGCCACGATGCCCAGCAGCGGGAGGAGCAGGTGCCGTACCGGCTTGAGCGACGGGCGGCCGCGGCGCAGGAAGTAGCCGGCACAGGCGAGGTTTACGACGATGTAGACGCCGATGACGACCGTGACGATCACCGTGGCCAGCAGCAGGAACGCGGTCACCGGGTCGTAGCCGAAGCCCAGCCCCAGCACCGCGCCGACCGCCACGGCGGTCTGGACCGCGATGCCGGCCACGGGGGAGCGGTAGCGCGGGTGGAGCGTGGCCAGGACACGCGGGAGGACCCGGATACGGGCCAGCGCGAAGGCCGTCCGCGTGGAGACGTTGGCGCAGGCGTTGGCGTTGGCGATCGTCGAGTTGACGACCGCGAGGAACACCAGCACCCAGAAGAGCCCGAAAGAGGCCCGGGCGACGCCCTGCCAGGACGCCTCGCCCGCCGCCCCGAAGGAGGCGAACCGGTCGGGGCCGAAGTACACGGTCATCGCGTAGGTCGTCACCACGTAGAACAGCCCGATCCCCAGTGCCGCGCCGAGCACCGCGCGGTGCATGGTGCGGCGCGGGTCGCGGGTCTCCTCCGCGAGCGGTGCGGCCGCCTCGAAGCCGGCGAACGCCAGCACGGTGTAGACGGAACCGGCGAAGACCCCGCTGACCCCTCCGTAGCCGTGCGCCGTGTGCGAAGTCCCGAACACGGAGAGGGTGTTGCGGTCGCCGGCCCGGATGATCAGCCAGCCGGCGAAGACGAGGAACACCGCGATCTCGAAGACCCCGAGTACGGTTCCGAAGCGGGCCGAGGCCTGTACGCCCAGATATCCGGCGACGGCGATGACGGCGGCGCCGGCCAGGGCCCACGGCCACCACAGGTCGGCCGGCCAGGAGGCCCACTCGTCGTGCAGGGTCCCCGCCGCGGTGAACCCGAGCTGGAGCAGCAGCAACGGCGGCACCAGCGCCTCCACGAACACGTAGCCCCAGCCGACCAGGAACCCCACGGCCGGATGCAGCCCCTGCGCCGCGTACGTGGCCACGGACCCGGCGGCCGGCAACTCGCGCGCCAGCTCGGCCACGCACGACGCGGTGAACAGACAGGCCACCAGAGCGATCAGCACGGCCAGCGGCAGGCTGCCGCCTGCGAACGCAGCCCCCGCCGGAATGGACGCGGCGACGGCGGCCGCGGGCGCCATGGCCGTGACGCTCTGGAACAGCACCTCCCGCAACCCCACCGCGTCCCGCCGCAGTCCCGCGGCCGCCTCTCCCGACATACGTCCCCCCCGACGTGCGTGTTCTCCTCGTTCCGGCGGATGCCTCGCGTGAATCACGGTACGGCGCTTGCGGGTTGGGCAGAAGAGCGCCCGGGTGATCCGTGGACGGAGCGGCGACTGTGGACAACCGCGCGACCCGGAGGGGTGAACGCGGTGCGTGCTTCCCCAGGCTCCGGCGAGAGCGACCCTCACACGGGCTCGGTCAGACCCCGCTCAGCCACGATCGCCGGATCGTCCAGGACGGCCCGGATCACCGAGTGGGCCGCGCCGAGGAGGGGGCCCTCGGAGCCCAGGCGGGAGACGGAGACCGGGCAGGCCGGGCCCGTGGTGCGGTCGGCCAGTTCGGCTTCCAGCGACGGCAGGAGCCAGGGAGCGAGACCGGCGAGGGCCCCGCCCAGGACCACGGACTCGGGATCGAGGAGGTTGACGGCGCCGGTGAGGGCGATGCCCAGGGCCGTACCGGCGTCCTCCAGGGCATGTCGGACGCCCTCGTGGTCCGCGCCCGCCTGCTGTGCGAGCAGTCCCACCGCGTCCTCGCGGGATTCGAGGCCGGCTGCGCGCAGCACCGCCTCCTCGCCGGCGTACTGCTCCAGGCACCCGCGCCCGCCGCAGGCGCACCGCGGCCCGTCGGGGTGGACCGGCACATGGCCGAGCTCGCCCGCGAAACCGCGTCTCCCGCGCAGCAGCTGTCCGTCCACCACGACGGCGGCGCCGATGCCGATCTCGGCCGACACGTGCAGGAAGTCCTGGGGCGTCGCGTCCCCGAGCCACAGCTCGGCCAGGGCGCCGAAGTTGGCCTCGTTGTCCACCGTCAGCGGGAGGCCGGCGGGCAGCAGCGCGGCGAGGTCGGTGCCGTGCCAGTCGAGGTTCGGGGCGTGGACGACCGTGTGCCCGTCGCGGGCCACGAGGCCGGGAACGGCGACCGCGAGACCGGTGGCCCACAGCCCGTGCTGTTCGGCGTCCGCCGCGACCCGCCGGACCAGGCCGGTCAGCTCCGCCAGCACCGGGCGCGGGTCCCGGCCCCGGTTCGCGCCGTGCCGCACGGCACGCGCGCGTACCTCGCCGCGCAGGTCCACCGCGCACACGGCGAGATGGTCGACCCCGACCTCCGCCCCGAGACCGGCCGGACCGTGCCCGCTCACCGCGAGCGCCGAGCCCGGCCGCCCGACGCGGTTGGGCCGCTCAGGTCCCAGTTCCTCCAGGAGCCCCCAGCGGATCAGCTCGTCGACGAGGGTCGACACGGCCGCTCTGGTGAGGCCGATGCGGGAGGCGACCGCGGCCCGCGACAGCGAGCCCTCCGCACTGACCGCGTGCATCACGCGAGCGAGGTTGCGCCGGCGCATGCCCTGCTGGGTGTCCGGCAGGGCACGGCCGGTCGCCGTCGGGCGGGCCTCGTGCAGCGGTGCGGTCATGCCTCCATCAATCCTCTGGGACCGTCTGGAATCCTCTCGGCAGTCCCCTGCCGATCAGCGGGCTTCCGGCGTCCGCTCCAGCAGCGGGGCCGCGTCGGAGAGTACCCCGGAGATCCTGGACAGCGTCGCCGCGTCCCGCTCCACCGCGTCCAGTACGGGCCCTGCGGCCGTGTTCCAGCGGCGTGCCACCGCCGCCGGGTCCTCACCGGTGAGCAGCCCGGCCGCCTGCGCGGCGGCGCCGAGAGCGACCAGCTCCTTCGCCTCGGGCACCTGCACCGGCCGCCCGGACAGCCGCCGCACCGTCTCCTGCCAGGCCCGGCCCCGGGCGCCGCCGCCGATCAGCAGCAACGGGCTGGTCCGGTCGGCGTCCTCGTCGAGCACCAGGTCCAGGGCGCCCAGCAGGGCGTGCACGGCGCCGTCGTAGGCGGCCTGGAGGAGCTGGCCGGCGGTGGTGTCGTGGCGCAGGCCGTGCAGCAGTCCGGAGGCGTTGGGCAGGTTCGGGGTGCGTTCGCCGTCCAGGTACGGCAGCAGGGTCACCGAGGTGCCGGGCTCGACGGCCTCGCGGTCCAGGCCGAGCAGCGCCGCGACCCGGTCGACCGCCAGGGTGCAGTTCAGGGTGCAGGCGAGCGGCAGCCAGTCGCCGTGCGCGTCGGCGAAGCCCGCCACCGTGCCGGTCGGGTCCGCGGGGCGGTGCCTGGAGACCGCGTACACCGTGCCGGAGGTGCCGAGGCTCAGCACGGGGGTGCCCGGAAGCAGCCCGAGCCCCAGCGCGGCCGCCGCGTTGTCACCGGTGCCGGGCGCCACCAGGGTGCCCTTGGAGAACGGCAGGTCGTGGCTGTCCCGGACGGTGCCGGCCACCTCGCCGGGCCGGACCACCCGGGGCAGGAGCGCCGGGTCCAGGCCCACGTGGGCGAGGGTCTCCGCGTCGTACGCCTCGGTCGCCGACGCCCACCAGCCGGTGCCGGAGGCGTCACCCCGGTCGGTCGTGCCCAGCCCGGTCAGCCGCTCGGTGAGGTAGTCGTGGGGGAGCCGGACCGCCCTGGTCGCCCGGACCGCCTCCGGCTCGTGCTCGGCCAGCCAGGCCCACTTGGTGACCGTGAACGAGGCGCCCGGCACACTGCCGGTGCGCTCGGCCCAGGCCTTCGGGCCGCCCAGCTCCTCGACGAGCCGCTGCGCCTGCGGCGCCGAGCGGACGTCGTTCCAGAGCAGCGCGGGCCGCACCGGCTCCCCGTGCTCGTCCAGGGTGACCAGACCGTGCTGCTGCCCACCGATCGACACGGCCGCCGCCTCGTGCGCGGCGTCCCCGCACTGGCGCAGCGCCTCGCACAGCGCGTCCCACCACTGGCGCGGATCGCTCTCCCGGCCCGCACCGGTGGTCACGGTGTGCGGTGCCTGTCCGCTCGCCACGACCTCGCCGGTGGACGCGTCGACGACCAGCGCCTTGGTGGACTGGGTGGACGTGTCCACGCCGACGACGAGCGGACCCTCGGCTGCTGACATCGGGCTCTCCCTTTTTCCGCGGCTCGCGGTGTATCTGACCTGCATTTTTTCCGGTTCGTCGGGGTGTCGCGACCCGGTTTTCGTCCTTCGGGGACAGGGTGACCCTTCCCAGGGACGCGTTGGCATACTAATTTGTAAACCGCGATGACGAAATAGTCGGCACGACAGTCATCCACCGGTCATCCACCGCAGTCATCGAGCACAACCCCCGAGCAAGGAGCCGCGGCAATGAGCTTCCAGCCCACCCCCGAAGACAGGTTCACCTTCGGCCTGTGGACCGTCGGCTGGCAGGGAAGGGACCCGTTCGGCGACGCCACCCGCCGCGCCCTCGACCCCGTCGAGACGGTCCAGCGCCTGTCCGAAATGGGCGCCCACGGTGTGACGTTCCACGACGACGACCTGATCCCCTTCGGGTCCTCCGACACCGAGCGCGAGTCGCACATCAAGCGCTTCCGGCAGGCCCTCGACGCCACCGGCATGAAGGTGCCGATGGCCACCACCAACCTCTTCACCCACCCGGTCTTCAAGGACGGCGCGTTCACCGCGAACGACCGTGACGTACGCCGTTACGCGCTGCGCAAGACCATTCGCAACATCGACCTGGCCGTCGAACTGGGCGCCGAGACGTACGTCGCCTGGGGCGGCCGCGAGGGCGCCGAGTCCGGCGCCGCCAAGGACGTGCGGGTCGCCCTCGACCGCATGAAGGAGGCCTTCGACCTCCTCGGCGAGTACGTCACCGCCCAGGGCTACGACCTGCGCTTCGCCATCGAGCCCAAGCCGAACGAGCCGCGCGGCGACATCCTGCTCCCCACCGTCGGTCACGCCCTCGCCTTCATCGAGCGCCTGGAGCGTCCCGAGCTGTACGGCGTCAACCCCGAGGTGGGCCACGAGCAGATGGCGGGCCTGAACTTCCCGCACGGCATCGCGCAGGCCCTGTGGGCGGGCAAGCTCTTCCACATCGACCTCAACGGCCAGTCCGGCATCAAGTACGACCAGGACCTGCGCTTCGGCGCCGGTGACCTGCGCGCCGCGTTCTGGCTGGTCGACCTCCTGGAGAGCGCCGGCTACGCGGGCCCGAAGCACTTCGACTTCAAGCCGCCGCGGACCGAGGACCTCGACGGCGTGTGGGCGTCGGCCGCCGGATGCATGCGCAACTACCTGATCCTCAAGGAGCGCGCGGCCGCCTTCCGCGCCGACCCGGAGGTCCAGGAGGCACTGCGCGCCTCCCGCCTGGACCAGCTGGCCCAGCCGACCGCCGCGGACGGCCTTCAGGCCCTCCTCGCCGATCGCACGGCCTTCGAGGAGTTCGACGTGGAGGCGACCGCCGCGCGCGGGATGGCCTTCGAGCGGCTCGACCAGCTGGCGATGGACCACCTCCTGGGCGCCCGCGGCTGAACACGCACGCGCGTGTGAGGAACACGCACGCTTGAGGAACACGCACGCGCGCGTGAGGGCCGCTTTCGCAGCGGTGTCCTCACGCGCGCGTGTCGCCTTCGTGCCCGGATCCGGTGCCCGCACGGCCGGTTCGCACCGGAAATGCTCCGGAATCGTGCGGTCCGTGGCATGAGTCCGTGTCAACTCCCGCTCCGGGCTCGCGCGACGACCGGCACGCGGTGACTCTTGGCGGTATGGCCATGCCGCCCGTACCGCCACGACCGCCCGGTCCGCCGAACGGCTCTCCGCCGCCCGGCGGAGGCTACGACCCGCCACCGTACGGGGGTTACGACCCGCCACCGCACGAAGGCTTCGCAGCGCATCCGCACGCCGGCTTCGGCGCTCCCCCCGGCGACCAGGAGCCGACCACCGCCGTCGGGTGGATGCCACCACCCCCACCGGAGCCGCCCCGCCGGCGCAGGGGCCCGTTGTTCGCCGTTCTGGCCCTGCTGGTGGCCGCGGTGGCCGTCGCCGCCGTCGTCCTGATGGTGTCCGGCGGCTCGACCGACGGGAAGCCCGGTGCGAACAGCCCGAGCCCCTCCGGTCCGGCCCGGCCTTCGCCCGGCCTCCCGGGCGGGCTGCCCAGCAGCCTGCCGTCGGGCCTGCCGAGCGAACTCCCTTCGCAGTGGCCCTCGGAACTGCCCAGCGGCCTGCCGAGCGAGCTGCCGAGCGGTCTGAACTCCCTGCTGCCCTCACTGCTGGGGTAGCCGCCCGCTCGGATGCGCCTGTTGCAGCGTCCGGAACCACCGGACCACGGCGGCGGTTCCCGCCTGCTGGGAACCGAGATGGCGGGAGCCGCGGTAGTCCGGGGTGCCGAGGTCGACCACCGGCGCGTCGACGCCGTGGGCGCGCAGGGCGGCGTGGCAGTGGGCCGTGTTCGTGTTGACGGCCTGCTCGTCCCCCTCGGCGTAGTAGAGCCTGACCGGAGCCCGCGGCACCCAGTCGGTGCACACGCCGTCCGTGGTCCGCAGGGCCGCCGCCAGCCGTCCGGTGGGGTGGGCCAGCATCGCCCGGCCGCGGGCGGTGAGTAGCGCGTCGAGGGAGTCCGGGGTGCCGGCCACAACCTCCTGGCCGGTGTGCGTGCCGTCCAGCAGACTCTCGATCGTGCGGTCGTACGGCGCCCGGAACACCTGGGCCGGTGTGTCGTACAGGTGGTGCAGGCGGTCGAAGGCGACCAGGAACAGCGCCGTGTAGATCACACTCGCCTTCGGGTCCGTCCGCCCGGCCAGGAGTGCCGGCAGCGCCGCGTCGCGGAACGCGTAGGCGCCGCTGACGGGTGCGACGGCGCGGATCCGGAACCAGTGGTCGGCCCCCTCCTGGAGCGACCGGGCCAGTCCCAGGGCCGCCGAGGCGCCCTGGGAGAAGCCGGTGGCCAGGACCCCGCGGCGCAATTCCCGGCCCTGCCGCGTCGCGACCGTACGGGATGCCCGCAGCATGTCCAGGGCGGCCGTCGTCTCCGAGGGCACGTCCATCCAGGCCTGGGGTCCGGGCCCCAGGCCCATGCCGAGGTAGTCGGGGAGCACCGCGGCGAACCCGGCGGACGCGTACGTCAGGGCGGGTGCCTGGTCCCACACCTCGGCCGAGACCGAGGCGACGTCGCCCTTGAACAGTTCGGTGCCGTGCGTGAACGACACCGACCGCAGCCGTCGTTCGCTGCTGCGGGGCAGGGCCAGCAGCCCGCTGGCGGTGGTCGGCCTGCCGTGCGGGTCCACCGTGCGGTACACGATCCTGAAGGTGTCCAGGCCGTAGCGCACGGCGCCGGTGTCCCAGGCTCCGTCCTCGTCGCCCGCCAGCTCGGCCGCGGCCTGCCGGGCGGTCAGCGTCCGCAGGTGCTCGAAGGACACCACCGTGCCCCGCGACGCGTGCGCCCCCGCCGGGGCGGACGTGGCCGCCGCCGGTGCACCGGATCCCTGCGCGACCGCGGCCGTCGCGCCGCTCGCCGCCAGGGCCACCGATACCGCCGAAACCACCAGTAATCTGCTGATCCGCTTCATATCCGTTTGCTTCATGCCGTGACCGTACGAACCGCCGCAGCCACCGGCCATCCGGCCAACCGGCCTGTGCGGGTGGGGTTTTCCGCAGGGCCGGGGCGTGCCGGGCCGCTCCGGACGTCCGGCACGGCGACCGGGGGGCGGTTACCCTGGGAGCGGAGCTGCTTCACAACCTGTTCGAGTCGGCACCAGGGGGCCAGTAGGGGTGGCTCGTCAGGGATGTCTCAGGGTCGTGGTCCGGAACCGCGGGAAGCGCGGGCCCGTTCTCACATCAGAGAGCGGCAAGGGCCGCGAAGGAGGCGACGCTGATGTCGAAGAACGCGAAGATCGCCGCAGGAGGTGTGGCGGTCGGGCTCATCCTGCTGATATGGCTGCCGTGGTGGGTGACGTTCCTGATCGTGGTGGGCGTCCCGGTGGCCGCGTACCTGATCCTCGACCCCTCGCAGCGGCGCAGGCTGCGCCGGGTCACGCGCAGGGAGATCGGGCGCTGAGCCACCTGCCCGGGACCGCGCCCCGCCCCTGACCTGTGCCTGGTGGCGGGATGCGGCCCGGCAGGCTCACAGGGGCCGTACGGCCATCTTGTCGAGGGCTTCCAGGAGCCCGGGGAGCTCGGGACCCCGGCCGACCGGCAGGACCTCGCCGGGTTCCTCGTCGAGGAGCACGAAGGCGATGTCGTCGGTCCGGGCCACCAGGGACCAGCCGGGCCCGTCGGCGCGCAGCGTACGTGCGTCGCCGGGGGCGAACGAGGAGCGCACCCGGCCCAGCGGCGGAGGCGCGTCCACGTAGGCCCACGCCTCGGCCAGGACCCGCCGCACTCCGACGTGACCCTTCGGGGCCTCCGGGGCCGCCTCGGCGTCCTGTGGAGCCTTCTCGGGGCCTTCCGCGGCCTCGGCGGCCGCCGCCGGGAAGTGGTCGTCGCTGATCTGCTCCCGCCAGATCGCCCACTGGAGGGCGATCTCGTCCGCGCCCAACCGCCGCTGCGCAGGACCCCAGGTGCTGGTGTCCGGCGGGGTCAGCGGGGCCTGGTCCGCCACCTCCGGACCGGGGTCGTGCGGTGCGGGCACGTTGGGTGCCGCCACGGCGACCGCCAGCGGCCAGCCGGGCAGGGCGGCGACCACCGTGCGCTCGTCCGGCGACAGGTCGTACTCCATGCCGCAGTCCCAGGACGCGATCGCGACGGCGACCAGCGAGACGTCGTCGATCACGACCGTCCAGCGCGCCCCTTCGCCGTCCTGGCCGAGCACCAGGCCGTACCCGTCGGCGCGCGGCGCCAGGTCCAGCGCCGCGCACGCCTCCGGATAGTCGTCGCCCAGCACACTCGGAAACTTCGCCGGCGTCAGCAGCACCGCCGTGAGCACGTACAGTGCCTCGTCCGCGGCGACGGCCTCCTCGTCGGTCCCGGCCATCCCTGCCTCCCCAGTGGTTCGTCCAACGGCGCGCACCCTAGTGCGACGGGAAGGCCGTTGTCACGACCGGCCTCCACACGCGAGCTGCAGTTTTCCACCGGGACGGGACGAAACGACCCGACGGGCACGGAAGACCCACGACCTCGCCGGTGCCGGAGGGTCAGGACACCGGCAGCCCGAGAAGGTCGCGCGCCACCGCCGCCGGCGACTCGTCGCGCTCCCGGGCCAGGGCGACCACGGCCCGAGACGCCAGCTCGCTCACCCCGAACGACAGCGCCTCCGGCGACACCCAGCCCGCCGCCTCCTCGATCCGGTCCTGGTCGTCCTCCGCCCGGGCCGCGACATAGGCCGCGGCGGCCTCGAACAAGTTGTGCGCGCGCCGCTCACGGCTCGCTCGCGGTTCCGGCACCGCTTCGCCCTCGGTGCCACGCCGTCTGTCTGCGTACCTGCGGATCCGGTCGAACACCCGGGCCTCCTTGCCTTTGTCGGCTTTCGCCTGCGAACATCTGCCTTCCTCCGTCGAACGTAGGGTTGAAGCCCCGGCAACAGAAGAGGGCGTGGCGCGCAGGGCGCGGCCCCGGCGCCTTCGCCGCGGCGGTCGCCGGCTAGCGTCCGCGGACCGCCAGCGCCAGGAACCGGGCGTCCTCGTCCACGTACGACGTCATGCGCCACCCCGAGCCGGCCAGCAGCGGGCCGAGATTGCCCTCCGCGCGCAGGTCGTCCGGCGTGATCTGCCGCCCCTGGCGGGCCGCCAGGGCGGACCGGCCGATCGGGTGGAACAGGGCGAGGGTGCCGCCGGGGCGGACCACGCGCGCCAACTCCCGCAGGTTCTCGGCCGGACGGGGCAGATGGGCGATCAGGCCCGCGGCGAACACGGCGTCGAGGGACTCCGAACGCACCGGCAGCGCGGCGACGTCGGCGAGCAGCAACTGCCCGTCACGGTCCCGCCCGGCCTGCCGGGCGGCCTGGAGCATCGCCGGCGTGAGGTCCATCCCGAGGACCGCGCCGGTGGGCCCCACGGCCCGGCGCAGCGCCGGCAGGGCGCGCCCGGTGCCGCACCCCGCGTCGAGGACCCGGTCGCCCGCACGCAGCCCCATATCGGTGACGGCGGCCGCGTACGCGGGACCGTCGTCGGGAAACCTGCTGTCCCAGTCGGCCGCCCGTGCGGTGAAGAACTCCCGGACGTGTGTGTGGTCATCGCTCATGGTCCGCATGATCCCTCACCGTCACGGAGGACGACCCAGCGCGCACGTTCGAGCGGGACGCGATCGTTCCGGCACATCACTGAGTCATATTGGAACACCTTTCGAAATGCGCCCCCTTTGTGCGCCCGTGCCCCCTAGCGTCCCTGGGCCATGGGACACCTGCACCACGCCACCTTCGGGTGGCTGACCCCCGTACTGTCGTACGCCATGGCCTGCATAGGCGCCGCACTGGGGCTGCGCTGCACGGTCCGCGCGCTCGCCGGCACCGGCCGCTCGCGTCGCAACTGGCTGCTCACCGCGGCCTCCGCGCTCGGCACCGGCATCTGGACCATGCACTTCGTGGCCATGCTCGGCTTCAGCGTCAGCGGCACCGACATCCGCTACGACGTACCACTGACCGTCCTCAGTCTGCTCGTCGCCGTGGCCGTCGTCAGCGCCGGCGTCTTCGCGGTCGGCTACAGCCGCGACCGCAACCGGGCACTCCTGCTCGGCGGACTCACCACCGGACTCGGCGTCGCCAGCATGCACTACCTCGGCATGGCGGCCGTCCGGCTGCACGGCGCCGTGCACTACGACCCGATGCTCGTCGGGCTCTCCGTCCTCATCGCCGTGGTCGCCGCGACCGCGGCCCTGTGGGCGGCGCTCAACATCAGGTCGCCCGTCGCCGTCACCGTCGCCTCCCTGGTCATGGGAGCGGCCGTCAGCAGCATGCACTACACCGGCATGTTCGCGGTCAGCGTGCACGTCACGCCGTCCGGCAGCCCCCTGCCCGGGGCCACGGCGATGCAGTTCATCTTCCCCCTCGCCGTCGGCCTCGGGTCCTATCTCTTCCTCACCTCGGCCTTCGTCGCGCTCTCGCCCACGGCCGGGGAACGCGAGGCGTCCGCCTCGGCCCAGCGGCCCGTCGCGGGCGCCGCGCGCTGAACGGCGCCCGGACCCACCTTTCCCGAGCGAGGAGGCCATGCGTACACCCCGTAGGACCCCGACAGCAGGCCCGGACACACCGTCACCGCGGCCGCCGCGCGGCCGCCGCGCGCACGCCGGACCACCCGCCGACGAAGCGGTCGACGACGTCGTCGGCACCGCATCCGACAACGTGGCCACCCGGCCCCGAGGCTGGCGGATCCGTCCGCGGACGGTGCGGGCCAAGGTCGTCTGCCTGCTCATGGTGCCGGTGATGTCCCTGCTCGCGCTGTGGGCGTACGCCACGGTCACCACGGCCCAGGACGTCGCCCGGCTGCGCCAGTCCCAGCGCGTCGACGCCGCACTGCGCACCCCGGTCGCCGCCGCCGTCGCCGCGCTCCAGGCCGAGCGGGCCGCCGCGGTCCGGTACGCGACCGACCCCGCCGCCGAACAGACCGCGGACCTCAGGAGACTGGGTGCCGGCACCGATCAGACCGTGGCCGCGCTACGGCTCGGCAAGGACAGCACCGTCGCCGACGGCGAGGAGCTGCCCTCGGGTGTCGCCCAGCGCCTGCAGGCCTTCGTCACCGGCGCCGAGCAACTGCGCGCCCTGCGTCGGGAGGTGCAGAACCGCGGCGCCGGCTGGAACGCGGCCTACGGGCAGTACACGCAGGTCATCGCCTCGGCCTTCGCCGTGGACGGCGCCCTCACCGGCATCCAGGCCGACGACATGGGCTCCGACGCGCGCGTGCTGCTCGAATTCTCCCGGGCGGGCGAGGCGCTGGCCCAGGAGGACGCGGTCCTCGGCGGCGCCCGCCTGGCCGGCGGCCTCGACGGCGAGCGGCTGCGGCTGTTCACCGGCGCCGTCGACACCCGCCGCGTCCTCACCGACGCCGCCGTGGCCGACCTGCCCGGTGCCCAGCGCACCGCCTGGCACCGCCTCGCCGACGGGGACGACTACGCCGCGCTGGGTGCCGCCGAGGACCGGATCCTGGCGGCCTCACCCGGAGCCAAGGCGGTCGGCGCGGCGCCGGAAGACACCTGGAATTCCGCGCGCACGCGCGTGCAGGACGGCATGCGGAGCATCGAGGCCGGCACGGCCCACGCGGTGGCCGGCCGGGCCGACCCGTTCGCACGCGGCCTGCTCACCCCGGCCGGCGCCGCCGTCCTGTGCGGTCTGCTCGCCGTGGTCGCCTCGCTCGTCATCTCCGTGCGCATCGGACGCGGCCTCGTAGTCGAGCTGGTGAGCCTGCGCAACAGCGCCCTGGAGATCGCCCGTCGCAAACTGCCCGAGGCGATGCGCAGGCTGCGGGCCGGCGAGGAGATCGACGTCCGCGCCGAGGCCCCCCCGGGGCCGCCCGCGGAGGACGAGACCGGACAGGTCGCCGAGGCCCTCGCCACCGTGCACCGGGCCGCCCTGCGGGCCGCCGTGGAACGCGCCGAACTCGCCAGCGGCATCTCGGGCGTCTTCGTCAACCTCGCCCGCCGCAGCCAGATCCTGGTCCACCGCCAGCTGAGCCTCCTGGACAGCATGGAACGCCGCTCCGACGACCCCGGCGAACTGAGCGACCTCTTCCGTCTCGACCACCTCACCACCCGCATGCGCCGCCACGCGGAGAGCCTGATCATCCTCTCCGGGGCGGCCCCCGGCCGGGCCTGGCGGATGCCCGTGTCCCTCACCAACGTCGTACGGGCCGCCGTGTCCGAGGTCGAGGACTACGCGCGCGTGGAGGTACGGCAGCTCCCCGAGGCGGCCGTCGTCGGCGCCGCCGTCGCCGACCTCACGCACCTGCTCGCCGAGGTCGTGGAGAACGCCGCCCAGTTCTCGCCGCCGCACACGCGCGTGCGCGTCACCGGAGAGCCCGTCGGCAACGGCTACGCCCTGGAGGTCGAGGACCGCGGGCTCGGCATGGGCCAGGAGACCCTCGCGGAGGCCAATCGGCGCATCGAGCAGTCCGAGGCCCTCGACCTGTTCGACAGCGACCGGCTCGGCCTCTTCGTGGTCAGCAGGCTCGCGGCCCGGCACGGCATCAAGGTGCACCTGCGCACCTCCCCGTACGGCGGCACCACCGCGGTGGTCCTGCTGCCCAAGGCCCTGCTGCACGGCGGCCCGGCCGAGCACCCCGGCCGCCCGGCCGCCGACACCGGCCAGGCACCGGCACGCGCCCACGCGCGCGTGCCCGGCGCCGCCCTCCCGGAGCCCGCCTCCGCCGGCCGGCCCGCCCTCGCCGTCACCCACACCGCACCGCGTCCCGCGCCCGAACCGCCGCCCCCCGGAGTCACCACCTTGAGGCCGCACCGCCCGCCGAACGACTCCGAACCCTCCGACGACGACCTGCCACGCCGAGTGCGGCAGGCGAGTCTCGCCCCCCAACTGCGCGATCCCCGCGTCGAGGAACCCGCGCCCGCCCGCGGCCGGGACGAGCGCACCCCCGAACTCGTCCGCGACCGCATGGCCGCCTACCGCGACGGCTGGGCGCGCGGCGGCGGCAGACGCCCCGGCCGGGCAGCCGCCCCGGAACCCGAAGACGGCACCGACCGCACCGAAGGAGACCGCCCATGATCCAGGACCCGACCCCGCGGACGGACCGGCGCTCCGGCGAGCTCGACTGGCTCCTCGACGACCTGGTGCTGCGCGTCACCGAGGTCCGGCACGCCGTCGTGCTCTCCAACGACGGCCTCGCCGTCGGCGCCTCGACCGGCCTCGAACGCGAGGACGCCGAGCACCTCGCCGCCGTCGCCTCCGGTTTCAACAGCCTCGCCAAGGGCGCCGGACGGCACTTCGGGGCGGGCGGGGTGCGCCAGACCATGGTCGAGATGGACGACGCCTTCCTTTTCGTGGCCGCCGCCGGCGACGGCTCCTGTCTCGCCCTGCTCACCGACGTGACCGCCGACATCGGCCTGGTCGCCTACGAGATGGCCCGCCTGGTCAAGCGCGTCGGCGAGCACCTCTACACCGCACCGCGCGTCGCCGCCCGGCCACCCGCCGCCGGCTGAGCCGGAAGACCTCCACCGATGACCGAGTACATGACCGGCACCCCGCACGAGCCGGGCAGCCAGTGGTACGACAGCGAGGCCGGCCCGCTGGTCCGCCCCTACGCCATGACCGGGGGCCGCACCGAACCCGGCCCCACCGGCGTGAAGTTCGACCTGATCGCCCTGGTCACGCTCGACCCGGGCAGGGCCGGCGCCGACGACGACACCGCGCTCGGACCCGAACACCGGGCGCTGGTCGACCTGTGCCGGGTGGAGACGCAGTCCGTCGCCGAACTCGCCGCCGGCGCGGACCTTCCCGTCGGCGTGGTCCGGGTGCTCCTGGGGGACCTGCTGGAACTGGGCCGCGTGACGGTGAGCCGCCCGGTGCCACCTGCGCAGCTGCCCGACGAACGGATTCTGCGCGAGGTCATCGCGGGATTGCGGGCACTGTAGTGAGCATCCGGAAACAACCGGGCCCGAGCCGGTCAGAACCGACGGCTTCCGGTCCAACGGCCCGCGGCGAGCACGCGGTTGTCATGATGCCGGCTTCGCATCCTCCCGTCCTGCCCGGCCCGTGTCCCGACGTCCACCGCGGCAGGTCCTCCAGGCACTCCCGCAGGCCCTCCCGAGAGAAGTGATCATGGTCTCCGAGCACCCCGAGTCCACCGCCGACGACACGTCGGCCATGGCGCTGAAGATTCTGGTCGCCGGCGGCTTCGGCGTCGGCAAGACGACCCTGGTCGGCGCCGTCAGCGAGATCCGGCCGTTGCGCACCGAGGAGATGCTCAGCGAGGCGGGCCAGCTGGTGGACGACACGGACGGCGTCGACCAGAAGGTCACCACCACCGTCGCCATGGACTTCGGACGGATCACCATCCGCTCAGGTCTCTCCCTGTACCTCTTCGGCACCCCGGGCCAGGACCGCTTCTGGTTCCTCTGGGACGAACTGTCGCAGGGAGCCCTCGGCGCCGTCGTCCTCGCCGACACTCGCCGACTGGAGGACTGCTTCCCGGCGGTCGACTACTTCGAGCACCGGCGGATCCCGTTCGTCGTCGCCGTCAACTGCTTCGCCGGTGCCCGCTCCTACGGCGCCCACGACGTGTGCCGCGCCCTCGACCTGGACCGGGGCACGCCCGTGGTCCTGTGCGACGCCCGGGACCGGGACTCCGGCAAGGAGGTACTGATCCGGCTCGTCGAGTACGCCGGGCGGATGCACACCGCCCGGCTCCTCGACTCGGTGGGCTGATCCGAGCCTCAGCCCGTCAGGTCCTTGAACGCCACGACCTTCTCCACGGTGACGTGGACCAGCAGTTCGCCCGGGACGCCGTTGCGGGCGCCGAACTCCTCCGCGCGCTCCGCTCCCATGTACCGAGCCGCGATCCGGGTGGCCGAATCACGCAGTTCGCCCAGGTCCTCCGACAGTCGGGCGCGCCCGTTCAGCACCACGAAGTGGAAAGGGGGCCGGTCGTCGTCCACGCAGAGGGCGACACGCCCGTCACGGGCGAGATTGCGCCCTTTCACGGTGTCCTTGCCGGTGTTGAAGATCAGCTCGTCCCCGTCCAGCAGGAACCAGACGGGCGCCACATGGGGGCTGCCGTCTGCGTTGACGGTGGACAGTTTGCCGGTGCGGGTGCCGTGCGAGACGAACGCCCGCCATTCCTCGTCGGTCATCTTCTCTGCCATGCCCCCCATCCTCCTTGCCCGGACGCCGGTGGTGGGGAAGGCTGGCGGGGAGATCCTCCAGCCAGGGGGAGACGGCACACGGGGAGACGCTTACGACATGGCCCAGAACCAGGGACTCGGCTGGCTGCTCGACGACCTGACCGAGCGCGTGGAGCACGTACGGCACGCGCTGGTCCTGTCGAACGACGGGCTGGTCACGGGAGCAAGCACCGGCCTCCGCCGGGAGGACGCGGAGCACCTGGCCGCCGTCGCCTCCGGGCTGCACAGCCTCGCCAAGGGCTCCGGACGGCACTTCGGGGCGGGGCAGGTCCGGCAGACGATGATCGAGTACGACGAGGCGGTCCTGTTCGTGACCGCGGCCGGGACCGGCAGCTGCCTGTGCGTGTTCAGCGGCGCGGAGGCCGACATCGGCCAGATCGCCTACGAGATGGCCCTGCTGGTCAACCGCGTCGGCGAACACCTCGCGGTGGACGCCCGGCAACCGGAGAGCTCCTCCGCGATAGACCTCTGACCTGCAGTTTCATCCCGCGGTGGAGTTATCCACAGGCCCGCCACGAGTCTCGCCGGACCGGCTACGGTTTTTCCACGGCGAGCGCATCCGGCGCGAGCCATCCGCTCCACGGGGGAGAACGGCCATGTCCGGCACCACCCTTGTCCAGAACCGCCAGCTCACCTGCGCACCGAGCCGCGCCGCCCGCGAACTGGGCCTCAGGCGGGGCGAGTTCGACCTCGCGGTGCACCTCGGACGGATCCGCACCGTGCCCGACGAGGGAGGTGGTGGAGGCCGCCGTGTCCCACGGACCGAGATCGACCGGCTCCGGAGCCGGTCCGAATCCCTCGGTGAGAGCGTGCGGGTCGTGGGGACGACCGAGGCCGCGGCCTTGATGGGGATCCCGGCGGGCAGGTTCACCCGCGTCGCGAAACTCGGCCTGGTCACTCCGGTCAGGTGGTACCCGAACCGCTACCGCGCCGTGGTCTGGCTCTACCTGGCGGAGGAACTGCGGCGGTTCGTGGCCGACGAGACGAACAGGCCGCTGCTCACCGGCCGTACGCCCGCGGAACTGAGCGACCGGCTGAGGGCCGGCGTGGACCAGCGGGCCCGGAACTGGCGCGGACGCCACTGCGGATTCCTGCTCAGGCAGGCCGACGGACCGTGGGAGCGGGCCGGGGTGGTGGCCGGCTTCCTGGACCCCGGCGAGATCGACGAGGTGCTCACCGACCCGCACGAGCGCGCCCGCGTGACGGCTCTGCGGCCGGCCCCGCCGGCCCACGGCGCACCGGGTTCGCCGGCCGCACAGCTCGCCGAGGAGCTCATGACGGCGGCCGACCCGGACGAGATCGACTGGTTCAGGCACGAGCTGGCCCGGGAAGCGGCGCAGGCCCGCGCACACCGGCCGGAGCCTCGTCCCACCGCACCGTCCCGGCCCCCTGCGCCTGGCCGGCCGGCACGCGCCCAAGGCCTGCGCGGCTGGCTGCTGCGCAGAAACCCGAGGCCCGCAGCCCACTGACGACCCCACCGACCCGCGGCCCGGACCGCGCCCGGGTCGGCATCCGCGCCCGCGCCGACCTACGCGTCCGTCAAAGCGCGCGGAACAGTCCCTCCTGGACGACCGACACCAGCAGCCGTCCTTCGAGGTCGTAGACCCGCCCGCGGGCCAGGCCGAGGCCGCCCGTGGCGATGGGGGACTCCTGCTCGTACAGGAACCACTCGTCGGCGCGGAACGGCCGGTGGAACCACATGGCGTGGTCCAGCGAGGCGATGTCGAAGTTCCGCGGCCCCCAGAGCGGTTCGACGGGGACCCGGACCGCGTCCAGGAGCGTCATGTCGCTGGCGTAGGTCAGCGCGCAGGTGTGCACCAGCGGATCGTCGCCCAGCGGACCGACCGCGCGCATCCACACGGCGCTGCGCGGCTCGGCGCCGGTTATCTCCTCGGGGTGCCAGCGCAGCCGGTCGACGTAGCGGATGTCGAAGGGCTGACGGCGCGCCATCCGCTCCAGCTGCTCGGGCAGCTCGCCCAGATGCTTGCGGATCTCCTCCGCGAGCGTCGGCAGCGACTCCGGGTGCGGCACCTCGCGGAACTGCGGCAGCTGGTGCTCGAAAGCTCCCACCTCAGGCTTGTGGAAGGAGGCGGTCAGATTGAAGATCGTGCGGCCCTGCTGCACGGCGGTGACCCGGCGCGTCGTGAACGACCGCCCGTCCCGGACCCGTTCGACCTGGTACACGATCGGCACGCCGGGCCGGCCAGGGCGCAGGAAGTACGCGTGCAGCGAGTGCACCGGACGGTCGCCCTCCACGGTGCGGCTGGCGGCGACCAGCGCCTGTCCCGCCACCTGGCCGCCGAAGACCCGCTGGAGGGACTCCTGCGGGCTGCGGCCACGGAAGATGTTGACCTCGATCTGCTCCAGGTCGAGCAGGTCGACCAGTCTCTCGGCCGGGTTGGTCATCGGCTGGATTCTCCTGTGCTGGGACGTGTGCGCGGGCCTGTGCCCGCAGCTGTGCGCGAACCTGTTCCGGAGCTCTTGCTCAGAGCTGGCCGACATCGGTGACGCGGACGACCGCGCGGCCCTCGGCGTCGGAGGCCGCCAGGTCGATCTCCGCGCTGATGCCCCAGTCGTGGTCGTCGTTCGGGTCGTCGAAGATCTGCCGGACCCGCCACAGCCCGTTCTTCGGCTCCTCCTGGATCACGAGCAGCTTGGGACCGCGGGCGTCGGGGCCGGTGCCCAGGTCCTCGTACTCGTCCCAGTACTTGTCCATCGCCTCGCCCCAGGCATCGGCGTCCCAGCCGGAGTCCGCGTCCATCTCGCCCAGTTCGTCGACCTGGTCGAGGGCGGCGAGCTCCACCCGCCGGAACATCGCGTTGCGCACCAGGACCCGGAAGGCGCGCGCGTTGGCGGTGACCGGCTTGACCTCGTCGGCCTTCTCCTGGGCCTCCTCGGCGGTCATCTCCTCGGGATTGGCGAGCTGCTCCCACTCGTCCAGCAGGCTGGAGTCGACCTGGCGGACCATCTCGCCCAGCCACTCGATCAGGTCCTGCAGGTCGTCGGACTTCAGGTCGTCCGGGATGTTGTGGTCGAGGGCCTTGTAGGCGCTCGCGAGGTAGCGGAGCACGATGCCCTCGGTGCGGGCCAGTTCGTAGAGCGACACCAACTCGGTGAAGGTCAGCGCCCGTTCGTACATGTCCCGGATGACCGACTTCGGCGACAGCGGATGGTCGCCGACCCACGGGTGGCTCTTGCGGTACGTGTTGTAGGCGTGGAAGAGGAGCTCTTCCAGGGGCTTCGGGTAGGTGATGTCCTGGAGGCGCTCCATGCGCTCTTCGTACTCGACACCGTCCGCCTTCATGGCGGCCACGGCCTCGCCCTTCGCCTTGTTCATCTGGGCGGCCAGGATCTGGCGCGGGTCGTCCAGGGTGGACTCGACCACGGACACCATGTCGAGGGCGTAGGACGGCGATTCGGGGTCGAGGAGTTCGAACGCGGCCAGGGCGAAGGTCGACAGCGGCTGGTTGAGCGCGAAGTCCTGCTGGAGGTCGACCGTGAGGCGGACGATACGGCCGGTGGCGTCGGGCTCGTCGAGCTTCTCGACGATGCCGCCGTCGAGCAGCGAGCGGTAGATGGCGATCGCCCGGCGGATGTGCCGCAGTTGCTGCTTGCGCGGCTCGTGGTTGTCCTCCAGAAGGTGGCGCATCGCATCGAAGGCGTTGCCCGGCCGGGCGATCACCGACAGCAGCATCGTGTGCGTCACCCGGAACCGCGACGTCAGCGGCTCCGGCTCGGACGCGATCAGCTTCTCGAAGGTGTTATCGGTCCAGCCGACGAAGCCCTCCGGCGCCTTCTTGCGCACCACCTTGCGCCGCTTCTTCGGGTCGTCGCCCGCCTTGGCAAGGGCCTTCTCGTTCTCGATGACGTGCTCGGGCGCCTGCGCGACCACGAGCCCGGCGGTGTCGAAGCCGGCCCGGCCCGCGCGGCCGGCGATCTGGTGGAACTCACGGGCGCGCAGGGTGCGCACCCGGTTGCCGTCGTACTTGGTGAGGGCGGTGAACAGCACCGTGCGGATGGGCACGTTGACACCCACGCCCAGGGTGTCGGTGCCGCAGATCACCTTCAGCAGACCGGCCTGGGCGAGCTTCTCCACCAGGCGCCGGTACTTGGGGAGCATGCCCGCATGGTGCACGCCGATGCCGTGCCGGACGTACCGGGAGAGGTTCTGGCCGAACTTGGTGGTGAAGCGGAAGTTGCCGATCAGCTCGGCGATCTGCTCCTTCTCCTCCTTCGAGCACATGTTGATGCTCATCAGCGCCTGCGCCCGCTCCACCGCCTGGGCCTGCGTGAAGTGCACGATGTACACCGGCGCCTGCCTGCTCTCCAGGAGCTCGGTGAGCGTCTCGGTCATCGGGGTGAGCTGGTACTCGTAGGAGAGCGGCACCGGGCGGGTCGCCGAGCGGACCACCGCGGTGGGCCGGCCGGTGCGGCGGGTGAGGTCCTTCTCGAAGAAGGAGACGTCGCCGAGGGTGGCCGACATGAGGATGAACTGCGCCTGGGGCAGTTCGAGGAGCGGGATCTGCCAGGCCCAGCCGCGGTCGCCCTCGGCGTAGAAGTGGAACTCGTCCATGACGACCTGGCCGACGTCCGCCTGCTTGCCGTCGCGCAGTGCGATGGAGGCGAGGACCTCGGCGGTGCAGCAGATGACCGGAGCGTCGGAGTTCACGGAGGCGTCGCCGGTGAGCATGCCGACGTTCTCGGTGCCGAAGAGCTTGCACAGCTCGAAGAACTTCTCCGACACGAGCGCCTTGATCGGCGCCGTGTAGAAGGTGACCTCGTCCCGGGCCAGCGCGGCGAAGTGCGCGCCCGCGGCGATCATGCTCTTCCCGGAGCCGGTCGGCGTCGACACGATCACGTTCGCCCCGGAGACCGCCTCGATCAGCGCCTCCTCCTGGTGGGGGTAGAGCGTGAGACCGCGCTCCTGCGCCCAGGCCTCGAAGGCTTCGTACAGGGCGTCGGGGTCGGCGGTCGGCGGCAGCTGATCGATGAGGGTCACGCCCCCATCTTGCCTGGCCCACCCGCCCAGGGGGGAATCGGCTTCGAGCACGAAGATCATGGCCGCTACGCTGTGTCGCCGACGGAGCGTCATCGCACCCGGTCAACTGGACAGCGGCATACGAGGAATGGGGCGGGCAACGGCCATGATGGGACCAGCACACTCACTGTCGGGGGCGGCCGCCTGGCTCGGCGTAGGAGCCGCGGCGGCGGCGACCGGGCACACGATGCCCTGGCCGGTGCTGCTGGTGGGAGCGCTGATCTGTGCCGGGGCCGCGCTCGCCCCGGACCTCGACCACAAGGCGGCGACCATCTCGCGTGCCTTCGGACCGCTGTCGCGCTGGGTCTGCGAGATCGTCGACAAGCTGTCCTACGCCGTCTACAAGGCGACCCGGAAGCAGGGCGACCCGCGCCGTTCCGGCGGCCACCGCACCCTGACGCACACCTGGCTGTGGGCGGTGCTGATCGGCGGGGGCTGTTCGGCGGCGGCGATCCTCGGCGGCCGCTGGGCGGTGCTGGCGATCCTCTTCGCGCACATGGTGCTGGCGATCGAGGGCCTGCTGTGGCGGGCGGCGCGCGGCTCCAGCAGCGACATCCTGGTGTGGCTGCTGGCCGCGACCAGCGCCTGGATCCTGGCCGGCACCCTGGACAAGCCGGGCAACGGCTCGGCCTGGCTGTTCACCCAGCCCGGCCAGGAGTACCTGTGGCTGGGGCTGCCGGTGGTGCTGGGGGCGCTGGTGCACGACATCGGGGACGCACTGACCGTCTCCGGCTGCCCGATCCTGTGGCCCATCCCGATCGGCCGCAAGCGCTGGTACCCGCTGGGCCCGCCGAAGATCATGCGGTTCCGCGCGGGCAGCTGGGTGGAGCTGAAGGTGCTCATGCCGCTTTTCATGGTGCTCGGCGGCATAGGCTGCGCGGCCGCCTTGAACGTGATCTGAACCGGCGGCCGCGGTCGGCCTTCGGGGGTCTGGAGTGCCTTCGAAGGCCACGAGGGTCAGCGAGGGGGTTTCCTTCGAGGGGTTTTCGAGGGTCAGCCCGCCGTCCCCGAGCCGCCCCCGTAGCGGCGCTCGAACGCGGCGACGCGACCCTCCGTGTCCACCGTGCGGGCCTTCCCGGTGTAGAAGGGGTGGCTCTCGGACGAGATCTCCACGTCGACCACCGGGTAGGTCTGGCCGTCGTCCCATTCGATGGTCTGGTCGCTGGTCGCGGTGGACCGGGTCAGGAAGGCGTACCCGGCGGCGCGGTCGCGGAAGACCACGGGGTGGTAGTCGGGGTGCTTGTCCTGCTGCATGGCGGCTCCTCGAAGGAGGGGGCGGTAGGGCCGGGGCGGCCGGGCTCAGCCGTAGGCGGTGTCCTCGTCGACGATGTGCATGGCGGCCTCCTCCGCGGAGGCCCCGGCGCCGTCGATGCCGATGTCGGTCGCGACGAGGCCGCTCTCGTCGTCCTCGTGTGCCCCCTCGTTCGGGGCCACGAGCCGGCCGGAGCGCAGGTCGCCGACCTCGTTGTCCAGGAGTTCGCCGTCGCTGCCCTGGCAGTCGCCGATGCCGTCGCCGTCGGGGGCGGCCGGTTCGGGCAGCTCCTCGGCGAGCCGCTGCTCCAGCGTCTCGCCCTGGTGGCGCTCCGCCGCGGTCACCCCGGTGTGTTCCACCGCCCACGGCCGCTCGGGCGGGGACCAGCCACGGTCCAGGGGATCACTGACGCCGTCGGACTCCAGCGTGTCCTCCACGTCGAGCAGCCCCGTGTCCTCACGGATCTCGGATCCGTCGGGCTGGTAGACGTCGTCCCCCCATCCGTCGGCGGTGGTCACGGCTACCTCCAGGGAGTGAGGACGCGGTCCGTACGGCGGGCCGCCGGCATTCCGGCCAGGGGGCGCGTGCGCCGAGAACCTGACGGTTCGCGGCCGGCCCCCGAACCGGTGCCGCTCTCCAGCCTTCCACCCCTGCTCGCACCCGCGCAACGGCACGCGGGCGCGGCGGGCGCAACCAGCGCATTCGGACCGGTCGTCCAGGGAGAGCGCACCGACCTGTGCGAGGCGCGCATTCGATTTGCCGCACTATGTGATGTATGCGTCGGCTGGGCGGCGCCGACGGCCTGTCCGCCATCACCTCGGTCGGCCGGCGGGGAGACCGACGGCTGTGGTCCGGGGGCGGCGGGTACCCGACGGCCTTCGCCGGGTAAGAACGTGCCGGAGCCACGAGGGAAGGGGCGGACGTATGAGGCGGGTGCTGCGGCCGGGTGCCCGGTGCGCCCGGCTGCGTTTCGACGGCTGGATCGCGGGCCTCGGCACCGCCTCCGGCACCCGCGTCGTGCTCGGCCACTGGCCCCGGTCGCCGTTCGGCCCGTTCAGCGACGTGATGCTGGAACGAGGTGACGGGGAACGGCTGCTGCTCGCTCCGACCCGGCGGACGGCGGAATTCGTCAGCGGCACCTACGGTTTCGACGCGGTGCACGTCGTACCGGTCGACGTCGCCGTGCGCGCCGACACCTGGACCGTCACGGCCGGACCGCTCCGCCTGCGCTTCACCACCGGGCGCCGCACGCTCCTCGGCCACCTGCTGCGCGCGGTCCCCGGCCCGCTCGCCGGCCGTCCGGCGTGGTCCGCGATCACGGACGGGGCCGCCCGCGTGCTGGTGCCCGGCGTGCGGACCCGCGGTACCGCGGGCAGGGGCCGCAGGGAGTGGTACGGCGCGCGGGACCTGCTCGCGATCCGTGAACTGTCGGGCACCTACGACGGTGCGGACCTGGGCGCGCTCACCCCGGTCGAACCTCCTGTGCGGTTCGGGTTCGGCTCGGTCCCGCGCCGCCCCGCGCTCACCCGGGTCACCACGACGGTCGAGGTCGAGTGCTCCCTTCCCCTCGCCGGGGCGTCCGGGGTGGCGGCGTTTCGCGGGCCGCCCGGGTCACACGGTGCGGTCCGAGAGGACCGCTCCGGCCCGTCGTAGTGCCTCATCGTGGCCGAAGAGCCCGGGGAGTCCTCCGGTGTGGACGAAGACGGTGCGCTCACCCGGGCGGATGTCCCCCTCGCGCACCGCCGCGACGAGACCGGCCATGGCCCGCCCGGTGTAGACGGGATCCAGGACGAGCCCCTCGGTCCTGGCGGCGAGCAGGACCGCCTCGGCCACCGGCTCGGTGAGGCTCGAGTAACCGGCCCCGACCTGGTCGAGCCGCAGCCGTGGCCGCCGCGGGGCGGGGGAGGGCGCGTACAGCTCCGTCAGGAGCAGGCCGAGCGTGTGCTCAGGATCCGCCACGGCCCCGCAGTGCACCCCCAGGACGCGGTCCTCGCCCAGGGCACGCACCAGCCCGGCCATCGTGCCACCGCTGCCCAGCGCGACCACGGCGGTGGCGAGGTCGGGAGCCTGCGCGAGGAGCTCGTGGCCGCCGTCGACGTAGCCGAGGGCGCCGAGGGGACTCGATCCGCCGAAGGGGATGAGCGCCGGAGCCGCGTTCCCCTCGCGCAGCTCCGCGACGACACGGTCGAGGACGGCGGCGAGTCCGGCTCCGTCGACCGCGCCGGCCCACACGATCCGGGCGCCGAGGAGGCCGTCGAGTGCCAGGTTGCCCGCGGCCGTGCCGGTGGGCTCGCCCGCGAGGACGAGCACCACGTCCATGCCGAGCCGGGCCCCGGCCGCCGCGGTGAGGCGGGCGTGGTTGCTCTGCGGGGCCCCGCTGGTGACCAGGGTGCGCGCGCCCTCGGCGAGGGCCTGTCCGCAGGTCCACTCGAGCTTGCGGACCTTGTTCCCGCCGCCGCCGAGCCCGATCAGGTCGTCCCGCTTGATCCACAGGTCGTCCGGCCCCAGTCCCAGTGCCTGCGCGAGCCGCGGGGCGGGTTCGAGCGGTGTCGGCCAGGAGGCCAGGGTGACCTTGCGGTGCTCCTCGCGCGTCGTGCCCATCCGACAACCCCTTCGTCTCCGTGCCCGCGTGCCGGTCCCGGTGCACCCCATGCTCTCGCGGGGAAGCGCCTCGTCCGGCACGGGCCTTGCGCCGCCTGGTCCGGCGTCAGCCTCGCGCCGCCCGCGGGAGCCCCGCAGGCCCGTCAGCCGTGCCAGGACCGCCACAGCGCAGCGTAGGCGCCGTCGGCCGCCACCAGCGCGTCGTGGCTGCCGAGTTCGCTGATCCGGCCGTTCTCGACCACGGCGATGACGTCCGCGTCGTGGGCGGTGTGCAGCCGGTGCGCGATGGCGACCACCGTCCGGCCGTCCAGGACCCGGGCCAGGGACCGCTCCAGGTGGCGGGCCGCACGCGGGTCCAGGAGCGAGGTCGCCTCGTCCAGGACCAGCGTGTGCGGGTCGGCCAGTACCAGCCGGGCCAGCGCGATCTGCTGGGCCTGCGCCGGGGTCAGGCCGAGCCCGCCGGAGCCGACCTCGGTGTCCAGGCCCTCCTCCAGGGCCCGTGCCCAGCCGTCCGCGTCGACCGCCCCGAGCGCCGCCCACAGCTCGGCGTCCGCCGCGTCGGTCCGGGCGAGCAGCAGGTTGTCGCGCAGGGAGCCCACGAAGACGTGGTGCTCCTGGTTGACGAGGGCGACATGGGAACGGACCCGCTCGGCGGTCATCCGGGAGAGTTCCGCGCCGCCCAGGGTGATCCGGCCGTCCCGGGGCGCGTAGATCCCGGCGAGCAGCCGGCCGAGCGTGGACTTGCCGGCGCCGGAGGGGCCGACCAGGGCCAGCCGGGTGCCGGGCGCCACCTCCAGGGAGACCTGGCGCAGCACGTCGACGCCCTGGAGGTAGCCGAAGCGGACCGCGTCCGCGTGCACCTCCCGGCCGGCCGGGGCCAGCGCCGCGTCCCCGGCGTCCGGTTCGATGTCCCGGACGCCGACCAGCCGGGCCAGCGACACCTGGGCCACCTGGACCTCGTCGTACCAGCGCAGGATCAGGTTCACCGGCTCGACGAGCATCTGGGCGATGAGCGCGCCCGTGGTCAGCTGGCCGACGTCGATCCAGCCCTTGAGGACGAAGACACCGCCGATCATCAGCACCGAGCCGAGGACCGTGGTGTGGGTGGCGTTGACGGCCGGGAACAGCACCGACCGCAGCCACAGGGTGTAGCGCTCCCACGCCGTCCACTCCTTGACCCGGCGCTCGGACAGGGCGATGCGGCGGGCGGCGAGCCGGTGCGCCTCGATGGTGTGCCCGGCGTCCACGGACTCCGCGAGGGCGGCGGCCACGGACGCGTACCCGGCGGCCTCGGAGCGGTAGCCGGAGGGCGCCCGCCGGAAGTACCAGCGGCAGACGACCACCAGGAGCGGCAGGGCGAGCAGCACGGTGGCCGCCAGCGGCGGAGCCGTCACCACGAGCCCGCCGATCAGCAGCACGACCCAGACCACGCCGATCGACAGCTGCGGCACCGCCTCCCGCATGGCGTTGGCGAGGCGGTCGATGTCCGTGGTGATCCGGGACAGCAGGTCGCCCGTGCCCGCCCGCTCCAGCACGCCCGGCGGCAGCCCGACCGACCGGACCAGGAAGTCCTCGCGCAGATCGGCCAGCATCCGCTCGCCGAGCACGGCTCCCCGCAGCCGTACCTCCCGCACGAAGACGGACTGGACGGCGAGCGCGAGCACGAACAGGCCGATGGTCAGGCCCAGATGGAGTTCGCGCGCGCCGTCGGAGACCCGCTCGACGAGCCCGCCCAGCAGGTAGGGGCCGGCCATGGAGGCGACCACGGCCACCGTGTTGACCGCGATGAGGACGGCGAAGGCCCGGCGGTGCCGGCGGAACAGCTCGGCCACGTAGGCACGGACGGTCGCGGTGGCGCCGACGGGCAGGGTGGTGGCCGTCGTCGGGGCCGCCGGGTCGTACGCCGGCGGTGCGACGCCGATCATGCGCTCTCCTCGATCTCTTCCAGCGCCCTGCGGCCTCGCAGCGCGGTCTCGGTCTCGTCCGTCCCGCGGCCTCGCAGCGCGGTCTCGGTCTCGTCCGTCCCGCGGCCTCGCAGCGCGGTTTCGGTCTCGTCCGCCCTGCGGCCTCGCAGCGCGGTTTCGGTCTCGTCCGCCCTGCGGCCTCGCAGCGCGGCTTTCGTCTCGTCCGTCCCGCGGCCTCGCAGCGCACCTTCGGTCTCGCCGGTCCGTGCGCGCAGCGCGGATGCGTTCTCCTCGGGCGCCGCGTCCCGCAGCGCGGCCTCCTCGTCCGTCTCACGTGTCACCACCGCGCGGTACCGGCGGTCGGTGCGCACCAGTTCCCGGTGCACGCCGACCGCCGCGACCTCGCCCTCGTGGACGAGGACCACCCGGTCGGCCCGGTCGAGGAGCAGCGGCGAGGACGTGAACACCACGGTCGTACGGCCGGACCGCAGCGCGCGGATGCCCTCGGCGATCCGGGCCTCGGTGTGCGAGTCGACGGCGGAGGTCGGTTCGTCGAGGACGAGCACTCCGGGGTCGGTGATCAGTGACCGGGCCAGCGCGAGCCGCTGGCGCTGCCCGCCGGACAGGGACCGGCCCCGCTCGGTGATCCGGGCGTCCAGCGGGTCGGCGACGTCCAGCGAGCCCTGGACCAGGGCCTCCAGGACGTCACCGCACTGGGCGGCGGCCAGCGCGTCCTCGGCCCGCACGGCTCCGGAGGCCGGCACGTCGAGCAGGTCCCGCAGCGATCCGGAGAGCAGCACCGGGTCCTTGTCCTGTACGAGCACCGCGGTGCGGGCGGCCTCCAGGGACAGTTCGTCGAGCGGTACGCCGCCGAGCAGCACCGAGGTGCCGGCGTCGGCGGGGTGACCGCCGAGCCGTTCGGCGAGGAGTCCGGCCGCGTCGGGGTCGCCGCAGACCACGGCGGTCAGCCGGCCGGCGGGGGCGAGCAGGCCGGTGGCCGGGTCGTACAGGTCGCCCTCCGGCACCGTGTCCGCCCGTGAGCCGCCCGTGTCCGTGGCCCGTTCCAGGGAGAGCACCCGAGCCGCCCGCTTCGCCGACGGGCGGGAGAACGAGTAGGCCATGGCGATCTCGGTGAAGTGCTGCAACGGGTAGTTGAGGATCATCACCGCGCTGTAGACGGTGACCAGTTCGCCGACGGTGACGCGGCCCTGCCGGGCCAGGTGGACGCCGTGCCAGACGACCGCGATCAGCAGCAGCCCGGGCAGCAGCACCTGGATCGCGGAGATCAACGACCACATCCGGGCGCTGCGCACGGCGGCGTGCCGTACCTCCTGGGAGGCGCGGCGGTAGCGGTCGAGGAAGAGGTCCTCGCCGCCGATGCCGCGCAGCACGCGCAGTCCCGCGACGGTGTCGGAGGCCAGCTCGGTGGCCCGGCCGGCCTTGGTGCGCTGGAGGTCGGCGCGCCGGGTGGCCCGGGGCAGCAGCGGCAGCACGGACAGCGCCACCAGGGGCAGCCCGGCGGCCACGACCCAGCCGAGGGCAGGCTGGTAGAAGACCAGGGCGACGCCGACCACGACGACCGTCAGCGCGGCGGCGGTGAAGCGTGAGACCGCCTCCACGAACCAGCCGATCTTCTCCACGTCGCCGGTGGAGACGGCCACCACCTCACCGGCCGCCACCCGGCGGGTCAGCGCGGAGCCCAGCAGGGCGGCCTTGCGGGTGAGCAGTTGCTGGACCCGGGCCGCCGCGGTGATCCAGTTGGTGACGGCGGACCGGTGCAGGAAGGTGTCGCCGACGGCGATCGCCGCGCCGCACAGCACCAGCAGACCGCCCGTCAGGGCCAGCCGGGTGCCGGAGCGGTCGACCACGGCCTGGACGGCGAGGCCCACGCAGAACGGGAGCGCGGAGACGGACACGAAGTGCAGCAGCCCCCAGGCCAGTGCCTTGAGCTGACCGCCCAGCTGATTCCGTCCCAGCCACCACAGGAACCGGGGGCCCGAACGCGCGTCCGGCACGCCGGGATCGGAATACGGAAGATCTTGAATCTGCATGGCGTCCCAGCGGTTCGGGTCGGGGGGAGGTGGCGACAAGCCGTGAAAGGTTCGCCTCGGAGCGTGGTCGAAATCAAACGGTTTTCCGCGCCGACCGCGCCGACCGGCGCAATCCACTGCCTTCAGGTCAGGGCTTGCCAGCCCGAACGCGCTGAATGACATGAAATTCAATTAATTGACCGATATCTGATGCCAGGATGGCCGGGTGCAGATCAAGAGTGTCCGGCGGACGGCCGTCACGGCGGCGGCGGTGATCGGGGCCGTCCTGGTGACCCTGAGCGCCTGCGAAGCGTCACCGGGCGGCGGCGCGAAGAACGGTCTGCCGGGGCCGCACGTCGGGGCTCCGGGAGTTCCGCCGGCCGCGTCGGCCCCACCGGCCCCGCGGGCCGCCGCGGCGGACCCGGACTGGCAGCAGCCTGACCGGTCCGTGCCGGTCGGGGATCCGGGCCGGCTGCCGGGAGTCGGCGGGCTGCTGCAGGCGGAGATCCCCGCGGACACCCGCCAGGTCGTCGCCGTGTACGGCGAGGGCGCGGACTCGGCCGACTCCACGGTCGTGCTGTACACCCGGCGGGACCGAGGCTGGCAACCGGCGGGCAGCTGGCCCGCCCACAACGGGCGGTCCGGCTGGACCACCGACCACCACGCGGGTGACGGACGCAGCCCGGTCGGCGTCTTCACCGTCACCGACGCCGGCGGAGTGCTCCCGAACCCGGGCACCCGGCTCTCCTACGCGCAGGGCCGGGACCTCTACACACCCCCGCACTCCTGGAGCCGGGCCTACCGGCACGACTTCGACTACGTCATCGCCATCGACTACAACCGCCTGCGGGGCACACCGCCGCACGACACCACGCGCCCCCTGGGCGCCGCCCGCGGCGGCGCCATCTGGCTGCACCTCGACCACGGCAGCGGCACCTCTGCCTGCATCGGCCTGCCCAGGGAGGCCATGGCGTACCTGCTGCGCACCCTCGACCCGGCCCGCGATCCCGTCGTGGTGATGGGGGACCGGCCGGCCCTGCTGTCCTGAGCGGGTCCGGTGCGGTCCGTGGTCCGGCTGTGGTCACTGGCCGTCCGGGACGGCCTCGCTCCCGGCCGCGCCCGTCGTGCCGTCGGCGTGCGTGTCCAGCACGTCCACGTCGTCCGCCCGGACGTAGGCGAGCCGGTGACCGAACTGGATCTCGTAGTACCGCTGCTGACCCACCACCACGGGCTGGGGTGTGGCGGAGATGGTTGACCGTTCGACGTAGGAGCCGCCCAGCTCGGACTGTGTCACGTACCGCTGGCCCGCCCGAAGGGTGTACGGCAGCGGAGTGTCGTCCTCCTCCTCCATCCCGTCCGGATAGGCCTCCTGCTCCGGCAGGGCCCGCCCGAACACCGGGATCTCGTCCAGGCCCTCCTTCGGCGTCACCATGCGGCCGCTCGCACCGACGGCCGTCGGGTGCACCGCGGGGTTCTTGAACCACGCCTTGTTGCCCTGGTACCAGATCGCCGTCCACTCGCCCCTGCGGTCGGCCACGGCGAAGGTCTGGCCTGTGGAGACCCGCGACCCCAGGTCGCTCACGTCCTCCGTGGACGGGTCGCCGTCCGGCCTGCGGCCCGGGTCCTGGATCAGCGGAGCCTTCTCGTCCGGCCGGGTGTACAGGCGCACGGCGCTGGAGCCGTGCGGCAGGCACCGCTTGCCCTCGCCCTCGCACCCCGTGTACCGCGGTTTGTGGGTGGCGTAGTCCGGCAGGATCATCACCATGGGACTGTCCGGTCCGGCCGTGGCCTTCAACGGTGCGCCGAGGAGGTCGAAGTAGTGCCGCCAGTCCCAGAACGGCCCGGGGTCCTCGTGCATGTCGGGGATGCTGTCGCCGGTCGGGGACGGCACGTTGTCGTGGCCGAAGATGTGCTGCCGGTCCATCGGGACGTCGTACTTCTTGGCCAGGTAGCGCACCAGGCGGGCCGAGGACCGGTACATCTGCTCCGTGTACCAGGTGCCGGGGTGGGCGAGGAACCCCTCGTGCTCGACGCCGATCGAGCGGGCGTTCACGAACTGGTTGCCGGAGTGCCAGGCCTCGTCCTTGGTCCTGACGTGCTGGGTGATGTGGCCGTCACTGGAGCGGATGGAGTAGTGCCAGGACGCCTCGGTCGGGTCCTGCACGGTCTTGAACATGTTCGGCAGCGTCGACTCGGTGTCGTGGATGACGATGTACTCGATCCGCTGGTCCCGGGGCCGGTCGGCGAGGTCGTGGTTGCCGTAGTCGCCGTCCTCGTCGATCTCCTCGTAGGGGGCGGCGAGCCAGTCGCAGGCCAGGTCGGCCGGGCACTCGACCTCCTTCGGCCGCTTGGGGGCCTGCGGGCCGGGGTGCGGGCTGACGCCGGGGGTGGCGGGGAGGTCGACCTTCTGGCCCTCGGCGGTGGTCCGGTGCGCGCCCCGGCGGATCAGCCCGAAGACGTCGTTGGCGTACGTCCTCGCCGACGTGATGTCACGGGTACCGGGGAAACGTTCCACCGCCTGCCACCAGTCCTCCGGGTCGGTGCTGAGCGGCTTGCCCAGGTGCCGTTGGGTGGCGGCCAGCAGCGCCGCGCCGCCGCGTACGTTGGCGACGGCGTCCGTCCGCAGCTGTTTGGCGGGGACCTTGATCAGCCGTGCGGCGCGTTCCAGGTCGGCGGGTCGCACGGCGTGGCCGCCCGCGGCGAACGCCGTTCCGGTGAGCGGGTCGGCCTTGCCGCCGTCCGCCTCCGGCGGGCCCGGCGCGGGTGACCGGTCCGGGGTGCGGACCAGGGTGTTGTCCACCAGGTGCATCGGGCCGTAGCCCCCCGCGATGCTCGGGGCGCCCGGGTGGGTGTCCCAGCGTGACTGCATGTAGGACACGCCCATGAGCACGCTGCGCGGTACGTGGAACTCGCGCGAGGCGTTCGTGAAGGCGTTCTGCAGACTCTGCTCCTCCGAGTCGTCGGTACCGGACGCCGGGAGGATCAGCAGCGGTGGCAGCAGCGCGGCCGTCGCGATCAGGCAGGCCGTCAGGGTGCACGTCCGGAGGGCACTGGGCACATGTTCGGCGACAGTTCTTCTCATACCAGAGGGTCTCCAACCGCTTGCTGAGGGTCTCCAAGCACGCTCGTCGCAACCAGGGCAAGGGGGTTGCCCTTCACGTCACCCCTCGTACGTTTCCGTGCCCGGCGCGACACGGCGCGCCGAGCGTCGACCGGGTGGCCCAGCGCTCCGGCAGAGGCCACCCGGTCGGCGGGCAACGGCCCGTCGGCCGCGGCCGGCCACGCGCCGCGCGGCTCAGTCCTCGACGGGGTCCACCTGCCAGTCGGGATGCCCCGGCATCGGCGGGGTGTGGGGCCCGTACAGCCAAGGCGTCAGAAACGGCGTCAGATCCTCGCCCGCGACCTGGGAAGCGAGCGCGACGAAGTCCTTCGTTCCGGCCGCGCGCCCCCGGAACCGGGTCACCCAGGTGCGTTCGATCCGGTCGAACGTCGCGTCACCGACCTTCTCCCGCAGGGCATACAGCACCAGCGCCGAGCCGTCGTAGCGCATCACCTTGAACAGCGTCGGCTCCGTGGGCTCCGCCGGGGCGCCGTCGTCGTGGCGCCACTGGTCGTGCTGCTCGTAGGCCGCCCGCATGGCGTCCTCCATGCTGACGCCGCCGTGCTCGGCGGAGTACAGCCGTTCGTAGAAACGGGCGTGACCCTCGCTCAGCCACAGGTCGGACCAGCGTCTGACGGCGACGCTGTCGCCCGTCCAATGGTGTGTCAGCTCGTGCACGAGATTGCGTTCGGCATCGACGCGGTCGCCCAGCAGGTCGTCCTTCGGGACGAGGGACAGCGACTGCGTCTCCAGCGCCACCGGCAGGTCGGTGTCGCCGACGAGGACGCCGTAGCGGCTGAACGGGTACGGGCCGAGGTGCTGTTCCAGCCAGGCGAGGTGCTGCGGCGTGAGCGAGCGTTCGGCCTCGGTGTCCGTGACCAGGTCGTCCGGCACCACGTCCCGCACGGCCGGCCCGCCCTGCCCCCGGCCGGCGACGAACGTGAACTTCCCGATCGCCACCTGGATCAGCTGTGCCGCGATGGGCTCCTCGGAGTCGTACGTCCACTGGACCCGCCCGCCGGGCTGCCGGACGCGTTCGACGAGCCGGCCGTTGGCCACCGCGCTGAGATCCGGCGGGGTGGTGATCCGGAACGTCATGGGGGCCCGCAGGCTGGGATGGTCGTCGGCCGGGAAGACCATCTTGGCGCCGTCCGGCTGAGCGCAGATCACCGTGCCGTCGGGGGTGGGCACCCAGCCGTACGTGCGGATCGCGTCGCTCCGCTGCCGTCGCTGGTTCGGGTCGGCCGTGTAGTCGACGCGGACGGTGAACGTCCTGCCGCGCGGGATCGGCCGCGCGGGCGTGACGACGAGTTCGTCGCCGTCGCGCACGGCGCCGGCCGGCGCGCCGTCCACGGTGACCCGGTGCAGCGTGTTGCCCGCGAAGTCCAGGTCGAAGCGGGACAGGGCCTGGGTGGCGGTGGCGCTGATGGTGGTACCGGCCGGGAACGGCGTCCCGGGGGCCCGCCAGTCGAGGTCGAGCGTGTAACGGCGGACCGTGTAGCCGCCGTTGCCGTCCAGCGGCATGAGCGGGTCGCCGATGCCGGGTGCGCCGGGAGCGGGGGCGGCGCCGGACGACGCAGCCGAGGCGCCGGGGGCGGCGGAGCCGTGGCCCCGGTGCGGGGCACCGCCCGAACAACCGGTGCCGGTGAGCGCTACGGCGCCGGTGAGGGCGAGGACGGTGCGCAGGGCGCGAGCGGTCGTGATCTTCATGGCAGCACTGTGGCAGCGTCATCCGCTTATAGCACCATTTGCGGCCGTGGTGTGCGGCCGCCCGGCCGGGGTGGCCGAACGGCCCGTTGTCCACCGGTCCCGCCGTTGCGGGCGGTGGCCAACTCCCCGTAGAACACCGGCCATGAGACGACGGATCGTCATGTCCATGCTCGCGGGGGCGACTCTCCTGGCGAGCGCGCTCCTCGGCACGGGAGCGCCTGCCGCCCGTGCCGCCGACGTCCCGGCCGAGTTCGGCACCGACTGGCACGACCCGGTGACCGCGGCCCCGCCGGTCTCCGTGCCCAAGGGCGCCAAGTCCTGCCAAGTCATTCTGGCCGAGGCCCAGTTCCGCGACTTCACGCCGTACCGGGGAACGTACACGCCCCCGCGGGACTGCGGCGGCGGCTGGAGCAAGGTCGTGCTGCGGCTGGACGGCAAGGTGAAGGGCCGTCAGTACGACCGCCTGGGCTACCTGCACGTCGGCGGGGTCGAGGTGCTGCGCACCTCCACCCCCGAGCCCTCGCCGGACGGCATCCAGTGGCACGTGGAGAAGGACGTCACCCGCTACAGCGACATTTTCCGCTCCGCACAGGACGTCGAGATGCTCGTCGGCAACGTCGTGGACGACACCTACACCGGCGTCATCGACGTCAGGGCCACCCTCACCTTCTACGCGGGACGTCCCGAAGCCTCGGTACCCGACAGGGTGCTCACCCTGGCCGGCGACGGCACCACCCTCACCACCCCGCGCAACAGCGAACGCATCGTCGCCGAGGTGTACGCCACCGGGTCCGGCGGCGGCTGCGAGGAGTTCTGGTACCTGACCGTGGCCGACCCGGCGCCGTACTCCTGCAAGGCGGACAAGGGCCCCTACCGGGAGGTGCAGATCAAGGTCGACGGCCGGTTGGCGGGCATCGCCGCGCCGTTCCCGAACGTGTGGACCGGCGGCTGGTCCAACCCGTTCCTCTGGTATGTCGTGCCGGGCCCGCGCGCCTTCGACGTCAAGCCGATCGAGTACGACCTGACGCCGTTCGCGGGGATCCTCGACGACGGCCGCCCGCACCAGATCGAGGTCTCCGTCGCAGGAGTCCCCGAGGGGCAGGAGGGCTGGAGCGCCCCCGTGAACGTGCTGGTCTGGCAGGACGCGCACCGGGCCCGGGTCACCGGCGGGCTCACCGGGGCCACGGCTTCCGATCCCGTCAACTCCTCCGTCTACACCCCGGGTGCGGGGGAGTACCGGGTCGGCACCGACGCCGGGCACCGCCTCACCGTCTCCGGATACGTCGACACCTCGCACGGCCGGGTGACCACCACCGTCAGCCGCACGCTGGCCAACACCTCCGTGCACCGCTGGAACGACGGCGAGACGACGGACGCCCTCGACGCCACCTGGACGGACGACCAGAGCGTCACGGTCCGGGCGGGCGGTGCGCCCCGGACAACCCGCACCGACCGGACGTACACCATGAACGGCGCCACCACCATCGGCACCGACGACCGGCTGCGCACCGAACTCACCCTCGGCGACCGGGCGGCGGTCCGGCGGTCCGGCGGCGGCTGGTCACGGCTCGACGACACCTACACCGGGGACGCGACGTACACCCTGGACGTGGCGCGCGACCAGCGGCACGCGGTCGGCACGTCGAGCGAGCGCTACCGGCTGTACGGCCCGGACGGCTGCTACGACCGCTCGCTGGCCACCGAACAGGGGGTGCTGACGGTCGACCGCAGCCGCTGCTGAGCGACGCGGGCCGAGTTGTGTGCGACGCGTCACCCGGCACGTTGTTTACACGGCTGTGACACCGCGGTCTCCCACGGGATCAGGAACCCCTCCAGAGTGATCGACACGGAAACCGCTTTCCGCATCGCAGAAGTCCCGCTCGGCTTCGGCGAGTCGATCCCCCACAGGAGTGCCCGTGCCGCTGTCCCCACCGTCCCTGCCGCGCCGCGTCGTACGCCAACTGAGGACCTCCCTCTTCGCGCAGGTCGCCTGCGCGCTCGTGCTCGGCATCGTCGTCGGGCGGCTGTGGCCGGGGTTCGCCTCGGACCTCCAGCCGCTCGGCGACGGTTTCACCCGGCTCATCAAGACGGTCATCTCGCCGCTGGTGTTCTGCGTGGTCGTCGTCGGCATCGCCAAGGCCGGTGACCTCAGGGCCTTCGGGCGGATCGGGCTCAAGGCGCTGATCTGGTTCGAGGTGGCCAGTACGCTGGCGCTGGTCATCGGACTCGTCGCCGCCAACGTCGTCCGGCCAGGCGCCGGGATGCACGTCGATCCGGCCACGCTGAGCGCCACGGCGGTCGACGCCAAGACGGGCGGCGGCTCGCTGCCCACGACGACCGAGTTCGTCCTCGACGCCCTGCCGACCAGTTTCATAGGCGCCTTCGCCGAGAACTCCCTGCTGCAGGTGCTCGTGCTGGCCTGCCTGGTGGGCGCGGCGCTGCTCCACCTCGGGCGGACCAGGGTGCCGCAGGTGCTGCCCGCCGTCGAACAGGCCCAGGAGATCGTCTTCGCCGTCGTCGGCTTCGTGATGCGTCTCGCCCCGGTCGCCGTCTTCGGCGCGACGGCCGTCCTGATCGGCCAGTACGGCCTCGGTGTCATCGAGACCTACGCCAAGCTGATCGTCCTGTGCTACGCGGCCGCCGCGCTCTTCGTCGCCCTGCTCGCCCTCGCCCTGAAGCTTCTCACCGGGCTCAGCCTCTGGCGGTTCGTCCGCCACATCCGCGAGGAACTGCTGCTCGCACTTGGCACCGCCTCCACGGAGTCCGTGCTGCCGCGCGTGATGCAGAAGCTCCGCGGGGCGGGCGCCCGGGACGACGCGGTCGGGCTGGTGCTGCCCACCGGCTACTCCTTCAACCTCGACGGTGCCTCGCTCTACCTCTCCATCGGCACCCTGTTCATCGCCCAGGCGGTGGGCGTCGACCTGAGCCTCGGTCAGCAGATCACCGTGGTCCTGGTGCTGATGCTCACCAGCAAGGGCATGGCGGGCATCCCCGGCTCGGCCTTCCTCGCGCTGTCCGCGACCGCCTCCTCGCTCGGGGCCGTTCCGGCCGGTGCCGTCGCCCTGCTGCTCGGCGTCGACCGCATCATGGACTCGATGCGCGTCGTCACCAACCTGCTCGGCAACTGCGTGGCCGTCTTCGCGGTCTCCCGCTGGGAGGGCGCCCTGGACGTGGACCGGGCGAAGCGGGTGCTGGGCGCAGAGGCCGAGGCCGTGACGGAGGAGCCGGCCGGGGAACTGGTGTCCGAGGGCTGAGACGGTGCGCCGAAGCGGCTCCCCTCACCGGCGGGGAGCCGCTTCGGCGTGCCTCAGCAGTGCTTCGCCGCCACCGGACCGTCGACCAGTGTGTCCAGGAGTCCGGCCAGCATCTCCCGCTGCTCCGGCGAGAGCGGAGCCAGGATCTCCGCGGCCGCCGAGCGCCGCGCCGCCCGCAGTTCGCGCAGGGTCTCGTGCCCCTCGTCCGTGATCTCGATCCGGGTCACCCGGCGGTTCGTCGGATCCGGCACCCGGCACACCTTGCCGCTCGCCTCCAGACCGTCGACCAGTGTCGTCACCGCACGCGGCACCACCTCCAGGCGCTCGGCGAGGTCGGCCATGCGCGGGGGCGCCTCGTAGTGCGCGAGGGTGCGCAGCAGCCGAGACTGGGCGGGGGTGACGCCCAGATCGCGCGCCGCCAGATGGCGCTTCTGGATCCGCCACACCCTGCGGGTGAGGCGCAGCAACTGCTCGGCGAGCGGGCCGTCGGGGTCGGGGGTGCTCATGCGGGAATAATAACAGGACATTGTTCATTGTGAGCGTAGGTAACAGTGAGCTATGCTCCGTGAGTCCGTACACACCACACCCATCCGTAGGAGCCATGCCCCGAGACGAGATCAACTGGACCCCCGACGGCACCTCGGCCGGTCAACCCCGACAGGTGCGCCGCATCCTCAAGCTCTTCCGCCCCTACCGCGGCCGGCTCACGGTCGTCGGCCTGCTGGTCGGCGCCGCCTCGCTGGTCTCGGTCGCCACCCCCTTTCTTCTGAAGGCGACGCTCGACACCGCGATCCCGCAGGGCCGCACCGGACTGCTCAGCCTGCTCGCGCTGGGCATGATCCTCAGCGCCGTCCTCACCAGCGTCTTCGGCGTCCTGCAGACGCTGATATCCACCACCGTCGGCCAGCGCGTCATGCACGACCTGCGCACCGCCGTCTACGGCCGGCTGCAGCGCATGTCGCTCGCCTTCTTCACCCGCACCCGCACCGGCGAGGTGCAGTCCCGCATCGCCAACGACATCGGCGGCATGCAGGCCACCGTCACCTCGACGGCCACCTCCCTGGTCTCCAACCTGACCAGCGTCGTCGCCACCATCGTCGCGATGATCGCCCTCGACTGGCGGCTCACCATCGTCTCGATGGTCCTGCTCCCGCTCTTCGTGTGGATCAGCCGCAGGGTCGGCAACGAGCGCAAGAAGATCACCACGCAGCGCCAGAAGCAGATGGCGGCGATGGCGGCCACGGTCACCGAGTCGCTCTCCGTCAGCGGCATCCTGCTCGGCCGGACCATGGGCCGCGCCGACTCGCTCACCGCCTCCTTCGCCGAGGAGTCCGAGCAACTGGTCGACCTGGAGGTCCGGTCGAACATGGCGGGGCGCTGGCGGATGGCCGTGATCACCATCGTGATGGCCGCGATGCCCGCCGTCATCTACTGGACCGCCGGCATGGCGCTCCAGCTGGGCGGCCCGCAGATCTCGCTCGGCACCATCGTCGCGTTCGTCTCGCTCCAGCAGGGCCTGTTCCGCCCCGCCGTGAGCCTGCTGGCGACCGGCGTCCAGATCCAGACCTCCCTCGCCCTGTTCCAGCGCATCTTCGAGTACCTCGACCTGCCCATCGACATCACCGAGCGCGACGAGCCGGTCCACCTGGACCAGGTGAAGGGCGAGGTGCGCTTCGAGCGGGTCGAGTTCCGGTACGACGACAAGGGCGGCCCGGTCCTCGACGGCATCGACATCACCGTCCCGGCCGGCAACAGCCTCGCCGTCGTCGGCCCCACCGGCGCCGGCAAGTCCACGCTGGGCTATCTGGTGCCCCGGCTCTACGACGTCACCGGCGGGCGCGTCACCCTGGACGGCGTCGACGTCCGCGACCTCGACTTCGACACCCTCGCCCGCGCGGTCGGCGTCGTCTCCCAGGAGACGTACCTCTTCCACGCCTCGGTCGCCGACAACCTGCGCTTCGCCAAGCCGGACGCCACCGACGAGGAACTGCACGCGGCCGCGCGCGCCGCCCAGATACACGGCCACATCGCCGCGCTGCCCGACGGCTACGACACCGTTGTCGGCGAACGCGGGCACCGCTTCTCGGGCGGCGAGAAGCAGCGGCTGGCCATCGCTCGCACCATCCTGCGCGACCCGCCGGTCCTGATCCTGGACGAGGCGACCAGCGCCCTGGACACCCGTACCGAACACGCGGTCCAGGACGCGATCGACGCCCTCTCCGCCAACCGGACGACCATCACCATCGCCCACCGGCTCTCCACGATCCAGGGCGCCGACCAGATCGTCGTCCTCGACTCCGGACGGGTGGCCGAACGCGGCACGCACGAGGAACTGCTGGAACTCGACGGCCGCTACGCGTCGCTGGTACGCCGGGACGCCCGGCTGGAGACGGCGGGGGAACAGCCGGCACCGGAGCAGCCCGGAACGGGCGAGGCGGCCCAGCGGGAGGCGGCCCTGCGACCGGTCCGCAGGCGGGGCGACCGGGGACGCAGGCACGCGACACCGCCGGCGAGCTGAAGCCGGCGGATGGCACCGGCCGGCCGTGGCCGTCCCCGCCCCGTCGGTTGCCGCACGTCGGCCGGCCCACCTCGGCCGGCCCACCTCGGCCGACTCACCCCGGTCGGCCCACCTCGGCCGACTCACCTCGGCCGACTCACCTCGGTCGGCCCACCTCGGCCGACTCACCTCGGCCGACTCACCTCGGTCGGCCCACCTCGGCCGGCCCACCTCGGCCGGCCCACCTCGGTCGGCCCACCTCGGCCGGCCCACCCTCGGTCGGGCCGCCGGAGCCGACACATCGCGGCCGACAAACTGAAGATATGCCGGGTTTGTAGCGTTCTGCGAGCTAACGTGCCCGCATGCAGATGAACACTCCGTCACGGACCCCGCGCCGGCGGACGCCCGGCGGCCGTGGCGCCTCGACGCGCGGCAAGTCGGTCCGGCTGACCCGCCGGGGAAGGCTCGCCCTCGTCGTGGCCGGCGCCGTCGTGGCCGGTGCCGCCGTGGCGGTGCCCCTGCTGTCCCTGACCGGCGCCACGGCCGGACCCACCACCCTGGTCATCCCGGAGGGCTGGCGGGCGTCCCAGGTCTACGACGCCGTCGACAAGGCCCTCGCCCTGCCGGCCGGAAGCACCAGGAACTCCGTCGGATCCGCGGGCCTGAAACTCCCCGGCGAGGCCGGAGGCAACCCGGAGGGCTATCTCTTCCCGGCCACCTATGCCCTGGACAAGGACGCGACCCCGCAGTCGGTGCTGCGGTCCATGGTCGACACCGCCAACCAGCGGTTCGGCTGGGCCCCCGTCGCGGCCGGCGCGCAGCGCGACGCGATGAACGTCTACCAGGCGGTGACCATCGCCAGCATCGTCCAGGCCGAGGCCGCCGACAAGACCGACATGGGAAAGGTGGCGCGCGTCGTCCTCAACCGGCTGCAGCGGGGCATGCCCCTCCAGATGGACTCCACCCTCAACTACGCCCTCAACCGCAGCACCCTCAACACCACGGTGAACGACACCCGTGTCGAGAACCCGTACAACTCCTACCAGCGCATGGGCCTGCCGCCCACCCCGATCGACAACCCGGGCACGGACGCGATGCGCGCCGCGCTCAACCCGCCGCCGGGCAACTGGCTGTACTTCGTCACGGTCAAACCGGGGGACACGCGGTTCACCGCCGACTTCGCCGAACACCAGCGCAACGTCGCCGACTTCAACGCGGAACAGAAGGCGAGGACCCAGCGCTCGCCGCAGGTCTCGCTGCCGCCGCGGTGAGCGGCCGGTCCGTCACGCGGCGACCGGTTCGCCGGCCAGTAGCCGCCTGATGTCCCGTACGGCCCCGCGCCCCGCGCGGTTGGCGCCGATGGTGCTGGCGGACGGGCCGTAGCCGACGAGGTGGACGCGCGGGTCGGCGACCGCGCGGGTCCCCTCGACCCTGATCCCGCCGCCCGGCTCGCGCAGCCGCAGCGGGGTCAGATGATCAAGGGCCGCCCGGAAACCGGTGGCCCAGAGGATGACGTCCGCCTCGACGTGCCGTCCGTCGTGCCACGCCACACCGTCGGGCGTGACGCGGTCGAACATCGGCTGCCGGTCCAGGACCCCGTCCTTCAGGCCCTGCCGGATCGCGTCGTTGAGCGGAAGCCCGGTGACCGAGACCACGCTCCGCGGCGGCAGCCCCTGCCGTACCCGCTCCTCCACCAGCGCCACCGCCGCGCGGCCCGCGCCCTCGTCGAACGGGCCCTCGCGGAAGACCGGCGGGCGCCGGGTGACCCAGGTCGTGGCGGCCGCGTACGGGGCGAGTTCCAGCAGGTGCTGGGTGCCGGAGGCGCCGCCGCCGACGACCACGACCCGTTTCCCGGCGAACTCCTCGGGCCCGGCGTACTGCGCGGTGTGCAACTGCCGTCCGCGGAAGGTCTCCTGGCCCGGATAGCGCGGCCAGAACGGCCGGTCCCAGGTGCCGGTGGCGTTGACCAGCGCGCGCGCCGACCAGTCGCCGTGGTCGGTCTCGACGAGCAGCCGCCCGCCCCCGCCCTCGCGCACCGCGCGGACGTCGACCGGCCGGTGCACCCGCAGACCGAAGGTGCGCTCGTAGTCCGCGAAGTACTCCCCGATGACCTCGGCGGACGGCCGCGCCGGGTCCGCCCCGGTCAGCTCCATGCCCGGGAGCGCGTGCATCCCGTGCACCTTGCCGTAGGTCAGGGACGGCCACCGGAACTGCCAGGCGCCGCCGGGCGCGGGGGAGTGGTCGAGCACGACGAAGTCGCGGTCCGGCGCGAAACCGGTGCGCCGCAGGTGATAGGCGCTGGACAGACCCGCCTGACCAGCGCCGATGACGACTACCTCGACCTCTTCGGCCGCACGCGCATTGTTCACGCTTCTACCAACAGCGGAGACGGCCGTGGATCTTCCCGGCCCGGCCGCTGCGCCGGCCCCCACGGATGGGACAGGATGGGGGCATGTCGGATGCCTTCACCACACGAGAGCTCGACGTCGCCACCGGGAGCCGGGAGCGGGTCGTCGACCTGACCGGCGACTGCGAGGAATTCCTCCGCGAGGCCGCGGCCGGCCGCGACGGACTGCTGAACATCTTCGTCCCGCACGCGACGGCCGGCATCGCGGTCCTGGAGACCGGTGCCGGCAGCGACGACGACCTGCTGGCCGCCCTGCATACCCTGCTGCCGGCCGACGACCGCTGGCAGCACCGGCACGGCAGCCCCGGACACGGCCGCGACCACGTCGTGCCGGCGCTCGTCTCCCCCCACGCGACCCTCCCGGTGATCGACGGCCGCCTGGCGCTCGGTACCTGGCAGTCGGTATGCCTGGTCGACACCAACATCTCCAATCCCAACCGCAAGGTGCGACTGAGCTTCCTGGGCTGAGCAAGATCATCCTGGGTGTGGCCGTCGAATTTTCCGCCGGCAGTGTCGGCAGAGGGCACGATCCGCCGGGGCCGGTTCCTGAAGGAGCCGGTCCCCGGCGGGGGTTCACTGTGTCACAGGGTTACGGCAGGGGCGGGTACGCGTTCTGCATGAGCTGCTGGAACTGAGCGGAGAACCAGTGCCCGGCCAGTGGCGCGCCGGGTAGGGCGCCGGTGGGGTTGTTGCCGTTGCGGGCGTTGCCGCCGTAGGTGGGGTCGCACATACGATCGAAACCCTTGCCCTCGTCGTTGGAGACGGCTGAGCTGGAGCCGTCGGACTCCCCCGGAGGCTTGACCCAGACGTAGGCGTCGACTCCGGCGGCCGGGGCCGCGGTGGGACGCTCTCCGAGTCCGGCGCCGCTCTGGTTGCACCAGTTGCCGACGTGGATGCGCCGGTCGACGCGGCTGCCGTTGACGTAGTCGTCGACGGAGGTCGTCGGGCCGGGGCCGGTCGGCCGCGCGGAGCCGCCCCAGCCGTCGCGGGAGGTGTCGATCAGCATGCCGATGCCGGAGTTGAACCCGGCCGCGACGAGCTTGTCCCGCAGCCCGAGCGCGAACGACTGCTCGTCGACGTACTGGTTCCAGTCGACCCACTTCGACTGGCGCACGGTCTGCCCGTTGACCGTGTCGGTGACCTTGAAGTTGGGTTCCTTGACCGGGCTGTAGTTGGCGGTGTTGACGATGAACCCGGCCACGTCGTTCACGCTCGCGCCGTTGGTCGTGGCGACCTTGGCGAACTCCTGCACGGCCGGGCCGAGGTTGCTGTCCCAGCCGAGCCAGCCGTGGTGGCCGGCGTCGATGTAGTTGTACACGTTCGGGACGGCGCCGAGCCTGTCCAGGGCGTAGGAGACGCCCTTCTCGTAGTTGCCGTTGCTCTTCATGGTCACGCAGGCGTCGGTGGTGGTGGCCGTGCCGCCGGCGTTGGTGACCAGGTTGGGCAGTGAGTCGGGTTCGATGACCGTGGCGATCCTCAGGCCCGCGTACTTCGGGTCGGAGATGATCGAGGCGATCGGGTCGATGTACTGGCTCTTGTACTTGTCCAGGTCGTCGGGGCCGAGTTCGCCGTTGGAGGCGAGGGCGGCGCAGTCCCGCCCCGGCAGGTCGTAGATGACCAGCTGCACGACCAGGTCGCCGGAGCCCTTCTGCCTGAGCGCCTCGTCGAGGTGGGCGCGCAAGCCCATGCCGCCGTTGACACCGTTGATCGCGGCGATCCGGTCGAGCCATACGGCGGTGGGCTGGTTGGAGATACGGCTGCCACCCGGCTCGGCGGCGGCCCTGGCCGACCACTCCGGGTTCACGTACACCTTGGCTCCGACGTAGGGGTTGTCGACCCTGCCGTCGGCACCGCCGCCCCCTCCGCCACCGGTGCCACCGCCCGTGCCGCCGCCGTCGTCGACGTTGCAGGTCACGCCGTCGAGGGTGAAGGTGGCCGGGACGGCGTTGGTGCCGCTGTAGGAGCCCTGGAACCCGAAGCTGACCGAACCGCCGTTGGCCAGGGAGCCGTTGTAGCTCTCGTTGGCCGCCGTGACGGCGGTACCGCTCTGGGCGATCTTCGCGTTCCAGCCGCCGGTGATCTGCTGGTTGCCTGCATACGACCACTTCAGCGTCCAACTCGCCTTGGCGGCACCGTTGTTGGTGATCGTGACGGCGGTGGTGAAGCCGGTGTCCCACTGGTTCTGCACCTTGTAGTCCACGGTGCAGGGGACCGAGGCGGTGGCGGCGCCGGCCGGTGAGGTGAGAAGCGCGGTGCCCGACGTGCCGGCGACCAGCGCCAGGGCGGCTACGAGTGACATCCTGGTACGACTCATGGGTGCGTGTTCCTTCTCTTTCGAGGGTGGATCACGGATTGAGGAGGTGCGGGTGGGCGCGCCGCCCCGGTGGAGCGCGCGGTGTGCGCCGGCCGTCCGAGAGCGGTGACGGCCTGAACACCGGGAACCACGGACTACGACGGGCCCAGGTCGCCGAACCGCTTCATGACCTGATCGCTGAAGTGGCTCGACCGCGTCTTCCTTCCGGCCTCTCCGGCTGCGAGTGGCACGGCGCGGAGACCGGAGGGACGACGTGTTCCGACAGCTGCCGTTCGGGAACGCCGGGTTGTCGTCCGCGGCGGTCCTGGTGGTGCCGGACCGGGACCCTGGTGACGGCGTGATCCACCGTCCGCCAAGGGCGGCTCCCTTGGTCCGGGATCACCGGCAGGACCAAGCCCGAGACGGGCGCGACCATGCCGGCGACGGCTGGACGTACTGAACGCGGGGGTGGCGCATGAGCGACTCCTTGCAGGTCGGCGCGCCGCTGCCGGCGCGTCGTCCGATGGAACCGCTCCCACTGGTGGCGAAGAAGCTAGCGCCAACCGGTGTGCTTTCACAGGGTTGTTGCCTAACTTTCTTCGACAGGTTCAGGTCAAAACGATTCAACTCCTCAACGTCTTGACGGGCTCCGCCCCCGTCTCCACTATGGGAGCGCTCCCACTGGTTCAAGCCTTGACCCCCCACCGAGCCGCACTTCGCAAGGAGGACCAGAGACATGGATCCCGGACGCAAACACAGAGCTGTCCGGCGGCTGTGGACCGCCGTCGCGGCCGCGTTCGCACTGCCGCTTTCGATGCTCGCCACCAGCTCGACGCCCGCTCAGGCAGCCGGTGTTCAGTGCAGTGTCGACTACAAGACCAATGACTGGGGCTCCGGTTTCACCGCGGACCTGACCATCACCAACCGCGGAACCGACACGATCAACGGCTGGACGCTGACGTACGCCTACAGCGGCGACCAGAAGCTCGGCAACGGCTGGAACGGCACCTGGTCGCAGTCCGGTCGGTCGATCACCGTGAAGGACGCCGGCTACAACGGCACGATCGCCGCGGGCGCCGCAGTCTCCACCGGTGCCCAGTTCAGCTACAGCGGCACCAACGCTGCCCCCACCGGCTTCGCGGTCAACGGCACCGCCTGCGTCGGCGCGCACCTGCCGCCGGTGACCGTGCTGACCAGTCCGAAACCGGGCGCGGTCTACGCGCAGGGGGACGCGGTGCCCCTCGCCGCCACCGCGGCGGCGGCCGACAACGCGACGATCAGCAAGGTCGAGTTCTACGACGACACCACGCTGCTGGGCACGGACACCTCGTCGCCGTACTCGCTCTCGGTCTCCAGCTTGACCGTGGGCAGTCATTCGCTGGTGGCGAAGGCGTACGACAGCCTGGGCGCGTCCGCCGTGTCGACCCCGGTCGGCATCACGGTGGCCTCGGGCCCCGCACTGGTCGCCTCACCGAGTCAACTGGGCGTCCAGCAGGGCAGGTCGGGCACGTTCGCGGTGAAGCTGTCGACGCAGCCGAGCGCCGACGTCACCGTCACCACGGCCCGCACGGACGGCAACCCGGGCCTGTCCGTGACCGCCGGCTCGTCGCTGACCTTCACGCCGTCCAACTGGAGCACCGCGCAGACGGTGACCGTCACGGCCGACTCCTCGGGCACGGGGGCGGCGACCTTCACCGCCTCGGCGACCGGCTACTCCAAGGCGGCCGTCACCGTGACGGAGCTGGCGGCCTCGAAGGCGTACGACGCCCGTTTCCTGGACCTCTACGGGAAGATCACCGATCCGGCGAACGGCTACTTCTCGCCCGAGGGCATCCCCTACCACTCGGTCGAGACGCTGATCGTCGAGGCCCCGGACCAGGGCCACGAGACCACATCGGAGGCCTACAGCTACCTGCTGTGGCTGCAGGCGATGTACGGCAAGGTCACCGGTGACTGGTCGAGGTTCAACGGCGCGTGGTCCCTCATGGAGAAGTACATGATCCCCACCCACGCCGACCAGCCCACCAACTCCTTCTACAACGCCTCCAAACCGGCGACCTACGCGCCGGAGGCGGACACGCCGAACGAGTATCCGACCAAGCTGGACCAGTCCGTGCCGGTCGGTTCGGACCCGCTCGCCGGCGAACTGAAGTCGACGTACAACACGGACGACGTCTACGGCATGCACTGGCTGGAGGACGTCGACAACACCTACGGCTACGGCGACACCCCCGGCGGCACCTGCGAGGGCGGCCCGACGGCCAAGGGGCCGTCGTACATCAACACCTTCCAGCGCGGTCCGCAGGAATCCGTGTGGGAGACCGTCCCGCAGCCGACCTGCGACGCCTTCAAGTACGGCGGCAGGAACGGGTACCTGGACCTGTTCACCGGCGACTCGACCTATGCCAAACAGTGGAAGTACACCGACGCCCCGGACGCCGACGCGCGTGCGGTGCAGGCCGCGTACTGGGCCGACGTGTGGGCGAAGGAACAGGGCAAGGGCGCCGACGTCTCCGCCACCGTGGGCAAGGCGGCGAAGATGGGCGACTACCTGCGGTACGCCATGTACGACAAGTACTTCAAGAAGATCGGCAACTGTGTCGGGCCCTCCACCTGCGCGGCCGGGACCGGCAAGGACGCCTCCCACTACCTGCTCTCCTGGTACTACGCCTGGGGCGGCTCGAACGACACGAGCGGGGGCTGGGCCTGGCGCATCGGCTCCAGCTACGCCCACAGCGGCTACCAGAACCCGCTCGCCGCGTACGCCCTCAGCTCCGACGACGACCTGAAGCCCAGGTCCGCCACCGGTGCGGCGGACTGGAGCAAGTCGCTGCAGCGGCAGTTGGAGTTCTACCGGTGGCTGCAGTCGTCCGACGGCGCGATCGCGGGCGGCGCGACCAACAGCTGGGCGGGCCGTTACGCGACCCCGCCGGCCGGCACGCCCACCTTCTACGGCATGTACTACGACGAGCAGCCCGTCTACCACGACCCGCCGTCCAACCAGTGGTTCGGGTTCCAGGCCTGGTCGATGGAGCGCGTCGCCGAGCTCTACCAGCAGACCGGCAACGCGCAGGCCAAAGCGGTTCTGGACAAGTGGGTGGCGTGGGCGCTGTCCAAGACCACGGTCAACCCCGACGGCACCTACCAGATCCCTTCCACCCTTCACTGGTCCGGGCAGCCCGACACCTGGAACCCGTCGAGCCCCGGCGCCAACAGCGCTCTCCACGTCACTGTCGCCGACTACACCAACGACGTCGGCGTGGCAGCCGCGTACGCCAAGGTCCTGACCTACTACGGCGCCAAGTCGGGTGACGCCACTGCCAAGTCGACGGCGAAGGCACTGCTGGACGGCATGTGGAACAACTACCAGGACAGCCTGGGTGTAGCCGTCCCCGAAACCCGCACGGACTACAGCCGGTTCGGTGACGGCGTGTACGTGCCGAGCGGCTGGAGCGGCACGATGCCGAACGGCGACGCGATCAACTCCTCGTCGACGTTCGCCTCCCTGCGGTCCTTCTACCAGGACGACCCGGCCTGGTCGAAGATCGAGGCCTACCTCAAGGGCGGCGCCGCGCCCGTCTTCACCTACCACCGGTTCTGGGCCCAGGCGGACATCGCCCTTGCCATGGGCTCGTACGCGGAGCTCCTCGAATAGGTCCCCGCTGAAGGCCCCGCGTACGCGGCCCCGTCGCAGGGAGACGGGGTCACAGGCCGGGCGGTCCAGGACTGCACCAGGACCGCCCGGCATTTGTCAGGGGCATGATCGGCACGCCTCCGGCACCTCGATCCGCTTTGGGAGCGCTCCCGAAAGAGTGGGCGTTCCCACCGCCCCCCCACTCGTCCCAGCGGAGGATCCGCATGCAACAGTTGAAGCAACGGTGCAGGGCCCGCGCTCTGCTCGGCGCACTGCTCACGGCGCTCGTCGCGCTGGCGGCGCTGCTCACCGCCGCTCCTGCCTCGCACGCCGACACGACCATCTGTGAGCCGTTCGGCACGACCACCATCCAGGGTCGTTACGTCGTCCAGAACAACCGCTGGGGCACCAGCGCCGCCCAGTGCATCACGGTCACGGACGCCGGCTTCAGGATCGCCCAGGCCGACGGCTCGGTCCCGACGAACGGCGCTCCGAAGTCGTACCCGTCCGTGTACAACGGCTGCCACTACACCAACTGCTCGCCCGGCACCAACCTGCCGGCGCGGTTGAGTTCGATCTCGAGCGCACCCACGGGCATCTCCTACAGCTACGTGAGCGGTGCGGCCTACGACGCCGCGTACGACATCTGGCTGGACCCGACGCCACGCACGGACGGCGTGAACCGCACCGAGATCATGGTCTGGTTCAACCATGTGGGCTCCGTCCAGCCGGTCGGTTCGCAGGCGGGCAGCGCCAACGTGGCCGGGCGTTCGTGGACGGTGTGGTCCGGCAACAACGGCTCCAACGACGTGCTGTCCTTCGTCGCGCCGTCGGCGATCGACAGCTGGAACTTCGACGTGATGGACTTCGTCCGCCAGGCCGTCTCCCGAGGACTCGCACAGGACAACTGGTACCTGACGAGTGTTCAGGCGGGCTTCGAGCCCTGGCAGAACGGCGCGGGACTGGCGGTGACGTCGTTCTCCTCGGCCGTCAACCTCGGTGGCAGCACCCCTGGCGGCCCGGGCGGGGGCTCAGGCGGCCCGACGGCGTGCAAGGTGGCCTACGGCACGAATGTGTGGCAGGGCGGCTTCACCGCCGACGTCACCTTGACCAACGCGGGTTCGTCTCCCGTCGACGGCTGGAAGCTCGTGTTCACGCTGCCCGCCGGGCAGAGGATCACGAGTACCTGGAGCGCCGACGTGTCCCCCTCGTCCGGCGTGGTGACGGCCGACGGCATGGCCTACAACTCGTCCATCGCGCCGGGTGGCCAGGTGTCCTTCGGGTTCCAGGGCGCCTATGTCGGCACCTTCGCCGAACCATCCGGCTTCAGCCTGAACGGTACGTCCTGCACCACCACGTGATGACGCCGGCCCAGGCGGCCTGACGCCGGGCGCCCGGCGGCCGTCCCGCGGGGAAGCACGCCGCACGCGAGCGCGCGTCCGTCCGACCGGACCCACCCGGCTGACTCGCACGGTCAGCCGGGTGGGTCCGGCCTCTTCCGAAGCCGGCCCGTGGTGGCCTCCACCATGACCGCAACCACGTGACCCGGACGCCTGGGCCGAACGGGCGTGGATCACCGTCTGGGAGGGGCCGCAAAGCCACTGCGCCGGGCCCGACGCCACCCGCGGCCGCCGTCACGGCTGCCGCACAGGGTCAGGACCACCTTCTCGGCGGCACAGTTGATCAGGCGTGGAAGTCGTGTGCCCGGTTCCCCGGGCCCGTAAGATCGGTGATCTCGCGGGTGGGGAGAGGTGGTCATGGCCAGGCGACGTCCTGGGGCGCCGACACTGGAAGAGGTGGCCGCCCACGCCGGGGTCGGGCGGGGCACGGTTTCTCGTGTCATCAACAACGCGGCCGGTGTGAAGGAGTCGACACGCCGGGCCGTGCAACGCGCCATCGAGGAGTTGGGCTACGTGCCCAATCTCGCCGCCCGGTCCCTTGCGGGGCGGCGGGCCGACGCCGTGGCCCTCGTCCTGACGGAGCCGGACTGGAGGCAGTTCGCGGAGCCGTTCTTCTCGGAGATCGTCCGCTCGCTCGGCGACGCGCTGGCCGACACCGGGATGCAACTGATGCTGACCCTGGTCCGCTCGGGGACCGAACGGCAGCGTTTCCTGGAGTACGCGCGTGGCGGAAGGGTCGACGGGGTCCTGCTCATGTCCGTGCACGCGGGCGACCTGCTGCCGGACATGCTCGCAGAGGCGCGGTTGCCGACCGTCCTGCTGGGGCGTCGCTCGGGCGACGAATACATCAGCTACGTGGACGCAGACAATCTGGGCGGAGCCCGAAGCGCCGTCTCCCACCTGCTGAAACAGGGGTGCAGGACGATCGCCACCATCACGGGGCCACTGGACATGTACGTGGCGCAGTGTCGGCTGCGCGGCTACGAGGACGCCCTGGGACTGGCCGGTCTGCAGGGCGCGCGGTCCTTGGTCGCCGAGAGCGACTTCACGGAGGCGGGCGGACGCCGCGCCATGGCGGAACTCCTCGCACGGCACCCGGAGATCGACGGAGTCCTGGCCGCGTCGGACACCTCGGCGGCAGGGGCTCTTCAGGCGCTGCGCGCGGCGGGGCGGCGGGTGCCGGAGGACGTCGCCGTGATCGGGTTCGACGACTTCCCGCTGGCCCAGCGCACCGAGCCGCGCCTGACCACCGTGCGTCAGCCGGTGGAGGAGATGGGGCGGGCCATGATCAGACTGTTGCTGGAGGAGATGGAGGAGCCGTCCGTGGCCTGGCGCCATGTCATCCTCCGCACGGAGCTGGTCGTTCGCGAGTCGTCCTGACAGCCGCCCGCGCCCGCGGAGGGCGTCGAGGGCTCGCGGCCGGTCAGGACGCCGCGTCCAGCAGATCGACGGCGCTCTGCTGGCGAGCGGCGTCCACCTGGTCGAGCGGTCCGTACCAGCGCAGGCCGTACTGGTCGAGGGCGTTGCGGTCGCCGGCGCGGGCGCGGTCGGCCTGGCGCTCGAGGTAGGCGGTGTACGGGTGGTCCGGCAGGACCGAGTTGAGTTGGCCGAGGCCGCGTACGTCGGCGCCCTTGAAGGACGGTCCGTCGGCTCCGCAGTCGCCGCTCTCGCACGGGTCGCGCAGGATGCCGTCGGAGGTGTGGAGCAGGGAGGTCGTGGTGGCGGCGTCGGCGATCTGCCGTGCGCTGGTGAGGAGTTGGCCGTCGCCCGTGGCCCGGTACAGCTCGGCGAGCGCGCCGAGGAGCACGCCCTGGTTGTACGACCAGACGGTCTGCCCGTTGTTGCCGCAGGTGGACAGGTCGATGCCGTCGTTGACCAGGTGCGAGCCGCCCACCATGCCGGTCCCCTGGAACCAGGTCCAGCCGGCCCGGGCCCGGCCCAGGTACGTCGTGTCGCCCTGGACGCGGTTGTGGAGAGCCGCGTTGAGCTGGATGTAGAGGGAGTTGGCGATCGCGTTCTTGTACGTCCGCGCCGTGCTCCACCACACTCCGCCGCCGCAGGTGGAGTCCCAGTAGGCGGCCATGTGGTCGGCGTCCGCGCGGGCCGTGGCCAGGTAGCGGCTGTCACCGGTCAGGTCGTAGGCGGCGACCCAGGCGAGGCCCCACCAGCCGGTGTCGTCGATGTAGTCGTTGCGGAACTGCCCGCCCTGCGCGTTGACGTTGAGGTCGTAGGTACGGGCGACGGCGTACCGGTAACTGCCCATGCCCGTCACGCGGATGTTGTCGATGACGGCGGTCAGGGCGTTGGCGGAGTTCCACCAGCCGGTGGTGTCGAACAGGCCGGTTCCGTAGTCGTAGAAGGTCATCAGGCCGGTGGCCGCCGCGGTGCGCGGCTCGCCCGCGTTCCAGGTGGTGCGGGCCCAGGGGGTGCAGGCGATCTCGGCGCGGTCCCCGGCCTTTCCGCAGGCGCGCAGGGCTCCGACGCCGAGGTTGTTCCAGTCGTCCACGTTGTACATGAGGGTGCGCCGGCCGCGCTGTCCCGCGGGCACGCTGGTGTCGCCGAGCTTGCTGCCCGAACTCCAGGTGCGGCCGCCGTCGAAGGAGCGGTCGAGCCACACCTCGTCGCCCGGGTTGCCGTTGTCGATGGAGGCCCAGCCCATCGCGTCGGTGTCGTCGAAGTGCAGGACGATCGACCGTGCGTAGACGCCGGCCGTGACCGGGGTGCGGTCGCCCGGGGAGAGCGCGGGGTCCCGGGCGTCGCAGTACTTGTTGCAGACGGCCGCCGTCGCGCCCGTGTCGGCCGCGGCTGCCGGGGGCGTGAGGGTGACGAGGGCGGTGAACAGTGCCGGCGCGAGTGCCGCCGCCGGCCGGCGAAGGCGGCGGCCGCTCGGTCTGCGCACGGAGGGCATGGGGACCTCCCTGCTTCGGGGGGCGGATGTGAGAGCGCTCTCGGAACGTAGGGAAGGGAAGAGGAGGCGTCAACGTCGCGCGCGGGTACGGATGTTGCGCTCAGGGTCCGTACCGGTCTGCACTCAGGTCTGCACTAAAGGGCACCCGCCAGCACCTCGGCGGCGGCCACTCCGGAGGCGGCCGTGGCGCCGTGCGTGAAGATCTGGGCGGCGGAGGGGACGACGGTGCCCGGCAGGCCCATCTCCACGACGATCGCGTCGGGCCGGGCGGCGACCAGCTCCGTGAGGGCCTGCGCCATCCACGCGTGCCGGGCGGCGTCCCGCACCACCACGACCAGGGGCCGTCCCGAGGCGGGGGCGAGCGCCCGCGTCTCCAGCGTGCCGGCGCGGGACAGCACCTCCTCGCGGCCCACCCGGACCGAGGTCGTCCCCGGCAGCCGCTCGCCCAGCGGGGCGGCCACGCCCCAGGGGGTCTCCTTGCCGATGGCCAGATGGGTGGTGGGCACCAGTTCGACCACGTGCGGCGCGTTGACCAGGGGCAGGGCGTGCCGGACGGCTCCGTTCAGCCGGATGGCGCGGCGGGCCGCCGTGAAGCCGATGCCGTCGGCGTCCCAGACGGCGGCGCCCGCCGGCTTCAGCCCCGCCGACCAGGCCGCGAACTCGCGGACGCGAAGACTCGCCTCGGCGAGCCTCTCCTGAGGCAGGCCGCCCGCCAGGACGGCGTCCGCGAGGGCGTTCACGAGCAGGGCGGCGGTGGCCTCGTCGGCGTTCTCGCCGCCGACACAGACGGCGTCGGCGCCGGCGGCGACGGCCCGGACCGTGGCCCCGCCGATCCCGTACCGGCTGGTCACGGCGCCCATCTCGATGGCGTCGGTGACGATGATGCCGTCGAACCCGAGCTCCTGGCGCAGCAGTTCCTCCAGGATGCGGCGGCTCAGCGTGGCGGGCAGGTCGGGGTCGTAGGCGGGCACCAGCAGGTGGCCGCTCATCACCGCGCGGACGCCGGCGTCGAGGGCGGCCCGGAACGGCGGCAGGGCCTGCTCGGCGATCCGGTCGCGGTCGGCCTCGTAGACGGGCAGCCCGTGGTGGGAGTCGACCGCCACGTCGCCGTGGCCGGGGAAGTGCTTGGCGCAGGCGGCGACTCCGGCCGACTGGAGTCCGCGGATCCAGGCACCGGTGTGCCGCGCCACGACCTTGGCGTCGACGCCGAAGGATCTGACCCCGATGATCGGGTTGTCGGGGTTGGAGTTCACGTCCGCGCTCGGCGCGTAGTCGAGGCTCACCCCGGCGGTGCGCAGCTGGCGGCCCAGGTCGGCGGCGACGGCCTCGGTGAGTTCGGTGTCGTCGACGGTTCCGAGTGCGAAGTTGCCCGGCCGGGTGGAGCCGGTCGCCGACTCGATCCGGGTGACGTCACCGGCCTCCTCGTCGATCGCGATGATCAACTCCGGGTTCTCCGCGCGTAGTTGCCCGGTCAGCCGGGCGACCTGGTCGGGCGTGACGATGTTGCGGGAGAAGAGCACGACCGATGCCAGCCCGTCCCCGATCTCGCGCAGCACCCAGTCGGGGGCCTCGGTGCCCACGAACCCCGGCTGCAGGACGGAGCGCGCCAGTCGTCGCAACTCCTGGCTGTGCTTGCTGGAGACCATAGCGTGCACCCTCCTGTTGGTACAGACCAATGCGTCTCCGTCAGGCTAGCGGCACGTGTCAAGAGGGCCCGGGGCGTGCCCTGTTGGCGCAACGCGCCCTCAACTGGGGTGTTTGACAGGATGAGTTGGTCTAGTCCAAGTTGGAGGTACGCGAGTTCGAAGAGGGGCCGGTGTGGCCCGTGGTGCAGTGACCCTGCAGGCACGGTCCCCGCCCCTCACTCCGCGCAGTTGGCGACCCGGTCGGGCCGCCGGTACCTGATATCGAGGTGTGGAGCACCGCATGCCCACGACTGACCGTTATCTCCATCGAGCCCCCTCGGACATCCCCTACTTCAGCTCGGACGGCGAGACCTACCTCGCCCAGACACCCCTGCGGGACCTGACCAAGACCCGCCCGCTGCGAGTCCTCTCCGAGGAGGACCTCGCCCACTGGCAGACGTACGGCTACGTGGTGGTGAAGCAGGCCATTCCCACCGCCGCGGCCCGCGAACTGCTCGACTTCGCCTGGGAGTTCCAGGGGCTGGACCCCGAGCGCCCGGAGACCTGGTACGAGGAGCGCGAGTACCGGTCCGACCTGGACCGGGACCTGCACATCTACGGCTTCGTGGAGGCCTACCACCACCAGCTCATCTGGGACAGCCGGCAGAACCGCCGGGTCTACGACGCCTTCGTCGACGTCTGGGACTGCGAAGAGCTCTGGGTGACCCTCGACCGGCTCAACCTGAACCCGCCCAACATCAAGAACCGCGACCGGGCGCTGATCCCGGGCACCGCCGAGGGCTTCGACATCGAACTGCACTGGGACGTCGACACCACGCTCGGCGTGCTGCCGCAGCGGGTCCAGGGGATCATCGCCCTCACCGACACCAGGCCGGAACTGGGCGGCTTCCAGTGCTGCCCCGAGCTGTTCAAACGCTTCGACCAGTGGAAGGCGTTCCAGCCCGCGGACCGCGACCCGATCCGGCCCAGGATCGACCGCGCCGAGTTCCCCGTGGTGCGCCCGCAGCTCGAAGCCGGCGACCTGCTGATCTTCAACGGCCTGCTGGCGCACGGCGTGGCACCGAACACCTCCGAACGGACGGTACGCGCCGTCCAGTACCTGTCGATGATGCCGGCGCTGGAGTCCCACGCCACGCTCAGGCGCTCCCGGGTCGAGTCCTGGCGCACCCTCGCCACGCCCGACTGGAACGCGACCCTGCTGGGCGACGCCACACGCCACGAGTCCCTGCGGTACGGCAGGGCCACGCTCGACGACCTCGGCGCCAAGCTGCTGGGCCTCACCTCCTGGACCGGGGCGGACCTCGACGGTGCGCAGCGGCCGGCCGGAGAAGAGACATGCGCCGAATCTGCCTGACCCTGCCGACCAACAGGCCCTGCGCGGCGACGATCACGGCCCTGGCCGAGGAAGCGGCCTACGCCGTCCGGCACTTCGACGCCGAGGTGCACCTCCTGATCCTGGACTCCTGCGCGGTACCCGCCTTCGCCGAACACGCCGAGGCCGTGCGCCGGGCACCCGACGATCCGCGGATCGTCGTCCACCATCTCGACGAGGCACGGCAGCGGGACTTCCTGCGGCGCGCGATCGACCGGTCCGCGGCCACGAAGCCCGACCTCCTGCTGGACCTGATGCTTCCCGCCGGCGTCTCCTACGGCGCCTGCACCAACCGCGCCTTCCTGTTCGCCGCCGCACTCGGCTGCGAGTCCGTGCACCGCAGGGACTCCGACAGCCGCTACCAGGTGGTGGACGGCGAACCCGTCTTCCCCGTCCACCACGAACTGCTCTCGCTCGGCAGGCGCGCGGCCGACGCCGCCCGCCATGTCACCGGGACCGCACTCGCCGCCGACCGCATGGACCGGCGGGTGGCCATGGTCGGCAGCTCCTTCGTGGGCGAACTGTCCGTGGACATAGGCGAGATACTCCGGATCGACCCGGACGTGTACCACGAGATGGTCGGCCTGTGGGCACCCGCGCACTGGTCGCCCGAGCAGAAGCGGGAACTCGCCGAGGAGTCCTTCCGGGGCGCCGGCACGGACGTCTTCACCGCGGACCACTCCACCCTGACCGTGGTCGACCCCATGCGCGTGGACATGTGCAACATCGCCTTCCACGGAGTGCACGAACACGTGCCGCTGCCGCCGGCCACCGACACGATCGGCAGCGACTACTTCCTGATCCACCTGGTCCACGACGCCGCACTGCCCGGTGTCCTGCACAACCGGAACATCGTCAACTTCTACACCGGCGAACGCCGGACCGACCCCGGATTCGTCGCGTACCAGCTGCGCTTCGTCAAGTTCCTGCTGTCGATGCTCTACTTCAACTTCGTCTACGACCGGATGGGCCGGGTCGGCGAGTCGCTGCTCGACGGGCAGGGGCAGGTGCGCTCCTCGGTCGTGGCCCGGCTGGCCAGGGAGAGCGCGGGGCTCGACCGGGGCGAGAACGTGCGGCGGCTGGACGTCCTCGACACCGCGTACCGCAGACTCGGCGGCCGCTACGCCGAGTTCGCCGACCTGCTGAGCGGGCGCCGCGAACGCCTGCTGGACGAGGCGCGCGGCGACATCGAGGACTTCGCCCTGCTCACGGAGGCGTGGGAGCCGCTGGTCGAGGCGGCCCGCCGCACTGCCGTGCCCCGGACGCCCGGGCCGCAGCGGTGACGGCGACCATGGCCCACGTCTCCCCGCTGCGCGCCGCGCTGACGGACGCCACCGAGGACGGGATCTTCTTCGACCTGGCCGGAATCCGGCGCGGCTACCACACCCTGCGCCGCGAACTGCCCGGCGTCGACATCCGGTTCGCCCTGAAGTCCTGCCCGGTGGACGAGGTGCTCGGCTGCCTCGCGGGCGAGGGCGCCGGGGTCGACGGGGCGAGCCCGCGCGAACTGGAGCAGGCGCTGCGCGCGGGCGTGCCGGCCGGCCGGACGCACTACGGCAACACCGTCAAGTCCGACCGGGACATCGCCGAGGCCCACCGGCTCGGCGTCCGGGACTTCGCGACAGACAGCATCGAGGACCTGGCGGCCATCGCGGCCCACGCCCCGGGAGCCCGCGTGTTCTGCCGGCTGGCGACGAGCGGCGACGGCGCACTGTGGGGACTGAGCAACAAGTTCGGCTGCTCGCCCGCCGACGCGGTGCGCATCCTGGCCGCGGCCCGGGGGATGGGCCTGACACCCTCCGGACTGTCCGTGCACGTCGGCTCCCAGCAGATGACGGCCGACGCCTGGCACAGCGCCGTCGACTGTCTGGCGGACGTCCTGACCGTGCTCGGCCGGCGCGGGATCGTCCTCGACCACGTCAACCTCGGCGGCGGACTGCCGGCCCTGGGCTACCTCGACCGGCACGGCCTCCCCCTGGAACCGCCGCTGGACAAGATCTTCACCGTCGTCCGGGAGGGAATGCGCCACCTCAGGAAGGTCCACGGCGAGCACCTCTCGTTCGTCATGGAGCCGGGGCGTCACCTCGTCGCCGACCACGGAGCCGTCCGCGCCCACGTCGCCCGCCTGTCCGAGCGGCAACGGCCGGACGGCGCGCGGCAGCACTGGCTCTACCTGAGCTGCGGCAAGTTCAACGGCCTCTACGAGATGGACGCGCTCCAGTACCCGCTCGTCTTCCCCACCCACCCCGACGCCGGGTCCGGGTACGTCCCCGCCGTCCTGGCGGGGCCCACCTGCGACAGCGACGACGCCTACCCCCAGGGACACGCCCTCGTCCACGTCCCCCGGGACCTGGCCTCCGGCGACCCCGTCTGGGTGCTCTCCAGTGGCGCCTACGCGATCAGTTACACCACCCAGGGCTTCAACGGCTTCGCCCCGCTGCCGTACACCTGCGTCGGCGGAGGACGACCGTGAGCGGCGACGGTGTACGGATACGCCCCATCGCCGACGCCGACTGGGACGCCATCACCGCGATGGAGGCCGGGGCCTATGCGGAACTCGGCCTCTCCGAGGGACGGGCCGTCCTGCGGTCCAGGGCGGACGCCTCGCCGGAGACCTGTTTCGTCCTCGACGTCGGCTCCGAGCCGGCCGGATACGTGCTGGCACTGCCCTATCCCGTGTTCCGGTACCCGGACCTCGAACAGGCGGAGAAGCCCGCTGCCGGCCCCCCGCCCCGGCCACGCAACCTGCATCTGCACGACATGGTCGTGGCGGAGCGGCAGCGCGGCCGGGGACTGGGCCGGCGCCTCCTGACCCACCTCACCCGGACCGCCGGTGCCCGCGGGTTCGAACGGATCTCGCTGATCGCCGTCGGCCGCAGCGAGCCCTTCTGGTCGACCCGTGGGTTCACCGCGTACCCGGGGATCGCCCCCGGCGGATACGGCACGGACGCCGTCTACATGTCCCGCCCGAACGCCCCGGGCGCGCCCGTCCGAGACGTCCATGTCCCGGGCGACGGCCGAGCCGACGAAGCGAGTTGACGCCTGTGTTCCCTGTCCGTGATCCCTTCCAGCGCAGCCGGGTGGCGATCGCCGCGCTGTTCTGCGCCCTCGGCTTCCAGTACGCCACCTGGGCCTCCAGGATCCCCGCCATCAAGGCGGACCTCGGGCTGACCGCGGCCGAGGTGGGGGTGCTGCTGATGGCGGCCGGCATCGGAGCCGTCGCGTCGTTCCCCCTGGTGCCGGTGCTCGTGAAACGGCTGGGCTCGGCACGGCTGGCACTGCTGTCGGCCCTCTGCCTGACCCTGCTGCTCCTGGCCCTCGGGCTTGCCCCCGACTATCCGGTCGCCCTGCTGGTCATGGTCGCCGACGGCGTGTTCGTCGGGTGCCTGAACGTGGCCATGAACGCCCAGGGAACGGCCCTGGAGACCCGCTACGAACGCAACACCATGGCCCGACTGCACGCGACGTTCAGCGCCGGCTCGCTGCTCGCCGCGGTGCTCGCCTCCGGCATGAACGCGGCCACCTCCTCCGTCGCGGCACACTTCGGCGTCGCCGCGGTCGTCCTCGTCCTGCTGGCGGCACTGGCGCGCCCCGGTCTGCTCGCGGACGAGGCTCCCGCGGCGGACAAGGAGACGGAGGGGGAGAAGGAGCGCAGGAGCCGCGCCGGATGGAGCCTGCCGTCCCGGGTCACGCTCTGGATGTGCTGCGCCATGGCGTTCGGCACGGTGACCGAGGGCGCCATGAACGACTGGTCCGCCCTCTACCTGCGAGAAGTCGCCAGGGCGACCGCCGAGTTGGCGCCGATGGGCATCGCCGTGTTCTCCGGCATGATGGTCCTGGCCCGCCTCTTCGCGGACGGCTGGCGCAGCCGCTGGGGCGACGGCAGGGTCGTACTGTTCGGCAGCGCCCTGGCCGCCGCCGGGCTGGCCTTCGCCCTGCTGGCCGGAGGAGTGGCGGCGGCGCTCATCGGGTTCGCCTGCGTCGGACTGGGCTGCGCCGCCGTGACGCCGTGCGTCTACGTCGCCGCGGCCAAACAGGGCTCGGAGGCGCTGGCCCTGGTCGCGGCCATGGGCACGACGGGCCTGCTGGCCGGGCCGCCGGTGATCGGCTTCGTTGCGGGTTCGAGCAGCCTGGTGTGGGGCCTCGGAGTCGTCGCCGCGGCGGCCGTCGTGGTCTCCCTGTGCAGTACGCGCATTCAGTGGACACCGGTGAGCGGCTGACCGGTGGCCGGGTCGGTCACCCGGGTTTGCGCCACACCGAGATGTGCTTCGCGGCGTCCTGGGTGAACGGCGAGCCGTCCCAGTCGGCCACCCGGCGCTCCAGCCCGAGGCCCGCGATCCGGGCCATCAGGTCCAGCTCCGCGGGCCACGCGTACCGGTGCCGGGAGGCGTCCCGGCGGTAGCGGCCGTCCTCGCCGTCACGGGTGAGGTGGTGCGAGACGAGGATCTGCTCGACCAGGTCGAAGGTGTCGAAGCCGAGGTGCCCCGCGGAGACGTCGAACGGTACCGCGACCTGGCCGGGCGGCAGCATCCGCAGCGGCGGCACCCCCAGTTCGATCACGAACCGGCCCCCGGGCCGCAGGTGCCGGGCCGCGTTGCGGAAGCACTCGACCTGCTCGTCCTGGGTGAGCAGGTTCGAGATCGTGTTGTAGACGAGGTAGACCAGGGCGAACTCACCGGGGACTGTGGCGGTGGCCATGTCCCCGACCACGACCGGCAGGGTCTCCTCGTCGGCCTTCCGCCGCAGGACCGCCACCATGTGCTCGGAGAACTCGATGCCCGCCACCGGCACCCCGCGCTCCCGCAGCGGGACAGCGACCCGTCCGGTGCCGACGGCGAACTCCAGCGCCCGGCCGTCCCCCGCGAGTTCGGCGAGGAAGTCGACGGTCGGCCCGAGCACCGCGGCCGAGGACATCTCGGTCTCCTCGCCGTCGTAGCGGTCGGCCTCGGCCCTGCCCCACAGCTCACTGGTCGTCACGGGCGACCACTGTGCCGAGCGGACGACGGCGCTGTCCACCGGGTTTCCCGGCGGCCGGCCGCCTTCCGGACCGGGCCGGACCGGGCGCCGGAACCAGTCCCAGCCGCTGGGCGTGCAGGACGGTGCCGAGGCGGTCGCGGGTGCCGAGCTTGCGGTAGATGTTCTCGACGTGCTTGTGCACCGTGCGCGCCGAGATGCCGAGCCGGCGGCCGATCGCGTCGGCGGTCAGGGCGTCGGTGAGCAGGAGGAGGACGGTGAGCTCCCGGGGCGTCAGCGTGCACTCCGCCGCGCTCTGCTCCGCTGCACCGGCCGGCGCCGACGAGCGGCGCCACTGCTCCAGGAGCCGGCGCTGCTGCTCGACGGCGGCCAGCACCGGCTGTGCGCGCTCGGCGATCCGCAGGTGGTCGTCGGTGAAGTCCGCACCGGAGCGGTAGACCAGGCAGCCCGTGATCGGCGCGACGGTACCGGGCAGCGGGAGCGCCAGGACCTGGTTCAGGTCCAGGCCGTCGCCGAGCACCCGCGCGGTCTCGCTCACCGGCCAGGCCCGGCCCGCCAGCCGACGGGCCGTCACCGGCACCCGGCCGGGGCCGGCCGCGTAGTGGCGGGCGAAGGGGTAGCCGGAGCGCAGCACCCCCAGCGCCTCGTCGCCGAGCCGGTCCAAGGCGTCGGCGGCGGCGGGCGGCAGGCCGAGCGTGCCCTCGCCCTCGCTCCAGTCGTCCAGTTTGTAGATCAGCGTCTCCCCGCCGCACAGGCCGGTCACGGCGTCGGCCAGCAGCGGCCAGAGCCGCCCGGGCTCGCGTTCGTTGAGCGCGGCGACGGCCAGTCCGGTGAGGCGTTCGTAGGCCCTGTCCAGCCCGTGTACCACGTCTTCCTCTCCGCTCGTGCCCCTACGCAGTTCTACGCATACCCAGGCGGCGGCCGGGTGTCGCATGCTTCAACCGGGCACCGGCACCGGATGGGACGACTCCGGTCACGCGGGCCGCCGGCACGGGGGAGCGGCGGCCCGCTCCCGGCCGTCGCCGTGCCCGGTCAGCCGCCCCAGGCGGCCGCACAGAGCACCCGGTCGACCTCGTCCGTGTAGCGCGCCGCGGTCAGCCAGGCCCGCGCGAAGCGGCCGGTGTCCGCCGCAAGGAGACGGCCGAAGGCGTCGCGCGAGCGTTCCGCGGCCGCGGCGAGCAACCCGTCGAGGATATCGCCGGCCGTTCCCAGACCGTGCCGGTGCAGCCGGTGGGCGTCGGCCGCGGAGTCACCCGGGAAGGCCAGTACGCGCCGCCCGCCCGAGGCCGCCTGCTCGATCCGGCGGCGCAGCAGGTGCAGGGGCGCCTCGTCGGGCGTGCGCAGCACGTGAACCGGCGCGGCCGGCGCGAGCGGTGCGAGCGGCGCCACCGGCGCGAGCGGTGCGGCGGACGGCGGCGGCGCCGGAGCCGGCAGGTCCGCGTGCTGGAGCCGGTCCAGCCCCACGTCGACACGGCTCCCGGCACGCACGGGGTGCTCCGTCGCGAGGAGGTGGGCACGGGCGTGCGGGGCCGCGGCGAGGCGTGCGACCACCCGCAGCCGGCTGCCCCGCGCGGCGGCCAGCAGCCGCAGGTTGTCGCGGTGCGGGAGCGCCGGATGGTCGTGCGCCGCCGTCAGCCGCAGCGGCACCCCGCCGCAGTCGGCCAGCAGACAGTCGCCCGCCGCCTCGCGCACCGCGCCGACCGCCGTCACCTCCAGGAAGAGCAGATCGTGGCCGCCGTCCAGGGCCCGACCGACCTGCTCGGCCACCGGCACCGCCCACAACCGGTCCAGCGGCTCGGCCCGCCACCCGACCCCGGACGCGCGCACCGCCCTGACCCCCGCGCCGGCGCCGAGCCGGCCGGTCGGGGACACCGTCGCCCCCGACACCGCCAGCCCCGCGCGCGCCAGTTCGCGGTGGGTGAGCGCCGTGTCCCCGATGCGTACGGCCCGGTCGGCGGCGCCCAGCGCCCGGTCCGTGCCGCCCGGCGCCACGTCCGAGACCGTGTAGAGCCGCCCCTCGGCGTCGGCGGTCCAGGTGACGGCACCCGCATAGCCGCTCGTGGTGAGCACCGGCTCCGAGAACAGGCCGTAGAGCCGCAGCGAACCGTCCGGCGTGTACGGCTGCCGTACCGTGCCGCGCAGCCCCGTCAGCTCGGCACCGGTGGCATGCGGCACCCGGTGGGCCACGAACAGGGCCTCCGACAGGGCGCCGACGAGTTCGGCGAGCCGGAACGCCGGGTCGGCCGCGCGGGCCGCGCGCACTGCGGTGACCACGGAGACCGCGGCCGCGGCCGCCCGGGGCAGACCCGCCAGGCGCGCGGTGTGCGCCGCCCGCAGCAACTCGGCCTGGAGCACGGCACCGGAGCCGTCCGTACCGGCGTCGAGCACGGCGGCCACGGCATCGAAAACGGCGTGGGCCGCGGCGAGCTGCGGGGCCGTCGCCGACTCGTCGGGGACGGGGATCTCCCGGACACCCGGGAGAGGCGCCGGCTGCTCGGTGGCCTCGACGGCCCCTCCGCCCGCGGTCCCGTCCGCGCTTTCGGCGCGCGCCGCGTGCGTGGAGGCGTCCGCCACCGGTGCCGCCGAGGCCGCCGCCGCGCGGTGCAGGCAGTCCGGGGCCAGCAGACAGCCGCAGCGGATGGCCGCGGCGTCGGCCACGACGCCCCCGGGGGCGTGCAGTTCGAGCTCGGAGCCCTCGTCGTCGACGGTGATCCGCACGGTGTCGCCCTCGCGCACGACCGGCCGGCCGGCCAGCTTCGCGATGCCCGCGTCCAGCCGCTTGCGCAACCGCGGCGAGAGGGCCGCGACCAGCTCGGCCGTCACGGCCGGGGCGACGGCGGGCAGCTCCCGTTCCGTACTCGTGCTCATGCGATCTTCTCCCCTACCCAGCGGGCGAGTTCGAGCGGGCTCAGGGCGGCGACCGGCATCCCGGCGCCGACCAGCTGCCCCGCGATGCCGGTGGAGTAGCGGGGCCGCCCCGAGTCGTCGAGGCTCGCGCAGCCCAGGACCTGGCAGCCCGCCCCGACCAGCGCCCTGACCTCGGCGAGCAGTCCGCCGACCGGATAGCCCTCCTCGAAGTCGCTCACCACGACCACGAGGGTGCGGGACGGCACGGTGACCAGCTCGCGCGCGTGCCGCAGCCCGGCCGCGACATGGGTGCCGCCGCCGACGCTCACCTCGAGGAGCAGCGACAACGGGTCGTCGACGTGCCCGGTGAGGTCGACGACCTCGGTGGAGAACGCGAGGAAGTGCGTGGACAGGGTCGGCACCCCGGCCAGCACCGAGGCGGTCAGCGCCGCCCAGATGGTCGACGCCTCCATGGACCCTGACACGTCCGTGACCAGGATCAGCCGCCAGTCGGCGGCGCGCCGGGCCCAGGTCCGGAAGACCGGGCGCTCCGGGACCACCCGGACCGTGCCGTCGGCCGCCCGGCGGGCGGTGGCCAGGTTGGCCCGCAGCGTGCGCGGCAGGTCCAGGCCGCCGCCCGGGCGCCGGCTCGGCCGGGGCAGCACGCTTCCGTGCAGCGCGGGGCGCAGCCGGGTCGCCAGCTCCCGGGTCAGCGCGTCCACCAGACGCCGGACCAGCGGCCGCAGCGCGGCGAGCCGTGCCTCGGGCAGCCCGCCCGCGTGCCGCAGCACCGACCGCAGCAGGTCCACGGAGGGCCGTACGCTGTCCGGGTCCAGCTCGGCCAGCACGTCCTGCCGTCCCGTCGCGGCGGCCGCCGCCAGCACCTCCTCCCGGATGCCCGGACCGAACAGCGCCGCCAGTTCCTCCGACCACTCCCGCACCCCGGGGTACGACGCCTCGCGCCCGCCGCCTCTGCCGTCGAAGTCGCGTCGGCTGCCCTCGCCGTGTCCGCGGCCGTACAGCTCGTCGAGCGCGGTGGCCAGGGCGTGTGCCGACGTCGGGAGCCGGTCGGCGCGGCGGCCGAGCAGCAGACGCCAGCGGTCGGCGGGGGCCAGCCGGCGCTCCGTCAGGACCGTCGCGCGCCGGGCCGGTTCGGTCTCCCGAACCGTGCGCGGTGGCGGCAGCAGGCCGAGCTCGCGCAGGGATGCGCGCGCGGCGAGGTCCGCGCGGGTCCAGGTGGCCAGCGCGGCCGGGTCGACGGTTCCGGTGTCGGCCACCCGGTCGACGGCGAGGCGCTCCTCGACCGAGGACAGCAGACGCTCGCGGTCGGCCGGGCTCAGCGTGTCGAAACCGCCGCGCAGGGCCGGCAGCCGGTCCAGGAAGTCCTGGTCGGACAGCTCCGACACCCGTTCGACCAGGGGTTCCAGCGCCGGTACGGCCGCCGCCAGCAACCGTCCGGCCGCCGTCAGCAACCCCGTCAGCCGAGCGGTGAGCGCGGACCGCGACTCGGCGTCGACCGCCCCGTCCACCCAGGAGGCGACCCGGTCGCCGAACGCCGCCGGCTCCTCCTGGGCGAGCAGCACGCGGACGGCTCCGGCGGCGCCCCGCATCAACGGGGAGCCGCCGGCGGCCAGCCGGGCCAGGGCATCGGTGAGCCGGATGCCCCCCGACAGGTCGGCGCGGTGCGCGAGTTCGAGCAGGGCGCGGGCGTCGGCCGGGTCCTCGGAACCGGTCAGGCCGTCGACCTGGCGCACCGCGGCCGCCGTCAGCAGCTCCGCCGCGGCGACGGACCTGGCCGTACGGTCCTCGTCCGCGTCCGGACCGGCGATGTGCCCGTTCCGCAGCCGGTCCAGCAGGGCGAGCCCCGCCAGGAGTTCGGGCAGCGTACCGGCGTCCGGGAGCACCTCGGCGGTGTCGCCGAGCCGCTCCTCGACGAGGCCGGGCAGGCCGCAGAGCGCCGCCTGCTCCAGGCCCTCGAGCACCTGCGCGGCGGTCGGTCCACCCGCGTCCCGCTCCTTGCGGCTCCGCTCGCGGAGCAGGCCCTCGGCCGCCTGGGCGAGGGTGACCCCGCGGACCCCGGCCGCCGTCAGCATCGCGGCGGTCGCCGGGGTCCAGCGCACCTCCCAGCGCGAGGTGAGCGCGTCGGCTCCACCGGTCCCGGTCACCGGCCTGGGCTCGGCGTACGGCACGGAGCACAACGTCAGGCGGCGCAGCAGCAGTTCGCGGCGCCGGTCGAGGTCCGAGCGGAGGGGATCGAGCCGGAGGTCCCGGGCGGCGGACCCGGTGTCCGCCGGACCGGGCAGGCCGAGCGTCGTGAGCTCGGTCTCGACGGCGGGGGCGAGACCGCTGCGGGGCGCCTCCGGCGCGGGCCGGCCGACGCGGGTGCCGACCAGGACGTTCTCCATCGCCCTCGCCACCGCCCGGCCACGGCCGTACGGTTCGCCCTGAGCCAGCACGCTCTGTGTCGCCTCGACCAGCTCTCCGCGGCCCGCGGCGGGCAGGCCGCGGAGGCGGGCGAGGTCTCCGGCGAGACGGGTGATCTCGCGGGCGTCCGCCGGGCCGGAGGGGTGGCCGAGGCCGCGGAGTTCGGCGCAGATGCGGACGGCCGCGCTGGTCAGCGCCTCGTTGAGGGCGGTCGGGTCACCCGCGGTCTCCAGGACCATGTGCTGCCATTCGGGGTCGCGGATGCCGGCCGGGTAGCCGGAGCGCTCGTCCAGGAGGGCATAGGTGTAGGGGATGAGGGAGGTTGTCCATTCGGGTGCGGGTGGGTGGGGGCTGGTCGCGCCCACGCGGCGGCAGCCGCACATCGAATGCAGCCCCGCGCCCCTGAAGGGGCCCAGCAGTGCCGGGGTGTGGAAGGCGCCGACCACTGCGGCCGCCCGCTCACCATTGCCCGTGGCCTCGGCCAGCCGGGAACGCATCCACTCCTCGCGCCGCAGATCCACCTCCGACACGGCCGACTCCTCCCGCAGCGCCCAGCCCGTCAGCAGTGCGGCCCGCCGTAGAGCCTCCGGTGCCGAACCGGGCGCGGCCGCCTCGACCAGGCGGTCCCAGAGGTCGTCGCCCGGGCGGCCGGTGAGCCGGGAACGCAGCGCGTCCGACAGCCGGCCCGGCCCCTGGGCGGCCCGCTCTCCTTCCCGCCGGCCCCGGTCCGCCAGCGGAAGATCGCAGGCGACCACCGGCACCCCGCTCCGCCCGGCCCACCGCACCGCGGCCAGTTCCGGGGAGAAGTCGGCGAACGGATAGAACGCCGGGCCGCCGCTGCCGTCCGCCGGTGCCGCGGCGAGGGCGACCGGGGCCCGGGTCTCCTCGTGGGCCAGCCACGGCAGCCACTCCTGCAGTTCCGCGGGCAGTTCGACGAGGAGCACGTCCGGTCCCGCCGCGTCCAGCAGGGCGGGCACGGCGGCCGCCAGCGAGGGCGCGTGGTGCCGTACGCCGATCAGGTAGGGCCCCGCCGGGTCGGTGAGCGCGGCCAGGGCCGCCTCGGGGGAGTCGGGCACGACGTCATGCCTCCAGGACCGTGCGCAGGTCCCACAGCGTGCGCCAGGTCGCCGAGCCCTGCTCCGCGCGCCGCCGTACCGGACCGTCCCAGTAGCCGCGCAGCCGGGCCGCGTCGGCGGGGTCGTCCTTGCGCACGACGCCGAGCAGATGGCCCGGGAGCAGGCCGAGGACGTCGCGGTCGCCGGGGAAGTAGGCCGCCGCCAGGGCCAGTGCGCCCGCCACCGAGACCGCCTCCGCCGTGCTCATCACCGTGGACGGGCGCTCCACCTCCCAGCCCTCGGCGGACCGTCCCTCGCGCAGGTCACGGAACGCGGTGACCAGGGCCTCCAGAACCGCGTCGTCGACCTGGAAGGGTGCCCCGGCCCGCTCCACCGACGCCCGGGCCTGGCCGCGTACCAGCGCGGTCTCGGCGTCGAGGTCCGCAATGGGGCCCACGGTCTCGAAGTTGAAGCGCCGCTTGAGCGCCGCGGACATCTCGGAGACGCCCCTGTCCCGCAGGTTGGCCGTGGCGATGAGGGTGAACCCGGGGGCGGCGTGCGCCAGCGCGTCGTCCGTGCCCGCCAGTTCGGGCACCGCGATGCGCCGCTCGGACAGCAGCGAGACCAAGGAGTCCTGCACCTCGGGGAGGCAGCGGGTGACCTCCTCCACGCGGGCGACGGCACCCCGGGTCATCGCGGTGAGGACGGGCGAGGGCACGAGCGCCTGCCGGCTCGGGCCCTGGGCGAGCAGCAGGGCGTAGTTCCAGCCGTACTTGAGCTGGTCCTCCGTCGTGCCCGCGGTGCCCTGCACGACCAGGCCGCTGGTGCCGCACACCGCGGCCGACAGCAGCTCCGACAGCATCGACTTGGCGGTGCCGGGCTCGCCGACCAGCAGCAGCCCCCGCTCACCGGCGAGGGTCACCACACAGCGCTCGACGAGGGCCCGGTCGCCGACGAACTTGCCCTCCACGACCAGCCGGCGCGGCACGCCGTCCGGTGCCTCGGCGTCGTCGGGCAGCCGCAGCGCCAGGCCGCCGCTGCCCATGACGAAGGTGACGACGGCCCCCGGCGTCAGCCGCCAGGCGGGCGGGCGCGGACCGGCGTCGTAGGCGGCGAGGAAGGCCAGCTCGGTGGCGTACCGGTCCTCGGGTGGAACGATCTGGCGCAGGGGCGCGGTGCTGACGGTCATCGGCGGTGGTCCTTCGGGGCGATGCGGGCGGTGGTGCGGATCGTGGTCATCGGCGACGGCTCCCACGCCTGGCCCGCGTGGTCAGCTGCTCGTACGCGGGGGCGTCCCCGGTGCGCACGCGCTCCCAGGCGCGGGCGAACAGCTCCGGCACCGGGATCAGGGGGAGGGTCCGGTGGCCGTCGGAGACGGGGTAGAGGGCTTCCTTCCAGGTCTCCGACGGCAGGGCCGGAGCCTTGAGGTCGCGCCAGCCGCCGGGCAGGAAGAGGGTGCGGCCGGCCCGCGGGCGCTTCGCCTCGACGACGAGGCCGGTCGCCGCCAGTTCGGCGCGCGCCTTCTTGATCCGGGCGGGTTTCCAGCCGGTCCAGCGCGCGCAGTTGCGGTCGGTGGGGTCGGGCAGGGCCAGCAACTGGAGGTAGAGAGCGGCCGCGTCCGCGCCGAGACCGTGCGCCGCGGCGACCTCCGCGACCAGCGCGGGCACGGAGGCCGTGGGGTCCTGGGCGTGACCGGCCGGGCCGTCGGCCGCGAGGGCGCGGGCGAGTTCGTCGCCGAGGAGCGTCCGGACGGCCCGCAGCCGGGATGCCCGCCCCTCGCCGAGCAGGCCCTCCAGGAGCCCGAGGACGGGGTCGTCGGCGCCGCTCAGCGCGCCCGGCCGGAGCAGCACATGCTCCGCGTCGTTGTACCAGGGGTGCAGCACCAGCGTGTCCCCGGCTCTCGTCAGCCCGTGCGCGTCGCCGCCGCCGGTCTCGGGCAGGCCGAAGACCTTGCGCAGCTGCACCGAGGTCGGGCCGCCCTTCTCCGTCCACTCCAGGTCCAGGTCGAGCAGCAGCTCGGGATCGGCCAGCCGCCGGCGCACCGCGTCGAGTCCGTCCGTCAGCCCGGCCCGCAGCGGATGCCCGTACGGCAGCACGTACGCCAGCGCGGCCAGGCTCTCCACGGCCCCCGCCAGCGTGTACGAGCCGGGCACCGCGGACGGGTCGGCCGGTGCGAGGTCACCGTCCTTGCCGGGCCGGAACACCGTGGTGCGGGCGAGCCAGGGGGTGCGCGCGGGGTTGAGCACCGCCTCGGCGTGACCGGCCGCCACACCGGCGAGATCGGTACTGAGGTCCTCCGGCAGACGTACCAGGGTGCCGAGGCGCTCGGCCCACAGCCGGCCCGCGGCCGCCGTGTCGGGGCCGGTCGTCCACAACTCGGCGGGGTCGTCCGGCAGCAGCGCACCGAGGAGCGCCACCTGCTCGTCCTGGCCCAGCGAGTTCAGCAGCTGGGCGCCGAGGCTCCGCTGCCGGGGCTTGAGTCCGACGGTCGCGAGTGCCTCGGCGACGGGGGCGTGCGGGTGGCCGGCAAGGAGCACGGTCGCCTGGAGCGGGCCGAGGGCGCCGTCCGTCGCGGTGACCAGTGCCTCGGGTGCCGCGGGCCGCCAGGGCGCGGCGCCCTTCTCCCGGACCAGCCTGGTCAGTTCGGCCAGCCGGTCCGCCGGAATCCCGGTGGGGTACCGGGTCTCCCGGACCAGCGTGAACTGCCCGACGGCACCGAACGCCCCGGACGGGTCGTGGTCCAGCGCCAGCCACTTGACCGTTCCCAGCGGGTCGTCGACGCTCTGGCAGCCGAGCACCACCACCGTGCGGCCGTCCCGGCGCAGCACCTGACCCGCCCGCTGCTGTTTGTCGTGCGGCTCACTGAACACGACCACGCGCAGCGTGGCCCCGAGCGCGGGGAGCGGGCCCTCGGTCAGCGCCTCGAACAACAGCAGCAGCGGTTCGCGCTGGACGTCGGTGAGGGCCGGTGAGCAGACGCGGTAGGCGAGCGGCCGCAGCGCGCCCAGGACGGGCGTCCATTCCGCACCGATGCGGGGGATGGTGTGCTCGTCGCTCTGCCAGCCGTCGCCGACGGGGGCGAGCCGCTCGGATTCCGGCAGCGGCTTGCCGTCGGCGGGTCTGCCGGACAGCACGTGGTTGACCGCGCGGATCTGGCGCAGCGCGGCCCAGCCGCCGTGCCAGGCGCTCTGCAGGGCCACGACGCCGGCCACGGCGTCGTGCAGCGTCCGATCCGTGCCGTGGTCAGGGGAGTAGTCGGCGAACATGCCCTCGGTCCGCTGCCGGGGCTGCCGCGGACGCTCCTGCGCGGGCCTGGCCAGGGACCCGGCCCTCTCGGCGATCCGCAGCGCCGCGTGAACGAGGGCGGCGACACCGGACAGCAGCCGCCGGTCGGTCAGTTCGGGCAGCGCCCGCGCCACCGCGGCCACGGCGACCGCGTCGGCGGCCGGTACCGCTGCCCTGGCCCTTTCGTCCTGGCCGGCCCGGGCCAGCGCCTCCTGCCGTTCGTCCAGGGCCGCCGCCGTCGCCTGCATCAGCTCACCGGCCGACGCGTCGGTCAGGGCGCGCAGCACGGCCGAGCCCCGCTCGTCGCGGGGGCGCAGCGCGTGCCAGAACGCGACCGGCGGCACCAGCCGGGTGCCGGCCGCGTACGTCCCGCCGGACTCGCCGAAGGAGACCCGCCCGAGTTCGGTGCCGTCGGCCGCGTACAGGGCGATACTCCGGTGCGTTTGCGCGGCGATCGGCTCGGCCCCGCCCGGCAGCCGCAGGGAGCCCAGCGGCACCCGACCGTTGCGGGCCGCCCGCAGGGTCGCCGTCCGCCCGTCCGGCGTACCCGCGGTGGTCCGCGCCTCGGCGCCCTCGCCCTCCGAGCGTACCCACCGCCCGAGGACCGTGCCGTCGGTGCCGAACGGGCTGTGCTCCAGGCCGGGCTGCAGCGGCAGCACCTCGCAGGAGCCGTGCAGCAGCGAGGCGTCCTCGCGGACGGCCGACGCCAGCAGCGCGGGCAGCGAGGCCCGCCCGTGCTCGCCGGTCGCCGGGTCGTACTCCAGCCACAGCGACTGCCGCCCCTGCCTGCCCTGGCGCCAGTACGTGGTGCCGTCGCCCAGCACCGGGCGGCCCGGCGGCACGACGGTGTCCCCGGCGTGCAGGGTGCGGCCGCCTGTGGCCCGGCCGCCACCGGGGAGCGGGATCGAGGCATTGGCCGCGTCCATGCCGGACCACCAGCCGGTGATCTGCTCACCGCCGACCGAGGCCACCTCGGACGGGTGGTTCGACCAGTAGCCCTGCTGCTTGGCACCGTCCCGCCACATCACCAGCAGCTCGCCGTCGGCGTACCGGAACCGGGGCCGCTGCCAGCGATCCAGGGCGACGGGCAGCCGCAGCTCGTGCGTGAGCAGGATCCCCTCGGGGCCGACGACGACGGCCTTGTGACCGCGCGCCACGATCAGTGCGGGCCACGCCTCGGTCACCGAAAGCTCGTGGTCCCGGTCCCCGCGCACCTCGGCGTCGAGCAGCTCCAGCGCCTCCTCCAGCGCGGGCCAGCCCAGTTCGTCCAGGATCCCGGCGCGCAGCGTACGGCCGAGGACCGGCACGATGTCGTACCCGGTGAGCCGGCGCACCGCCTGCGGGCTCTCCTGCAGCACCGCCCGGAAGGGCCGCAGCCGCTCCAGCCTCGCGTCGGCACCGGGCAGTCCGGCGACGGCGGCGAACTCCGCGGTGGTCTTCTGCAGCCACTCGCGCAGCACGTCGCCGAGCACCGGATGCGCGGCCACCGTGGGCAGGACCGCGGGCCCCTGCCCCCGGCCGAGGCCCTCGACGGCGTCGAACAGCAGCGCGCGGTAACGGGGTTCGGCGGCGACGGCCTTAAGGTCCCGCTGTCCGGGCCGCTTGTCGCGCAGCCAGAGGGCCAGCGGCAGATGCACCTGCGTGTCCGCGCCGGGCACGGCCGGCGCGATGCCCTCCGCCACGCACAGGTCCAGCAGGTCGAGATCCGCACCCGCCTGCCAGCGCCCGGTGAACAGGTCGACGGGGCGTCCGGCCGCCCGCAGCCGGGGCGCCATCCGCTCGGCCAGCGCCAGCGTCGCGGGGGAGCGGTGCGAGTACGCCGCCCCGTGCTTGCGGTGCTGGGCCCACCGGCCGAGCCACTCCGCCGCGTCGACCTCCCCGCCGCCGTCCTCGGTGAGCAGCAGGTCGGCCCCGCACTCCGCCAGCAGCGCCAGCCAGAACTCGTCGTCCTCCACCTCACGGCCGAGACCGGCCGGCATGATCTCCAGCAGCCGTACCCGGATCCCGGGCCGCCGCTCGGCGAGGACCGGCAGCACGTTCCGGTAGGCGTTCCAGAAGGAGGCGGGCGCCCGTACGGCGGCCGGGGACGCGAGCAGGTCGGCGACCAGCGCGCACTCCTCGGTGACCCGGTCGAGGCCGGCCGCCTTGATCAGCCCGCGCGCGTCCTGCGGCAGCGAGGCGTACGGCGGCATGCCGGCCGCGCACCGCTCCACCGTCAGCTGCCGGAACTGCGCCCAGGCGGTTGCCGGTTCGAGCCGGCGCGCGAGGTCCTTCACGTACTCCTTGAGCGCCTTGACGGTGAGCGCTCCGGCGAAGGCGAACTCCAGGAACACCGCCCGCTGCCGCTCCTCGTCCACGGCCAGCGCGTGCACCCGCTCGGCCTCGCGCGCCTTGCCGAAGAAGGCGGCCGCGTAGGTGGTGTTCTCGTGCTGGAGAAAGATCCGGGCGGCCTGCTCGTAGAAGGTCGGCAGGAAGTGCGGGACCGCGCGGCCCAGCCGCTCGCCGAGCGCCTCGAAGCCGTCCTTCGCGTTGCCCGGCTTGGACTTGGCCTGCCGGGCCAGCCGCTCGACGTCCTTGACCAGGGCGAGGGCGTGATGCCCGTTGGCCGGGTCGTGCACCAGCGCCCAGGCCGGGAAGCCCAGGGTCTCCCGGCGCACCTGGCCGACCTCGGGCGCCTCGGGCTCCCTGGCCAGGCCGAGGAACTCCAGGGCCAGGTCCTCGGCTGCACCGAGGGTGCCCGGCACCAGCCGGACCACCCTCCGCTCGTCCAGGGCGGGGTGCGTGTACGTGCGTGCGGTGAGGATGTCGGCGTCCTCCCGCGCGGTCGTGCCCGGGGGCAGGATCGCGCCGGCGTCGAGCAGCGCGGCCGTGGTGTCGTCGTACGTGGTCATGCCGCCCGCTCCTCGTCCTCGATGTCCCGCCCCGCGTACAGCGCCGCCGCCATCCGCATCCCCTCCGACCAGGCGACCGGGCCGACCTGACCCAGCCTCAGCGTGCGGCCCGCCGGATCGGTCCACGCCAGCGGGCCGGTCTCGGTCTCGAAGTAGCTGTCGTAGTCGCCGATCCAGACCCGGGCCTCGACCCCGCGGCCCTCCTCAAGGACCGAGCACACCGCGTATCCGCCGCGCACGCGGTACCCCAGCTGCGTGGCCCTGCCGTGCAGGAACCGCAGCTCCTTGAAGACCCCGCCCGCGTACTCCTCTATCTGGGTGCCCTCCGCGTCCAGCGCGGCCGGGCGGTGCCAGACCTCCCGGAAGAGCTGCTGGGCCCGCTGCTCGACGCCGAGTTCCACCGCGAACTCCCGCAGCTCCGCCAGGTCTTCGAGGAGCACCGGGTGCGGCAGGCGGACCAGCTCTGGGGTGATGCGCACGGTGTCGCCGTCGAGGTCGACCAGGCCGAGCCCGCGTTCGGCGTCGGCGTCCCGGAGGAATCCGGCGACCTCGCCGTCGGCGCCGGTGACCACCAGGTCGCGCAGCGCCGTCTGCCACGCGGGGTCCGGCCAGACCCGCGCGAGGACGGCGAGCGGCACGGGAAGCGAGCGGGTCATCCACCGCTCCACGTCGGCCAGGCACTGCCGTTCGTGGCGCTCCAGCCACTCGGCGAGCTGCCGCAGCCCCAGCACGGCCGGATCGTCCGCCAGCTTCGCGGGCACGGACTTCAGCCGCCGCCCCGCCGCGTTGCGGCAGACCACCTTCCCGTCGTCCAGGGCCACCTCGTAGTCCCCGGCCGTCACCCACCCCATGCGTGCCTCCCCGCACCGCAGTGATCAAGTGAGGGCGACTGTAGGGGAGACCACTGACAACGCCTGCCGCGGTCTGTGCCCGAAGGGGGAAATCCAGGCTCAGTTGGGGTGGCAGGGCTCGGCGCGGGGGCGGGACGAGGCGGCGGCGCGGGCCGGTTGAGGGGGTGGGGTGGGAGGGAGCCGGAGGGCTACGAAGTACGGCGCACGGCGCACGGCGGTGTGGCGTGACGCCGGTGTGGCGGGACGCCGGTCAAGGCGGGACGACGGTCGAGGCGGGACGGCGGTATCGCGAACCGCCGGACCGGCGAAAGGCACGGTCCGTACGGCAACGGCCCCGGGGTGCAGGCGGAGGGGCCTGGACCGGGGCCGTGGAGAGTGCGGCGGGAGTGGCCTCAGCCCTGTCCCGACTCCTTCTCCCGCTTCAGGTTCTTCAGCCGCACGGTCTCCTTGCGGACCTCGGCCTGCGTGGCGCGCTCCTTGGCCAGCCACTCGGGCAGCTCGCGCTTGAGTTCCTCGATCTGCTCGGTGGTGAGCGGTTCCGTCACCCCGCCGCGCGCCAGCCCCGCGATGGACACGCCCAGCTTGGCCGCGACCACCGGACGCGGGTGCGGCCCGTTGGCCTGCAGCTCGCGCAGCCACTCGGGCGGATTCGCCTGGAGCTCGGTGAGCTCGGCGCGCGAGACGACGCCCTCCTGGAAGGCGGCGGGCGTGGCGGGCAGGTACACGCCCAGCTTCTTCGCCGCGGTCGCGGGCTTCATCGTCTGGGCGGTCTGGTGCGAACTCATGAGGTCAAGGGTATCGGCCGGGCGTCCAACCCCCGACCACGGCCGGTGCCGGGCGGCCTTCCGTGGCCGGTGCCGGGCGCCCGTCCGTGGCCGGTTCCCGATGACCGTCCGCGGCCCGTTAACCTGGGCTGGTGACAGGCTCGGAGGAAACACCGTCGTTCCGGCTCGCGTACGTCCCCGGCGTGACGCCCGCCAAGTGGGTCCGGATCTGGAACGAGCGGCGGCCCGGCGTCCCCCTCACCCTCCTCCAGATCCCCGCCGCCGAGGCGTCCGACGTGCTGCGCGCGGGCGACGCGGACGCCGGTCTCGTACGGCTCCCGGTCGACCGTACGTTCTTCAGCGCGATCCCCCTCTACACCGAGACCACGGTGGTGGTCGTGCCCCGGGACCACGTGATCACGGCAGCCGAGGAGGTCACCGTCGCCGACCTCGCCGACGAGGTCCTCTTCCACCCCCTCGACGACGTCTTCGACTGGGACGCCCCGCCCGGCGAGCCCGCCTTCGAGCGCCCCGCGACCACCGAGGACGCGGTGGAACTGGTCGCCGCCGGTGTCGGTCTCCTGGTCGTCCCGCAGTCCCTGGCCCGCCTGTACCACCGCCGGGACCTCACCTACCGGCCGCTCACCGACGGCCCGGAGTCCGCCGTCGCCCTGTCCTGGCCCGAGGAGGCCACCACCGACCTGGTCGACGACTTCATCGGCATCGTCCGCGGCCGCACGGTCAACAGCACCCGCGGCCGCCAGGCCGCACCGGTCCCGAAGCCGGCGAAGGCGGCGCAGCCCGCCTCGGAGAAGGCCGGACGGGCGCAGAAGCCGGCCGCCGCGGGCAGGACGACGCCGGGAGCCCGCACCGCACGCGCGCGTGCCGCCGGCGCGAAGTCCGGCAAGCCCGCGAAGCGCGGCAAGCCCCGCCGTCGTTCGTAACCGCCGCTGGGCGCTGCCCCGGCGCCTCCCGGTCAGGGTGTCAGGCTCTCGGCCTCCGGCATCCCCTGCGCTTCCGGCGCCTCCGGTGTCTTCGCCCGTTCTCCCAGATCGGCCACCGCCAAGCCCAGCGCCACCAGGATGAAGCCCACGGAGGTGAGCAGGCCCAGCTGCAGAGCCTCGGGGGCCGGGCCATGGTGCGCGAGGTGCGCGAAGTACACCGAGCCCACCACCGCGATACCGGCCGCCGAGCCGACGCGCTGGCCGGTCTGCAGCACCCCGCCGGCCGCGCCTGCCCGCTTCACCGGAACCCGGGTCAGGGTGAGCGTGGTGTTGGGGGAGACCGTGATGCCGGAGCCGATGCCGCCGATGAGCATCGGCAGCGCCGCGGCCCACCCGAAGCTCTGCAGCGGCACCAGCCGCACCACCGCGATGCTGCCGAGCAGCCCGAGCGTCGCCCCGGTCAGGCCCATGACGACCACCTTGCGTCCGTGGCTCACCACCAGCCGGCCGCCCAGGGCGGCACCGACCGCCGAGCCGACCGCGAACGGCAGCACCGCGACCCCGGCCGCCAGGGCGCTGTACCCCGCCGCGTTCTGCAGGAAGAGGGCGAGGACGAAGAACACCGTGGTGAAGCCGGCGAAGTAGGACAGGCTGATCAGCGCGCCGAGGGTGAAGGACCGCATCGAGAACAGGTTCAGATCGAGCAGCGGTGCCCGTCCGAGCCGGCCCTGCCGCCGCTCCCACACCCAGAACAGGCCGAGCAGCACCGCGCCCACCGGCAGCAGCGCCCACTTGTCCCGTCCGGTCCACTGCTGCTCCTGCACCAGCGGCAGCATCAGCGCGAGCACGCCGCAGCCGAGGAGCAGCACCCCGAGCGGGTCGAACCGCTCCCGCCGGTCGGCCGACGCGGGACAGCGGGGCAGCAGCCGCAGGCCCGCGGCGAACGCGGCGACGCCGATGGGCAGGTTGACGAAGAACACCCAGCGCCAGCCGTCGCCGGTGCCCACGGCGTCGATGATCACACCACCGGCCAGCGGGCCGACCGCCGTCGAGACCCCGATGACGCTGCCGAGCAGCCCGAAGGCCTTGGCGCGTTCGGAGCCCTGGAACATCTGCTGGATCAGCCCCGAGGTCTGCGGCGCGACCATGCCCGCGGCCGCGCCCTGGATCAGCCGGAACACCACCAGCCGGTCGGGGCTCGCCGCGAGCCCGCAGGCCGCAGAGGCCACCGTGAACACGGCGAGCCCGATCAGGAAGGCCTGGCGCCGGCCGCGCATGTCACCGAGCCGGCCCGCCGGCACGAGCGCCAGCCCGAAGGTCAGCGCGTACCCGGAGACCACCCAGGACTGGGCGGCCTCCGTGGCGCCCAGTCCGCGCTCCATCGAGGGCAGCGCCACGTTGACGATCGAGGTGTCGAGCAGCGAGACGAAGCCGGCCGCGAGACAGACCCCGAGCGCCTTCCACCGTCGTTTGTCGGTGGCCGGCTGCTGCGGCTTTGAGCAGGTCGTGGTCATGCGGCCACGCTATGCAGGCATTCCGGGCATCGCACGACCGGCGGAGCGAACGGATGGCCGAACTGCTCCTTCCGTGTGACGGCCCTTCCCTGTGGCGGCCCGGCCGTGTGGCGGCCCGGCCGTGTGGCGGCCCGGCCGTGTGGCGGCCCGCCGTGTGACGGCCCGGGCGTCTGCCGCCGGGCGGCCGCTTCAGGACGACATGAGCCAGTCGTAGGCCGCGCGTGCCGTGAACTCCGCCTGGCCGCCGGGCAGCAGAAGGCCGGCCGTGCCGAACAGGTCGGCCCGAGCGGTCGCGCTGGGGACCGCGATGCAGCGCATCCCGGCGGCGTGCGCGGCTGCCACGCCCGGAGCGGCGTCCTCCAGCACCACGCAGTCGGCCGGTGCGGCACCGAGGCGGTGGGCCGCCTCCAGGAAGACGTCCGGCGCCGGTTTGCCGCGCGGCACCTCGTCCGCCGAGACCGTCGTGCGCAGATGGGCACCGAGGCCGGTGCCGGCCAGGATCACCTCGATCGCCTCGGGAGAGGAGCCGGAGGCCACCGCCGTCGGGACGCCCTCGGCCGCCAGCAGCTCCACGAACTTCCGCATCTCGGGGTACACGCGCGTGCCGGTCCGGGCCAGCTCCAGGTACCGCCGGTTCGTCTCCGCGAGCAACTCGGCCACCGTGGGCCGCAGCCCGTGGCGGTCGCGCAGCAGGGCGACCGTCTCCAGTGTGCTGATGCCGACGAGACGCTCGTGCGTCGCCCAGGTGTAGTCCGTGACGCCGTGCCGGGCCAGCATCTGCCGCGTCGCCTCGTAGTAGTGGGGCTCGCTGTCCACGAGTGTGCCGTCGAGATCGAAGATGACCGCGAGGCCGCCGAGATCGCTCATGCGACCAGGATGCCGTTACCCGCGTGCGGCCCGGCCGACGGACTCCACCAGCGGCAGCAGCCGGTGCGGGACCCGTTCGCGCAGCGCCACCTCGGTGCGGGTGCGCACCACGCCCGGCAGGCTGATCAGCTTCTGGATCACGTCCTCCAGGTGCGCGTTGTCCCGCGCCACCACCCGGGTCAGCAGATCCCCGCCGCCCGTGATCGAGAACGCCTCCACGATCTCCGGCACCGCGGAGAGCGCGTCCCCGACGTCGTCCAGATGCCCTTGGGTGACCTCGATGTGCACGAAGGCCAGCACCGGGTGGCCGAGCGCGGCGGGGGACAGGACGGGGCCGGTGCCCGTGATCACACCGTCCCGCTCCAGCCGGTCAAGGCGGGCCTGGAGCGTGCCCCGGGCGACCCCGAGGATCCGGGCGTACTCGCGCACGCTGGTCCGCGGCTGCTCCAGCAGCAGCCGCAGGATGCGGGTGTCGAGCTCGTCCACGGTCATCGCCTACGACTGTACCAATGGCTCACCGGCGATCCCGGCCGACCTGGTCCATTGGCAGGCCGGCCGTCAAGAGCCGTTTCTCGGTTCCGGACCATTGGCACAGCAGATTGGACGTCACTTGAGCCAGATGCCCCTCCGGTGCTCTCATGGGGGTGTCGATGGCGCTGCGGATCACCGCGGCGCCTTTTCTGTGCCGTCCGCGGGAGGGGAAGCAGTGCTGAAGAGGGTGTTCGTTGCTCCGGACCCGGGGCGGGTGCGGCTGCGCTTCGCCGCACGCGCCGTGCTGGGCATCGGCCTCGCCGTCGTGGTCTGCGCACAGGCCGGGCACTCCGTCACGGGCGCCGTCACCGGCGGCCTCGCCGCACTGCTCGCGCTGTTCACCGTCGCGGACGCCACCGTGCGCGGACAGGCCGTCACCACCGCGCTGCTGCCCGTCGTGGGCCTGCCGGTGCTCGCCGCCGCGGCCGAACTGCACGACGTCCCGGTCGCCCGCGACCTCGCCTTCCTCGCCGTCGTCGGCGCGGGCGTCTACGCGCGCCGCTGGGGCCCGCGCGGCCACAGCCTGGGCGTGTTCGCCTTCATGACCTTCTTCGTCGCCCAGTTCCTGCACGCCACCCCCGGACAGCTGCCCGAGCTGTACGCCGCCGTCCTGCTCTCCGTGGGCAGTGCCGCCGCCGTGCGCTTCGGCCTCTGGTGCTACGAGCGCCGCCTGCCCCCGCCGCCGGTGCCCGCCCCGTCCACCGGCACCGGCCTGGCCCGGGTGACCACCCGGCAGGCGGTCCAGGCGACCGCCGGCGCGGGTTTCGCGCTGGTCGCCGGGCAGCTGGTGTCAGGCCAGCGCTGGTACTGGGCGGTCGGCGCCACCTGGTGGATCTTCGTCAACACCGCCTCGCGCGGCGAGACGCTGGTGCGCGGTTTCCGCCGCGTCCTCGGCACCGTCATCGGCATCGCGCTCGGCCTGCTGGCCGCCGCCCCCGTGCACGGCGCCCCGGTCCCCACCGCCGTCCTGGTCGCGGTCGCCGTCTTCGGCATCTTCTACACGGCCGCCGTCTCCTACACCTGGATGATGCTCTGGGTGACCTTCCTCGCCGAGCTGCTCTACGGCCTGCTCGGTGTCCTCACCCCCGACCTGCTGGCGCTGCGGCTGGCCGAGACCGCGGTGGGCGCCCTCGGCGCCGTCCTCGCCGTGCTGTTCGTCCTGCCGGTCACCACCCACCTCACCACCGACGCCTGGATCCAGCGCGCCCTGCGCTGCGTGCACGCCTGCACGGCCGAGGCCGCCGCCCGGCTCGCCGGCTCCGCCGGTGCCGACCCGGCACCCCGGGTGGCCGAACTGGAACAGCTCCTCGGCCGGGTACGGCTCTCGGTCGCCCCGCTCGTTCACCCGCTCAACCCGATGCACGGCCGCAAGCGCCGCGCCCGCCGCGTCCTCGCCCTGCTGGACGACTGTGCCCGCGAGATCCGCGGCCTGGTCGCGGTCGCCGCCGACCCGGAGGCCTCGCACGACGCCCGGCTGGCCGCCGCCTGCTGGCGGGTCGAGACCGCCGTCGAGGCGCTCACCAGGGGCTCGGAGCACATCACCGCCCCCGCCGAGCCGCCCGCCGAACCCGCCCTCGCTCATCTGCACGGCCTGGAGCGCGCCCTGTCCGAGCTCGCCGAGCCGCTGCGCGCCCCCTCGGGCTCACCCCTGGTCGGCGCCTGAGACGCGCCGCCCCGCACATCCTGGTCTAGACCGCCAGCTGCTACCGTCGGCCCCGGGCGGGCTCGAACCGGCCCGTTCCGACACGTACCGGCTCGTGGTGGCCCGCGGCGATAGGGGACAGCGGTGGCAGACGGCGGCAGGCGGCGCAGGGCCTTCATCGGATCGTTCACGGCCGCGGGCGGCCCGGGGGTCGTGACGGCGGCGGTCCGTCCGGACAGCGGCGCCCTGGCGCTCCTGGAGAGCGTCGACGGCGTCCCCGACCCGTCGTATCTCGCGCTCGCGCCCGGCGGGCGCACCCTGTACGCGGTCAGCGAGACCGCCGACGGCGCGGTGGCCGCATACCACGTCCACGACGACAAGCCGCGCCTCGCCGGGCCGCCGGTCCCGGTCGACGCCAGCGGCCCCACGCACCTCAGCGTCTTCGACGGCCATGTCCTGACCGCCAACTACGGCTCGGGCAGCGTCACCGCCGTCCCCGTCCGCCCCGACGGCACCCTCGCCCCCACCCCGTCCGGACTGCTCCAGCACGCCGGCTCGGGCCCGCACGAACGGCGCCAGCGCGGGCCGCACGCCCACCAGGTGCAGCCCGACCCCAGTGGCCGCTGGGCGGTCAGCGTCGACCTGGGCACCGACTCGGTCCGCGTCTGCACCCTGGACCAGGGCGCCCCCACCCTGCACCGCGAGTTCGCCCTGCGCCCCGGCTCCGGCCCCCGCCACCTGGTTTTCCACCCCGGCGGCCGGTACGCCTACGTCGTCAACGAACTCACCCCGACCGTGACCGTCTGCCGCTGGGACGCCGCCGCCGGCACCCTCAGGCCGCTGACCGAGACCCCGGTCCTGCCCGGCGCCCCGGCCGGCGACGCCTACCCCTCCGGCATCGCCGTCTCGCCCGACGGCCGCTTCGTCTGGACGGCGACCAGGGGCGAGGACGTCCTGACCACGTTCACGGTCGACGGCGACCAGCTCCACCGCACGGCGACGGTCCCCTGCGGAGGCCACTGGCCCCGCGCGATCACCGAGTCGGGTGGCTTCCTCTACGCAGCCAACGAACGCTCGGGCAACATCACCTGGTTCACCATCGACCACCGCACGGGCCAGCCCCGCTACGACGGCTCGGTGGAGATCCCGGCCCCTTCCTGCATCGTCTTCGACTGACGTCACCTGCGGCGCCCCGTAAGGGGCGCTGGGGGTACCCCCAGCCGAAGGCTGGGGGAGGAACTGCGTGCCAAGTCCCCCACCGGGCCCGCAGCCGAACACCGACCGCACAACCCCAAGAAAAAGGGACCCGCTCCCCTCAGGGAACGGGCCCTCGACTCACGTCGGCCGACGTGCGCAGCGCATCACCGCACCGGCGCACCCTGCGGCTGCTGCGGGGCGATCCCCAGCGCGGTCGTGTACTTGGCCAGCGCCAGCTTCCCGATCGCCGGGTACGCCCCCAGCGGCTCGGCGGTGGCGCAACCGGCCTCCTCGGCGGCCGCGGCCAGCAGCGCCGCGTCGATCTCGGGCCCTATCAGGTACGGCGCCAGCGCGAGCTGCTGCGACCCCGAACCCCGCAGCTGCTCCGCGACGGAGGCGATCGAACCCTCCTGGTCCAGCGCGGCGGCCATGACCGGCACGGCCAGGCGCGCGGCGAGCAGCATGCCGGTGATCCCGGCGGCCTGCACGGCCTCGTCGCCGCCCACGGACGCCAGGATGATGCCGTCGGCCGCCGTCGCCACGGTGAACAGCCGGGCACGGTCGGCACGGGCCAGACCCGCCTCCGAGAGCCGCACGTGCAGCGCTTCGGCGAGCAGCGGGTGCGGGCCGAGGACGTCGGTCAGGTCGGCAGCGATCCGGCTCTCCATGACCGCGTGGCGGACCTGGCGCAGCAGCGCGCTGTCCGGACCGGCCAGCAGCGGCACGACGACGGCGACCGGGCCGTCCGGGGCCTTGATCCCCTCGACGCCGGCGGCGACGGCCTGCTCGTAGCGGGCGGTGCGCTCCTCGGCGGCACGGGCGAGCACGGACTGGAGGGTGGGGAACTCCGCGTCGTCCCCGTCCAGGTACCCGATGCGGGCGTCCAGGCCGGGCAGCTCGGAGCGGGCGATGCTGACGACCTCCTCGGCGAGGCCGCGCGTGGCCGCGCTGGGCGTACCCGGCACCGCGAGGACGAGCGCGGGCGCGTCCTCGGGAGCCACCAGCGGCTCGGGGCGGCGGTGCCGTCCGGGCTGGCGGGGGCGCGGCATTCGTACAGGCAGGCCGGCGGGCCCAGTGGGGGAGCTCATGGCGCCGCATGTTACTGGCTATCTGGGCTCCCTTGTTCGGGGAGGGTGCAGGTGAGCGGTATCCGTCCGCTTTTGTCTGATGAGTTACGCATGATTCGGAGGTGATCCCGCCATCTGTCGGACACTTCGTGTCCCGGTGGGATCAAAACCCTTTTGTGTGTACAAGTTTTGTGTGTACAACGGACAGCAGTTTCTCATCACCCGGCAGAGTGAGCCGCCCGCTGACCAGGTCACCCGCGACGCGTACCGCTCCGTGCAGCGGGTCGCCCTCCGCCGTCACCTGCCGTGCCTGGGGGAGAAGGCGTGCCAATTGCTCGGCCAGCGGTACGAGAAGCGGGTCGCCCAGCCTGAACAGGCCGCCGGTGCGGGCGACCAGGGGTTCTCCCTCCGCGGGGCAGACGGCCGCGGCCGACTCGGCCATGTGCCGGGCGGCGGCACGCAGGATCGCGGCCGCGACCGGGTCGCCCGCACCGGCGCAGTCCGCGACGCACGGGGCGAAGGAGGCCAGTACGGCGGGCCGGTCGGTGCGCGGGTAGAGCTGTCCCGGCAGCCCGGGCAGTGGTCCGAACCGGTCCTCGGCGGCGGCCCGCAAGGGGGTCGAGCCGCCGTCCCGCCCGTCGAAGGCGCGCAGTGCCGCCTCCAGCCCGGCCCGGCCGATCCAGGCGCCGCCGCCGCAGTCGCCGAGCAGGTGCCCCCAGCCGTCCGCCCGTCGCCACCGGGTGAGATCGGTACCGGTCGCGATCAGACCGGTTCCGGCGGCGACCACCGCGCCGGGGCGCGCGCCGAGGGCGCCGACGTACGCGGTCACGGCGTCGGCGGCCAGCGCGACCGTCCGCACCCCGAGCTCGCGGGCCAGCGCGCCCGGCAACTCGGCCCGCAGCGCGTCACCGAGGCTCGCCAGCCCGGCGGCGCCGACGACCGCTGTCGTCACCTGCTCCAGCCCGTACGCGCCGGCCAGCGCCCGTGCCATGGGCAGGAGCTGTTCCAGCAGGTGCCCGGGGTCGAGGCCCCGCGCCCCGGTCCGCACCGGCTCCCGGGACTCCAGCGGCGCCGACGGCTCGCGCCCCGGCACGCCCACGACGGCCCGTAACCCGGAGCCGCCGGAGTCGACGGCGAGGAAGCCCGCCTCCCGGGGCCCGCCGCCCCCGTCACTCACGGCAGACGCCAGTCCACCGGCTGTCCCCCCTGCTGGATCAGCAGGTCGTTGGCGCGGCTGAACGGACGGGAGCCGAAGAAGCCGCGGTCCGCCGACATGGGCGAGGGATGCGCGGACTCCACCGCCGGCAACTGCCCGAGCAGCGGGCGGAGATTGCGGGCGTCGCGGCCCCACAGGATGGACACCAGCGGCTTGCCGCGGCCGGCCAGCGCCCGGATCGCCTGCTCCGTGACCTCCTCCCAGCCCTTGCCCCGGTGCGCGGCCGGGGTGCGCGGGGCAGTGGTGAGCGCCCTGTTGAGCAGCAGCACGCCCTGCTGGGTCCACGGGGTGAGGTCGCCGTTGGACGGCTGGGGCAGCCCCAGGTCGGTGGTGAGCTCCCGGTAGATGTTGATCAGGCTGCCCGGCAGCGGGCGTACCTCGGGCGCCACCGAGAACGACAGCCCCACCGCGTGCCCCGGGGTCGGGTACGGGTCCTGGCCGACGATCAGGACGCGGACGTCGTCGAAGGGCTGCTGGAAGGCCCGCAGGACGTTCGGGCCGGCCGGGAGGTAGGTGCGTCCCGCGGCGATCTCCGCGCGCAGGAAGTCGCCCATCGCGGCGATCCTGCCGGCCACCGGTTCCAGGGCCTTCGCCCAGCCCGGTTCGACGATCTCATGCAAGGGTCGTGGTGCCACGGCGTCACCCTACTGCCGTACACGGGTCGGCGATCAAGCCGAGGCCGTCGTGGTCGCGGGACGACCGGGGGCGACCGGACCGGCGCCCCGGATGACAGAAACCGCCCTCCTTCCGGGGACCCGGCCTCAGGCGACGACCGCCGCCCGCACGCACAGCACGTCCGGCAGGTGGGAGGCCAACTGGCGCCAGCTGTCGCCGTCGTCGGCCGAGGCGAACACCTCGCCGTTGCGGTTGCCGAAGTACACGCCGGCCGGATCCGCGTCGTCCGTGCAGAGCGCGTCGCGCAGCACCGTGCCGTAGTGGTCCTCCGGCGGCAGTCCCGCCGACAGCGGCTCCCAGGTCCGGCCCGCGTCGGCCGTGCGGAAGACCCGGCAGCGGTGCCGGGCGGGCACCCGGTCGGCGTCCGCGTTGATCGGGAAGACGTACGCCGTGCCCCCGCGGTGCGGATGGGCGGCCGCCGCGAAACCGAACGTGGACGGCAGCCCCGCGCCGATGTCGGTCCAGTGCGCCCCCGCGTCGTCGCTCCGGTACACGCCCCAGTGGTTCTGCAGGTACAGCCGGTCCGGATCCCCGGCGTCCTGCGCGATCTTGTGCACGCACTGGCCGAACTCCGGGTCGGGGTCCGGCAGGAAGACCGCGGAGACACCGGAGTTGGACGGCGTCCAGCTCGCGCCGCCGTCGCCGGTGCGGAACACGCCGGCCGTCGAGACGGCGACCGTCACCGCCTTCGGGTCGCGCCGGTCGGTGACCACGGTGTGCAGGCCCTCACCGCCGCCGCCCGGTACCCACTTGTCGCGGGTCGGGTGCTCCCACAGCGGCCGGACCAGCTCGAAGCTCTCTCCCCGGTCCTCGGACCGGTACAGCGCGGCCGGTTCGGTGCCCGCGTAGACCACGTCCGGCTCGGCGGCGGCCGGGTGGAGCTGCCAGACCCGCTCCAGGGAGGCACCGGTGTCCTTGGGGAACTTCACGGCGGGCCGGGCCGGTTCGGTCCAGGTGCGGCCCAGGTCGTCGGAGTGGAAGACGGAGGGTCCCCAGTGCGCGCTGTCGCCGCCCGCCAGGAGCCGGGGCCGCGCGCCCCGGGTGTCGATGGCGACCGAGTAGATCGCCTGCGCGTTGAAGCAGGGACGCTCGTCGAACTCCCAGGCGCCACCTCGCCGCCTGCCGAGGAAGAGCCCCTTGCGGGTCCCCACGGCGAGCAGTACCTCGGTCATGCCGATCACCTCCATGACGTCCTTGTCACAGTCCTTGTCAGAGTCCTTGTCACCGTCCTGGCCGCAGTCCGGTGCGCACTCGCGCGCACAGTTCCTGCCACAGCCGGCACTCGGACATCGGCCAGTCTGCACCCCACCACTGACAGTCACCCGAGAGCCGGCGTCGGCGCAGGTCGGAGCCGCCGTGTCGGCCGGCCGGACAAGACGGCGGAACGCGTTCCGGAAGACGCCTGCGCGAGCGGGGTCGGTCGTGCGACCGTCGACTCGGAGTTCGCCCGTGAGCAACAGGGCGGCCGCTCCCGTATGGGAGGGCGGTCCGGGCTGTCCGTGCGCGCGTGAGGAGGATGCCTTTGAAGGCGTTCCGTGGTCCGAAGGTCTGGCTGTGGCGCTGGCGGCGCAACCCGCTGAAGCGCCGTGCCGACACGATGGAGGCCTGGGTGCTGCTCGGCGCCTGGCTTCTGACCCTGCTGGCCGGGGTGTTCGCCGGCCTCGCGGCGGCCCGGTCGGTCGAGGACGGCCTGGCCCGCGAGCGGGTCGAGTGGCACCCGGTCGTGGCCCGTGTCCTGGACAAGGCCCCCGGCTCGGCGGGCACGAAGTCCGGCTCCTCGGGATCCTCCGAGTCCTCCGACTCGTCGAACGGCGAACGGGTCTGGGCGCGTGTGGGCTGGACCGTGGCCGACGGTTCCGCGCACTCCGGTCAGGCGCGGGTCCCGGCCGGCAGCAGGGTCGGCACGCCGGTCACCGTCTGGACGGACCTCGAGGGGCACCTCGTCACCCGGCCCGCCACCGCCGCAGAGGCACACCTGCGCTCCGCGCTGATCGGCGGCCTGGTCGGGCTGAGCGCGGCCGCCGTCCCGTTCGTCGCCGGTCTGGTGGCGCGCGGCCGGCTGGAGCGGCGGCGGATGGACCGCTGGGACGCGGAATGGGCCCGGCTCGGACCGCAGTGGGGCCGGATGACCGGCTGACTCAGGAGCCCGGCGGTCCCCGCGGCCGGGCCGAGCGGCCCGGCCGCCGGTTCACGGGGAGTGCTGGGCCAGTGCCCGGCGGCAGTCGGCGAGCAGCCGCTCGTCCTGGGCGATGTCGTGGCTGCCGTACCCGCCCGGCCGCGCCGTGTGCCGCCGGGCGCAGGCGACTTCGGCCGCCACCAGGTCGCCCAGCGGGGCACCCGCCGGGCCCATCTCGGCCAGACACCCGGCGATCGCGCCCCGGGTGCAGGGGTTCTCCGACCAGGCGGCCCGGAACACCGGGAGTACGGGTTCCGGATCCCCGTCGATCCGCCACCACGCCTCGGCCGCCGCCACCCGTTCCCGGACCCTGCCGGACCCGGCCAGCCGGCGCAGCGCCGGCAGCGCGCCGCGGGCGGCCGCTCCCAGCCGGCCCAGCTGCTCGGCGGCCGTCCGCGCACTGCGGCTGCGGCCGTGCGCGAGCTCCCGCAGCAGCACGGAGAGTACCGCCGCCTCGTCCCCCTCCGCCGACCACAGCGCCCCCGCCGCCAGGGCCGCGTGCCGGGTGTCCAGGAGCCCGCGCAGGACCGGCGCCGCCGCCCGGGCCGCCGTACCCAGGACGTCGAGCGCCCGCACCGCCTGTCCGACGAGGGCCTCCCTGGCCCCCAGCCCGTCCGGTGCGCCGCGCAGCAGCCGCAGCACCTCGGGCACCGCCGCCGGGTCCTTGAGGGCGGTGACGGCCGCCAGCAGCGGCGCGGCCACTTCGGCCGCCTCGGGCGAGTCCGGGTCGACCTGGCCGAGCCGGCGCCGCAGCGCGGGCGCGAGCGGGGCGGCCGCCGGGCCCAGATGCACGATCTCGAAGCCCAGCCCACCGGGCACCACCGGTCTCGCCAGCAGCTGGGACAGGGCCGGCACCGCGCGCGGATCGCCGCTTCTGGCCAGCGCCTTCAGCGGACCGCCCAGCGAGGGTCTGCCGCGCTCCCAGGTGTGCACCCACAGGTCGGGCCGCACGGTCACCAGCGCGTGCAGCTCGTCGGCGGCCGGCGCGGCCAGCCCGAACAGATCCACCAGCACCGAGACCGCCGCGTCCCGCAACTGGTCCTGCTCGAACCCCAGTTGCCTGCCTATCAGTGAGACCGCCGCCGAGAAGTCGGCCCGCCAGCCACGGAACAGACCGGCCGACATCCACACCGCGTTGCACCGGTCCATCGGGTCCGGGCTGCTCAACTGGCCGACGAGCAGCGCGATCCGGTCCGCCACCCGGTCGTCCAGCGCCCGGTGCAGGGTGCGCAGCAGATACGCGCCCTCCTCGTCCGAGGGCCGCAGCCGCCGTATCCGGCCGACCAGGGTGTCGGCGTCGGCCCGGTCCGGACCGGCCGACCGCCGCTCCGAACGCTCCCTGAGCAGCCGGACCGCGGTCGGCACCAGGTCGGAGGGCAGCCGCTCCGGCGCACCGAGGCCCAACTGCCCGAGGGCGGCCAGCCGGGCTGCCGGCGCGTACGGCGGCCGGCTCTGCGCGGCCAGCAACTCCACTGCCCCGGCCGCCCGTTCGAGACGGCACCGGACGAACAGCCCGAGGGCCTCGGTCAGGGCGAGCAGCACCTGCTCGTCGCGCTCGACCGTGCTCCGCCGCCGTAACAGCGCCAGCACCCGCTCCGGTTCGTCGAGGAAACGGACCAGCGCCCCGGGCACTGCGCGGCGCACCCCGGGGCACGGGTCGTCGGCCAGCGGGACGAGCGCCTCGGCGCCGGCGCGGACGGCGGCGCCGGCCCGGGGACCGGCGCTCTCCGCGCCGATGCTGGCCAGCAGTTCGACTATGGCGCCCCGGTCCCGCACCTCCGGGCGGGAGGCGAGCGCGAAGAGGAACGGGACGCAGGCGAGTGTCGCGTCGTACACGTTGCCCTGGTGGTGCACCGAGCCGTACATCCCGTCGAGCGCGGCCTGCCGCTCGGCCGCGTCCGGCGAGGCCAGTCCGCGCAGCAGTCCGGGCACGTCCGCCGCGCTGCCGTACGCGTGCCGCAGCGAGGCCCAGTCGACCTCGTCGATCCCCGTGAACACCGTTGTCCTCCCCGGACGAGTACCACCTGTTCCGGAGTCTGCACCACCGCACTGACAACGATGCGGAATCGGACGGCAACTGTGTGCGATCCGCCGACGGCCGGCGGCCGCCCGCGGATCGCGCGGGGATCAGTTCCGGCCAGGAAGGGCCCGCTCCAGGATCGCGTCGAACCCGGTGCCGGCGGGCAGGGTGCCGAAGGCGTGCCCCCAGTCGCCGCCGAGCCTGGAGGCGCAGAAGGCGTCCGCGACGGCGGCCGGGGCGTACCGGACCAGCAGCGCGGCCTGGAGCGCGAGCGCCATCCGCTCGACCAGTCGGCGCGCGCCCACCTGATCGGTCTCGGCCAATTCGTTCTTCAGCCGGGTCACGGTCGCGTCCAGCCGGGCGTCCGCGCCGCGCGCGAGCGCGAGTTCGCCGAACAGGGCGTCGGCGGCGCCCGGTTCGCGGGACAGCGCGCGCAGCACGTCGAGCGCGTTGACGTTCCCCGAACCCTCCCAGATCGACAGCAGCGGCGCCTCGCGGTAGTGCCGGGGCATGCCGGAGTCCTCGACGTAGCCGTTGCCGCCCAGGCACTCCAGGGCCTCCGCGGTGAAGGCCGGGCCCCGTTTGGTGACCCAGTACTTGCCGACGGCGGTCGCGATCCGCCGGAAGGCCCGCTCCTGCTCGTCCCCGCGCACCGCGCGGTCCGCCGCCCCCGCGAGCCGCAGGGTCAGCGTGGTCGCGGCCTCCGACTCCACCGCCAGGTCGGCCAGCACATTGCGCATCAGCGGCTGGTCGACGAGCCGCGCCCCGAACGCGCTGCGATGGCGCACATGATGGCCGGCCTCGACGAGCGTCCTGCGCATCAGGGTCGCGGAGTTCATCACGCAGTCGAGCCGGGTGCAGTTGACCATCTCGATGATGGTCTTCACCCCCCGTCCCTCGGCTCCGACCAGCCAGGCCACGGTCCCGTCGAACTCCGGCTCGGAGGACGCGTTGGATCGGTTGCCGAGCTTGTCCTTCAGCCGCTGGATGCGGAACGCGTTGCGGCTGCCGTCCGGGAGCACGCGCGGCACGAGGAAGCAGGACAGGCCGCCCGGCGCCTGGGCCAGCACCAGGAAGACGTCGCACATCGGCGCCGAGGTGAACCACTTGTGCCCGCGCAGGGTGTAGACGCCCGGCTCGGCGGTGGGCGTGGCGGCCGTCGTGTTCGTCCGTACGTCGGAGCCGCCCTGCTTCTCGGTCATGCCCATCCCGGCGAGCAGCCCCGGCTTCTGCGTGGGCACGCGCAGCCCCGGCTCGTACTCCCGGCTGGTCAGCAGCGGTTCGTACACCTTGGCCAGCTCGGGCTGGGCGCGCAGTGCCGGGACGGCGGCGTACGTCATGGACGTCGGACACCCGTGGCCGGATTCGGTGTGGCCCCACACCAGTCCGCCCGCCGTCCGCGCGACATGGGCCCCCGGCCGGTCGTCCGCCCAGGCCGCCCCGGCCAGGCCCTCCTCCACCGCCGCCCGCATCAGGTGGTGCCAGCTGGGGTGGAAGTCGACCTCGTCGATCCGGTTGCCGTACCGGTCGTGGGTGCGCAGCTCCGGCTCGTGCCGGTTGGCCAGCTCGCCCCACTCCTGCGCCTCGGCGCTCCCGGCCCGTGCCCCGAGCCGCCGGATCCCCGCCTCGGCCCACCCCGCCCCTTCCCGGCGCAGCCCCTCGATCAGGGCCGGGTCGTCGGCGGCGTCGTACGGGGCGAGCGGGGGCGGCTGGTTGGTGACGTCGTGGGTGGCGTACTGCGGCTGCGGGAGTGCGGCGGTCGGGTCCATGACTGCACTGTTGCATTAATCCTGCGGTCGCAGCAATAGTGCAACAACAGGCCGCACGTACAGTACGTGACCATGCGCATGAAGGACGTGTCCGCCGAGCCCGCCGACGTCGGCCTGCCGCCCCTGTCCGCCCGGTCGGTCGTGCTGAGCCTGCTGCTGGGCACGCATCCGCCGGAGCTGCCGGTGAAGGACCTGATCCGGTTCGTCGAGCCCTTCGGGATCGGCGGCTCCACGCTCCGCGCCGCGCTCAGCCGCATGACGGCCGCCGGCGACCTGCGCCGCACCGGCGACGCCGTCTACGGCCTCAGCGACCGGCTGCTGGCCCGCCAGCGCCGCCAGGACGAGGCGGTACGGCCCCGCACGCGCGCGTGGCGAGGCGAGTGGGAGATGCTGGTCGTCACGGCCACGGGCCGCGACCCCGCCGCACGCGCCGACCTGCGTACCCGCCTGACCTCCCTGCGCCTGGCCGAACTCCGCGAGGGCGTCTGGCTCCGCCCGGCGAACCTGGCGAGACCGGTTCCCGCCGACCTCGCGGCGACCACCCAGTCCTACACGGCCCGCCCCGACCGCCCCGCCCCCGAGCTGGCCGCCGACCTCTGGCCGTTGACCACCTGGTCGGCCACCGCCCGCGCCCTCCTGGCCCGGGCGTCCGCGTCCCGCCTCCCGGCCGACCGCTTCACGGTCTTCGCGGCGGCGGTACGCCACCTGCTGACCGACCCCGTGCTGCCCCCGGAGCTCCTGCCCGCCCACTGGCCGGGCGACGAACTGCGCGCCGCGTACGCGCGGTACCGGGCGGAACTGGGCGGGCCGGCCGGGACCTGGGCCGGATGATCCCGGCGGCAGGCTCCGGCGAGACGCTTGACCTTGCCCTCGGGGGCAGGGTTCGGCGTTCGTCGAGGTGAGAGACATGCGGATCAGCGGGCCGGCCCGCGCGGGAGATCCGGGCGCTCGGCGGGCTCGGGATCCCGGTGGAGCGCACCCGCCGGGCGGCGCTGGTCGCCCACCTGCACGAGGCCGCTCACCGCAACGCGTGAGACCGGGCGGAGAGCGGTTGCCCGGCGGGCCCGTCGCGCGGACGTGCCCGCGCCGGGGGAGCGGTGTACGGTCGAACCACCGTGTGCATGCGCTTCGCAGCCGACCCCAGGCCAGTGGCCCAGACGCTCCGGGAGTGCCCATGGCTCAGCAGACGAACATCGCCGCGCAGACCGCTTTCGGAGAGGCCGTCGTCACCGGCGACCTCGATGCCCTCGACGGGATCGTCGCGGCCGACGCGACCGACCACGATCCCGCTCCGGGACAGGGGCCCGGGCCCGGCGGGTACAAGACCATGTTCGGCGAACTGCGAACGGCCTTCCCCGACTTGAGCCTCCAGGTGGAGCACCTGGTCGCCACCGACGACGAGCTGGCCTTCGCCTACGTCATCTCCGGGACGCACCTGGGGCCGCTGATGGGGCATCCGGCGACCGGCAGGAAGGCCAGCTACCGGGGCATGCAGATCAGCCGCTTCGACCGCGACGGCAAACTCGTCGAACGGTGGGGCAGCAGCGACGAACTCGGCATGCTGCGCCAGCTCGGCCTCGTCGAGGTGTGAGACGGGCGCGGCCCGGTGGGGCCGCCGCCCGCCAGGATGCGGCGGCCGGTCGAGCTATGCGGACTCGGCTCCGGTGGGGACCGTCCCCGGAGCCGAATCCGCCCTCGACGGCAGGTGGTTGAAGAGCAAATTCAGGACGATCGCCGTCAGGCAGCCCGCGCTGATGCCGCTGTTCATCACCGTCTGGAACCAGTCGGGGAACTGCGCGTAGACCGTCGGCACGCCCACCGGCAGCACGCCCACCGCCACGGAGACGGCGACCACCGTCAGGTTGTTGTTGCCCGTGAAGTCGACGGCCGCCAGCGTGCGCAGGCCGCTCGCCGCGACCGTGCCGAACATCACCAGGCCCGCGCCGCCCAGCACCGGAGCCGGAATCGCCGCGACCACCGCGCCCAGCTTGGGCAGCAGGCCGAGCAGGACCAGGATGCCGCCGGCCGCCGCGACCACCCAGCGGCTGCGCACCCGGGTCATCCCGACCAGGCCCACGTTCTGCGCGAACGCCGTGTACGGGAAGGTGTTGAAGACACCGCCGAGGACGGTCGAGAGGCCGTCGGCGCGCAGGCCGTCGGCGAGGGAGCGCGCCTCGACGCGCCGGCCGGTCAGCTCGCCGACCGCGAGCAGGTCACCGGTCGTCTCGGTCATCGTGACCAGGGCCACCACCAGCATGGAGACGATCGCCGAGGCCCGGAACGTGGGCGCCCCGAAGTGGAACGGCGTGCTGATGCCGAGCCAGTCGGCGTCCCCGACCCCGCTGAAGTCCGTGAACCCGAAGGGCACCGCCACCGCCAGGCCCACCGCGATGCCGATCAGGACCGCGATCCGCGCGAGGTAGGCGGGCGCGAACCGCTGCACACCGAGCACCACCGCGAGCACGAAGGCCGCCAGCGCCAGGTTCTTAGGCTCCCCGAAGTCCTTCGCACCGGCGCCGCCCGCCGCCCAGTTGCCGGCCACCGGCAGCAGCGAGACCCCGATGACCAGGATCACCGTGCCGGTGACCAGGGGCGGGAAGAAGCGCAGCAGCCTGCCGAAGACGGGTGCCAGGAGCATGATCGCCAGGCCTGCGACGATCACCGAGCCGTAGATCGCGGGCAGTCCGCCGCCCGTCGTGCCGATGAGGACCATCGGCGAGACCGCCGCGAACGTGCAGCCCTGCATGATCGGCAGCCGGACGCCGAAGCGCCAGAAGCCGACGCACTGGATGAGCGTGGCGATGCCGCACACCAGCAGGTCGGCGGTGATCAGGTACGCCAGGTCGGCGGGCGACAGCTTCATCGCGCCGCCCACGATCAGCGGGACGGCGACCGCGCCCGCGTACATCGCGAGCACGTGCTGGAGGCCGAACGCGGTCAACTGCCGTGCGGGTGGGACTTCGTCGACGGGATGGACGGAGGCGCTGGTGGTGGCCATGGGGACTCCAGAGCGGGGACGACATCCGGACAGCACGAGACCGTAAGCGGTTTGAACAGTTTGTTGATTTCCGGTCTGTTGCCGATACGTGTCATGCCCACCTGGACGCGGGCGGATCCCGCTCCGCTACGACCCGGGCCGCGCCGCCGCCAGCAGGGAGTTCCAGTCGGCCAGCTTGACCACGCTCCGGCCGAGCCGGGCGCCGAGCGCCGCCTCGGCCCGCTCGATCGCCTGCCATCCCGTCCACGGGACCGGCTCGATGCCGGCCGAGCGGAGTGCGGCGACCGGATCCTCCGGCACCGCCTTGCGCAGCAGCGCCGGCGCGTCCTCCAGGAGGGAGGTCACCGTCTCCTTGGCGTCGGGCCGGTTGGTGCCGATGACGCCGGTCGGGCCGCGCTTGATCCAGCCGGCCACGTAGTCGCCGGGCACGCCGAAGCAGCTGTCCAGGACCCGGCCCGCCTCGTGCGGCACGGTGCCGCTCTCCTCGTCGAACGGGAGCCCCTCCAGCGGCACTCCGCGGTAACCGACCGACCGCAGCACCAGCTGCGCCTCGATGGTCTCGTACCGCCCGGTGCCGCGCACCCCGCCGCTGCCGTCCGGCTCGGTGCGCTCGAAGAGCACCGCGCCCACCCGGCCGCCGTCGTCGAGCAGTTCCACCGGGCGCAGGAAGAAGCGCAACCGGATGCTGCGGTCCGCGCCCCGGGCGCCGGCCTCGGCCCAGCCGCGCAGCACCTCCACGTTGCGGCGCTGGGCGGCGGGCAGCGCGGACGGATCGGCGCAGGCCGGATCGAGCGCCAGGTCGTCCGGCTCCACCCGGACTCCGGTCTCCGGCAGCCCGGCCAGCTCGCGCAGCTCCTTCGTGGTGAACCGCGCCTGCGAGGGCCCCCGCCGGCCCACCACATGGACCTCTCTTATCCGGCTCGCCGCCAGTGCCGTCAGGGCCGCCTGCGGCATGTCGGTGGGGCTCAGCTCCGCCATGCCCCGGACCAGCATCCGCGCCACGTCCACCGCGACGTTGCCGACCCCGATGACCACCGCCGACCGGGCGTCGCGCACGAACCCGGCGTCGACGGCGTCCGGATGCGCGCTGTACCAGGACACGAACTCGGTCGCCGACCAGCTGCCCGGCAGTTCCTCGCCGGGAATCCCGAGCCGCCGGTCGGTCGCGGCGCCCACGCAGTACACCACCGCGTGGTACAGCTCCCGGAGCCGCTCCACGGGCAGCCCGCCCGCGCCCCCGACCCGCACTCCGCCGAGGAACCGCACCCGCTCGTGCTCCAGCACGGTGCGCAGGTTCCCCTGCAGCGACTTGATCTTCTCGTGGTCCGGGGCGACGCCGTACCGCACCAGGCCGTACGGGCACGGCAGCCGGTCCAGGACGTCCACGCACACCGTGGGGTCGAGCTGGACGAGGTTCTGGGCGGTGTAGCACCCGCTCGGCCCGGAGCCGACGACGGCGACACGCAACACGGGGGACTCCTTGCCCGAGGGGCTGGTGGTTCCAGCATCCCACCGGGCCGGCCGCCTGGGCAGGAGCCGCTGGGGTGACGTGCATGCGTGTCAGCGTGCCCGGAGTGTGATCATGTGAGCGCGTTGTGCAGCCGCGAGAAACGTCCGCTGCGGACCGTCCCGAGCCCGGGAGCCGCCTAGCCGGCTTCGGGTCCGGGCTCCGAGCCGGGCTCGGGCCGGTCCTCGGTGGCGAAGAACCGGGACAGGTCCCGCCGTTCGGCCGTGGTCGCGGACTCCCGGGGCAGGCCCAGCTCGAGGTCGAGCCCGTAGCGCTCGAACAGCTCCGCCCGCAGCGCCGGGATCGGCATCGGCACACCGGGCACCAGCGCCGCGTACACCGCGCCCATCAGCATGGCGCGCAGCATGGGGTAGTCGGCCTCGACGTGGTGCGAGCCGTAGCGGGCGACGGTGTCGCCCAGCAGCTCCGCCAGCCGCCGCTGCTCGGGGCACTGCACGAAGCCCTCGGCCTGGAGCAGGCCCGCCATGTGCTGGCGCATCAGCACCGGCCGGTCCTGCGCGAGCCCCAGGATCGCGTCGATGGCCCGGGCCAGCCGCTCCCGTCCGTCCTCGGTGTGCGGCTCGTGTTCCAGCGCCTCCTCCAGCGTGCGGTGCATCAGCCGGTGCACGGCGGACTGGACCAGCTGGCGCTTGCCGGGGAAGTAGTACGACACCAGTCCGCGCGCCGACCCCGCCCGGTCCGCGATGGCACCCAGCGTGGTCGCCTCGAAACCGTGCTCGTCGACCAGCTCCACCGCGGCCTGCAGCAGCCGCTCACGCGAGCGCCTGCGCAATTCTTCATTGACCGAGGGGCTGCGGGGGGACATCCTGGAACTCCTGCGTTGACTGGCTGCCAGCCAACTATAATCGACGCAGTCGGCACCGCCCTGTGCGGGGCCTGTTCAGGGCTGCCGTCCGTCCGGGGCGACACGGGGGAGCGTCTCGGGCGGACGGCGCGACAGGTCAGACCTGGGTGGGCGTGACCGGTCGGCGGGCCGCGCCCACCAGGTCCAGGACCGCGAGCAGCGCGTCCGGGCGTTCGGCCACCGGCAGGTGGTCCACGAAGTGCACGCGGCAGCCGAGCGCCGCCGCACCGCCGTCGGCCGCCCTGCTGTCCCCGACCATCAGCGTCTCCTCCGCCTTGGCACCGAGCGCCTCCAGCGCGACCGTGAAGAGCCGGGGATCCGGCTTCTGGACGCCGTGTTCGTACGACAGGACGTACGTGTCCACGTAGGCGTCGAGCCCGTGCTCGCGGAAGACCGGGCGCAGGTCCCAGCCGATGTTGCTGACCACGCCGACCCCGACGCCGTGCTCGCGCAGCGTGCCGAGGACCCGTGCCGCGTCCGGATACGGGGACCACGCCCGCGGGTCCATGTGCCGCTCGTACAGGGCGTCGTGCAGGGCCGGGTCGGGCAGCGTCACCCGGCGGGACAGGCCGGTGTAGGCGGCCCGGTGCAGTTCCGCGCTCTCGTCGCGCACCGCCCACACGTCGGACAGTTCCGCGGGCAGCTCGGCCGGGAAGGCCCCGCCGGGCTGTGCCCCGGCCGTCTCGAGCGCCCGCGCCGCATCGGTCAACTCGGCCTCGCTGAGCGGTACTCCGGCCTCGGCGAGTACCGCCCGCAGCCAGGATTCGGTGGACTCGATACGGAAGAGGGTCCCGGAGAAGTCGAAGAGCACGGCAGTCATGTGCCGGACTCTACCGACGGCCGGTGCGGCACGGGCCGCGGAGGGGCTACCGTCGGGGGCGTCCCCGGCCGTCGCGCTCCCCCTCGTACGCCAGCACCGCCAGCGCCACCACCAGGGCGCCGAGCAGCCAGCCGCCGAGCACGTCCGAGGGCCAGTGGACGCCGAGCCACACCCGGGTCAGGCCGACGCCCACGACCGAGAGCCCGGCCGCGGCGAGGGCCGTGCGCCGTATCGCGCGACCGGCGCCCAAGCGGTGCAGCAGCCACAGCAGCAGGCCGCAGACCACCGTCGCCGTCATGGCGTGCCCGGACGGGAAGGCCGGGTAACGGGCGGAGTCGACCGGATCCGGCCACACCGGACGCGGGCGGCCCACGGCGGCCTTCAGGGACTGCTGGGCGACCGTGCCGAACGCACAGGTCAGGCTCAGCCACAGCGCGGTACGCCACGCCGAGTGCCGCCACACCAGCCACACCGCGACCGCGGCGCACAGCAGACGCATGGTCAGCGGGTCCCAGACCCAGTCCGCCAGGACCCGCAGCACCTGTGTGGTGCCGTGGTCGGCCACGGCCCGGCGGTGGGCGCTCTCGGCGATGCCCTCGTCCACCGCGACCAGGGGAGGCCACTCGCCGGCGACGAGGGCCAGCAGCAGCGCCGACGACAGGGCGAGGACGGCGGTCGTGAGCAGGGGGGCCGGGCGGTCGCCGGGTGGGGGGAACATGACGTGATCTTTGCCGAATCATTGCCCGCGGGGCAATTCCCCTGACGGGTACGGCTCTACCCGAGGGCGCGCAGGCTCGGTACGAGCGCCACCAGTACCGGGACGACCGGGACCAGGGCGGCCGTCGCGGTCAGCCGCAGCCGGTGCCGGGCGGGGAGGCGGTCAGGGGCGGTGAGCAACCGGTCGACCCGCTGCGGGACATGGGCGTGCGGGGCCGGCCCGGGGCCGAACACCCCGCGGTCCTCGTTGAGTTCGACCAGGGCGAGCGCGGTGGTGAGGCGGCCGTGGCGCCGCGAGGCCACGTCGTCGGCGGCCAGTTCGACCAGCCGGTGCATCTCGTCCCGGAACGCGGCGAACACCGGGATCTGCGGGAACCCGCCCGCCAGCGCGGCCGAACAGTGCAGCAACCAGTCGTGCCGGGCCTGTGCGTGGCCCTGCTCGTGGGCGAGGACCGCGTCCAGCTGACGCCCCTTCAGGCGCCGCAACGCGGCCGTCGTCACGACGAGTCGGGGTGCCGCGCCGGGCAGCCACCAGGCATCCGGGCGCTCCCCCTCGAGGACGACGAGCCGACCGCCGGCCGGTTGCTCGCCGGGCAACAGCGGCGACCTGAGCAGCAGTTCGGCCTGCTGCCGGTTGCGTCGGGCCCTGGCCCGGGCGATCTCCCGTACCAGCATCGCCCCGCTCCACAGCCCGGCGCAGGCGAGCGCCACCGCGGTCACCGCCGCCCACGGGCCGGTCGTGCCCAGCGCGTAGGCGTCCACCACCCCGCTCGGAGCGGTCGCGAAGACGTGTCCGCGCACCGCCTGCCAGGCCGCCGCCGCGCTCAGCGTCATCGACAGCGCGCAGCACAGCAGGACGGCCGCCACCACGCACTGCCACACCCACAGCGCGACCACCGGCTCCCGGTCCGTCCAGTCGGCCCGGGCGAGCAGCCGGGGGCCGGCCACGGCGGTCAGGGCGCCGAGCAGCAGCAGTGCCACGGGGACCATCATGGCCAGCACCCTATGAGCGGGGGACCGCTCACGGGTACGGGCCATGACACCAAAGTGACGCAAGCAACGTCTGCGCCGCGCGTGCCGTCACGTCCTCACAGTGCCAGCAGCATCGCCACCATGCCGATCCCCATCGACAGCCGGCACGCCCGCGCCAACTCCGGCCGGTCGCCCCACCGGAGGGCCCCCGTCCCGGCGGCCGCCGCGACCGGGACGAGCCGCGCACCGGACAGCAGCACGTAGCCGGTGAAGTAGAGCAGCAGCACCCCGGTCACCAGCGGGACTCCGGCACCGCCGTGATGGTGGGCGCCTGGGGTGGCCGCCATCGCCACCGCCATGTAGACCATCGCCGCCGCTCCGATCAGATGGTGCAGATGGTGCGAGCTGCTGCGGGCGCTCCACAGGGCGCGCAGCGCGGCCGCGCCGAACACCGCCGCATACGCCGGCCAGGCCCACCCCGGCGGCGTGAACACCGTCGCGGGCACGGCCATGACGGCCATGCCGAACCCCATCAGCGCCTCGCCGCCCGCGGCGCGCCGCTGTTCCAGGACGCTGCTGCGCATCCGCAGCAGGCAGTAGGCCCCGGTCGCCGCGCACAGCGCGACCAGCAGCCAGCCGGGCGAAGCCGGTCCGTGCACGGCGCACCTCCCCGCTCGACGTCTCGTCGTTGGATGCGATGCCCCGGCCGTACGGCGCGCACGCGAGCGCAAGGGTGTACACGGGGAGCATTCGCCGGAGCACAGCCGGTGACCAGGGGCGTTCGAGAATGCTTTACAGGTAAAACACATGCTAAATTGATGGGTATGAGCACCGCGCCCCCTCCGACCACCCGCCGCCTGCCCCTCGCCGGTGCGCTGCGCCTCGGCCGGCCCTCCGACATCTGGTTCAAGCCCGCCTGCAGCGTGGTCGCCGCGGTCGCCCCGCCCAACCTGGCCCTGCTGGCCCTCGGCCGCCTCGACCTGGCGATGTACACGATGGCCGGATCGCTGTGCGCCCTCTACGGCCACAACCGCCCCTACCCCGCCCGCGCCCGCACCCTGGCGTGGGTGATCCTCGGCATGGTCGGCGGCCTCGCCGTCGCCCTGACCGCCGCCTCGCTCACCACCTACGCGGTCGTCCTGGTCACCGTCGGCGCGCTCATGGCCGCGGTGCAGAAGGTCCTCTGCGACGCCACCCGCGTCGGCCCGCCCGGGAACGTGGTCCTCACCTTCATCAGCTCCGCCTCCCTGTTCGCCCCGCAGGCCCTCGGCCAGGTCCCCGGCCACGTCGGACTCGCGCTCGCGGCGGGCGCCTGGGCCTGGCTGGTCGGCATGGCCCCCGGGCTGCTGCGCCCGCACGGCCCCGAGCGCCGGGCCACCGCCCGGGCCCTGAACGCCACCGCCGCCTACGCCGACACCCGCGGCACCGACGACGGCCACGACCGGGCCCGGGCCGCCGCGGCCGCCGCCGTGCAGGCCGCCTGGCAGTCCCTGCTGGCCACCGGCGCCCGCACCGACCGCACCCGGCGCGCCCTCGAACACCTCGTCGTCCGCGCCGAGGTCGCCCTCGCCGCCCCGGCCGACGCCGACCCGGCGCTGCTGAGCGGCTGGGCCCGCGCCCTCGGCGGCACCGGACGCGTCCCACGGGTCGCCGGCGCCGACGACGACCTGCTCGGCATCGACGCCGAACTCTCCGTCCCGCGGCGCCCGTTGTGGCGCCGGCTCGGCCCACTCGCCCCCTTCGCCGTCCGCACCGCGCTCGGCTGCGCCCTGGCCGGCTACGCCTCCCTCGCCCTGGGTGTCGGCCGCCCCTACTGGGCGCTGGTCACCGCCGCCTCCCTCTACCAGGCCAACGTCACCCTCACCTGGAGCCGGGGCGTCCAGCGCGTCGTGGGCAACCTCGTCGGTGTCCTCGTCTTCGCCGCCGTCGTACCGCTCGCCCACCTCCACCCGGCCGCCCTGGTGCTGTGCTGCCTCGCCTTCAACTTCGGCGCCGAGGCACTGATCGGCCGCAACTACTGGCTCGGCAGCGTCTGCGTCACCCCGATGGCCCTGCTGGTCACCGAGTTCGCCCGCACCCAGGACGCGGGACAGCTGATCACCGAGCGGGTCGTGGACACCCTGGTCGGCGCGCTCGTCGGCTTCGCGACCGCCGTCGTCGTCACCAACCGCCGGGCCGGCGACCGCATCGGAGACGCCCTGACCGCCGTCGAACAGACCCGCGAACAGGCCGCCCGCCTGCTCGCCGGGCCGCAGCCGGCCCCGCGCGCCCTGGAGGCCGCCCGGCGCGCCCTGTCCGCGGCCCTGGCCGACCTGCGCGCGGCGGCCGACGCCGCGTCCGGGGAGTGGTGGCAGCGCGCGCTGCCCCAGGAGCGGGTCGTGCTCGCCGAGCTGTCCGGACACCGTACGCTCGCCGCGACGGTACGACGCCAGGAAGCGCACTCCTGGGACGGCGCGAGGACAACGGAGGACGTACGGCCATGACGGCGACCAGCGGACGACCGGCGGCCGGGAGCGACGCGGACGGGGGCGCGGGAGGCCGTGTGGGAGGCGGTGCGGGCGGTGGCGCCGGCCGGGACGACACGGTCGCGGCCGTGGTCCGGCAGTGGCGGAGCGTCCATCCCGCGCTGGACACGGGTCCCATGGAGGTCATCGGCCGGATCAACCGCTGCGCAGCCCTCCTCCAGCAGGCCGAGGACGCCCCGCTGCGCCGGGCCGGCCTCAGCCGCCCCGAGTTCGACCTGCTCGGCGCGCTGCGCCGCACCGGTCACGAGCTGACCCCGGGCGAACTCGCCAAGGAGACCTTCTCCTCCGGCGCCGCCGTCACCAAACGCCTCAAGCAGCTCACCGAGCGCGGCCTGGTCGAGCGGCGCGGCGACGCCCGTGACCGCAGGGTCGCCCACCTCCGCCTCACCGACGCGGGGCGCGACCTCGTCGACGGCATCCTGCCCGAGCAGCTCGCCTACGAGACGGCCGTGCTGTCCGTCCTCGCCCCCGAGGGACAGGGCGAACTGGCGGGGCTCCTCGCGGAGTTGCTGGGCCGGCTGGAGGGCAGGACGGGCGTGCTGCGGGTCTGATCCCGGCGGCGCCGCAGACGACCTGCGCCACGGCGCGGCACTGCCGTCCGACCGCTCAGATCTGCGGCCGGTACCGCAGCGGGTGGTCGGCCGGTACCTCCACCAGCACGATCCGGGTCCCGTCCGGATCGGCGACCCACATCTCGACCAGGCCCCACGGCTCCTTCACGGGCGGGCGCACGATCGCGACGCCCTTCGCCACCAGCTCCTCGTGCGCCGCCGAAGCGTCCGCGACCTGCAGCCACAGCTGCACGGCCGGCGAGGGCGGCGTGTCCGACCGGCCGGAGACCTCCAGGAACCCGCCGCCGAGGAAGTAGACCGTGCCGCGCTCCGGGCCCTCGCCGAACTCGCGGTAGACGGCGAGACCGAGCCGCTCACCGTAGAAGGCGCGGGACCGCTCGGGGTCGGTGGGGTGGATCAGCGTACGGCTGCTCAGTACATGCACCATGCGACCGGAGCGTAGTGGCAGGCCACGGCGGGAGCCGGGTGGCACGGGTGCCGCGAAGAGGAGCAGGGCCGCAGGGATAGGCTCGGGGCCGGCTCAGTAGCGCTGGAGAACGGAGAACCCGCCCATGGAGAACGCCGCCGCCGGACCGGCCTTCCGCGACGCCACCGACGCCGACGTGGACGTCCTGGTCGCGTTGATCGAGTCGGCCTACCGGGGCGACGCCAGCCGGGCCGGCTGGACCACCGAGGCGGACATCCTGGAGGGGCAGCGCACCGACCCGGAGGGCGTCCTCGAAGTGATCAAGGCGCCGGACGGCAAGCTGCTCGTCGTCGAGCGGGACGGCGGGGTCGTCGCCTGCTGCCAGCTCGAACACCGTGGCGACCACGCCTACTTCGGCATGTTCGCGGTGAGCCCCGCCCTCCAGGGCGCCGGCCTCGGCAAGGCCGTCATCGCCGAGGCGGAGCGCCAGGCGCGGGAGGACTGGGGTGCGACCGAGATGCACATGACGGTGATCTCGGTGCGCGAGGACCTCATCGCCTGGTACGAGCGGCGCGGCTACCGCCGTACGGGAAAGACGACCCCGTTCCCGTACGGCGAGGAGCGCTTCGGCATTCCGCTGCGCGCCGGCCTCGAGTTCGAGCTGCTGGTCAAGCAGCTGGTGTGAGGCGCGGGCGACTGGTCAGGCCGTGAAGCGGGCGGTGCGTTTGATCTCCGGGTAGTCGGTCGTCGCACCGTCGAGCTGGAGCGCGCGCACCAGCCGCAGATCGTCCTGGGTGTTCACCACCCAGCCGATGACCCGCAGGTCCGCCTTGCGGGCGTGCTCGACGACCTCCAGGGTCAGCCTGCGGATGTTCAGGCACACGGTGGCCGCGCCCGCCTCCTGGGCCCGCTCCACGACATCGGTGCCGTAGCGGCTGGCGATCAGCGCGGTGCGCACCCCCGGCACCAGCCGGGCGATCTCGGCGACCGCCTCGTCGTGGAACGAGGACACCTCCACCCGGGACACCAGGTCCCGCCGCTGCATGACCTCGGCCAGCGCCCTGGCCGCGGCCACGTCCTTGATCTCGGCCTGCAGCGGCGTCCGCACCGCGTCCAGGACCTCCTCGAACACCGGCACCCGCTCGCCCCGGCCCGCGTCCAGCCCGCGCAGCTCCTCCAGGGTCTTCTCGGCGATCGGTCCGGTGCCGTCGGTCGTGCGGTCCACCTCCGCGTCGTGCATGACGACCAGCGCGCCGTCCTTGCTGAGGTGAAGATCGAGTTCGATCAGGTCGAGGCCGGCCTGCTGGGCGGCGACGAAGGAACGGAGGGTGTTCTCGGGCTCGACGCCCATGACTCCGCGGTGACCGATGGTAAGGAAGTTCAAGATTCAACTCGCTTCCGTCGACGGCGGCGGTGGGGCAGACGTGCGGACCGTACGACGGACGTCGCTGTCCACGCGGCTGGGCGCAGCCTAATGGCCGCCCGTCGCGATGAACCCGTACCTACACGGGGGGATTGGTGTGGCGGGCGCGCGGCACCTGGCCCGTGCCCCGGTCGGCGGTCACCCGGTGGTGGGCGCGTCCCCTCGCCCATTGACCGGCCGGATCCGTGCGGTCCACCGGAGCTGACGCCTCGTCACAGGTCGTAGTGAATGTGAGCGCCTTCACGGTTTCGCACAGGAAAAAGCGCGGTGAAGAGGGGACGCCGCAGGATAATTTCCGGAGGGTCCCCTTGCTGGGAGAAACCCCGTACGCATACGGTGTCCCTACGGAAGCTTCTCCCGTGGAGGATGGGTCATGACGGAAATTCTTGTGCAGGCGGGTTCGGAGGGACAGGTCTCTCCGGTGACCAGGGTGGTCGAGCACCCGGCGTGGCCCGTGCTCAAGGATGCCGTGGAGCGGATCCGGCCATGGCAGTCGAAGGACGGATCCATCGACTTCGAGGCCGAGGGTGCGCCCGCACGGGCCGACGCCGAGGCGGCCGTGCGGCGTGTCGTCGAGGCCGTGGAAGAGCTGTCCGCGCTGCTCCCGCACGACGCCGACTACCACCACGCGCTGGTGACGGACCTGCGGCGCTGGGCCGTCGGCGGCTTCCAGGTGCCCGACTTCCTCGACTCGCTGCTCGCCTTCCAGCCCGCGGCGGGCCGCGCGGACGGCCTCCAGCACCTGGTCGTCTTCCCGATGTACACGCAGAACGGCAACCCGGACCGCAACCTGGAGGCGGTCGTGCTCCGCATGGTCTGGCCGGACTGGCTGGCCGAGCTGGAGCGCACCCGGTACGACAACCCGCTCTTCTGCGGCATCAAGTTCGAGGACTTCACGGCCGGCTACGACACCAACTCCGCCGTCCTCTTCCCCGAGACCATCGCCGTGCGCGAGGCGCCGGAACGATTCTCCTGGGGCGGCATCTTCTGCGACCGCGAGGCGGCCCGCTTCCGCCGGGTCACCGACGCCGCCGTCGGCATCCTGGGCCTCGAACTCCCCGAGGACATCGCCGCGATGGTCCACGACCAGAAGCGCTGCGAGGAGGCCTTCGTCCTGTGGGACATGGTCCACGACCGCACCCACAGCCACGGCGACCTGCCGTTCGACCCGTTCATGATCAAGCAGCGCCAGCCGTTCTGGATGTACGGCCTGGAGGAACTGCGCTGCGACCTCACCGCCTTCAAGGAGGCCGTGAAGCTGGCGGCCGACGGCGTCCCGCAGGCCCGGGACGTGCAGTACGCGGTGCTCTTCGACCGCATGTTCCGCTTCCCGGTCACCGGCGACCGGGTCCGCAACTACGACGGGCTCGGCGGCCAGCTGCTCTTCGCCTACCTGCACAAGCACGACGTGGTGCGCTGGACCGACAACAAGCTCGCCATCGACTGGGAGCGCGCCCCGCAGGTGACCAACCAGCTGTGCGCCGAGATCGAGAAGCTGTACAAGGACGGCATCGACCGCCCGAAGCTCGTCCACTGGTTCGCCGGGTACGAGCTGGTCGCCACCTACCTCGCGCCGCACCCGGGCTCCCGGTGGGCCAAGGGCCCGGACGCCCTGGACCTGACGCTTCCGCCGCGCAAGCTCGTGGACGACGTGCTTCCCGACGAGTTTCCGCTGAGCATGTTCTACGAGGCCCTGTCCAAGAAGCTGAAGAACGTGATCGCCGAGACCAAGGGCATCACCGCGGACAGCGCCGAGCCGGTCGCCGCGTGAGCGACGGGCTGCGGAACACGGCTCAAGAGGGGAACGACATGGTGGGCAACGGGGCTCTCAGAGGTGCGGTGATCGCGGTGGCCGGCGCGGGCGGACCCGCGGGGCGCGCGACGCTGATGCGGCTGGCCGAGGCCGGCGCGACCGTCGTCGGGGCGGACAACGACCCGCAGCGCCTGTCGGAGGCGGTGGACGCGGCCCGCTACGCCTCCGGCGGCGCGACCGTCACCGGTGACACGGTGGACCTGCTCGACCTCCAGTCCACCCGGGACTGGGCCACCCACATCGAGAAGGACTTCGGGCGCGTCGACGGTCTCGTGCACCTGGTGGGCGGCTGGCGGGGCAGCGAGACCTTCACCAAGACCAGCCTGGACGACTGGGACTTTTTGGAGCTGCTGCTCGTCAAGACCGTGCAGCACACCTCCCTCGCCTTCCACGAGGCGCTGCAGCGCAGCGAGCGCGGCCGGTACGTCCTGATCAGCGCCGCCGCCGCGAGCAGGCCCACCGCGGGCAACGCCGCGTACGCCGCGGGCAAGGCCGCCGCCGAGGCGTGGACGCTCGCGCTGGCCGACTACTTCCGCAAGGCCGGGGGGCCCGAGGGTCCGACCTCCGCCGCTGCCATCCTGGTGGTGAAGGCGTTGGTGCACGACGCGATGCGCGCCGAGCGGCCCAACGCGAAGTTCGCGGGCTTCACGGACGTCAAGGACCTGGCCGAGGCCATCGAGGGCGTCTGGAGCAAGTCCGCCGCCGAAGTGAACGGGAACCGTCTGTGGCTGACCGAGAAGCCGTGAACCCTCCGAAGACCGACGCGCGTCGCCACCACGACCCGCAGGTCCGCGGTTTCGCCAGTGACAACTACGCCGGAGCCCACCCCGAGGTACTGGCCGCCCTGGCCCTCGCCAACGGCGGCCACCAGGTGGCGTACGGCGAGGATGAGTACACGGAGAACCTCCAGCGGATCGTCCGCAGCCACTTCGGGGCCACGGCGGAGGCCTTCCCGGTCTTCAACGGCACCGGCGCCAACGTCGTCGCGCTCCAGGCGGTCACCGACCGCTGGGGCGCGGTGATCTGCGCCGAGAGCGCCCACATCAACGTGGACGAGGGCGGCGCCCCCGAGCGCATGGGCGGGCTCAAGCTGCTCACCGTGCCCACCCCCGACGGCAAGCTCACCCCGGAGCTCATCGACCGGCAGGCGTACGGCTGGGACGACGAGCACCGCGCGATGCCGCAGGTGGTGTCCATCACCCAGAGCACCGAGCTGGGCACCCTCTACACGCCCGACGAGATCCGCGCGATCTGCGAGCATGCCCACGCGCACGGCATGAAGGTGCACCTCGACGGCTCCCGGATAGCCAACGCGGCGGCCTCCCTGGACGTCCCGATGCGCACCTTCACCAACGCCGTCGGCGTGGACATCCTCTCCCTGGGCGGCACCAAGAACGGCGCGATCTTCGGCGAGGCGGTCGTGGTGATCAACCAGGACGCCGTCAGCCACATGAAGCACCTGCGCAAGCTGTCCATGCAGCTGGCGTCCAAGATGCGCTTCGTGTCGGTCCAGTTGGAGGCCCTGCTCGCCAAGGACCTGTGGCTGCGCAACGCCCGGCACGCCAACGCGATGGCCCAGCGGCTCGCCGAGGGCGTCCGGGCCGTGCACGGCGTGGAGATCCTCCACCCGGTGCAGGCCAACGGCGTCTTCGCACGGCTCCCGCACGACGTGAGCCTGCGCCTGCAGAAGCGCTTCCGGTTCTACTTCTGGGACGAGGCGGCCGGGGACGTGCGCTGGATGTGCGCCTTCGACACGACCGAGGAGGACGTGGACGCGTTCGTGGCGGCGCTCAAGGAGGAGATGGCGCGCTGAGGGCTCCGCCGGGGCGCCGTGGTCTTCTGGCTGCGGCGCCGTCGGGGCTCATCGCGCCCACGCGGCGGAGCCGCATTTTGACACAGCCCCGCGCCCCTGAAGGGGCGCCGCAGAGTCCACCTCATCGCATAGATATGCGGTCTGTTGTAAACTCATTGACGCCCGGGTGATCGCATTCATATGCTCTGCCGGCATGGAGCTGATCCAGAAAACCGCTGACCTGTCTGCCTACTTGGCTGCTGACGAGGTCATCGACCATGGCCATCCGCTGGTACTTGAGACGGCCGCTCGGCTGGCTGCGGGAGTCGAGGACTCGTATGCCTATGCGCGGGCGGCCTATGAATTCGTGCGGGACGCCATCCCGCACTCCCAGGACTCCGGCGATCTGCGCGTGACCTGGCGTGCCTCGGACGTGCTGGAGCGGCGTACCGGCATCTGTCATGCCAAGGCCCATGCCCTGGCCGCCCTGCTGCGTGCCGAGGACATCCCCACGGCCCTGTGCTACCAGCGCCTCACGCACGACGACGCCGGTGGTCACGTCGTGCACGGCCTGGTCGCCGTCCGCTTCCACGGCGCCTGGCACCGGCAGGACCCGCGCGGCAACAAGCCGGGAGTGGACGCGCAGTTCTCCCTCGCCGGCGAACGGCTGGCCTGGGTCCCCGATCCGCAGTCCAATGAGATGGACTATCCGGTCCTGTATGCTGAACCTCATCCGGCCGTGCTCGGCGCCCTCCAGGCGGCACTGGACCGCCCGCACCTCTGGAAGACGCTCCCCACCGCACTCTGAGGCAAGGCCCATGACTCTCACGCTCACCGTGTCCGACGAGGTGCGCGCCCTCGCGCCCGGCTTCACGCACCTCGTCATCGAGGCCCACGGCCTGGTCAACGGCCCCAGTACGGAGGCGAGTTCGGCGCTCCTCGACGACGCGGCCCGCCGCCTGGCCGTACGCCTCGACGGGCGCGCCCCGCACGAGGACCCGCACATGGTGGCCTGGCGGGCCGTCTACACGGCCTTCGGCTCCAAGCCGTCCCGCACCCGCAACTCGGCGGAGGCGCTGGCGAAGCGGGCCCTCGCGGACGGCGGCCTGCCCCGGATCAACCTGCTCGTGGACCTCTACAACGCCATCAGCGTCGCCCACCTGATTCCGGTCGGAGGTGAGGACCTCGGCCTGATCCAGGGCGCCATGCGCCTCGTCCGTGCCAGGGGCGAGGAGGACTTCGTGACCGTGGCCGGGGGCGAGGAGACCGTCGAGCACCCCGATGCCGGTGAGGTCGTGTGGTGCGACGACGCCGGCGTCACCTGCCGTCGCTGGAACTGGCGCCAGGGCCCGCGCACCCGCCTCACGGAGCGGACGACCTCGGCCGTCTTCCTGCTGGAGAGCCTCGCCCCGATGCCGGTGCCGGACGCCGTGGCGGCGGGCGCCGAACTCGCCGAGCTGCTGGCGAAGTTCAGCCCGGGCGCCCGTGTCGAGGTGCGCGCGCCCGAGCCGGCGGGCTGAGACTCAGACCGCCTCGGCGGCCTTCAGCTGGTCCAGCGTGGGGGCCGTGCCGCCCAGGTGGGCGGGGAGCCACCAGGTGTCGGAGGCGTCCTTCGGGCGGGCGGGGTAGGCGCGCTGGGCGGCGTCGAGGAGCTCCTGGACGCGCTCGCGCAGCCGGCGGGTGATGGCGCCCGCGTACTGGTCCCGGGGCGCGTCGACCGGCTCGCCGACCCGGACGGTGATGGGCAGGTGGTTCCGCTTGAAGTTGCGCGGCTGGCCCTTGGTCCAGATGCGCTGGGTGCCCCACAGGGCCATCGGCACGAGCGGGACGCCGGCTTCCTGCGCGAGACGCGCGGCACCCGACTTGAAGCTCTTCAGCGTGAAGGACTGGGAGATCGTGGCCTCCGGGAAGACCCCCACGATCTCACCGGACTTCAGCGACTCCAGCGCGTGCTCGTAGGCGGTCTCACCCTGATTGCGGTCCACCGGGATGTGCTTCATCCCGCGCATCAGCGGGCCGGAGATCCGGTGCCGGAACACCGACTCCTTCGCCATGAACCGCACCAGGCGCTTCTGCGGCAGCGCGGCCAGGCCGTCGAAGACGAAGTCCAGGTAGCTGATGTGATTGCTCACCAGCACGGCGCCGCCCGAGCGCGGGATGTTCTCCGAACCCTGGCAGTCGATCTTGAGGTCCCAGACCTTGAACAGCGTCTTGGCGAAACCGATGACGGGACGGTAGACCAGCTCTGCCATGGGCGGGGCGGACCCTTTCTGCTCTGCCTGGGAAAGGGGCTCCCGGCGGGAAGTTACGGAGCCGTAGGTTTACGGCGTCTCGCAGATCGTGCCCGAAGAACGGACGGGGAGCCAGCCCTGGTGCCCGGGCGTGGCGAGATTCTCGTCACGTTGGGCCCCTTGATCCACCTCGCGCTTTTAACGTGCCTTTACTCCGGGCGGGCCGTCAACCGCCGCATGAGCAGGAACATCTCGCACCCAAGGCAGTACCCGAACGCCGCATTGAGGAAGGCCGCGGCGAGCGCGAGGCCGGTCGCCGCGAGGCCCAACCATGCGGAGCCCAGCCCGAATCCGGTCAGACCGAGCCCCGCGAAGACCAGTCCGACCGCCTGTGCGAACCGCGGGGGCTCCGGCGGCTCGAACTCGCTCGGGGCGCCGAGGCGCGGTCGTACGAGTGTCCGGAATGCCCAGTCGTAGGGCGATCGGGTCACCCCGCCGGCCGCGCCGAGCGCGAACGCCAGCGTCTGCCAGGCGAGGATCCAGGGGTTTTGGGTGATGAGTGCGGCGGCCAGTACGACCGTCGTCACGGCCGCCGCGAAACGCGGCCCACGTGCGTCGATGTCCATGAACCCAGGATTCCGCCCCACGGGCCGGCAGGGGAGTCGGGAATCTTTGCAGTCTCGTGAACGCTTTTCCCTGCGGTGAGCCGTCTCGTGGATCCTTGTCCGGTGATGACCGGACTGGTGGTGTGCGTGGCGGTGCTCGCGGCGGCGGGCGTGTACGGAGTGCTGCACAGGCGGCGGAGCGGGAGGGTGAGGGTGCGCGGGCGCGACGACGGCAAGCGGCTCGGGGCGGCCGAACTCGGCGGCGAACTGGGTGAACGGGCCACGCTGGTGCAGTTCTCCAGCGCCTTCTGCGCCCCCTGCCGGGCCACCCGGCGGGTGCTGGGCGAGGTCGCCGGGATGGTCCCCGGCGTCACCCACGTCGAGATCGACGCCGAGGCCCGCCTGGACCTCGTACGCGAGCTGGAGATCCTCAAGACCCCCACCGTGCTGGTGCTCGACGCGGCCGGCCGGGTGGTGCGCCGGGCCACCGGACAGCCCCGCAAGGCGGACGTCATCGCCGCGCTGGGCGAGGCGGTCTGACGGCCATGACGATGACGGTGAGGCACCTCCCATATCGCGGAACGTACTTGACTGGGCGCACCACCTATCGTCAGCCTGACCGTATGCCTCAGGAACTCCTTCTCTTCGGACGGGTCCACGTGGACCTGGCCCGCACCGCGAGCGCGCGCTGTCCGGGCTGTTGAGCAGCCCCGGCCCCGACGACCGCCTCCCGCAGAAGGACAACTCCATGACGGCCATACCCGACCTCGGCGCCACCCGGCTCGCCTCTCCCGACCTGCTCCGCTCCGCCTTCCGGCGGCACGCGGCCGGTGTGGCGGTGATCACCGCACGCGGCGCCCACGGCCCGGTCGGCTTCACCGCCACCTCCCTCACCTCCGTCTCCGCCGAGCCCCCGATGCTCTCCTTCGGCGTCGGTACGGGCGCCTCCAGCTGGCCCGCGATATCCACCGCCGAGCACATCGGCGTCCACATCCTCGGCGAGCACCAGGCGGAGCTCGCGGCCACCTTCGCGCGCAGCGGCGCCGACCGGTTCGGGTCGCCCACCAGCTGGCGGGACGGCCACGAGGGCGTCCCGGTCCTCGACGACGTGCTGGTGTGGCTGGTGTGCCGGGTCGTGGCGCGGGTGCCGGCCGGTGACCACCGGATCGTGCTCGCCGAGGTGCTCGTCGGCGATCCCTCCCGCGCCGGCCGGCCGCTCCTTTACCACCAGGGCGCCTTCAACGGGCTGCGGGACTGATCACACACCCCTGGTTCCGCGGTTCACACGCCCCTCGTTCTGCGAACGCGTCGAGTTCCGGTTACGCTGCGTTGCGAAGGTCACAGTTCAAAGCGCTTGCTTAGCGGGAACGAACTGGGTGTACTGGTGAGTAATATTTCGTTCGGAGCGCGCGGCCGCCCCGACCGGGATGAGCCGCTTGAGGCGCCTATGCTGCCTGCAAGAGGCAGCCCAGAAAAGACGATGCAGTAGGAGAGCCGGCGTGAGCCTGAGGATCGTTGTCACTGTGAAGTACGTGCCCGACGCCACTGGCGACCGGCACTTCGCCGATGACCTGACCGTCGACCGTGACGACGTGGACGGTCTCCTCTCCGAGCTGGACGAGTACGCGGTCGAGCAGGCGCTGCAGATCGCGGAGAACTCGGACGACGACGTTGAGGTCACCGTGCTGACCGTGGGTCCCGAGGACGCCAAGGACGCGCTGCGCAAGGCGCTGTCGATGGGCGCGGACAAGGCGATCCACGTCGAGGACGACGACCTGCACGGCACCGACGCCATCGGCACCTCGCTGGTGCTGGCCAAGGCGATCGAGAAGGCCGGCTTCGACCTGGTCGTCTCCGGCATGGCCTCCACCGACGGCACCATGGGCGTCGTGCCGGCCCTGCTCGCCGAGCGCCTGGGCGTCCCGCAGGTCACCCTGCTCTCCGAGGTCTCGGTCGAGGACGGCACGGTCAAGGGCCGCCGCGACGGCGACGCCGCGAGCGAGCAGCTGGAGGCCTCCCTGCCGGCGGTCGTGTCCGTCACCGACCAGTCCGGTGAGGCGCGTTACCCGTCCTTCAAGGGCATCATGGCCGCCAAGAAGAAGCCGGTTCAGTCCTGGGACCTGTCCGACCTCGACCTCGAGGCGGAGGAGGTCGGCCTGGAGGGTGCCTGGACCACGGTCCAGGACGCCACCGCGCGTCCGGCCCGCACCGCGGGCACGATCGTCAAGGACGAGGGCGAGGGCGGCAAGCAGCTCGCCGAGTTCCTCGCGGGCCAGAAGTTCATCTGAGCCCCGCACGCGCCGACCGCCCCTCAACTGATCCAAGCAGGAGAGCATTCCCATGGCTGAAGTCCTCGTCTACGTCGACCACGTGGACGGTGCCGTCCGCAAGCCCACTCTGGAGCTGCTGACCCTGGCCCGCCGCATCGGCGAGCCCGTCGCCGTCGCGCTGGGCAACGGCGCCGCCGACACCGCCGCCGCGCTGGCCGAGCACGGCGCGGTGAAGGTCCTCACCCACGACGCGTCCGAGTACGCCGACTACCTGGTCGTCCCGAAGGTGGACGCCCTGCAGGCCGCCGTCGAGCAGGTGTCCCCGGCCGCCGTCCTGGTCCCCTCCTCCGCGGAGGGCAAGGAGATCGCCGCCCGCCTCGCGCTGCGCATCGGCTCCGGCATCATCACCGACGCCGTCGACCTGGAGGCCGGCGACGAGGGCCCGGTGGCCACCCAGTCGGTGTTCGCCGCGTCCTTCACGACCAAGTCCCGCGTCTCCAAGGGCACCCCGGTCATCACGGTCAAGCCCAACAGTGCCGCCGTCGAGGCCGCCCCGGCCGCCGGTGCGGTCGAAGCCCTCGCGGTGACCTTCTCTGACAAGGCGACCGGCACCAAGGTGACCGGCCGTACCCCGCGTGAGTCGACCGGGCGCCCGGAGCTGACCGAGGCCGCGATCGTGGTCTCCGGCGGCCGCGGCGTCAACGGCGCCGAGAACTTCGCGATCATCGAGGCCCTCGCCGACTCCCTCGGCGCGGCCGTCGGCGCCTCGCGTGCCGCCGTCGACGCCGGCTGGTACCCGCACACCAACCAGGTCGGCCAGACCGGCAAGTCCGTCTCCCCGCAGCTGTACATCGCCAACGGCATCTCCGGCGCGATCCAGCACCGCGCGGGCATGCAGACCTCGAAGACCATCGTGGCCGTCAACAAGGACGCCGAGGCCCCGATCTTCGAGCTGGTCGACTTCGGCGTGGTCGGCGACCTCTTCGACGTCGTCCCGCAGCTGACCGAGGAGGTCAAGGCCCGCAAGGGCTGAGCACCTCCCCAGGCAGTCCGAGGCCTCCGCGACCGACACCGGTCGCGGGGGCCTCGCCGTGTCAGCGCAGGCTCAGTGAGACCTGCACGGGCAGGTGGTCGCTCGGGAACTGGCCGTGCATCGAGAACGTGTCCATCGTCGCCCGGTACGTGGTCACACCCGGCGAGGTCAGGATCCAGTCGATCCGGTCACCGTCGGGCTTGAGGCGGTGGTAACCGTGGAAGGTCGCGTACTGCGGGCCGCGGTGCTCCGCCGCGTCCCAGGTGTCGACGAGCCCCGAGTCCACCAGGGTGTCGTAGGCCCGGTTCTTGTGGGCGTAGGCGTTGAAGTCGCCGGTCACCACCACGGGCAGCCTCCGGTCGAACTCCGCGATCCGCTTGACCAGGAGCGTGGCGCTGCGCTCGCGGGCGTACTGGCTCCTCTGGTCGAAGTGGGTGTTGGCGACGTAGAACTCCCGCCCGTCGTCGGCCAGGTCGCGGAAGCGGACCCAGGTGACGATACGGGGGAAGGCGGCGCCCCAGGTGTTGGAGCGGATGACCTCCGGGGTGTCGGAGAGCCAGAAGGTGTAGTGCTCCAGCGGTTCCAGGCGGCGGATGTCGTAGTAGAGGGCGGTGGACTCGTCGCGGCTGCCGCCCTCGCGGCCGGTGCCGACCCAGTCGTAGTGCGGTCCGAGGTCGCTGTCGATGTCGCGCAGCTGCTGGTAGAGGCCTTCCTGGGTGCCCATGACCTGGGGCCGTGCACGGCGCAGCAGTTCGGCCATCACCGGGCGGCGGTCGGCCCAGCTGTTGGGCTCGGCGGTGCCGGCGTACCGCAGGTTGAAGGTCATGACGTCGAGTCGGGGGGCCGGCCGCGCCGGCGCCGCGAGGGTGGCGACCCGGCGGGCCCGCGAGCCGGCGGCGGAGGCGGCGGAGGTGGTGATCGCGGCGCTGGAGAGGGGCACGGTGACCGCTGCGGCCAACAGGGCCTGCAGTCCCAGCCGGCGGGTGACTCGGCGCTGGTGCGGCACGACGGCTCCTTCAGGGGGCACAAGCCGGACGGGCGGGCGTTGAGCAGTGTGATACCCCGGAGTGTGATGAGCGTGAACATGCCCAGATGGGGGCGTGTCGCCCCGTGGACACGGTGTTGACCGCCCCGACGGCACCCGGATACCGTCATTCAACGGATTGTTGATTCCGTACAGTGGAAAACAGGAGGGTGCGGGATGGGTCAGGGCCGGCAGGAGAAGGTGGCGACGAGCCTCGCGGGCGCCGTCAGCGAGGAGATCAGCGCCTCCCTCGCACCCGTCGACGCCGAACTGGAGCGCCGCTATCCGGGTGATCCGGGGACCCGTCAGCCCGTCCACACCGTGTACGTCCCCGGCGACGCCTTCACGGCCGGCACGATCCGCTCCTGGGGCGACCGGGCCCTCGCCGCCCTCGACGAACACGCCCCCGACGCCGCCGCCTTCGCCGCCGTCCTCGGCCTGCCCGACGACCTCGCCGAGCCCGTCCACTCCAGGGTCCGCGCCAAACTCGAGCGTGAGCCGGTGGAAGACCTGCGCGTCGACTTCGAGGACGGCTACGGCCCGCGTCCCGACGCCGAGGAGGACGCCACCGCCGCCCGCGCCGCCCGGCTGATCGCGGAGGCGTACGCCGAGGGCACCGCGGCGCCGTACATGGGCATCCGGATGAAGTGCATGGAGGCACCGGTGCGCGACCGGGGCATCCGCACCCTCGACATCTTCCTCACCGGGCTGATCGCGGCCGGGGGACTGCCCGCCGGGCTCGTGCTGACCCTGCCCAAGGTGACCTACCCCGAACAGGTCACCGCGATGGCCCGGCTCCTGGAGGCCTTCGAGAAGATCCACGGGCTGGAGCCCGGCCGGATCGGGTTCGAGATCCAGATCGAGACCAGCCAGTCCATCCTCGCCACCGACGGCACCGCCACCGTCGCCCGGATGATCCAGGCCGCCGAGGGCCGCGCCACCGGACTGCACTACGGCACCTTCGACTACAGCGCCTGCCTCGGGGTCTCCGCCGCCTACCAGGCGAGCGACCACCCGGCCGCCGACCACGCCAAGGCGGTCATGCAGGTCGCCGCCGCCGGTACCGGGGTACGCGTGTCGGACGGCTCCACCAACGTCCTGCCGGTCGGCCCGACGGCCCAGGTGCACGACGCCTGGCGGCTGCACTACGGTCTCACCCGGCGCGCCCTGGCCCGCGCCTACTACCAGGGCTGGGACATGCACCCCGGCCACCTCCCGACCCGGTACGCGGCCGTGTTCGCCTTCTACCGCGAGGGCCTGGAGCAGGCGGCCGCCCGGCTCACCCGGTACGCCCACCGCGCCGGCGGCGACGTCATGGACGAGCCCGCCACCGCCAAGGCCCTCAGCGGCTACCTGCTGCGCGGCCTGGACTGCGGCGCCCTCGACAACGGTGAGGTGGCCCGGCTGACCGGCCTGACCCGGGCCGACCTGGAGGGCTTCGCGATGCCCAGGCGCGGCGATCTGACGGCCTCCGGAAAGTAGCGCGTACCGGTCAAGTCACAGCTCCTCCAGCCGACTTGAACCGACCCTGTCACTGCCCCGTACTCTGGTGCGCCATTCAGAGGTGTGTGCGAGGGGCGGAGCTTTGGTGTCGGGTTCGTACGGACAGGCTGACGGGACCGGTCGCCTGCTGGCAGGGCGGTACCGGGTCGTGGCCAGGCTCGGGCGCGGTGGCATGGGCGTGGTGTGGCGCGCCGTCGACGAGGTCCTCGACCGCGAGGTCGCCGTCAAGGAGTTGCGTGCCTACACGGACAGCGCCGGACCCGAACTGGCGGACCTCCGGCTGCGGATGCAGCGCGAGGCGCGGGCCGCCGCCCGGGTGCGGCACCCCGGGGTGGTCGTCGTGCACGACATAGCCGAGGTCGACGGCCGCCCGCTCATCGTCATGGAACTGGTCGACGGGCCCTCCCTGGACGACCTGCTGCGCGAGCGCGGCACGCTCGGGGCGCAGGAGGCCGCCCGCGTCGGCGCCGCGGTCATGGACGCCCTGGCCGCGGCCCACCGGGCCGGAGTCCTGCACCGCGACGTCAAGCCCGGCAACATACTCCTGGACCGCTCGGGCCGGGTCGTCCTCACCGACTTCGGCATCGCCACCATGGCGGATCCCGGCGACGGCTCGGCCACGCAGCTGACCGGCAGCGGCGAACTCGTCGGTTCCCTCGACTACCTGGCGCCCGAGCGGGCCAAGGGCGCGGCCCCCGGCCCGGCCTCCGACATCTGGGCCCTCGGTGCCGCCCTGTACGCCGCCGTGGAGGGCGCCTCGCCGTTCGGCCGTACGTCCACCTTCTCGACGCTCACCGCGATCGTCGGCGAGCCCCTCCCGGAGCCTCGCAGGGCCGGCCCGCTCGCGCCCGTGCTCCGGCGCCTGATGGACAAGCTTCCCGACGCCCGCCCGGACGCCGAGGAGGCCTGCGCGCTGCTCCGGGCGGTGGCCCGGGAACCGGTCCCGGACATGCCGACGACGGTCCTGCGGGAGCGGGAGCGGGAGCGGGAGCGGGAGCCCGGGCGGCCGGAGACCGGGGCCGGGTCGGCGGCGCCTCCGGCGGAAGGCGGCCCTGTCCTGGGGCCCGAGGAGGAGGCCGGTGCGGGGGCCGGTGCGGGGGCCGGGGGCGGGCGGGTCCGGAAGTCCGCGGAGGGGTCCGCCCCGGAGCACGTCGGACAGCTCGTTCCGGCGCCCGCCGCGGGACTCGTCACGGGAGCCGGTACCCCGGGTGCCGGGCTGGTGCCCGCCCGAAGACCAGCGCCCGCACTCCTGCCCGGCGCCCCGGACGGACCGACGAGCCCCGCCCGGCCGGGCCGCAGCCGCCGCCGGGCCCGGTTGCTCGTCGTGGCGGCTGTCGCCGTCGTCCTCACGGCGACCGGGCTCACGGTCGCGTTACGCAACGAAAGGGGGCAGACGGCGAAGACGGACGCGGGGCCGCCCGCGACGCAGGCCGGTGCTTCGGCGAGCGCCCGCGGCACCGGTGCCAGGCACCCGGCCGGGGCCGACCCCGTGGGGCAGGGCGCGGAGACGGGCGCCGTACCGCCCGGCAGCGCCACGCACGCCGCCGGGGGCGCACCGGCGGGACCGGCGGACGGCGCCTCCGCCACACCCTCCGGGGCGCGGACCCCCGGACCCAGCCCCTCCGGGACCGCCGATGCCACCGCCACCGCCACCGCGACGGCATCGGCCACCACCCCCGCACCCTCTGTCCCGGCCTGCGCGCCCGCGGGAGACGGCACGTACACCTGCCAGGTGCGCAGCGGCGGCGCCAAGTCCTACACCGCAGACGGCGTCAAGGCCGGCAGAGTCCGCCAGGGCGTCCACTCGTTCTACTGCCAGGCCGACCTGGGCCGCCGGGAGACCCACGGCCGGCGGACCAACGTCTGGTGGGCGCGGACCGACGACGACAAGGGCAACACCGGCGTGTACATCAGCGACGTCTACATCGAGGGCGGCACGAACGACGAGCCGCTGCCCGGACTTCCTGTCTGCTGAGCGCGCACGTACCGCTCCAGCCCCGACGCCACCGCCCACTTCCGCTCCGCGAACAGCCGGGTGCCCCGCCCGCACAGGGCCGCGTCGGCCCGCGCCCGCGCGCAGAACTGCTCGGGCGTGCCACCGAACAGCTCTCTCAACTCGTCCGACTCCGCGAGGAGTTCGGTGAGCAGGGCGTGCTCGCCGGGGTGGCGGCGGGGTGCGCCGGTGCCGTCGTGCAGCACGCCGTGCCGGTTGACGTACGCGTGCACGCCGGGGAGCGCCGTGCCGTCCGCGAGGGTGGCGCGGACGGCCGGGGCGGGCAGCCAGGCCCGCCTGAAGTTGCCGTTCGGCAGCGCTACGCCCTCGCTCGCGTCGATCACCTCCAGCTGCCGCCCGTCCAGCCACAGGACGAACAGCTCCCGTACCGCCGACGGGGCCGCGATCGGGGACGCGGAGACATAGCCGAGGCGGCTGACGTGCGCGGAGACGCCGACGTCGAGGCCGTGGACCCGGGCGCGCACCATGGGAATGGCCCCGGTGACACCGGACTCGGCCATCTTGTGCTGGAGTTGGGCGGGCGAGGCGTTGGAGCCGACCGCGAGCACCGGTACCCGGTCCTCGTCGTGCACCAGACGCCCGAGCGGCAGCAGCCGGTCGCCGTCGAGCAGCCCGGAGTCGGCCGGCCAGGCACCGGGGTAGGTCAGCGGACGGTCCCGCGGTGCCTCGTCGAGGCCCAGCTCGGCGAGCGTACGGCCGGTCACGGGCGGCTCGAATCGGTGAGCGGGTGACAGGCCGTCGTTCGGCTCGGCACGGCCGGCGTCCGACCGGTCGCCGGGCGGCTCGGCGCCGCGTGTGTCCGGCCGGTCCTTCCGCGGCTCGATTCGGTGAACTCCCGGCCGGTGGCCGTGCGGCGGCTCGGTCCCGTGCGTGTCCGGTCCGTCATGGGCGGCTCAGTCCGCCGGGGGCAGTTCGCCCGAGCCGCGGGTGATCAGCCTGGTCGGCAGCTCGATGCGCTCGGGTGCCATGAGGGTGCCGTCCAGCTGGCGGAAGAGCCGTTCGGCGGCCGTGCGGCCGAGCAGGGCCGCGTCCTGGGCGACGACCGTGAGGCCCGGGTGCAGCAGTTCGGCGAGTTCGATGTCGTCGAAGCCGACGAGCGCGACCGGGCGGCGCTGCTCGGCGAGGACGCGGATCACGGTGACGGTGACACGGTTGTTGCCCGCGAAGATGGCCGTGATCGGCTCCGGCCCCGAGAGCATCTCCTCGGCGGCCCGGCGCACCCGCTCCGGGTCCGTCACGCCGAGGGAGGTCCACGCGGCCTCGACGGCTATCCCGGCGTCCTCCATCGCCGCCTGGTAACCGCGCAACCGCTCGGCCGCCGTGTGGATGTGGGGCATGTCGCCGATGAACCCGATCCGGCGGTGGCCGTGTGCGATCAGGTGGGCGACCCCGTCCCGGGCACCGCCGAAGCTGTCGGAGAGCACCACGTCGGCGTCGATCTTCCCGGCCGGGCGGTCCACGAACACCGTCGCCACGCCCGCCCTGATCTCCGGCTCCAGATAGCGGTGGTCGTCCCCGGCCGGGATCACCACCAGACCGTCCACCCGCCGCGCGCACAGCGCGAGCGCCAGCTCCTGCTCCCGTTCCGGGTCCTCGGCGCTGGAGCCGTTGATGAGCAACGCCCCGTGCGCGCGGGCGACTTCCTCCACCGCGCGGCTCAACGGCCCGTAGAACGGGTCGGCGAGGTCCTCCAGGACCAGGCCGATGCTCGCGGTACGGCCCTTGCGCAGCACCCGGGCGCTGTCGTTGCGGCGGAAGCCCAGCGCGTCGATCGCCTCCTGGACCCGGCGCTCGGTGTCCGGCGTCACCCCGGGCTCGCCGTTGACCACCCGCGACACCGTCTTGAGGCCCACGCCGGCCCGCGCCGCCACGTCCTTCATCGTCGGCCGGGTCCCGTAACGGGAGCCGGGGAGACGGTCTGCGCGGCGGGAGGTCTCGGGCACGATGCGGCGTCCTGTCCTGTCGTCCACGGGATGCATGGGCTCACGGATGGTGTCTGGGCTCATGGGTTTGTATCAGGGATACACAGACTCGTGGGTTTGTATGAGGATGTGGCGTCGAGCATAGAGCCTGGACAACGTTGTCAGATGCAAGGGAGACTGTCCACCGCAATCTCCGGCCTGCGTCCCCACCGCTTGACCGGCCTGTTGTGTCACTCGGCTACTCATGGTTGACGGGGAGAACTGACTCTGATGCACACCGACCTCGTGGCGGCCCTCGACATCGGCGGCACCAAGATCGCCGGCGCGCTGGTGGACGGTCACGGACGGATCCAGGCGCGCGCCCAGCGCGCGACACCCGCCCAGCAGGACGGCGAGACGGTCATGGGGGCCGTCGAGGAGGTGGTCGGCGAACTCGCCGCTTCACCGCTGTGGGGGCGCGCCCGCTCGCTCGGGATCGGCAGCGCGGGCCCGGTGGACGCCTCCGCCGGCACCGTGAGCCCGGTCAACGTGCCCGGCTGGCGGGAGTATCCGCTCGTCGAGCGGGTGCGGGCGGCCGCCGGCGGGCTGCCGGTCGAGCTGATCGGCGACGGTGTCGCCATCACGGCCGCCGAACACTGGCAGGGCGCGGCCCGCGGCCACGACAACGCGCTGTGCATGGTGGTGTCGACGGGCGTCGGCGGCGGCCTGGTGCTCGGCGGAAGGCTGCACCCCGGCCCGACCGGCAACGCTGGTCACATCGGCCACATCAGTGTCGACCTCGACGGGGACCCCTGCCCCTGCGGATCGCGCGGCTGTGTCGAGCGCATCGCGAGCGGCCCCAACATCGCCCGGCGCGCGCTGGAGGGCGGCTGGCGGCCCGGTCCGGACGGCGACACCTCGGCGGCGGCGGTGGCGGCCGCGGCCCGGGCCGGCGACCCCGTCGCGGTGGCCTCCTTCGAGCGGGCCGCACAGGCGCTCGCGGCCGGGATCGCGGCCACCGCGACCCTGGTCGAGATCGACATCGCGGTGATCGGCGGGGGCGTCGGCAAGGCGGGGGACATCCTCTTCACGCCTCTGCGCAAGGCCCTCACCGACTACGCGACCCTCTCCTTCGTCCAGCGCCTCACGGTCGTACCGGCCCAGATGGGCACGGACGCGGGCCTGGTGGGCGCCGCCGCGGCCGCGCTCGCCGCCAGGCCGGACGCGGAGGCGGCGGGGGTCTGACACCGGTCCGACGGAGGCCGTCGGGCCGCGCAGGAACGTTCAGGCCGGTCGGCCGGGGTTCAGGTCCGGCCGGCCGGCCGGTCGGCGGGCGGAGGTGCGCTCGCGCCAGGCGCCACCCGCGGGCGCGGCCGGCCGCCCGGTGCCCTTGGCGGGAGCGGCCTGCCGCCCGGTGCCCGCTCGGGCGTACCCGCGTTGCTCCCCTCGCGGGTACGCCCGTGACCACCGGCCGCCGGCACAGTTGAGACGGGCATGAAGAAGCGCAGCATGCTCGCCATCGCCAGCCTGGCCACCGGATTCGTCGTGGCCGCCATCACCCCGTCCCACGCCGCCGACGAAGGCGGCCCGCTCGGCGACCTGTACGTCTCGGACACCCTGGAGCACGTCGGACACGTCGTCGGCGAGGACAGCTTCCAGACCGACCCGGACTTCCTGGGGCAGATGTAGCCGGGCGGAGACCGAGGGGACGGCAGTGCCGGTGTTCCGGGTGACGGACACCGGCACTCCGGTTGCGCGCCCTCAACGGGAACTGGTTTCCGTGGCAGTGTGGAGCGGGCAAGCCACAGGGGGCCAACAGAAGAGGGGGAGTCCGTGATCGTCTGGGTCAACGGCGCGTTCGGTGCGGGTAAGACCACCACCGCACGTGAACTGATCGAACTGATCCCGAACAGCACGCTCTTCGACCCCGAGCTCGTCGGCGGGGCGCTGACACACCTGCTGCCGGCCAAACACCTCGCCGAGGTCGGAGACTTCCAGGACCTGCCGATCTGGCGCCGGCTGGTGATCGACACCGCGGCCGCGCTGCTCGCGGAGCTGGGCGGAACCCTGGTGGTACCGATGACGCTGCTGCGCCAGGAGTACCGCGACGAGATCTTCGGTGGCCTCGCCGCCCGCCGGATCGCGGTCCGGCACCTGTGCCTCACCCCGGCGGAAACGATCCTGCGCGAGCGAATAGCCGGCCGCGAGATCCCGCCCGAGCTGCCCGACGGGGAGATGCGGATCCGGCAGTGGTCGTACGACCAGATCGAGTCCTACCGCACCGCCCTCGCCTCCTGGATCAGCGCCGACGCCCATCTCGTCGACACCAGCGCACTCAGTCCGTACGAGGCGGCGGTGCGGGTGGCGGAGGCGGTGGGCAGTGGCGAAGCTGCGGTATGTGACATAGTACAAACCCCCGAACCCACCGCCGAGACCGTCGCCGCAGGCGTCCTCCTCTTCGACGAGCACAACCGCTTCCTCCTCGTGGACCCCACCTACAAGGCCGGCTGGGAGTTCCCGGGTGGTGTCGTCGAGCCCGGTGAGGCCCCCGCCCGGGCGGGGGTGCGGGAGGTCGAGGAGGAGACCGGGATACGGCTGGAGGAACTGCCGGGGCTGCTCGTCGTCGACTGGGAGCAGCCCGCACCGCCGCGCTACGGCGGCCTGCGCCTGCTCTTCGACGGCGGCCGGCTCGACTCCGCCGAGGCGCGGCGGCTGGTGCTGCCGGGGCCGGAGCTGCGGGACTGGCGGTTCGTCACCGAGCAGGAGGCCGCCGACCTGCTGCCCCCGGTGCGCTACGAGCGGCTGCGCTGGGCGCTGCGGGCCCGCGAACGCGGTGCCGCGCTCTATCTGGAGGCCGGTGTCCCGGTCGGTTGACATTGTCTAAAGGTCCGTCAAGTCCTCGCCGCAGCAGTGATGTTGGCGGGGACTTTGGCATTTCGGGGGCGTGTGTAGGGGACTTTGCGCGGGGCGGAAGGTTCCTAGGGGGAAACGAGGGTGAATTGTCGCCGTCCCGGTATGAACAAGAACGTGAAGCAGGTACACAGACGTTCTACCGTCGGTGCGCAGCTCAACTTCCTCGCGGCCGCTGGCCGCCGTGCACAGGCCGGACAACGACCGGCTGAAGGAGGGACATGCGCGCGCACTCTTCGGCCCTCACGAGGGGCCTCGCACTGACCGCCGGGCTCGTCCTGGCGCTCGCCGCCTGCAGCAGCGGGGGAGGCGGCGGGGGCAGTGGCGGCAAGGGCACCTCCGCCGGTCTCACGTCCTGCGCCACCCAGGGCAAGGCCGACACCTGCAACTCCGGCACCACCAAGGCCGGCGGCACGTTCACCTACGTCATCGAGAAGAACATCCAGCAGTGGAACGTGCAGGACACCAACGGCAACACCTTCGAGAACGCCGAGGCGCTGAGCCCCGTGCTGCCCCAGGTCTTCGTCCCGCAGCCGGACTTCAGCGTCAAGCTCAACACCGACCTGGTGACCTCGGCGACCCAGACGAGCGCCAGTCCGCAGACCCTCGTCTACAAGATCAGCCCCAAGGCGTCCTGGAACGACGGCACCCCGATCACCGCAGACGACTTCGTCTACTACTGGCGCACCAACGACGGCAAGGACTGCCCGCCGCCGCCCGCCAGCGACTCCACCCAGACCAAGGGGTGTCTGCCGGAGACAACGGCCGGCTACGACCGCATCAAGTCGGTCACCGGTTCCGACAACGGCAAGACCGTCACCGTCGTGATGGCCAAGCCCTACGCCGACTGGAAGTCCCTGTTCGGCGCGGGCTACCCGTTCTACCCGGCGCACGTCGCCGAGAAGGTCTCCGGCGCCAAGGCGGGCGACGCGGCCCACCTGACGGCCGCCCAGATGACCCAGGGCTGGCAGTACTTCCAGAAGAACCCGCCCACCAAGTACGCGACCGCGGGCCCGTACAAGATGACCGAGTGGGTGGACAACGACCACGCCACCTACGAGCCCGACCCGAAGTGGACGGGCAAGAAGGCCACCCTGCAGCGGCTGATCTTCAAGGTGATCTCGGACGCCACGCAGGAGCCGATCGCGCTGCGCAACAACGAGGTCCAGGCCATCTACCCGCAGCCCGAGGTCGACCTCGTCAACCAGGTCAAGGCCATCCCCGACGTCACCTACACCATCGGCAGCGGGCTGACCTGGGAGCACTTCGACCTCAACCTGCACAACCCGGTGATCGGCAAGTACCTGGCCCTCAGGCAGGCGATGTTCACGGCGATCAGCGTCAAGGACATCATGGCCAAGACGGTCGCCCAGTTCGACCCCGGCGTGAAGCAGCTCTACAACCACAACTTCGTCCCGGGGACGGCCGGTTACAAGGACGTGGTCAGCGCCAGCGGGCAGGGCTCGGGTGACCTCACCAAGGCCAAGAAGTACCTGACCGACGCCAAGTTCACCGGCGTCGGCACCGCCCTGAAGACGCCGGACGGCACGGCGGTCGGACCGTTCAACTGCCGCTACACCACCGGCAACCAGATCCGGCAGAGCGAATGCCAGATCCTGCAGAGCGACCTCGCCAACCTGGGGATCAAGGTCACGATCAAGCCGATCGGCGCCGCCGACCTCGGCACGGTCCTCGCCGGCCACCAGTACGACATCGTCGTCTTCGCCTGGGTCGCCTCGCCCTTCGCGATCAGCGGCGCCCAGCAGCTGTGGACGACCGGAGCAGGCGGCAACTACGGCGGCTACAGCAACAAGCAGGTCGACTCCCTGATCAGCACGGCCATCGGCGAGACGGACCAGACCAAGGCCGCCGCCCTGCTCAACCAGGCCGACCAGATCATGGTCAACGACGCCTACGTGCTGCCGCTCTACCAGAAGCCCACCTTCCTCGCGGCCCAGACCCGGTTCGTCAACATGCGCAACAACTCCACCAACGTCGGACCGCCGTACAACGTCGGCGAATGGGGCCTCAAGAAGTAACCCCAGCGACCACTCGGATCCGCATCCCGGCCCCGGCGACCCCGGGGCCGGGCCACCGCGAGAGAAGACCGCATGCTCGCCTACACCGTGCGCCGCATCCTCGTCTCCATACCCGTCCTGATCGTCTCGACGTTCATCGTCTTCCTGGTCGTCGTCAACTCCGGCGACCCCGTGGCCAACTTCGCCACCTCCCGGCAACCGCCGCCCAGCAAGGCCGCCGTGGCCGCCTTCGCCCGCCACATCCACGCCGACCAGCCGGTCGTGGAGCGCTACTGGAACTGGATCACCGGCGTCCTGCACGGCGACTGGGGCCCCTCCGTCCAGTCCAACCTGGACATCGGCCACGACCTGTTCACCCGCTTCCGGGTCACCGTCACCCTGGTCGCCGCCGCCATGCTGCTCGCCCTCGTGATGGCGGTCGTCTTCGGCGTGTTCAGCGCGATCCGCCAGTACAGCGTCGCCGACTACACCATCACCTTCCTCGGCTTCCTGTTCCTCGCCATGCCCGTGTTCTGGTTCGCGGTACTGCTCAAGCAGGCCGGGATCTGGTTCAACCAGGAGACCGGCAGCCAGTTCCTCGGCACCATCGGCGAGAAGTCCCCGTACCTCGACGTCGACACCACCTGGAACGAGTTCACCGACCGCATCGGCCACCTCATCCTGCCCACCATCACCCTGGCCCTGGTCTCCTTCGCCTCCTGGACCCGCTACACCCGCGCCGCCATGCTCGAAGTCCTGGACAGCGACTACGTGCGGCTCGCCCGCGCCAAGGGGCTGCGCCGCGGCCGGGTGCTCACCCGGCACGCCCTGCGCACCGCGCTGATCCCGCTCGCCACCGTCACCGCCCTCGACATCGCGATCATCCTCGGCGGCGCGGTCATCACCGAGACGATCTTCCAGTGGCACGGCATGGGCGAGATGCTCGTCCAGGCCGCCACCACCCTCGACGTCTACCGGACCATGGCCTGGCTGCTGCTGTCCGCCGTCGTCGTCATCGTCTTCAACCTGTTCGCCGACCTGCTCTACGCCGTACTCGACCCGAGGATCCGCTATGACTGACGTCGGAGCAGTCGGGCCGGCCGGTACCCGCACGCCGGGCGACGACCACGAGTTCACCGTCGTGCAGCGCAGCCAGACACAACTCGTCCTGCGCCGCTTCCTGCGCCACCGGGCCGCGATGATCAGCCTGGTCGTGTTCTTGCTGATCGTGCTGTGGGCGTTCATCGGCCCGCACTTCTGGCACTACTCGTACGCCAGGTTCACGCCCGACAACTCCCAACCACCCTCCTGGAAGCATCCGTTCGGCACCGACTCCTCGGGGTACGACGCCTACGCCCAGGTGATGCGCGGCACCCAGACCTCCCTGAAGATCGCCATCCTCATCGCCCTCGGCTCCACCCTGGTCGGTGCCGTGTGGGGAGCCGTCGCCGGCTTCTACCGCGGATTCGTCGACGCGTTGATGATGCGCATCGCCGACCTGGTGCTGACACTCCCGCTGTTCGCGATCGCGCTGGTCATCTCCTCGCGCAGCGGCGGCTCCTGGTACTGGATCGCCGTGGTGATCGCCGGACTGACCTGGGCGTACGTGTCGAGGGTGGTGCGCTCGACGGTACTGTCGCTGCGCGAGAAGGAGTTCGTGGAGGCCGCCCGGGCGCTCGGCGCCTCCGACACCCGGATCATCTTCCGGCATCTGCTGCCCAACGCGCTCGGCCCGATCATCGTGAACGCCACGATCCTGGTCGCCACCGGCATCCTCACCGAGACCGCCCTGTCCTTCCTCGGGTTCGGCGTCCAGCCGCCCGACACCTCCCTCGGACTGCTGGTCGCCCAGGCACAGACCGCGGTCGACACCCGGCCCTGGCTCTTCTACATCCCCGGCGCCTTCATCATCGCCATCGCCCTGACCATCAACTTCATCGGCGACGGACTGCGCGACGCCTTCGACCCCCGGCAGCAAAGGGTGCGACAGTGACCGACACCGGCAACGGCAAGGGCGGCATCGACAGGGTCGTGGGGAAGGACGAGGAGTCCGGCGCGGTGCTCGAAGTCGAGGACCTGAGCGTGGAGTTCCCGACCGAGGACGGAGCCGTACGCGCGGTGCGCGGCGTCGGCTACCGGCTGGAGCGCGGCGAGGCACTGGGCATCGTCGGCGAGTCGGGATCGGGCAAGTCGGTCACCGCCCTGGCCGTGATGGGGCTGCTGCCCGGCTCGGCCCGGGTGCGCGGCTCGGTCCGGTTCGAGGGCACGGAACTGCTCGGGATGTCCGACGCCCGGCTCTCGGACGTACGCGGCAGCGGCATCGCCATGGTCTTCCAGGACCCGATGACCTCCCTCAACCCCGTCTACACCGTCGGCTACCAGATCGCCGAGACGCTGCTCCGGCACAACCCGCGCCTCGGTAGACGTCCGGCCCGCGCACGCGCCGTGGAACTCCTCGGCACGGTCGGCATCCCGAGTCCCGAACGGCGCGTCGACAGCTATCCGCACGAACTCTCCGGCGGCATGCGTCAGCGGGTCGTCATCGCCATCGCGATCGCCAACGACCCCGACGTCATCATCGCCGACGAGCCCACCACCGCCCTCGACGTCACCGTCCAGGCGCAGATCCTGGAGGCGCTGGAGGCCGCCCGCGCCGAGACCGGCGCCGCGCTCGTCCTGATCACCCACGACCTGGGGGTGGTCGCAGGACACACCGACCGGGTCGCCGTCATGTACGCCGGGCGGATCGTGGAGACCGGCTCCGTCGAGGAGATCTTCTACACCCCGCGCATGCCCTACACCCTGGGCCTGCTCGGCTCCCTGCCCCGCCTCGACCGCGAGGAGGACCGCCTGACCCCCATCACCGGGTCCCCGCCCTCACTGCTCAACCTGCCCCCGGGCTGCCCCTTCGCGCCCCGCTGCCCGATGCGCCGCGAGCCCTGCGACACCACCGAACCCGCCCTGCGCCCGGCCGGATCCGGCACGCACCGCAGCGCCTGCCACTTCGCCGACGAACTCGTGGACGCGGCGGCCGGCGAGGTCTTCGACGCCGTCGGCGCCGACACCGAGGCCCTGGCCCGGTTCGCGGACCTGGAGGACGACGCCCGATGACCGATCCGCTGCCCCTGCTGCCCCCGCTGCCCGGCCACGGCGGCACCGGCGCCCCCGTCCTCCAGGTCCGCGACCTGGTCAAACACTTCCCGGTGATGTCGCGCGGCGTGGTCCGCCGCCGGGTCGGCGACGTGCACGCCGTCTGCGGGGTCTCCTTCGACCTGTACGAGAACGAGACGCTCGGCCTGGTCGGCGAGTCCGGCTCCGGCAAGACGACCGTCTCCCGGACCCTGCTCAACCTGGAGACGGCCACCTCCGGGACCGTCCATTACCGGGGTAGGCTGCTGACCGACCTGAGCAGACGTCAGATGCGCCCGCTGCGGCGCGAGTTGCAGATCGTCTTCCAGGACCCCTACGCCTCCCTGGACCCCAGGATCTCCGTCCACGAGATCGTCGCCGAACCCCTGCGCATCCACGGCCGCTACGGGCCCGGCGGCGCCGGCGAGGTACGCGAACTGCTCCGCCTGGTCGGCCTCAACCCCGAGCACGGCAACCGTTTCGCGCACGAGTTCTCCGGCGGCCAGCGCCAACGCATCGGCATCGCACGGGCGCTGGCGCTGCGCCCCAGGGTGATCGTGCTGGACGAGCCGGTCTCCGCGCTGGACGTGTCGATCCAGGCGGGCGTCCTCAACCTGCTGATGGACCTCCAGAGCGAACTCGGCCTGTCCTTCCTGTTCGTGGCGCACGACCTCTCCGTGATGCGGCACGTCGCCGGCCGGGTCGCGGTGATGTACCTGGGCCGCCTGGTGGAGATCGCCCCCGCCCGGCAGCTCTTCGCCCGCCCCGCCCACCCCTACACCCAGGCCCTGGTATCGGCGATCCCGCTGCCCGACCCGCGCAAGGAACGCGCCCGGAAACGGATCACCGTCCAGGGCGACGTCCCGAGCCCGGTCCGCCCGCCCAGCGGCTGCCGCTTCCGCACCCGCTGCCCCAAGTTCGCGAACCAGCTCAGCGACAGCGAGCGCACCGCCTGCGTCGAGCAGGTGCCGGACCTGGTCGACCGGGGCGGCGGCAACCCGGTCGCCTGCCACTACGCGGAGAGCGTGCAACTGCTGTGACCGTCCGGGTACGGGAACGGCGTCAGCCGGCTCTCCCGCTCCAGCCGCCGGCAGAAGACCTCCATGCCGGCGGCGAGCGGGGCGTGCCGCACCAGCAGGTCGGCGGCGGTCCGCGGGATGCCCTCGGGCCGTACCCCGCCGGCACACGCCCGCACGAACTCCGCGCGCTCCTCGCCCCGGTACCCGTACAGGCCGGTGACCAGCCAGATCACCAGGTGGTAGGCGGTGTACGCGCGGTCGTAGTGCCGGTGGCGGTCGAAGAAGTCCCGTTCGTCCGGACCGAGCCGGAAGCGTGAGCTGAGGGAGAGCCCGAAGTCGGTGAGGTACAGCTGCCGGCCGTCGGTGAGGATGTTGCGGAAGTGGGCGTCGAGGTGCAGGAGAGGACTGTCCGAGAGGAACGCGGTGAGTTCCTCGAGGCCGTGGGCCGCGAAGGCGCAGGCCTGGTCCGCCCGGTCGGTACGCAGTTCGGCGTCCAGCCAGTCGTGCAGGGTGTGCGGGACCTGCTCCAGGAAGAGGGTGAGGCTCGCGGAGGCGTCCCGCAGGCCCTCGATGCGTGCCCGCAGGCCCGCGGAGCCGCCCCAGTAGGCCACCGCCCCGTCGACGTCGGCGAGTTCGCCGGGCAGCGGGGCGGGCGGTTCGGGCAGCACCCGCCAGTGGTGCAGCAGCGGGAAACCGGGGAACCGGCCCGTCAGCACCCAGTCCGTCGTCACCTCGTGCGCGGCCAGCTCCCGCCAGGCCCCGAACCCCGGGGAGCCGATCGCGCCGATGCCGTAGTGGCAGTACGGCGGCAGACCGAAGAGGTTCTCGGTGGAGCGGGCGTGCCGCGGTTCCTGTTCCCGGTCGGACAGGGGGATCCGCTTCACGAACACCGGCCTGCCCTCCACCGTGAGCCGCACCGCCCTGCCGCCGATCCCGGTGCCGAGCGGTGCGCCGGCCGCGACCAGCTCGGTCAGTTCGGCGTCGCTCAGCAGGGCCAGGGAGGCCGCGACGCCGGTGTGCGCGGCGATGCGGTGCGCGGTGTCGGTCATCCCTCCATGGTCACCGCGGCGGGCCGTACGTGTCCGCTGATTCCTGCAGTGTCCGTGCCGCGTCGGCGGTCACCGGGTCCCCGTGGCCGAAGCACACCGTCTGCGCGTCCAGGGCCGCCAGCCGCCGGAAGGAGACCACCGCCCGGTCCCGGTCGAGGTTGAACACCCCGAGCACCACCGCACCGGTCCCCGGTGTCGCCGCCACCGCGTCCCCGGTGAACAGCACACCGTGAGAGGGGAGATGGAGGGCGATGCTGCCGTTCGTGTGGCCGGGGACGTGGACTACCTCGGCACCGCCGCCGAAGTCCAGGACGTCCCCGTCGGACAGCTCCGTCACCTCGCCCGGCGGCACCGGCGGGCCGTCGGGCAGCAGTCTGGCCGCCGCGGCATGGATCGGCCGCTCCCACTCCTCGAACACCGGCGGTGGACCGGGGAGTTCGCCCCGTATGACGGGCGCGTCCAGACGGTGGGCCAGCACCTCGGCCCCGCTCAGCCCGGCGAACTCGGCGGCCCCGCCGACATGGTCCTCGTGGAAGTGGGTGAGGACGATCCGCCGTACCGACGAAGGGGACCGCCCCAGCGCCGTGAGCGCGTCGGCGATCGGCCGGCCCGAGCCGGGCGGGCCGGCGTCGACCAGGGTGGAGGCGCCGGTCTCCGGGTCGTGCCAGAGGTAGGCCTGGCCCACCGGGAAGCGCAGCAGGTGCAGCCGGGGGAGCAGTTCGACGACGTCCATGTCCCGACCGTAGGGACGCCCCCCGGTCCACGGCGAGGCTCCTCCGCTGTGGGCGGAGCGATTCGGCCCACAGCGTAGGGCGGCGGATCGGGGACGTCCGCCGCCCCGTGGGCTCAGCCTGCCGCGTAGTTCCGCAGGAACAGCGCCTCCGCCACCGACAGCCGCTCAAGCTCCTCGGGGGACACGCTCTCGTTGACGGCGTGGATCTGCGCCTCCGGCTCGCTCAGGCCGATCAGCAGGATCTCGGCCTGCGGGTAGAGGCCGGCGAGGGTGTTGCACAGCGGGATGGAGCCGCCCTGGCCGGCGTACTGCATCGTCTCGTCCGGGTAGGCCACCGCCATGGCGTCGGCCATCGCCAGGTACGCCGGGCTGGTGGTGTCCGCGCGGAACGGCTGGCCCTGGCCGACCACCTCGGTCCGCACCCGGGCGCCCCACGGCGTGTGCGCCTCCAGGTGGGCCTGCAGCAGCTTGCCGGCCTCGGCCGCGTCCACGCCCGGCGGCACCCGGAGGCTGACCAGGGCGCGGGCGCCGGCCTGCACCGAGGGGGTGGCGCCGACCACCGGAGGGCAGTCGATGCCCAGCACCGTGACCGCCGGGCGGGCCCAGATGCGGTCGGCGACCGAACCGTCACCGATCAGCCCGACACCGTCCAGCACCTTGGCGTCCGCGCGGAACTGCTCCTCGTCGTACTCCAGACCCTCCCACCGCGACTCCGGCGCGAGCCCGTCGACCGTCGTGGAACCGTCCTCGGCGCGCAGCGAGTCCAGGACGCGGATCAACGCGGCCAGGGCGTCGGGGGCGGCGCCGCCGAACTGGCCCGAGTGCAGGTTGCCGCGCAGCGTGTCGATCTGGATGCGGACCATGGCCATGCCCCGCAGCGTCGTGGTCACCGTCGGCAGCCCCACCCGGAAGTTGCCCGTGTCGCCGATGACGATCGCGTCCGCCGCCAGCAGCTCGGGGTGCTGCTCGGCGTACCGCTCCAGGCCGCCGGTGCCCATCTCCTCCGAGCCCTCGGCGATCACCTTGACGTTGACCGGGACGCCGCCGTTCGCCTTCAGCGCGCGCAGCGCCAGCAGGTGCATGATCACGCCGCCCTTGCAGTCGGCGGCGCCGCGCCCGTACCAGCGGCCGTCCCGCTCGGTCAGCTCGAAGGGCGGGGTGGTCCAGGCGGCCTCGTCCAGCGGCGGCTGCACGTCGTAGTGCGCGTACAGCAGGACCGTTTTGGCACCCTCCGGGCCCGGCAGATAGCCGTACACCGACTGCGTGCCGTCCGGGGTGTCCAGTACGGCGACGTCCGTGAAGTCCTCGGCGCGCAGTGCGTCGGCCACCCAGGTCGCGGCGCCCTCGCTCTCGCTCTTCGGGAACTGGGCGAAGTCCGCCACCGACTTGAAGGCCACCAGCTCGGCGAGCTCCGCCTTGGCCCTGGGCAGCAGGGCTGCGACGGTCTCGGCGACCGGATTGGACGACATGGGCACGCTCCTCGTGGGTGCGACGTTGAACTGGTGAGTGGACCGATCCTCCCACAGCGGCCTGCGGCGATCTCCGCCGTAGGATGCGGGGGGACAGGTGACAGGTGCCGGCCCACGGGCGGACAGATCCTGGCCCACGGCTTGACAGGGCCTCCACGGCTTGAAACGGCCTCTACGGCTTGATATGGCTTCTACGGCTTGATCGGAGCAGCGGACCATCGTGAGCGGCGAGAATTCTTCGGCGGACGACGTGCAGGCGGACGACGCGCAGCGGGTGTGGGACGTCGTCGTGGTGGGCGCGGGCCCCGCGGGTGCCTCGGCCGCCTACGCGGCGGCGGTCGCCGGACGGCGCGTGCTGTTGCTGGAGAAGGCCGAGCTGCCCCGCTACAAGACCTGCGGCGGCGGCATCATCGGCCCCTCGCGGGACGCGCTGCCGCCCGGCTTCGAGCTGCCCCTCAAGGACCGGGTGCACGCGGTCACCTTCTCCAACAACGGACGGTTCACCCGCACCCGCCGCTCCAAGCAGATGATGTTCGGGCTCATCAACCGGCCCGAGTTCGACCAGCAGCTGGTCGAGCACGCCCAGAAGGCGGGCGCCGAGCTGCGCACCGGCGCCGCCGTGCAGCGCGTCGAGCAGCACGGTTCGGCGGTCCCGGACCGGCGGACGGTCGCGGTCGTGCTCCAGGGCGGCGAGACCCTGCTGGCCCGCGCGGTGGTCGGTGCCGACGGCAGCGCCAGCCGCATAGGCGCCCACGTCGGGGTGAAGGTCGACCAGGTCGACCTCGGCCTGGAGGCGGAGATCCCGGTGCCCGAGACGGTCGCCGAGGACTGGAAGGGGCGGGTCCTCATCGACTGGGGCCCGATGCCCGGCAGTTACGGCTGGGTCTTCCCCAAGGGTGACACGCTGACCGTCGGCGTCATCTCGGCCCGTGGCGAAGGGGCCGCCACCAAGCGGTACTTGGAGGACTTCATCGCCCGGCTCGGCCTCGCCGGCTTCGAGCCGAGCATCTCGTCGGGCCACCTGACCCGCTGCCGCGCGGACGACTCCCCGCTGTCCCGGGGCCGGGTGCTGGTCTGCGGCGACGCCGCGGGCCTGCTCGAACCGTGGACCCGCGAGGGCATCTCCTTCGCGCTGCGCTCGGGGCGGCTCGCGGGGGAGTGGGCGGTACGGATCGCCGAGGCCCACGACGCCGTCGACACCCGACGCCAGGCGCTCAACTACGCCTTCGCCGTCAAGGCGGGCCTCGGCGTCGAGATGAGCGTCGGCAAGCGGATGCTCGCGGTGTTCGAACGCCGCCCCGGCCTGTTCCACGCGGCGCTGACCGGGTTCCGTCCGGCCTGGCGGGCGTTCAAGGAGATCACCCAGGGCCGCACCTCCCTCGGCGAACTCATCCGCTCCCACCCGCTCGCCCAGCGCGCCCTCACCGCCTTCGGCCCGGAGCCGGCGGCGAAGGAGAACGCTCCGGCGGAGGAGGGCGCGGCCGACGAGGAAGCCGTCACTTCGTGACCGGGGGTGCCGTCACTTCGTGACCAGGGGAGCCGTCACTTCCTGACGGTGATCCGGAAGACGGGGTGATCGGCGCCGGCCGCGAGGAGCTCGTCGTCGGAGGACCCGGCCGTCACTCCGGGGAAGTACTGCTTGACCTCCCAGCCCCACCTCTCCAGGTAGGCCCGCAGCACCGGGAGCTTCTCGGCGTCGGGAAGCTCCTCCACGGTGAATTCCCGCACCTTCCGCCCCACCCGCAACTCCCCGCCGCCCGCCACGCGCATGTTCCGCACCCACTGGGAGTTCCCGCGCGCGGAGACCAGGTACTGGACGCCGTCGTACGTGTGCGGGTTGACCGGGACGCGCTGCATCCTGCCGCTCCTGCGGCCGCGCACGGACAGTTCCGCGCTGCCCGCGAGGCTGATCCCGCGCCGGGCGAGCCAGCCGACGAGACTGTTCACGCGGACGGCAACCGGGTTGGCCTCGGCGTAGTACGGCTTCGGCTTCGGATTCGGCTTCGGGTACGGCTGCGGCTGCGGTTGTGACGACGACATGGTGACCCCCCCATGGGGCTAGCGCGTTTGGGAGAGCAGTGCTCTCTCTTCAGGAACAGTGTGAGGACATCGGCGATCCACTGCAAGAGCAGTGCTCTCTTTTTTGAGCAGTGCACTGATGTGTGAGCGCCGCTCTGATGCGAGACCGGCGATCCAAACCGCGTGCACTGCTCCATGACGTGTGCACTGCTCTGCAGGCGTGACAGACTGCGCCCCATGACCACTCCACAGGGCGCCCGCGCGCGAGCCAGGATGGAAGTCACCACCGCCATCAAGGACGAGGCGCGCAGACAGCTCGCGGCCGAGGGTGCCGCCAAGCTGTCGTTGCGGGCGGTGGCGCGCGAGCTCGGCATGGTCTCCTCGGCGCTCTACCGCTACTTCCCCAGTCGCGACGACCTGCTGACCGCGTTGATCATCGATGCCTACGACTCCCTCGGCGAGGCTGCCGAGTCCGCCCATGCCGCCACCGTTGCCGCAGGTGCCGCCCCCGCGCATCGCTGGGTCGCCGTGTGCGAGGCGGTGCGCGGCTGGGCGCTGACCCATCCGCACGAGTACGCGCTGATCTACGGCTCGCCGGTGCCCGGCTACTCGGCGCCGGAGACGACCATTCCGCCGGCCGCCCGGGTCGCCCTCGTCCTCGTCGGGATCCTGCGCGAGGCGTTCGAGGGGCGAGGTCTGGCCCGCACCCCCGTGCCCGCCGAGCTCGCGCCCGAGGCCCGCCGGATGGCCGACGAACTGGTGCCCGGCCTGCCGCCGGAGGCGGCGGTGGCCATGGCCGCGGCGTGGGCCCAGCTGTTCGGGCTGGTCGGGTTCGAACTGTTCGGCCAGTTCCAGGGGGTGGTGGAGGAAGCGGAACGGGAGCGGTTCTTCCGGCACGCGGCCGCGCAGCTCGCCCACGGAGTCGGGCTGGTCTTCCCCTGACGGTGCCCGGGTCGGCCGGTCGGCCGGGTCCTCGTCGGCCGGGCCGGCATTCCGGTCATCCGTCATCCGGTCACCTTCTCCAGGAACGCGGCGAGGTTTCCGACCGTCCGGCGTACCTTCTCCTCCAGCGTGAGCGACTCCGGCATCCGGCCGCCCACGCCCGCGTCCCGCTTCCCCCGCACGTACAGCGAACAGGCGAGGTCGCTGCAGAGATAGGCGCCCACGGAGTTGCCCTGCTGCCCGGCCTTCCCCGCCTTGGCGGCGACCATCAGGGAGACGCCTCCGGTGTGCGTGGTCAGGCAGATCGAGCACATGCTGCGCCGGGTCTGCCAGGAGCCGGGGCTCGGGCAGCGCAGCGCCACCGCCTGTGTTCGACCGTCGTCCAGTTCCGTCACCAGGTAGGCGCGGTCGGGTGCCTGGGGGTCGCGCCAGCCGAAGTAGTCCAGGTCGGCCCATGGCCGTTCGTCCAGGTCGTGCGGGATGTTCAGGCGTTTCGCCGCGCCCTTGGTGCAGTTCACGAAGGCGGCGCGGATCTCTTGCTCGGTCAGCTGTCGCATGTGGCGCACGCTAATTTGCCTAAAACTTTTAGGCAAATGCATAATCGACTCTCGCTGACAGGTAAGAGCTGAAGGTGGAGGAGTGGGTGTGGCTCGAGCGGGACTGAGCACGGAGCGGCTGGTCCGGGCCGGAGCCGAGCTGGCGGACGAGGCCGGCTTCGACCAGGTGACCGTCTCGGCCCTGGCCAGACGGTTCGACGTGAAGGTCGCCAGCCTCTACTCGCACGTCAAGAGCTCCCAGGACCTGAAGACGAGGATCGCGCTGCTGGCGCTGGAGGAACTCGCCGATCGCGCCGCCGACGCGCTGGCCGGCCGGGCCGGCAAGGACGCCCTCGTCGCGTTCGCCGACGTCTACCGCGACTACGCCCGCGCCCACCCCGGCCGCTACACGGCGGCCCGGCTGCGCCTCGATCCGGAGACGGCCGCGGCCAGTGCCGGCGTCCGGCACTCGCAGATGACCCGGGCGATCCTGCGCGGCTACGACCTGGCCGAACCCGACGAGACCCATGCCGTCCGGCTGCTCGGCAGCGTCTTCCACGGCTACGTCGACCTGGAACTGAGCGGCGGATTCAGCCACAGCGCCCCCGACAGTCAGCAGTCCTGGACCCGCGTCCTCGACGCCCTCGACGCGCTGCTGCGCAACTGGCCCACACCAGCCTGACCCCCGCACGGACCGCAACACCCGACGCAAGACCCGACGCAAGACGGAATACAGAGGCGATGAAGACCGACTCCCGCTGGATCACCACGCCGATCACCGCCGGCCTCCTGCGCGGCGCCCTCGACCTGGAGCGCACCGAACACGGCGTCCTGCCGCACCGGCTCCCGGCCCGGGCCCGGGCCCAGTGCGGCGACCCGCAGCTCGCCATGGTCGAGTCCCAGCCCTCCGGCGTACGACTGGTGTTCCGCACCCGCGCCACCGCCGTCGAACTGGACACCCTCCCCACCAAGCGGCTCTACGTCGGCGCGCCGGCCCGCCCGGACGGCGTCTACGACCTGCTCGTCGACGGCACCCTGGCCGGGCAGGGCAGCGTGTCCGGCGGCACGGTCCAGGTCGTCGACATGAGCACCGGGTCCGTGGAGCTGCGCCCCGGACCGGTCGGCACCCTCAGGTTCACCGGTCTGCCCGGGCGCGAGAAGACCGTCGAGATCTGGTTGCCGCACAACGAGACCACCGAACTGGTCGCGCTGCGCACCGACGCCCCGCTCGCCGTGGCACCCGATCCCGGCCGCAAGGTCTGGCTGCACCACGGCAGTTCGATCAGCCACGGCTCCGACGCCGCGAGTCCCACCGCCATCTGGCCCGCGCTCGCGGCCGCGCTCGCCGGCGTGGAACTGGTCAACCTGGGGCTGGGCGGCAGCGCCCTGCTCGACCCGTTCACCGCCCGCGCCGTCCGGGACACCCCCGCCGACCTGATCAGTCTCAAGCTCGGCATCAACGTCGTCAACGCGGACCTGATGAGGCTGCGCGCCTTCGGCCCCGCCGTGCACGGCTTCCTCGACACCGTCCGGGAGGGGCACCCCACCACCCCGTTGCTGGTCGTCTCCCCGATCCTGTGCCCCATGCACGAGGACACGCCGGGCCCCACCGCCATGGACCTGAGCGCCCTCGGCGCCGGCCGGATCGCCTTCGTCGCCACCGGCGACCCGGCCGAGCGCGCGAGCGGCAAGCTCACCCTGAACGTCGTCCGGGACGAGCTGTCCCGGATCGTCGCCCAGCGCGCGGCCGAGGACCCGCACCTGCACTACCTCGACGGCCGTGCCCTCTACGGCGAGGCCGACGCCGCCGAACTCCCGCTGCCCGACGGGCTCCACCCGGACGCGGCCACCCATCGCCGGATCGGCGAACGCTTCGCCGGGCTGGCCTTCGCGGACGGCGGCGCGTTCGCCGGGAGCGGTGGAGAGCGCCGAGCGGGCGAAGGCCGAGCGGACGGTCGCTGAACCCGTGGTCGCTGAACCCGTGGTTGCTGGGCGGAGGTTCGTTGGGCGGAGGTTCGCTGGAGGGTCGGTCGTCGAACCGGCGACCGCCGGGCCTGCGGTCCTCATCGCGCCGAGTCGGCCGACGACCCGTCTCCGGCGTCCGGTACCAGGACCACCTTCCCCGCGACGGTCCCCGACTCGGCGAGCCGCAGGGCCTCGGCGGCCTGGGTCAGGGGCAGCCGGGCGGCGATGCGCGCGGTGACCTCGCCACGCCGGAAGGCCTGGAACACCTGGGTGAGGTCGGTGCGCAGCCGGGCCCGGAAGCGGTCCTTGCAGAGGGCGCGGCCCTCCCAGACGTTGAAGAAACAGGCGCGCCGGCCGTTGGGCAGCGCGTTCCACAGCCACACCCGGCCGAGGATCTTCAGCACGGGGAGCTGCTTGGAGCCGGAGTCGTCCCTGGTGGTGGCGCTGCCGTAGGCGACGAGGGTGCCGCCCGGGGCCAGGAGCCGCCAGGAGTCGACGACGCTGCGGCCGCCGAGGTGGTCGAAGACGGCGTCGACGCCGCCGGGGGCCAGTTCCCGGACCCGGGCCGGCACGTCCTCGGTGCGGTAGTCGACGGGGGTCACGCCCAGCTCGCGCAGCGCGGCGTGGTGACGGGCGGAGGCCGTGCCGATCACCTGAAGGCCGGCCGCCCGGGCGAGCTGGACGAGCACCGTGCCGACGCCGCCGTTGGCACCGTGCACCAGGATCGTGCCGCCGCTGCGCACCCTGGCCTTGCGGTGCAGCATCTGCCAGGCCGTGATCCCGTTGACGACCAGCGTCTCCGCCTCCGCGGCGCCGACACCGGCGGGCACCTGCACGGCGTCGGCCGCGTCGAGCACGACGTGACTGGCCCAGCCGCCGACCTTCACCAGCGACGCCACCCGCTTGCCGACGAGCTCCGGCGCGACGCCCTTGCCGGCCGTCTGCACAGTGCCGACCAGGTCGTAGCCGGGGACGAAGGGGAAGGGCGGCTGGTCGTAGTAGCGGCCGCGGCGCATCTGCTGCTCCGCGAAGGAGACGCCGGTCGCCTCCACACGGACGACGATCTGGCCGGCTGCGGGAGCGGGGATCTCCCGGCGCTCGATACGGAGGCCCTCCGGCTCAACGACGCCCGGCAGGACGACCTCGACGAGCTGTGTGCTTCCGGCGCCGGTGCTTCCGGTGCTTCCGGCGGTTCCTGCGGTCTCTGCGATTCCCATGACGACGGCCTCCGCGTCCAGACGGTGTGTAGATGAACTCGCAAGCGGGATTGACTCTCGCTTGCGTTAGAACCTATAACAAACATGACTGGCCCTAGCTGGAGTGTCAAGCCGTCACTTCAGATCGTGTGCTCGCGACTGTTAGAGCCCCTCTCGAAAGTGATAGCTTCAAACGAGGAAGTGCGAGAGGAGCGTGACGGCCATGGCGGCGAACGCGGACGCGATGAGCCCCCGCGAGCGGTACCGGAGTCAGGTGCGAGCGGACATCAAGGCGCGCGCCTGGGAGCAGATCGCCAGGTCGGGCGCGTCGGGTCTGTCCCTCAACGCGATCGCCAAGGAAGTGGGCATGAGCGGTCCGGCCCTCTATCGCTACTTCGGCAGCCGCGACGAGCTGATCACCGAGCTGATCCGGGACGCCTACCGAAGCCTGGCCGACACCTTCAGCGCCGCCGCCGGGGCCGACGTCGGTATCGACGGCCTCGCCCACGCCCTGCGCCGGTGGGCGCTCGACGACCCCCAGCGCTACTTCCTCGTCTACGGCACGCCGGTCCCCGGCTACCGGGCGCCCGACGACATCACCGGCATCGCCCGGGAGATCATGGCGGCGCTGCTCGACGTCTGCGCGGCGGCCGAGCCCGCGGCGCCCCCGCCGGCCTCCGCCGGGTTCACCGCACACCTGTCCCAGCACCGAGAGTGGGCCGGCGGACACTCCGCGCCCCCGGGAGTACTGCGCCGGGCGCTGGCCTTCTGGACCCGGATGCACGGGGTGCTCTCCCTCGAACTCGCCGGCCACTTCACGGGCATGGGATTCGACCCGGACCGGCTGTTCGACGCCGAGGTGGCGGAGCTGACGGCGGTTCGCTGACACCAGGCCGCCGCCCGCCGCCCGCCACCACCTACTACCCGGGGAGTACGCGTGATCACCTCGCCGGGCTGACGCTCGCGCGGGGCGACGGCGTCTAGCGTGGCGGTCATGGACGAGCAGCGGGTACGGGAGCGCGGCCCCGCCCAGTGGTGGCACTCCGGCCCCCCGTGGTGGACCCACCCGGAAGCCACCGGCCCCGGCACCAGCCCCGGCCCCGGCACTGGCCCCGGCACGGGGATCCGGCCCCTCCGCCTGCCCTGGCGCTCCACCCTGCTGCTGACCGTCCTCGTGCTGGTGGGCTCGAACTTCGCCGCGCACACCCAGCCCCACCGCGAGCACCTCGACACCTATGCCCGCCTGCTGCTCCTCGCCACCTGCGCCCTGCTGCTGCGGCGGCACCGGCATCCGGTGACCGTGGCGTTCGGCACGGCCGCGCTCGCCCTGGCCTACCTCGCCGCCGGCTACCCGTACGGACCGGTCTTCGCGGCCGTCGCCGTGGCCTGCTTCAGCGCCGTCGTCGCCGGGCACCGCCGGGCCGCCTGGGCGGCGCTCGGGATGCTGTGGGCCGGGCATCTGCTGATCTCGCTCTGGCTGTACCGGTGGCTGCCGCCGCCGGGCGACAGGGGTGCCGGCCTCGGCCAGGAGCTGATCATCGTCACCTGGGTGCTGATCATCGTCTCGCTGGCCGAACTGGTCCGGCTGCGGCGCGAGCAGTGGGCGCGGGAACGGGCCGACCGTGCGCAGGCGGCCCGGCGGCGCGCGGACGAGGAACGGCTGCGGATCGCCCGGGAGCTGCACGACGTCCTGGCGCACAGCATCTCGGTCATCAACGTCCAGGCCGGCGTGGGACTCGCGCTCCTCGACTCCGACCCCGAGCAGGCCAGGTCGGCACTCACCACCATCAAGGCGGCCAGCAAGGAGGCCCTCGGCGAGGTGCGTCAGGTGCTCGACACGCTGCGCGCCCCGGGAGACGTGCCACGGGCGCCCGCGCCCGGTCTCGGGCGGCTGCCGGAACTGGTGGAACAGGCGGCGAGCGCCGGACTCACCGTGGACGTGACGGGGGAGCCGCCGCGCCTGGCGCCCGGCGCCGACCTGGCCGCCTTCCGCATCGTGCAGGAGGCCCTCACCAATGTCGTACGGCACTCGGGTTCGCGGCACGCGCGCGTGCGGCTCGAACACGGGGGCGGGGAGCTGCGGTTGCGGATCGACGACGACGGTCCCGCGACCGGTGCGGACGCGGGCGGCAGCGGGAACGGGCTGGCCGGGATGCGGGAGCGGGCGGCCGCCCTGGGTGGCACGATCGAGGCGGGGCCGCGTGCCGACGGGGGCTTCCGGGTGCTGGCCGTACTGCCCTTGGGTAACCGGGACGCCAGGGACGGCAGGGGTGCCAGGGACGAGAGGGAGGACCGATGATCCGGGTGCTGCTCGCCGACGATCAGTCGCTGGTGCGGGCGGGTTTCCGGGCGTTGCTCGACGCGCAGCCGGACATCGAGGTGACCGGTGAGGCGGCGGACGGCGAGGAGGCGCTGCACAAGGTGCGTGAACTGCGCCCCGACGTCGTTTTGATGGACATCCGCATGCCGCGTCTGGACGGCCTCGCGGCGACCCGCCGGGTCACCGGCGAACCGGAGCTGGCGGACGTCAAGGTGGTCATGCTGACGACGTTCGAGCTCGACGAGTACGTCTTCGAGGCGATCCGGTCCGGCGCCTCCGGCTTCCTGGTCAAGGACACCGAGCCGGACGAACTGGTGCGCGCGGTCAGGGCGGTGGTGGCCGGGGACGCGCTGCTGTCGCCGGGGGTGACGCGGCGGCTGATCGCGGAGTTCGCGGCCCGTTCCAAGGAGCCGGCCGCCGCCGACGTCCTCACCCGGCTCACCGAGCGGGAGCGGGAGGTGATGGCCCTGGTCGGCATCGGTCTGTCCAACGAGGAGATCGCCCGGCGCCTGGTCGTCAGCCCCCTCACCGCCAAGACCCACGTGAGCCGCACGATGGTCAAGCTGGGCGCCCGCGACCGCGCCCAACTGGTCGTCCTCGCCTACGAGTCGGGGCTGGTACGGCCCGGCTGGCTGGGCTGAGACGCGTGTGCCCGGCGAGGCAAAAGGCCCCCGCCGGGCACACGTCGGGAGGCGGCCCCGTTCAGTCGCGTGCGGGCACGCGCTCCGCCTCCAGGGAGGTGGACTTGGCGATCACGACGGTCTGCTGCGGGCGCCGGGTGCGCAGCCCCGTGAGGGTGATCAGCAGCCCGGCGAGGGCCACGAACGCGACCACCAGGAAGCCGGGACGGTAGCTGTCGAGCACCGCCTGCGGGGTCGCGTGGGCGGGCGCGCCGGCGGTGACCACGGCCGTGACGATCGCCAGGAAGATCGCGCCGCCGACCTGCACCGAGGTGTTGAGGAGCCCGGAGACCATGCCCTGCTCGTGGTCGTCGACGCCGTTGGTGGCCTGGATGTTGAGGGAGGGGAAGACCAGGGCGCAGGCCGCGCCGATCAGGAGCATCGACGGCAGGATCGCCGCGGCGTAGGCCGGGCTCAGGTCGACACGGAGGAACAGGGCGTATCCGACGACCATGAAGGCGAAGCCCGCCGCGATCAGCCGCGGGGTGCCGAAACGGTCCACGATCGCGCCGACCTTGGTCGACGACACCGCCACCAGCGCGCCCGCCGGCAGGAAGGCCAGGGCGGTGTGCAGCGCGGACCAGCCGAGCAGGGACTGCATGTAGAGGGTGGTCAGGAACTGGAATCCGACGTACGAGCCGAAGAAGGCGATCGCGCCGAGCTGGGCGCGCACCTGGTTGCCCGAGCGCAGCACGCCGAGGCGGATGAGCGGTCCGGGGGAACGGCGTTCGACCTGGACGAAGACGGTCAGCAGCACGGCGACCGCCAGGAACGAGAGCAGGGTGCGGGCCGAGGCCCAGCCCACCTGCGGGGCCTCCACGACGGTGAACACCAGCAGCAGCATGGAGGCGGTGCCGAGGATCGCGCCGGGGACGTCGTAGCCGTTGTGGTCGCGTTCGCGGGAGCTGCGCGGGAGCAGCTTGAGGCCGACGAGGAGCGCGATCAGGGCGATGGGAGCGGGCAGCAGCATGGTGAAGCGCCAGCTGGCCTCGGTGAGCAGGCCGGACAGCACCAGGCCCATGGAGAAACCGGTGGCCGCGCAGGTGGTGTAGATGGAGAGGGCGCGGTTGCGCAGCGGGCCCTCCGGGAACGTGGTCGTGATGATCGAGAGGCCGGCCGGCGCGGTGAAGGCCGCGCTCAGGCCCTTGATGAAGCGGCTGGCGATCAGCAGCGGGCCCGAGTCGACGAGGCCGCCGAGCAGCGAGGCGAGCGCGAAGACGCCGAGGGCCACGAGGAACACCTGGCGCCGGCCGAGCAGGTCCGCGGTGCGGCCGCCGAGCAGCAGCAGACCGCCGTATCCGAGGATGTAGCCGCTGACGATCCATTGCAGCGTCGAGGTGGACAGGTGCAGGTCGGAGCCGATCGACGGCAGGGCGACGCCGACCATCGACACGTCCAGCGCGTCCAGGAACATGGCGGCGCACAGCACCAGGAGCGTGCCCCAGAGGCGGGGAGTCCAGCGTCCCTCGGCAGCAGGGGCGGTGAGCGGAGAGGTCATGGACCCAGACACTACATGCACATGCATCGAATGCAAACGCATTTAATTACGATGCAACAATCACGGTTCTCTGCTACGGTGCCCGGATGGCGGCGAAGAAGCCCGAGCAGGCACTCGTGGAGCAATGGCGGGACATCCTGGCCCTGCACGCCCGCACCCAGTGCGAGCTGGACCGTGCCCTGCACGGACACGGCCTGTGCGGGAGCGACTTCGAGGTCCTCGACCTGCTGTCGGACGGCCCGGCGGCGGACGGCGTCTGCAGCTTCCGGGTTCAGGAGATCGCCGAGCGGGTGCACCTCAGCCAGAGCGCGCTGTCCCGGCTGATCGCCCGCCTGGAGAAGGACGGCCTGGTCGAGCGGGCCATGTGCCCGGAGGACCGGCGGGGCGTGCGGGTGGCGCTCACCGGCAAGGGGCGCGCGCTGCACGGCGAACTGCTGCCGGTGCAGCGCGCGGTGCTCACCAGGATGCTGGCCGCCGAGCGGGGCTGAGCCCGGCCGACCGGGCCGCTCGCCGCCGCCGTCGGTCGGCCGGCCGGAGCCGGATTCCGGAGCCAGATGACGAAGTCAGATTCCGGAGTCCGTCCGCCACAGGTCGGCAAGTTCCGGGTCGCCGGTCATCTTCGGCACCGGTACGCGGTTCCACAGGGCCAGGTACAACTGGTCGGCTGGGCCGGCGAGTTCGGCCGTAGCGTCCTGGGGCGCACCGAGTTCGGTGACCGGCGGCCGCTCCGACAGCCGTACGGTCCAGGCCGCGTCCGCGTCCATCGCGCGCACTCCCAGCACTCGCGGATGCTTGCTGCGTACCCGGCTGCGGGTGCGGGCGTGGAAGCCGCGCAGCAGTTCGTCGATGCCGTCGACCGCGAAGCCCGTGCCGACCGGGGTCGCCGGGCCGCCGCGTGCCGCCTCGGCGTCGTATCGGTGGACGGTCGTCTCATGGGCCTGCCGGCGGAGCCAGAAGGCCAGCGGCGAGGGGACGGGGGCGGGGTGGAAGGTCCAGTACGTCACGTCCCGCGGTGCGCCGTCGAGGGTCTCGACGAGCCGGCGGTGGCCGTCCCGGTACCAGGCTGTCAGGTCCGCGCCGTCGATGTCCGGGAGGCCGGGGACGGGGCGGGGTGAGGTCTCCGCGTCGGCGACGACCCCGGCGGCCCACCGGTGGATGGTGCCGGTGTGCCGCAGCAGGTCGCGCACCCGCCAGTCCGGGCAGGTGGGCACCGGGGCGTCGAGCCCCGCGTCCGTGGCGGCCGCGGCCAGCAACCGGCCCTCCCGGTCGAGGATTTCGAGGAACTCAGCAGTCTCCATGCGGCGAGTCTGCCGGATGCGGCTGTTCCTGCTGCTGATCGGCGGCGCCCCGAAAGCGGGGCCGGGGGTACCCGCCGAAGGCTGAGGGAGCTGTGCGACCGGCCACGACGGCGCCGCGGTCGGGATACCGCACCCCCCGGCCCTTGCGGCGGAGCGCTCAGCGCAGCAGGAACCCCACCGCGTAGCCGAGTGCGTTGACCGCCCAGTGCAGGGCCATCGGTGCCAGCAGGGAGCCGCTGCGGTCGCGCACCCAGCACAGCAGACAGCCCGCCACGGCCGTGAACAGCACGGCACCGGCGTCCACCAGGACCGCCCCGGCGACCGAGTGCCCGAAGACCGAACCCAGCGTCGGCTTGTCCTCGTTGAGGTTCAGGGACGGGAGGATGTGCCAGAGGCCGAAGAGCACGGAGGAGAGGACGGCGGCCGTGGTGGCCGTGCGCAGTCGGCACAGCAGCGCGAACAGCACCCCGCGGAAGGCGGTCTCCTCCAGCAGGACCGTCCCCACGGGCACCGCGACCAGCGCCTTGAAGGCGATCTCCGAACCGCTCAGCGCGTTCGTCCGCTGGTCCGCGAACAGGCCGCGGGTGACCGGGAGCAGTGCCGCGCACAGATAGACCGCGGCGACGATCCCGATCAGGGCCGCTCCCCGACGCGCCCCGGCCGCGAGAGTGTGCCGTTCGAGTCCCAGCTCCGGCCAGCCGCCCCCGGCCCAGAACAGCAGCCCCACCAGGACGGCCGAGGTGAGCACCGCGGTGAGCAGGATCCAGGACCTGGCCCAGCGGTTGTCCAGCAGGTTCGCGAGCACCAGCACGGCCACCACCGCGGCCACGGCGGTACGGGTGGGGAGCCGGGGAATCCGGGGAATCCGGGGGAGCGGCATGGCGGGCGGGGTGTCACGGCCCGGCCGGGGCGCGGAGCGGCGGGCGGGTCACGAGGTGCCCACCGTCACGGCCCCGGCCCGACGCGGTGCCGGCCCGGCTGTCGTCCTCCGCGGCGGGGTGGTGTGCTCGGTGGTCCGGGCCGGAGTCATGCCCACCACGATGGGACACCTCGTGCGGCTCCGCACCTTTTCCCGATCTTCCGGATGCGGTGGCCGGTGCGGTGACAGATCGTGGTCCCGAGGTGGCGAAGTGAGTGGAGCGGGCAAGGCGCTGAATCGTACGAAGGACTGGACCCGGCGGACGGCGGAGCGGGTGCGCCGGCACCTGGGCCCCGACCGGGTGGTCCGGCGGCGGCCGTGCTGGGGCGGGATCGCGGTGGCGGTCCTGTGCTACTGCCTGTCCCTCACCCCGTCCCTGCTCCCGCGGGCCTGGTGGCTGCAGGGACTCGCGGCCGGCGTCTCGGCGGCCGTCGGCTACGGCGCCGGGGCCGCAGCGGAGGCCCTCGCCCGGCTGCTGCTCCGCTGGGCCGGCGTCCGCGTCCGCCGGCGGGTCCGCCGTGCGCTGTGGGCCGCCCTTGCCGTGCTCGGAGCCGCCGCCGTGGTCACGGCCACCGCCTGGAGCGTCGGCTGGGAGGGCCAGGTCCGCCGGGCGGTGACCCTGCCCCCGCACCTCGTCTGGTGGCAGTGGGCGCTCGTCCCGGTCGTGGCCGCACTCGTCGCCACGCTGCTGCTCCTGGCCGCCCGGACGGTACGGCTCGGCACCCGAGTCGTCGCCCACGCGTTCGGCACCCTGGTCCCGCGACCCGTCGCCTACGCCACCGGGGTCGTCCTCGCCGCCTTCGTGATCGTCGGAGTCGTCCAGGGCTTCCTGCTGCGCGCCGCACTGGACGCGATCGAGAGCGCCGCGTCCCTCGCCGACCAGGGCACCACCAAGGGCGTCCACCGGCCGGGGCTGCCCACCCTCTCCGGCAGCCCCGAGTCCGCCGCCCGCTGGGACACCCTGGGCGCCAAGGGCCGCGACTTCGTCGGCACCGCCACGTCCCGCGCCGACATCGCCGCCTTCACCGGCCGCCCGGCCGAGGACCCGGTACGGGTCTACGTCGGCCTGCGTTCCGCCGGAACCCTCGACGAACGTGCCGCCCTCGCCGTACGCGAACTCGAACGCACCGGCGGTTTCTCCCGAAGGATCCTCGCCGTCATGGGCACCACCGGCACCGGCTGGATCAACGACCAGGGCAGCAGGCCACTGGAGTACATGTGGGGCGGCGACACCGCCATGGTCGCCATGCAGTACTCCTACCTCCCCAGCTGGGTCTCCGCGCTCACCGAGGACGAGGCCGCCGCCACCGGACGAGCCCTCTTCGACGCCGTCTACGCCAAGTGGCGGACCCTCCCCGCCGATTCCCGCCCCCGACTGCTCGTCTACGGCGAGAGCCTCGGCTCCTTCTCCATGGAGTCCGCTGTGGACGGCTCCCTGCGCACGCTCGTCGCGGAGACCGGCGGGGCGCTGTTCGTGGGGCCGACCTACGACAACCCGCTCTGGAAGTCGGTCACCGCGAAACGGCAGCCCGGCAGCCCCGAGTGGCGGCCGGTGGTCGCCGACGGGGCACATGTGCGCTTCGCGCAGGTGCCGGCGGACTACGGCATCCCGGACGCGCCCTGGGGCGAGCCCCGCGCGCTCTACCTCCAGAACGGTTCCGACCCGGTCGTCTGGTGGTCGCCCGACCTCGCCTTCCACCGGCCGGACTGGCTGGACCGGCCGCGTGCCCGGGACGTCTCGCCTGCGATGCAGTGGTATCCGCTGCTGACGTTCTGGCAGGTGGCCTGCGACCTGGCGGGCGCCGACAGCGTCCCGGACGGCTTCGGCCACCGGTACGGCACCCTGCCGACGAGCGCGTGGGCCGAGATCACGAGCCCGCCGGACTGGACGTCCGCCGACACGGTGAGACTGGCCCGGATGCTGGAGTCGGTGCGGGAACCGGGGCTGCTGGACTGAGCCGGCGCCGGGCCGTACCGGGCCGGGCGCGGACTTCGGCCCGTGTCCTGCCGTCGGCGATCCCGGTCAGTGTCCGGTCGAGCGCCGGGTCACGAGTGCGATGGTGGCGGCGGTGGCGGCGAGGGCGGCGACCGTGGTGAGGGCGGTGGGGAGGGAGAGCCACTCCGCCATGAAGCCGATGGCGGGCGGTCCCAGGAGCATGCCGCCGTAGCCGAAGGTGGAGGCGACGGCCACGCCGTCGGGGCCGGCCAGTCTGCCCGCGCGTTCGACGGCGACGGGGAAGAGGTTGGCGAGGCCGAGCCCGGTGATCGCGAATCCGAGGAGGGCCGCCCACAGGGCCGGGGCGAGCGCGCCGAGCAGCATGCCGGCCGCGGCGGTCGTGCCGCCGAACACCAGGGTGCGCGTCTGGCCCAGGGCTTCGAGCAGCCTTGTGCCGCTGAGCCGGCCGACGGTCATGGCGAGCGCGAAGCAGGAGAAACCGATGCCGGCCGTGCCGGGTGCGGTGCCCAGGTCCTGCGCCAGGTGCAGGGCGCTCCAGTCGGCCATGGCTCCCTCGCCGTAGGCCGTGCACAGGGCGATCAGACCGAACGTGACGACCAGCAGACGGGTGCGGGGTGCCAGGCGGCGCGGTGCGGACGTGTCTTGCGGTGCGTCGTCCCCCGGGATGTCCGGCGGGGGAGTGCGAAGCAGGGTGCGGCCCGCGAGAAGGGTGATCAGGAGGCCGACGGCGGTGAGGCAGAGCAGGTGCTGCGTGGGGGTCAGCACGCCGGCGATCAGTGAGCCCAGACCGGAGCCGAGCATGCCGCCGAGGCTGAAGGCGGCGTGGAAGCTGGGCATGATCGGGCGTCGCAGGGCTCGTACCAGGTCGACCGCGGCGCTGTTGAACGCGACGTTGATGCCGCCGTAGGCGCTGCCGAAAACGAGCAGCACGGCGCCGAGGGCCGGCACCGAGTGGGTGAGCGGGGGCAGTGCGACGCTGAGGGAGAGCAGCACGGCGCAGACGACGGTCACCGGGTGGGAGCCGTAGCGGCGGCACAGCCGTCCGGTGAACATCATCGTGATCACGGCCCCGGCCGAGACCCCGAGCAGCGCGAGCCCCAGGGCGCCGGCCGAGGCGCCGGTCTGTTCCTTGATGGCGGGGATGCGGACGACCCATCCGGCGAAGACGAAGCCGTCCATGGCGAAGAAGACGGTCAGGGCGATACGGAGTCGGGTGAGGGAGTCTCCGGGCACGGCGTTGTGCGTCCGGGTTTTGTTTATCAGCGGCACAAACTCAGGCTAGGCGAGTGCGGAGGCAGGGACAAGGGCGGGCGGGGGACGGGGACAGGGCCCGGACCACCGGCCGGCGGGACCTCGCGGCGTGGTCCCTGTCAGGGGGACCCGGTGCCGCCGAGACCGGCGAGGAGCTCGGCCGCGGCGGCGAGCCGGGACTGCGGGTGCCGCACGGGAAGTCGTCACGTTCAACACCGGCTCGCGGCAGCTGCGCGTCATCGCGGTCCACGCACCGGCGCGTCGCCGAGCAGGCCCTGCGCGAACTGCCGGACTTCACGGCGCTGACTCCGGGCGTCCAGCCGGTCTGGGAACGGGCCCGCTGAGCGGACCGGCGCCCGCCGCACCGTCGTCCCACCGCCCGCGCCGCGCGGCCAGGGCCGTGAGGTAGCCGCGCAGCATGACCTTCGCCTCGTCGAGGAGGGCGGCGTCGCCCTCGGCGTCGCGGCGGAAGGCCTCCTGGGCGAGCGCGTCGGCGGCGAGGACGGCGGCATGGCAGGCGGGGCCGAGCCCCTCGGTGTCGGCGGCGATGCCGAGCGCGAGCAGCACCCGGCGTACGCCGTCGGCCATGCGGCGCTTGTGTTCCCGGTCCGCCGCGCGGGTCCGGTCGGTCAGACCGCTGCCGAACCACAGTGCACGGAAGCCCTGTTCGGTGCGGTAGAGCCCGGCGTAGGTGTCGATCAGCACGCCGACCGGGTCGGACCAGCGCTCGGTCGCCGCGCCGCGCACGAACTCCTCCATCACCGCTTCGAGCCGGGCGAAGTACGTCGCGGCCAGCGCGTCGATGATCGCGTCCCGGTCCGGCAGGTACTGGTACAGCGAGCCGACCGAGACCCCGGCCTCCACCGCGACCCTGGTGGTGGTCAGGGCCGGCACGCCCTCGGCGATCAGCACGCGCTCGGCCGCCTTCAGCACCCGCGCCAACCGGGCTTTGCTGCGGGCCTGTTGGGGAGTACGGCGCAGCACGGCACCGGTCTCCTCGGCGGCCGGGTCGGCCACACGACCACCTCTGAATCTGAACGTGACTTTGTTTCAGGTTTACGTTACCGTCGCGGCCATGACGGACTCAAGCTCCGCGCTGGTTCAGGAACGGGCCGCGGTGGCGGACGTCTGCCGCCGCCTGGGAGCGGCGGGCCTGCTGATCGGAACGGCGGGCAACGTCAGCGTGCGGGCGGGGGACCGGGTCGCGGTCACCGCGACCGGCGCGGCGCTCGCCCAACTCACCGCGGGCCAGGTGACGGTGGTCGACCTGGACGGCCGGGTGGTCGCCGGAACCCTGGAGCCGACCTCCGAACTCGACCTGCACCTGGGGGTCTACCGCCGATTCGGCGCCGGCGCGGTCGTCCACACCCACGCCCCGATGGCCACCGCCCTCTCCTGCGTCGTCGACGAACTGCCCTGCATCCACTACCAGTTGCTCGCCCTCGGTGGCACCGTGCGGGTGGCGCCGTACGCCACCTTCGGCACCCCGGAACTCGCCGAGTCGGTACTCGCCGCGCTCGACGGCCGCAGCGCCGCCCTGATGGCCAACCACGGCTCGGTCACCGTCGGCCCGACCCTCGACAAGGCCGTCGAGAACGCCCTGCTGCTCGAATGGGCCTGCTGCGTCTACCAGCACGCGGCGGCCCTCGGAACACCCCGCGTCCTGGACGAGCGGCAGCAGCTCGCGGTGATCGAGGCCGCCATCGCCCGGAACTACGGCACCACCCGAACCCTGCAGGAGGGCAAGCCATGAGAGTCGTCACGATGGGTGTGCACGTGCTGGACGTGCTGGTCAGGCCGGTGGAGGCGATACCCGAGGGCCAGGGCGCAACCCTGGTCGAGGACATCAGGATCACCGCGGCCGGAACCGCCGGCGGGACCGCGCTGAGCCTCGCCAAGCTCGGCGCCACCGTGCGCAGCGCCGGGGCCGTCGGCGCCGACGCGACCGGCGACATGCTCGTGCAGCTGCTCCACAGGGCCGGGATCGACACCGGGTTCCTCGTCCGCCGTACCGACACCGCCACCTCGGCGAGCGTGCTGCCCATCCGCCCGGACGGCGACCGGCCGTCCCTGCACCTGCTCGGCGCCAACATCACCTACGGCGTCGACGACGTGCCCTGGGACGCCCTTGCCGAGGCCGACCATCTCCACCTCGGCGGACCGGAGTTGATCGGTGTCGACGCCGCCGCCCGCATCCTGCACTTCGCCAAGGAGCACGGCCTGACGACCTCCGTGGACCTGCTCGCACCCGGCGTCCTTGGCAGCTTCGAGCAGATCGCGGCCGCACTGCCGTACGTCGACCACCTCCTCCCCAACGACGACCAGGTGCTGGGCTTCTCCGGCGAGGACGACCTGGTGGCGGGCGCGAAGAAGCTGGTCGGCGCCGGCGCCGGGCTGGTCGCGGTCACCCGGGGCGGCGAGGGCGCACTGCTGGTCACGGCCGAGGGCGCCGAGCCGGTGCCGGCCTTCGAGGTCGACGTCGTGGACACCACCGGCTGCGGCGACGCCTTCTCGGCCGGGTTCGTCTTCGGCATCGGCCTGGGCCGCACCCCGCACGACGCCGCCGTCCTCGGCAACGCCGTGGCGGCCCTGGTCGCCCAGGGCCTCGGCAGCGACCACGGGGACTTCGACCTCGCCGCCGCCGACGCGTTCGCGGCGACGGGTGCCAGGCGCACCGCGTAGGCCGGGTGTCAGACCCGCACAAAACGTGACGTCGGACACGGGCGTCCCGGACGTCGACGCGGTACCTTCCGTCCCTCGAACCACTGAATTCCTGCGGACATTCACTCGTCCCGGACGTCTGTGTTCGGACGGAGTCCGGCAACAGCTCGGTTAATAACTGCTCGCTGGTTGGTTACCGGAGAGTGAGCGGGCCATGATGGCCCCATGACGTTGGCCTCGCGCGCTCTGGCGCAACTGGCGACCTGGCCCGACCTGGCCGAGGCCGTACCGAGCTGCGGTCTGGGGCAGGGCGTGAGTTCGGCGCAGGGCGAGATCGCGCACTTCCACTCCGACCGCGATGTGGACCTGCGTCTCACCACCCGTGCCATCCGGCACTTCGCGAAGGACCTGAAGAGCACGGGAGCGATCCGGATCGTGCCGGGCTCGCAGTGGGTGACCATACGACTCGACGCCGCGAGCGACGTCGACCTGCTGCTCACCTTGGTGAGCGTCGCCCTCCAGGCCCAGCAGAGCTGGCCCGACCCGGCCGACCGGCCCGTGTTCGGCTGCAACGACCAGCGGGGCGCGGGATTCGTCAGCGCGGACACCAGCGGGATGTGACACACCACCGGGATGTGACATACCGGCGGTGACACACCACCGGGATATGACATACCGGCGGGAGGTGACCGAGAGTCGGATCGCCGGGAGGCCGGCTCGCGTTCACACGGTCAGGACCCGGATTCCCGCCTCCTCGAACCGGCGGACCGTCTCCGGCGCCGCCGCCGTGTCCGTGACCAGGACGTCCACCAGCTCCGCCGCGCAGATCCGGGCGAACGCCCGCCCGCCGAGCTTGCTGGAGTCCGCGGCGACCACCACGCGGGCCGCCCGCTCGCACAGCAGCCTGTTGACCGCGGCCTCCCCCTCGTCGTGCGCCGCGGCCCCGTGGACGACGTCGAAGGCGACCACTCCGAGCACCGCCACGTCGAGGGTGATCTGACCCAGCACGCCGTCCGCGAGCGGCCCGATGAGCTCGTACGACTGCGGGCGCGCCACCCCGCCCGTCACCACGATCTTGAACTGGGGCCGCACCGCGAGCTCGTTCGCGATGTTGAGCGCGTTCGTGACGACCGTCAGCGCCGGCGAACCGTTGGTGAGGTCTCCGCGTACGGCCAGGGCGCGGGCCACCTCCGTGGTGGTCGTACCGCCCGTCAGTCCCACCGTCTCGCCCGGCTCGACCAGATCCGCCACCGCCTTGGCGATCCGCTGCTTCTCCGAGGCCTGCCGCGCGGTCTTGTAGCGCAACGGCAGCTCGTACGACACCCCGTGCACCACCGCCCCGCCCCGGGTGCGCACCAGCATCTGCTGCTCGGCGAGCTGGTCGAGGTCCCGGCGGATGGTGGCCGCCGAGACCGCCAGCTCGGCCGCCGCCTCCTCGACCTCGAGGCGGCCGCGCTCGACCAGCAATTCGAGCAGCGCCTTCCAGCGGGCGTCGCGCGACATCCGCCGCCTCCGTTCGTCGGTGCTTTCGGTGACTCCCGGTGACCCTAGCGCACCTAGTTTTTCGGCAGGATGCTTGATTGTGCTTGAAAGCAGGCTCTATTTTGCAAGAACAAGCACGATGTCTCATGTTCAGGTGGAGGGGCAGTGGTATGTCACATATCACCGAGGAGCTGAACAGCCAGCCCGAGTGCTGGACCCGAGCCGCCGCCGAAGCCGCCCGCCGAGCCCGCGCCCTCCCGGCGCCGGGCGAGCGGGTAGCGATCGTCGGCTGCGGGACCTCGTACTTCATGGCCCAGGCCGCGGCCGTACTGCGCGAGTCCGCGGGGCACGGCGAGACGGACGCCTTCGCCGCCTCGGAGTTCCCGCACGGACGGTCGTACGGCCGGGTGCTCGCCCTCACCCGGTCCGGCACCACCACCGAAGTACTGGACCTGCTGCGCGAGTTGAAGGGGCGCACGCGCACCGCCGCGATCACCGCCGACCCCGGCGCCCCCGTCACCGGCGCCGCCGACGACCTCGTCGTCCTGGACTTCGCCGACGAACGCTCCGTCGTTCAGACCCGGTTCGCCACCAGCGCCTTCACCCTGCTCCGCGCCCACCTAGGCCTGCACACCGACGCCGTGGCCGCCGACGCCCGGACCGCGCTGTCCACTCCGCTGCCGCCGGAGCTGGTCGAGTGCGGCCAGTTCACCTTCCTCGGGCGCGGCTGGACCGTCGGACTCGCGAGCGAGGCCGGGCTCAAGATGCGCGAGGCCTCCCTGTCCTGGACCGAGGCCTACCCGGCCATGGAGTACCGGCACGGCCCGATCAGCATCACCACCCGGGCCACCGCGACCTGGATGTTCGGCCCCGCGCCGACCGGACTCGCCCAACAGGTCGCCGCCACCGGCGGGTTGTGGATCCAGGGCGTCCTCGACCCGCTCGCCGAACTGGTCCGCGCGCAGCGCCTCGCGGTCGCCGTGGCCGCCGCCCGGGGCCTCGACCCCGACCGGCCGCGCCATCTCACCCGCTCGGTGATCCTCACCCCGGCCGGCGGGGAGTGAGCGTGCCCCTCGCACCCACCGGCACCCTCCTGGCACGGGCCGCCGAAGCCCGGTCCGCCGTAGCCGCGTTCAACGTCATCACCCTGGAGCACGTGGAGGCCGTCATCGCCGGTGCCGAGGCGGCCGGTGCGCCCGTCGTCCTCCAAGTCAGCGAGAACGCCGTCAGGTTCCGCCTCGGACGCCTTCTCCCACTGGCCCGCGCCACCGCCGCGGCCGCCGAACGCGCCCGCGTGCCGGTCGCGTTGCACCTCGACCACGTCCGCACCGACGACCTGCTCCGGCAGGCTCCGGACGCGGGATTCAGCTCGGTCATGTACGACGCGTCCCGGCTGCCGTACGCCGGGAACCTCGCGGCGACCGCGGCGGCCGTGGCCTGGGCGCACGGCCAAGGCCTGTGGATCGAGGCGGAGCTGGGCGAGGTGGGCGGCAAGGACGGCAGGCCGGCGCTGGACGCCCACGCGCCCGGGGCGCGTACCGACCCCGCCGAGGCACGGGACTTCGTCGCCGGCACCGGCGTCGACGCACTGGCCGTGGCGATCGGCAGCGCCCACGCGATGACCACGCGCACCGCCGCTCTCGACCATGACCTCCTCGAGCGCCTCGCGGCCGCCGTGCCGGTCCCGCTCGTCCTGCACGGCTCCTCCGGAGTCCCGGACGGGGGACTGGTCGCCGCGGTCGCCGGCGGCATCGCCAAGGTCAACATCGGCACGGCACTCAACATGGCGATGACCGCGTCCGTCCGCCGTTTCCTCGCGGACCATCCCGAGGCCGTCGACTCCCGCCCGTACCTCGGTGCCGGCCGGGACGCGATGACCCGGGAGGTGACCCGGATCATCGGCGTGCTCACCGGCGGGACTACCCGCGCCTGACCGCCTTCAGCACCACGAACTTCGGGTCGCTCGCGACCAGTCGGCTGTTGCCGAACAGGCGGCGCAGCGTCACGTGGTAGCCGAGGTGCCGGTTGCCGACCACCCACAGCTCGCCGCCCGGCCGCAGCGCCCGCTTCGCCCCGCTGAACATCCGCCACGCCGTCGCGTCGGTGGTCGCCTGGTGGGAGTGGAAGGGCGGGTTGTTCAGCACCACGTCCACGCTGCCGGCCGCGACCCCGGCCAGCCCGTCCCCGACCCGGAACTCGGCGTGCCCGGGCACGCCGTTCGCCTTGTAGGTGGCCTCCGCCGAGGCGACCGCCTGGAACGACTCGTCCACGAACAGCACCTCGGCCGTGGGATCGGCCAGCGCCACCGCCGTGCCCACGACCCCGTTCCCGCACCCCAGGTCCACGATCCGGCGGCCGCCCTCGGGCAGATGCGCCAGGAAGAACCGCGTCCCGATGTCGAGCCGGTCGGCGCAGAAGACCCCCGCGTGGTTGACGACCGTACGGCCGGAGACCGTGCCGATGCCGGCGGGCAGCGCGTAGCTGTACGGCCACGGGTTCTCCGGGCGCTCCAGCGACGGATCCGGCGTGCAGTGGATCAGCCGGGCCTTCTGCTCGGCCAGCGAGGTCCGGGTCGGACCGAGGATCCGCTCGAACAGCCGGAGCGTCGACGTGTGGATCTCCTTGACCATGCCGGTGCCGATCACGACCGTCCCCGCGTGCACGGCGGGCGCCAGCCGCAGCAGCTGGTCCTCGAGCAGCGCAAGGCTCTTCGGTACCCGCACCAGCAGCACGTCCACCCGGTCCGGCGGCGGATCCTGGGTGGTCAGCAGCCGCACCGCACCCGGCTCGACACCCGCGCGCGCCAGGTTCGCCCGGGTCGCCTCCTGGCTGAGGTACGAGTCGGTGATCTGCACCGGCCGGTGCGCCGCCAGCGCCGTGACCAGCGCGCCCCACCGGTCGCCGAGCACCACGACCGTGCCGGACAGCCCGGTCCGCTCCTGGTCGAGATGGCGCAGCAGATACGCGTCGGAGGCGTCCCAGGCACGCAGCCGGTCGCGCGGATCCTCCGGGAAGCGGGACAGCTCGAACTCGCCCCAGGCAGTCGTCATACGGTCGCTCATCGTGCGTCCAGGCTAGCGGAACCGCAGCTCAGGCCCGGTCGGGCAGGATGGGGGCATGGAGGACGAACTGTTCCCGAGGGCGCGCGCCCGCCTCGCACCGGGCGCCGTGCACGTCCCCGACTGGCTGGGCCCGGACCGGCAGCGCGCGCTGCTCGCCGCCTGCCGCGACTGGGCCCGGCCCCCGGCGGGCCTGCGCACGGTCCGTACACCCGGCGGCGGCACGATGACCGCCCGCCAGGTCTGCCTGGGCTGGCACTGGCACCCGTACGCCTACGCCCGCACGGTCGTCGACGGCGACGGGAGCCCCGTCAAGCCGTTCCCGGCCTGGCTCGACGAACTGGGCCGCCGCGCGGTGACCGACGCCCTGGGCCCGGCGGCGGTCGGCGGATTGTCGTACGACATCGCGCTGATCAACTTCTACGACGCCGACGCCCGCATGGGCATGCACCGCGACGCCGACGAGAAGTCGGACGCCCCGGTGGTGTCGCTGAGCCTCGGGGACAGCTGCGTCTTCCGCTTCGGCAACACGCAGACACGGGCGCGGCCGTACCAGGACGTGGAGCTGCGGTCGGGGGACCTGTTCGTGTTCGGGGGCGAGTCACGGCTCGCCTACCACGGGGTGCCGAGGGTGTACCCGGGGACGGCGCCCCCGGAGCTGGGCCTGACCGGCCGTTTGAACCTCACGTTGAGAGTGAGCGGCCTTTGAGACGCCCGAACCGGAGCGCCCCGTAGGGGGCGCGGGGAGGTGCGCGACCGGCCACCACGCACCGGCGCCTTTCACGACTGCGGATCATGGCAGACTCCCTCTCATGAGCGGAAAGGCGGCCCCCGGCCCGACGGGGAACGGAACCTCGAAACCCCGGTTGGACCGAGGACGTGGCGCACTCGGCCCCGCCCTGGAACTCGTGCACACCGGCCGTGCCCCCACCCGCGCGGTGCTCACCGCGGAACTCGGCGTCACCCGGGCGACGGCCGGCGCCGTCGCCGCCGAACTGGAGGCGCTCGGCCTGATCAGGGTCGACGCCCACCCGGGCGCCGCCGCGGGTTCGCAGGGCCGTCCCTCGCACCGCCTGGAGGTCGCCGAGAACGGCCCCGTCGCTCTCGCCGCGCAGGTCCACGCCGACGGCTTCCGGGCGGCGCTGGTGGGCCTCGGCGGCCGGATCGTCGCGACCGCGCCCGGCTGCGAGACCGTCGACGCCGACCCGGCGAAGGTGCTCGGCTCGGTGGTCGAGGCGGGCGCCGACCTGCTGCGCAGCACCGGCCTGCGCTGCGTCGGCGCCGGTCTCGCCGTGCCGTCCGCCGTCGCCGAACCGGAGGGCCTCGCCCTCAACCCCCTCCACCTGGCCTGGCCGGTGGGGGCGCCGGTACGCCGGATCTTCGCGGAGTGCGTGCGCGCGGCCGGCATCACCGGCCCGGCGTTCGCGGGCAACGACGTGAACCTCGCCGCGCTCGCCGAGCACCGGCACGGCGCGGGCCGGGGCGCCCGGGACCTACTCTGCGTGGCCACCGGGCACCGGGGCGTCGGCGGTGCGCTGGTCCTGGACGGCCGCCTGCACACCGGGAGTTCGGGCCTGGCCCTGGAGGTCGGTCACGTCGCCGTGAACCCGGAGGGCCGTCCCTGCCACTGCGGCAGCCGGGGCTGTCTGGACGTGGAGGCCGATCCCCTGGCGCTGCTGATCGAGGCGGGCCGCGATCCCGGCCCCGAGGTGTCGCTGCTGCGGCAGGCCGAGGACCTGGTCCGCGACCACTCCGCCGACCCGACCGTCCGCAGGGCCACCGAGGCCCTGATCGACCGCCTCGGCCTCGGGCTGGCGGGCCTGGTCAACATCCTCAACCCCGACCGCATCATCCTCGGCGGCCTGCACCGCACCCTCCTGGACGCCGACCCGGAGCGGCTGCGCGCCGTCGTCGCCGACCGCAGCCTGTGGGGCCAGAGCGGCAGCGTGCCCATCCTGCCGTGCACGCTGAGCCACAACAGCCTGGTGGGAGCGGCCGAGCTGGCCTGGCAGCCGGTACTGGACGACCCGCTCGGCGCACTTCGGTAGGCGGACCACCGCGGTCCGGTCACCTCTGTGCCGTCAGGCGCCACGACGCCGCCACCGACGGCCGCCCGAGGCCGGACCGGCGCACGCACAGCCCGATCGGGAACGGCTCCGGCGCGGGGTCGGCCGGCAGCACCGCGACCCGCTCCCGCACCGCGGTTCGCAGCGCCCCGACGGCACACGACGTGTCGCGGCACTTCCCGCGAAGCGCTCAGCGCCAGTCGACGGCGAAGGCCCGGGCGGGGTTGTCCACGAGGATCCGGTCGACGACCTCCGCACCCAACTCGGCCTCCAACCGCAGCCGTACCCGCCGCAGCAGGTACGGCATCCCGGGTCCGCCGTCCACCGACCGCGCCTCCCTCACCACGGTGTCCCCGCCGAGCAGAACACGGTCCCCGAACCCGGCCTCGGCCAGGGCCCGTACGGACTCTGGCATCCGCCAGTCGGTGGCGTGGTTGGCCCGGGACGGCCCGTCGAAGGCCAGCCAGCAGCCGGAGGCGGCGGCCTGCCGCTGGACGACGAGGTCGGGGGAGCGGTTGAGGTGTCCGAGGACCACCCGGTCGGCGGGGACGTCCAACTCCCCGCAGAGCAGGTCGAGTACGTCCAGCGCACCGGTGCCCAGCTCCAGGTGGACGGCAACCGGCGCGCCCGTCGCGTGGTGGGCCTCGGCCGCCGCGGTCATCGTCCAGCGGGCGTGCGCGTCGAGGTGGTGGAAGCCGCCCGCCACCTTGACCAGACCGGCGCGCACCCCGGACGTACCGATGCCCTCGGTCAGTTCGCGGGCGAACACTTCGGCGAGCCGTCCGCGCAGTCCGCGGAGCAGCTCCGGTGCGTAGTGCGCCGCCTGATGGAGTCCCGTCGCGCAGAGCACGTGTACGCCGGTGGATCGGGACAACAGGGGAAGGTCGGCGGCCCGCCGCCCCATCCCGTACGGCGTCCACTGCACGACGGCCGCCCCGCCCGCCGCCCGGAACGCCGCCAGTTCGGCCCGTGCGGCGCTCGCGTCGTTCAGCTCCTGCCCGGGCAGCCGGGGGCTGCGGAGGAACAGGTGGTCGTGCGCGTCGCAGACGCCCAGGTCGGCGGGCCGGATGTCGCCGAGGACCGTGCGGACACCGCTCACCACTGCCGCCCGCGCGCCAGTGCGCCGCGCCCCGGCTCCGACAGATGCAGTACCTGGAAGACGTCGCCCTCGGCCTTCGGCGTGTCGTGCTCCCAGAGCGAGAAGTGGACCAGCTCCCAGGCGTCCGTGTCCACGGCGGACGCCGCCAGCACGGCACCGTCCCCGGCCGCCAGCCGCCCTGTCTCGTCCGCGGCGTCGGCCATGAAGGCGGCCAACTCCACACCTTCCGGCACCGGTCGGCGCCGCCGCACGGCGAACGCGGCGGGGGAGCCGGCGGCGGTGCCCTCCTCGAAGGCCAGGCCCGTCCACTGCCGAACGCGCGGCCGGCCGAAGTCGTCGACGGGCCCCTGGAAGGCGCCTCCCCACAGGAAGCTGTTCATGCCCCGCACGGTGTTCCAGAGGTAGAACGGGCCGTACTGGTTGACCGGCGAGCCGTGCCGGCCCTGCTCGCGCATGAGGTAGGTCTTGACGCCGAGGCCGTCCCAGTCGTCCAGCAGGTGCCCGACGCGCGCGACGCGGGCGCGGATGACGCCCATGTCGTAGTCGGCGGGCAGGGTGAACTCGTACTGCATGGCATGCATGGTGCTGGTCCCTCCTCAGTCCGGGTAGTCCGTCACGTGCTCGTGCCACTCGGTGGTCGTGCCGTCCTCGGCGGCCTCCACGACCGCGAGACGCGTCATGAAGGTGCGCGGTCCGGCGCCGTGCCAGTGCCATTCGCCCGGCTCGATCCACACTCTGTGGCCCGCGCGGTGTCCGGGCGCTCTCTGGGAATGTGCACGTACGTCAACTCCTCAGCAGGGACAGCAGTCCGCGCACCCCGGCGTCGAACGCGGCGGGGGAACCGGACGCACGGGCGAGCACATAGCCGCCCTGCACGGTCGCGAGCACGGTCGCGGCGATCTCCTCGCCGTCCACCTGGGGCCCGAACTGCCCCTGTTCCCTGCCCTCTTCGACGATCCCGGCGATCAGCTCCTGGATCCGGTCGAGCGTCTCGTCGACCGGCGCGCGCAGTTCGTCGCTCGCGACGACGTCCGGGTCCATGGTCAGCCGGCCGACCGGGCAGCCGCGCAGCACGTCGCGCTCGCGCCGCAGATACGCCTCGATCCGCTCGTACGGCGTGCCCGGTCCGTTGAGCACGGCCTCGGCGGTGGCCAGCAGTTCCTGGGCGGTCCGGCGGATCGCGGCCAGCGCCAGGTCCGGCTTGCCCTTGAAGTGGTGGTACATGCTGCCCTGGCCGGCCCCCGCGCGCTCCAGGATCGCCTTGGGGCTCGTGCCGACGTAGCCGCGCTCCCACAGCAGCTCGCGGGTGGACTCGATCAACCGCTCCGACGTGCTCATACCGTCACTGTACATACTAGTAGTTACAGAATCCCAGTCCTGCGGGAAGCGCGGGAAGCAGGGACCGTGTCGCCGCGTACTCCCCAGGAGGTACGTGCGGTGCCGTCGGTCGCACGACGACGCGGACCCGTGCCGGCGGTCAGTCTCGGTACATCACACCGAGACCCTGGGGAGTTGACCGACATGGAGACCCTGGCGAACTGGAACGGCGGGCCCGGCCCGTGGATCCTGTTCCTCCCGCTGATCTGGGCGGCCGTCGTGATCGGCGGCGTCACGTTCCTGCGCCGCACCGTGTGGCGTGGCCGCGGCGGACCCTGGCGCCCGGTGGACGCCGGCCGTCCGGCCGGCGACTCGCCGCTCGCGGTCCTCGGCCGCCGCTTCGCCTCCGGCGAGATCGACGAGGACGAGTACTGGCGCAGGCTGTCCGTCCTGGAGGAGCAGTTCGGTCGCGTCGGCAAAGGCGGCGCGGTATGACGGAGCGGTAGCGCCGGGGTGAGACTCGGCGAGGAGACTCACCGCCCGCTCAACTGGCGACAGCCGAGCGGGCGGGAGCGTGTGCGGCACCGGGGACCGCGGCGGCCGCGTGGGCGTGCGCGGGGGCCGGGGCGCCGGCCGATGCGGGCGCGGCGGCGGGTGCGGCGGGGGTCGCGGGTTCGGGCTCGACGATCCGGCGGGGTGCCGGTTCGGCGGCGCGGCGCTGCGGGCGAGCGGCCGCCATCGGCGTGGCCGTCGGTGCCGGCAGGGTGAACCACACGACCTTGCCGTCGTCGTGCGGCCGCACCCCCCAGCTCTCGCTGACCGCGGCGACCATCGCGAGCCCTCGCCCGCAGGTGGCCATCGGCGCGGTCTCCGGGCCGTCCTCGACCACCGGAAGACGCGGATCGTGGTCGCGGACCGACACGGTGAGGCGGTCGAGCTGGAGCTCGATCTCCACGGTGCAGTTCTTGTCGGTCCGGGCGTGCCGGTGGACGTTGGTGAGCAACTCCGTCACACCGAGCGCGGCTCGGTCGATCAACGGGTCGAGATGCCAGTAGCGCAACTGCGCAGATACGATTCTGCGGACCTGACCGATCCGCGAGGGCAAGGCTTGGAGCTCCACCGAGCAGTGTCTGCTTGGGTGTTTGATCACGACTGCGACTCCCCGACGTGAGGTCCGGAAGAACACGGAGAACGGATCCAGCAGGGCGCCGCCGTCCATGGGGCCGCCTGCTGTCGTGGCCGGCGGGCTGGTTCGCAGCGTTATCGCCGGTAAACCCAGAGTGACGTGAGACAAGCGTGACCCAGTGCGTTCGGTCCCGCAACTCGCCGTGGTCCGACGGTCACGCCCCGCAGGTCCGTGCGGTTCAGCGGTCACGCCCCGAGGCGCGCCGTACCGCCTCGATGAAGCGGCGCGCCGCCGGTGGTCCCGGCTCGCCCGGCGCCGGGTCGTGGTCACCCAGGGTGAGTGAGTAGCGCTGGCCGTTGAGGTCGGCCAGGGCCCGGTCCTCCGACGCGAACCACGGCTTCGAGGCCCGTACCGCCTGGACGGGCGCGCTGTCGATCTCGCTGCCGTAGCTCGTGAGCAACTGCAGCCTGCCGTCCCTTATCCGGACCTGCCCGGCCCGGGTGAGCGAACGCAGCCGCTTGTCGATCCGCACGCCCGTCGCCGTGAACTCCGGCTCCGCCATCCTGCCCCGCCCCTTTTCGAGTACGTCGGCCGCCGTCCGGAAGCTTGTGGCCCCGGCCCGGCGCGCTCCGGCTCGTGTCGTGGTCCAGTCTGCGCCCCCGTTCGGGACGTTCGTCCCGGTGGCAGTCTGCCCGCCCCCGGCGTGGAGCACCAGTGCGCGCGGGCCGCCGGGCGGGGGGCGCTCGGAGCATTCGACGCCGTGCGCCCCCGAAGGGTTCGCGCCACTGCCCGGCGCTGTTCCCCAGGGGTGCCTTTGAGGCGCTCAAAGATGCGTTTATGCAGGTGAGGAGCGTGCGGAAGGTGTCTATGATCGGTGCGTCGGCCGCGTTCGGGCGCCGTCGGCGCGAAGCGTAAGGAGTCCCGCCGTGAGTACCACCCCGCAGATCCGGACCGGCGCCACCCTCGACGTCGACCGCAGTGACGCCGTCTACCGCGACTGGCTCAAAGAGGCCGTCCGCAAGGTCCAGGCGGACGCGAACCGCTCGGCGGACACACACCTGCTGCGCTTTCCGCTGCCCGAGGCCTGGGGCATCGACCTCTACCTCAAGGACGAGTCGACGCACCCGACGGGAAGTCTCAAACACCGGCTGGCCCGCTCGCTCTTCCTGTACGGCCTGTGCAACGGCTGGATCCGGCCCGACCGCCCGGTGATCGAGGCGTCCAGCGGCTCGACGGCCGTCTCCGAGGCGTACTTCGCCAAGCTCATCGGCGTGCCCTTCATCGCCGTCATGCCGCGCACCACCAGCGCCGAGAAGTGCCGTCTCATCGAATTCCACGGCGGGCAGTGCCACTTCGTGGACGACTCCCGGAAGATGTACGAGGAGTCCGCGCGCCTGGCGGTGGAGACCGGCGGCCACTACATGGACCAGTTCACCTACGCCGAACGGGCCACGGACTGGCGCGGCAACAACAACATCGCCGAATCCATCTTCCGCCAGCTGGAGTTGGAGCGGTTCCCGGAACCGGCCTGGATCGTCGCCACGGCGGGGACCGGTGGCACATCCGCGACGCTCGCGCGCTATGTCCACTACACCCAGCGCGACACCCGGATCTGTGTCGCCGACCCCGACAACTCCTGCTTCTTCGAGGGCTGGACCACCGGCGATCCGGACGTTACGTGCGACTGCGGGTCCCGCATCGAGGGCATCGGGCGGCCGCGGATGGAGCCGAGCTTCGTACCGGGGGCCGTCGACCGCATGATGAAGGTGCCGGACGCCGCGAGCGTGGCCGCGGTGCGGGCGCTGGAGCGCGCGATCGGGCGGAAGGCCGGCGGGTCGACCGGGACCGGGCTGTGGAGTGCGCTGAAGATCGTCGCCGAGATGGTGGCCGAGGGGCGGCAGGGCAGCGTGGTGACCCTGCTGTGCGACCCGGGGGACCGGTACCTCGACAAGTACTTCTCGGACGCCTGGCTCGCCGAGCAGGGCCTGGACATCGCGCCGTACGCGGCAGCGATCGACTCGCTGCTGGAGACGGGGATCTGGCCCGGCTGAGGTACTACCGGGACAGCCGCCGGTCCAGTTCGGCGACCGCGCCCCGGAAGGCCCGGCCGAGCCCGGCACGTGCCGCCCTGACCACGAGACGGAACGGTGCCGTGCCGTCCACGGCGAAGGTCCACTGCACGCGGGTGCCGCCGCCGGACGGGACGAGCCGCCACTCCTCCGCCATGGCGTGCGCGCCGGGCGCGTTGGTCAGGTCCACCCGGTAGGCGTACACCTCGGCCTCCTTCGCCGCGATGACCGTCTCCCGGAACCGTCCGCCGCCCTTGAGCCGGATGTCGCGCCCGGCGCCGTCGTCGACGGACTCGGCGTGGGTCACCGCGTCGAACCACTCCGCCCAGCCCGGTACGTCGTCGTTGAGCGCGTGGAAGACCCGCTCGGGCGGTGCGGACATCTCCTGTGCGAAGACCAGGCGTACGGGCGCGGTCTCGACGAAGTCGAGCCCCACGGGGCGCAGACGGCGTGCCATGGAAGAGAACCCCCTTGACCGGAAAGGCGGTCGACCGGCTCCGCCACGATAACTGGCGACCCGTCAGATGTCTGCACCGCCGGCGCCGTCAGGCCTCCGCCTCACCCGCCACCACCAGCCGGCGCAGATGCTCCGAGATCTCCGCACGCGCGTCGGGGGGCAGCCCCGCGTCCGTGACCAGCGTGTCGACCTGCTCCAGCTTGGCGAACGAACTCAGGCCCACCGTGCCCCACTTGGTGTGGTCGGCGACCACCACGACCCGCCGGGCCGACTGCACCAGGCGGCGGTTGGTCTCCGCCTCCGCGAGGTTCGGTGTGGAGAGGCCGGCCTCGGTCGATATGCCGTGCACGCCGAGGAAGAGCAGGTCGAAGTGGAGCGCCGCGATCGCCTGGTCGGCCACCGGGCCCACGAGGGAGTCGGACGGGGTGCGCACCCCGCCGGTCAGGACCACCGTCGCCGCGCCCTGGCGCTGCCCGGCGACGCGCTGGGCCGCGTGGAAGACGTCCGCGACCCGCACCGAGTTCGTCACCACGGTCAGGTCGGGGACCTCCAGGAGGTGATGCGCCAGCGCATACGTCGTCGTACCGCCGGACAGGGCGATCGCCGTACCCGGCACGACCAGTTCGGCGGCGGCCCGGGCGATGTCCTCCTTGGCGGTCAGCTCCAGCCCCGACTTGGCCTCGAAGCCCGGCTCGTGCGTGCTCGCCTCGACCACCGGCACCGCACCGCCGTGCACCTTCTCCAGCACACCCTGCCGGGCCAGCGCGTCCAGGTCCCGGCGTACCGTCATGTCCGACACGCCGAGCTTGCGGGTCAGTTCGTTGACGCGTACGCCGCCCCGGCGCCGGACCTCGTCCAGGATCAGGGCGCGGCGCTGCTCCGCGAGGAGGTTCTGGTTCTCACTCACGTACGCTCCGGTCCTCTCGCCTCAAGCCGTCCGACACGCCCCGCGTACCGGCTGCGACCAGGACATTCCGTCCGGCTCCGGTGCACGGGCGCCCCATCCTTTCACGGGACCGCACAGGTTGCGCCACTCCCTGTGCCCGCGCACCCATGTCCCGTGGACGCCACGTGTTGCCCTGGGCGTCACGCACAACGGGGATAATCCGTGGCGAGTGGTGTGCGTCACACCGGAATCGGCGATCCTGAGACCCGCGCACCGAGCGTTTCTACGGCCTGGTGGTCCGGCTCGCCGGACTCACCCTGACCGTGCTGCTGGTCGCCGCCGCCTGCGAGGTCGCCCTGGACCTCGCCGCCTGGCAGTGCGCGGGCGTCACGGCCTGCGCCCGCCGGCACACCTGGCTCGGTTTCCTCTCGCCGACCGGCACGCCTACGAGTCCACCCGGACCCTGGCGAATGATCCCGAGCCCGGCCACACCTCCCTCGGCAGCCCCGCTTCTGGTACGGGTGCCGCCTGGTCGCCCGGCTGCGGGCGCCCACACCGCGGCGGGGCGGCTGATCAGCCGAGTTCGGGGAGGTCCTCCGGGTACAGCAGGGTGAGGTCGTCGGTGGTCGGGTCGGCGAGCTGGGCGACCCGGCTCGCGTGCCGCTCCACCATCGCCTCGAAGGTCTGCCGGGCGGTACGGCCGTTGCCGAACGCGGGTCCCTTCGGAAGCACGGTGAAGTACTTCAGCAGCGCCTCCGAGGCACCCGGAGCCAGCCGGTACTCGTGCTCGTCGGCCTGCTGCTCCACGATCCGCAGCAGCTCGTCCGGGCCGTAGTCGCTGAAGGTGATGGTCCGGGAGAAACGCGACGCCACACCGGGGTTGACCGAAAGGAAGCGCTCCATCTCCTCGGTGTAGCCCGCGACGATCACCACCACGGCGTCCCGGTGGTCCTCCATCAGCTTCACCAGCGTGTCGATGGCCTCCTTGCCGAAGTCCCGCCCCGCGTCCTGCGGCGACAGCGCGTACGCCTCGTCGATGAACAGCACCCCGCCGTGCGCCCGCTGGAACGCCTCCTGGGTGCGGATCGCCGTGGAACCGATGTGCTCGCCGACCAGGTCGACGCGGGACACCTCGACCAGATGCCCCTTCTCCAGCACTCCGAGGGAGGCGAGGATCTCGCCGTAGAGCCGGGCGACCGTCGTCTTGCCGGTTCCGGGGGAGCCCGTGAACACCAGGTGGCGCTTGACCGAGGCGGCCTTCAGCCCGGCCTGCTGGCGGCGCCGGCCGACCTCGATCATGTCGGTCAGCGCACGGACCTCGCGCTTGACGCTGTCCAGGCCCACCAGCGCGTCGAGCTCACCGAGCACGGCCTTCGAGGTCCGGGCCGGCTCCTGGGGCGTGGCGGGGGCGAGGAGCGGTTCCTGCTCGGTGCTGCGCTGGCCGGGGATCGCGCCCAGCAGGCCGGGCGCCTGGTGCGAGGTCTGCACGACCGTCTCGCGCGCCGCGGGCGGGCGCAGGCTGCCGCTCTCGTCGCTGCTGCAGTCCTCCACCACCGGGCCGGTGCCCGACCCCGCGTCCGGACCGCCGTCCGCGAACTCGTAGCCCCCGCGCGCGCACCGCTCCGTGCGGCACCTGCGCAGCGTCGTACGGCAGCCGTCGATCACGTGGAAGCCGTAGCCGCCGCTGCCGGTGACCCGGCAGTTCTGGAAGGTGCCGCGGCCGCCCGCCGACACGTAGAAGCCCGCCTCGGCCGGGGAGTCGACCGTGCAGCGCTCGATGGTGGGGTCGGCGCCCTTGGTGACGATCACTCCGGTCTGGGTGGCGTCCACCGTGCAGTTGTTGAGGGTGCCGCCGCTGCCGTGGTCGCGGAACCAGGCGCCGGTGGCCGCGTCGCGGATCCGGCAGTCGTCGAGCTGCGCGGTGGCGCCGTCGCTCACCGACACCGCCGTGTTGCGCACCTGGGAGAGGTCGCTGTCGACGACGTCCGCGCGGGAGCCGCGGTCCAGCACGAACAGGGCGTCCGGCACGTCGTGCACCCGGCACGAGTCCAGGACCACGGTGGCGCCGTCACTGACCCACACCGCCGGATAGTCGCCCGTGCTGTCGAAGATCTCGCACTGGTTCGCGTCCACGCGGGTGCCCGGGTCCCACACCGACAGCCCGTTGCGCCCGAACTGACGCACCGTCGTCCGGGTCAGCGTCAGCACCGACCGCGAGCGCAGGTCGACCGCGTTCTCCGGGATGTCGTGGATACGGCAGTCGGCGAGGGTGAGCACCGCGTCGGTGTCGAGGGTGACCCCGTCGGCGGTGGTGCGGTGCACATCGCAGTCGGTGAGGTGCGCCGTCGCCCGCGCGGTGACCTGCACACCGGAGCCGCGCACCTCGTAGATCTCGCAACCCACCGCCTCCAGCGCGGAGTTCTCCCCGGTCGCCGTCATGCCGGTGCCCGAGGCGTGGTGCACCCGGCAGCGGTCGAGCCGCGGACGGCCGCCGCCGCGGACCGCCACGCCTGCCTGGCCCGCCGCCACGACCTCGCACTCCTCGAACACCCCGCCGCCGCCGTCGAGCACGGCGATGCCGATGCCCGCCGGGTTGTCCACGGTGCACCGCCGTACCGTCGGCCGGGCGCCGCCGCGCACCTCGATCCCGGCAGCGGACCGGGTGACGATCCGCACGTCCAGCAGCTCGGGGGTGCCCTCCTCGACCAGCAGCGCGGGCGCGGCGGCGTCCTGACCCTCGACATGCAGGTCCTGGACGACCGCCGAGGCGCGCACGGTGAGCGGGACCCCGTCCACGGGGGCGATGCGCACCGAGCCGGGTGAACCCTCGGGCCCGCGCAGTGTCACCGCGCGCTGGACGACGAGGTTCTCCCGGTAGGTGCCGGGCGCGACCGTGAGGACGTCGCCGTCGGCGGCGGCCTCCAGGGCGGCGGCGAGCGACGCGTACTCACCCGTGCGGCGCCGCCACCTCGATGTACCGGTGTGCGTCACCTGGACCGTGCCCTGTGCCATGGCGTTGCCGTGCCCCCACCTCGTCGTACAGATCGCTCGCTCGCCTTGCGGGCGGCACCGCGGACGGTGCCCGGCCCCTGCGGTCCGCTCGCGCGCGGGTCGATGCCGAATGCCCTTCGGCCGGTCCACCGTAGCGTGCGCCGGGGTGGTGGGTTGACCAGAGACGGAAAGGCCGTCAGCTGCCCGTCCCGGCCTTTCCCCAGTCCGGGCCCGCCCGGTCCCAGGCCTGGTCCCACCGTGCGTACCTGCGACGGACCATACGCCAGACGATCATCCGTCTGGCGCCGTCGACCAGCCCCGCGGTCAGCAGGGCCGCGCCGAACCCGGCCAGCACGGCGTGCGTCGTCGCCGTCGCGGCGTCCAGCGGGCGGGCGGTGATGACCCCCTGCTGGTCGGTCCAGACGTCGAAGTGGTCGCCCTTGTGCGGGGATGTGAGGGTCGTCAGGACCGGGCCGTGCTGCCGGGTGCCGTCCGGTGCGGTCCAGTCGGCGAGGACGCGGCTGCGGGGGTCGTGGGCGCTGGTGGCGTCGGGGTCGGGTTCCACCGGGGCACCGCCCAGCTTGCGCACCACCGTGGCCGGGACGAGATGCCGGTCGTGCTGCTGCTGCCGGACCGACCGCTGGAGGCTGGACTGGGCGGCGGCTCCGACGAACGAGCCGAGCACCGGCGCGGCCACCACGATCAGCACCAGTGCCGCCAGGGCCACCCACGCCTCGGCCAGGTCGGTCGCGCGGCGCAGCGGATTGTGCCGCCAGCGCCACAGGCCGCGGATCGCTCGCACCGACCACCACCCCCTTCCCGCTCGCTCCGTGATAACCCCCGCCCGGTCCGTTCACCCGCGCCCCAGGCCGAAGAGAGAGCGAAATCACCCCCGGCAGGGACTCTCATGAACTTCTCATGACCCTCAACGACCGGGCATCGGGCCCGGGTTCCCGGAGAGCGGCGGAGATCGCCCGAGGCGCGGTCGGCGACGCCGCCCGGGGGCCGGATTCTCAGCCGAGGACCCGGACCGGGTCCCCCACCCGGATCGTGCCGGGGGAGCGCGGTACCAGGTTCTGGCCGAAGACCAGCCGGCTGCCGAACCGGCGGTGCCGCGCCAGGGTCCGCAGCGGCTCCCGGCCGCGTTCGGCGGTGAGCTGGTCGGTGGTGGTCACGACGCACCGTCCGCACATCTTGGCGACCCGGAACTCGACCTCGCCGATGGCGATCCGGTTCCAGTCGTCCTCCGCCCAGGCCTGGGTGGACCGCACGACCACGTTCGGCCGGAACCGGTTCATGGGCAGCGGGCCCTCGTCGGGGTACTCGCCCCGCGCGATCAGGGAGTTGAGGGCGTCCAGCGAGGCCTGCGTGGTGAGCAGCAGGGGATAGCCGTCGGCGAAGCTGACGGTCTCGCCCGGCAGCGCGTGGTCCGGGTCGATCGGGCGGCGGCTCGCGGGGTCGTCCATGTGGGCGAGGCGGACGTCTGCCTCCAGGTACGCGCCGCACCACGCGTGGGCGGCCTCCGTCGCGAGGACCGCCTCCACCTGCGTGCCGAAGATGTCCACCGGCACCGTGCCTCCCGGCTCCGGGACCGGCACGGTCAGGGGCGGGAGTCCGGGCGCGGACAGGCGTACGCCGCCGCCGGGCAACGGCTCGGCAGCGGCGAGCGCGAGGCGCGGCTCCACCCGCTGGGTGACGACCTTTCCCCCGTCGTCGACCAGAACCCAGCGTCGGTCACCGGCCAGCCCCCAGGGCTCCACGACGGCCTCCCGGGGCGAGAAGCCCCGGAGCGACTTGACCGGGTGAACGTGGATCGACTGCAGTTCCGCCATCCCCATGACGCCATCGTGCCAGGCGGCACGGACATCGGGGGATGCCGGTCAGTAGCCGCGGTACTGCTGCTGTTGCTGGTTGTTGTACGGGTCCTGGTACGGAGCCGCCTGCGCGGGGCGCGGAGCCGCCGGGCGCATCGCCTCGTAACCCGTGCCGCCCATCATCGGGCGGGGCGGCTGCGGCTGCTGCGCGGGGTAGCCGCGCGGTCCCGTCGCCTGCTGAGGGATGTACGCCGTGGGCGCCTGCTGCAGCGGAGCGGGCTGCTGCATCTGCTGCGGGTAGCCGTAGCCCGGGGCCGGCTGGGAAGGACCGGCCGGGAGGGCGGGCAGTGCCGACGGCAGCGCAGGCAGGTTGCTGAAGCTGCTGGGCGCATCGTAGGCGGGGGGAACCCGGATCGGGGCGATCTGAGGGGTGCCCCGTTCGGCCACGAGCGAGTCGTAGATCGGAGTGTCCGGGAAGGAGGCGGAGTAGTAGCCGCCGCCATAGGTGGAGCGGGGGGAGGTCATGGCACATAAGTTAAGCCCACGATGTGCTGGTTGGGGAGACCGATAAGAGGGTTGTTTTCCGTGTCGGCAGTGACGCTGGATCCCCAATCCGAGCGAACTCGGCAAAAAGGACGGCGATCAGCCTTTGGATCGTGTAAAGGCCGAGTTCCGAGGCGGTTACCGGCAGTTGGCCAGGGATCTTCCTGCGCCGTTCATGGGGGATCCCTGTCCCCGGGAATAGGTTGTGAGGGTAGGGATGACCTGGGGCGGCCGGGGCGTGCCCGGCGTGCCGACACATGATGGGGGCGGACATGACAATGTCGAAAGGATCGAATACGCCGGTGCCGACCACGGCACTGCGTGTCGAATTGGGCTGGCGTTCCGGCCCGGGTGCCCCCGACGCGGACGCCTCGGCGCTGCTGCTGGTCGCCGGGAAAGTGCGCTCCGACGGTGACTTCGTCTTCTACAACCAGCCCGCGCACGCCTCGGGTGCGGTCCGGCACGAGGGCAAGCGGCGCTCCGGCGACCTGGTCACCGACACCCTTCTCGTCGACCTCGCGCGCGTGGAGACCCCGGTCGAGCGCATCGTCCTCGCGGCCTCGGCCGACGGCGGAACGTTTGGCCAGGTCCCCGGCCTCTACGTCGAGGTCCGCAACGCCGCCGACGGTAGCGTGGTCGCCCGGTTCGACAGCACGGGCGCCACGACGGAAACCGCTTTCGTGCTCGGTGAGTTGTACCGCCGCCAGGGCGGCTGGAAGTTCCGTGCGGTGGGGCAGGGATACAGCAGCGGGCTGGAAGGGCTCGCCACCGACTTCGGGATCACGGTGGACGAGCCGCAGCACCCGGTGCAGCCGCCCGTGCCGCAGGGGGCGCCGCCGACCTCGTATCCGGTCGCCCCGCCGGCCCCGGCCCCGGCTCCCGCCCCGGCCCCGGCTCCCGCCCCGGTCCCGGCTCCCGCCCCGGTCCCGGCTCCCGCCCCGGTCCCGGCTCCCGCCCCGGTCCCGGCCCCGGTCGTCCCGCCGACCGCACCGGTACGGCTGTCCAAGGTGACGCTCACCAAGGCGGCCCCCTCGGTGTCGCTGGCCAAACAGGGCGGCACCTCGGGCGCGCTGCGGGTCAACCTCAACTGGCAGGTCCGCAAACAGCTCCCGGGCTGGGGCGGCCGGCACGGCGGGGCGGGCGACCTCGACCTCGACCTGTGCGCCCTGTACGAGCTCGCCGACGGCCGCAAGGGTGTCGTCCAGGCGCTGGGCAACGCCTTCGGCTCGGTGAACCGGCCGCCGTACATCCACCTCGACGGAGACGACCGCACCGGCGCCGTGTCGAGCGGCGAGAACCTCACCGTCAACCTCGACCACAGACAGGACTTCCGCCGCATCCTGGTCTTCGTGACGATCTACCAGGGCGCCACGTCCTTCGCGGACCTGCACGCCACGGTCACCCTCCAGCCCCAGCACGGTGCCCCGGTCGACTTCTCCCTGGACGAGTGCACGGTTCCCTCGACCGTGTGCGCGCTCGCGCTGCTCACCAACACCGGCGGCGACCTCGTCGTACAGCGCGAGGCCCGCTACCTGGTCCCGGAGCGCGGGGTGAGCCCGCAGCGCACCGTCGACCGTGCCTACGGCTGGGGCATGAACTGGACGCCCGGCCGCAAGTGACGGGCTCAGGCGGTCAGCCCTCGTCGGTGACGGCGTCGGGGCGCGCGTACGTGCGGCCCTTCCAGGCCGCCCCGCGCCCCCGGTAGTGCTGCACCGCCGAGTCGACCGTCATGAGGAGGTAGAGGAACGCGGTGAACGGCAGCAGCGGGGCGAGCCACGGCGGCTGCCGGTAGTAGCGGAGCATCGGCAGGTACGTCGCGGTCATCACCAGCCAGGCCGCGGCGCCGGCGAGCACCGTCGGCGTGCCGCCGGTGGCCGTGCCCGCCAGTACGGCCGCCGGCGGCACCAGGTAGACCAGCGCGAGACCGGCGACCGTACCGAGGAGCAGCAGGGGGTTGTGGCGCAGCTGCGCGTACGCGCTGCGGGAGACCATCCGCCACAGGTCGTGCAGGCGCGGATAGGGGCGCACGCTGTCCACCCGGTCGGCGAGCCCCAGCCAGACGTGCCCTCCGGTGCCCTTCACCGCGCGGGCGAGCGCCACGTCGTCGATCACGGCGTGCCGGATGGCATCCGGGATGCGTGCGCGCTCCGCCGTGTCGGCGCGCAGTAGGACGCAGCCGCCCGCCGCTGCCGCCGTGCGCGACCCCTTCCGGCCGATCCGGCGGAACGGGTAGAGCTGGGCGAAGAAGTAGACGAAGGCGGGGACCACGAGCCGTTCCCACAGGCTCGCCACCCGCAGCCGGGCCATCTGCGAGACGACGTCGAAGCCACCGGTGCGGGCGGCCGCCACCAGCAGCCGCAGGCTGTCCTGCTCGTGCGCGATGTCGGCGTCCGTCAGCAGCAGGTACTCGGGGCCACGCGCGCGTGCCAGCGTGATGCCGTGCCGTACCGCCCACAGCTTGCCCGTCCAGCCTGCCGGCGGCTCACCGGGCGTGGTCACCGTCAGGGGCAGGCCGCCGTGGCGCGCGGCCAGCTCCCGGGCGAGTTCCCCGGTGCCGTCCGTACTGCCGTCGTCGACCAGGAACACCTCCGCCCGCCCCGGATAGTCCTGCGTCAGCAGCGACGGCAGACTCAGGGGCAGTACGGCGGCCTCGTCCCGGGCCGGGACGACCACGCACACGTCCGGCCAGTCGGCGGGTTCCCGCCGGTGCGGCAGCCGGACGTCGGTGCGCCAGAAGAAGCCCTGGCAGAGCAGCAGCCACAGCCAGGCGGCGAGGGACACGGCGGCGGTCCACGTGAAGACGCTCACGCGCGCAGTCTGCCCCATCCGGCCTGCCCCCAACGGCCCATCGTCTATCGTGGCCGGGTGAAGATCGCGCTCATCGACTCCGGAATCGGCCTGCTGGCGGCCACCGCAGCGGTACGGCGGCTGCGCCCCGATGCCGATCTCGTCCTCTCCTTCGATCCCGCGGGCATGCCCTGGGGCCCCCGTACCCCCGAAGGTGTCACCGAGCGCGCCCTGGCCGTCGCCGAGGCCGCCGCCGCCCGCCGGCCCGACGCGCTGATCATCGGCTGCAACACGGCGACCGTGCACTCCCTGCCCGCGCTGCGCGCGCGCCTGGAACCCGGCATCCCGGTCATCGGCACGGTCCCGGCGATCAAACCGGCCGCCGCAGGCGGCGGCCACGTCGCCATCTGGGCGACCCCCGCCACCACGGGCAGCGCGTACCAGCGGGGACTCATCGCGGACTTCGCGGGCGGTGTACCGGTCACCGAGGTGCCCTGCTGGGGACTGGCCGAGGCCGTCGAGCACGCCGACCAGGCCGCCATCGACGCCGCCGTGGCCGCGGCGGCCCGGCTCACCCCCGGCGACGTCACGGCCGTGGTCCTGGGCTGCACCCATTACGAACTCCTGGCGGAACGTATCCGCGCCGCCGTCCAGCGCCCCGGCGCCGCCCCCCTCGTCCTGCACGGCTCCGCGGGCGCCGTGGCCGCCCAGGCGCTGCGCCGGATCGGTGCGCAGCCTGCCCCCGGCGCACTGGCCACCGGCACGGTGACCGTGCTGCTCAACGGCCAGGAGGGCGAACTGCCCGAGGCCGCGCTCGGCTACGCCGAGGCCCGGCTGCTCCGCACGGCCAGTCCTGCCGCGTCCCAGTGAACCCTCCGGGTCCGGGCATACCCCCGATGTGAGCAGTCACCCTCCGCAACGCGGTGCCCGCGCAGCGAAACCTGAGTAATCTCGTGGATATGAGGGACCACCCCCGCGACCACTCCCCGGACGAGGACGCCTCGCACCCGGATGTCTGGACCGGGCGCGCCACGAACCGGGTCCAGTGGCTGCTGGCGCTGGTCGGCGCGGCCTGCATGGCGCTCGGTATCGAACTGGCCGTGGACTCCGCCTGGAACTCGGGCGTCACCGCGCTGGTGATGGCCGTCGTGGGCTGCATCGCCGCCGGACTGCTGGTCCTCTTCGGCACCCTCGCCTTCGTGCACGTCGACCTGAGGCTCGACAGGGAGTGTCTCGAAGTCCGCTGCGGTCATATAGGAGTACCGCGCCGTCGCATCCCGCTCTCCCATGTGGCCGGCGCGGACTTCTCCCCGCAGATCACCCCGCGCCACTGGGGCGGCTGGGGCTACCGCTGGCGCCCCGAGAAGGGCACGGCCGTGGTCGTCCGCCGCGGCGAGGGCATCGTCCTGCGTCTGTGGGACGGCCACACCTTCACGATCACCGTGGACAACGCCGAGTCCGCGGTGCGCGTCATCAGGGAGCGCCTGCGGACGATCACCCCGGGCACGGCGCACTGAGGCAGCGGGCTCACCCGTCAGGTGCCCCGGCCACCCAGGGGCGTGCCGTCGCGAGACCCGCCAGCAGGCCCGCGCCCACCGACACCGTCGTGAAGCTCAGCGCGTTGCCGACCGCGGCGATCACGGCCAGGGCGGTGAGTGCCGCGCCCGCCGTGAGGACGACCGGGGTCGAACGGGGGGACCGCCACAGGGCGTAGAGGATCCAGCAGAACGCGGTGGCCAGCAGCAGGACGCCGACCAGGCCCTGCTCGGCGGCCAGCTGCAGCGGCGCGGAGTGCGGCGTGCCGTCCGGCGTCAGGGCGTTGGACGCGGTGCCGCTCAGCTCGCCGAAACGCCCGGGGCCGATGCCCACGGTGGTGTTCCGGTGCGCGAGATGCAGGGCGTCCCGCCACAGCTGCACACGATGCGCCGTGAGCGGGCCCTCCAGGGCGGAGGTGAGTCCCTTCGGCAGGACATCCGCGGCGACCGCCCAGACCGAGCCCGTCACCAGCGCGGCCGCCAGCGCCAGCCCGGCGACGGCCGGGCCCCGCCGCCGCACCCGGCCGGCGGCGAGTGAGCACACCAGGACGACAGCGCCGGCCGCGCAGCCGGCCGCCGAGCCCACGGCCGCCCCGGTCACCGCGATCCCGGCGGCCAGCGCCCGCAGCCCGAACCTCAGCGCCGGAACCGGCGTCGCCCACGCGGCGCAGCACGCGCCGCCCGTCGCGAGTACCAGCAGCGCCGCGACGGCGCCGGCCTGGCCGAGCGGAGTCGTGAGCTGGGGGCCCTGCGCCAGCCGGGGCATCACGACTGCGAACGCCGGCCCGGCCAGCGCGCCCGCACCCGGCGCGGCCACCGGCAGCAGCGCCCCGGACATCCGCCCCGCGGCATAACCGGCGGCCACCGCGAGCACCGCAAGCAGCACACCCTCGGGCCGTCCGTCTCGGCCGGTCGCCGAGATCAGGGCCCACGCGGCGCACGCCCCGAGCACCACGACGCCCACCACATCAGAAACGTTTCGTCTGTCGTTGTCGTTGTCGTTGTCCGCGCCCTTGTCCCTGTCCCTGTCGGCAGCGGACGTCGTGCCGGTCGACCCCACCGTCGCCCCCCGTACCCCGGTCCCCCGACCTGCGGCGGGCCCCGCCGCCCGCCTCGGCACACCGTAACCGGTGATGCCCGCTTTGTGGACGACTTGCGCGGGAACGGTGTGATTCCTGCCCGCCGGGACCGTGCTGTCGACCGCAAGGTCAACCGCCGTACACTCCCGGAGTGACCGTCACCGCAACTTCCGTGGACCAGTCGGACCAGCTCACACCGCGCCCCGCGCCCCGCGCCCGCGCGCTCCGGCTGCTCCGCCGCCTGGTCCCGGCCGCCGCCTCCGCGCTCAGCGGAGTGCTGCTGTACGTCAGCTTCCCGCCGCGCACCCTGTGGTGGCTGGCGCTGCCCGCCTTCGCCGGATTCGGGTGGGTGCTGCGCGGCCGATCCTGGAAGGCGGCCCTCGGCCTCGGCTACGTCTTCGGGCTCGGCTTCCTGCTGCCCCTGCTGGTGTGGACCGGTGTCGAGGTCGGCCCCGGGCCGTGGCTCGCGCTCGTGGCCATCGAGGCGATCTTCATCGCACTGGTCGGGGTGGGAGTGGCCGCGGTCGCCAAGCTGCCGGCCTGGCCCCTGTGGGCGGCCGCCCTATGGATCGCGGGCGAGGCGGCACGCGCGCGTGTCCCCTTCCGCGGCTTCCCCTGGGGCAAGATCGCCTTCGGCCAGGCGGACGGCGTCTTCCTGCCGCTGGCCGCGGTGGGCGGCACCCCGGTGCTGGGTTTCGCCGTCGTCCTGTGCGGCTTCGGCCTGTACGAGGTGGGGCGGCTGGCCGTCGAGGGCCGGCGCACCCGCGAGGTCCGGCGCGGGGCGGCGGCCGTGGCTCTGCTGAGCGTGGCCGTGCCCGTGGTGGGCGCGGTCGCGGCGCGGGGGCTGGTGAGCGACAAGGCCGAGGACGGTTCGGTCACCGTCGCCGTCATCCAGGGCAACGTCCCGCGGGCCGGCCTGGACTTCGCGTCGCAGCGGCAGGCCGTGCTCGACTACCACGTGAAGGAGACGCTCAAGCTGGCCGCCGACGTCAAGGCGGGGAAGGCCGCCAAGCCGGACTTCGTGCTGTGGCCGGAGAACTCCTCCGACGTCGACCCGTTCTCCGACGCCGACGCGGCCGCCGTGATCGACGGCGCCGCCAAGGCGATGGGCGTGCCCATCTCGGTCGGCGGCGTCGTCGAGCGGGACGGCAAGCTGCTCAACGAGCAGATCCTGTGGGACCCGGTCAAGGGCCCGACCTCGACGTACGACAAGCGGCAGATCCAGCCCTTCGGCGAGTACCTCCCGCTGCGCGGTCTGGTCGGCGCGATCAACAAGGACTGGACCAGCATGGTCCGCCAGGACTTCAGCCGGGGCACCAAGCCCGGTGTGTTCGACATCGACGGCACCAAGGTCGGCCTCGCCACATGCTACGAGGCCGCCTTCGACTGGGACGTGCGGGACACCGTCACGCACGGCGCCGAGATGATCTCCGTGCCGAGCAACAACGCCACCTTCGACCGCAGCGAGATGACCTACCAGCAGCTCGCCATGTCCCGGATCCGCGCGGTCGAGCACAGCCGGACCGTCACCGTGCCCGTGACCAGCGGCGTCAGCGCGATCATCATGCCGGACGGGACGATCACCCAGAAGACCGGCATGTTCGTGCCCGCCTACCTGGTGCAGAAGGTGCCGCTGCGCACCTCCGAGACACCCGCGACCAAGCTGGGCATCCTCCCCGAGATCGCGCTGGTGCTGGTCGCGGCCGGCGGGGTCGGCTGGGCGGTCGGGGCCGGGATGCGCGGCCGGCGCGCCGGTGACGCGTAGCCGTACACCCGCCGTACGCCCCGTTGCTTCTGCCGGGTGCGCGGAACCGGGCCGTTAGGGTCGGGCCATGGCTACTCCTGACTTCATCCGCACGATCCGGGCCGCCGCCGGACACCAGCTCCTGTGGCTGCCCGGGATCACCGCCGTCGTCTTCGACGACGCGGGCAGAGTGCTGCTCGGCCGCCGCACCGACACCCGCAAGTGGTCGGTCATCGGCGGCATCCCGGAGCCGGGGGAGCAGCCCGCCGCCTGCGCCGTGCGGGAGGTCTTCGAGGAGACGGCGGTGCGCTGTGTCGCCGAGCGGGTGGTCCTGGTCCAGGCACTGAACCCCGTCACCTACCCGAACAGTGACGTCTGCCAGTACATGGACATCACCTTCCGCTGCCGGGCCGTAGGCGGCGAGGCCCGCGTGAACGACGACGAGTCGCTGGAGGTGGCCTGGTTCGACGTGGACGCGCTGCCGGAACTGAACGAGTTCGGGGTGTTCCGGATCAAGCAGGCCATGTCGGATGCACCCACATGGTTCGACGCTACGGCTTTCAGCTGAACTATGTGTGCTGACGCCATGTGGGAGCAGGGGGCCGGCACCTAGGGTCGACCCATGAGTTCGCCCAGCACCCGCTCCGCCGCCGTACCCGGCGCCGCCCCCGTCCCGGACCTGCGCGGCCGCACCGCCCTCGTCACCGGTGCTGCCGGGGGCATCGGCCGCGCCTGCACCCTGCGTCTCGCGGCCGCCGGTGCCCGGGTCAGAGCCGTCGACCGGGACGAGCCGGGGCTGGCCGAGCTGGTGGACTCGGCCGGGCGGGCCCTGGACCCGGCGGGCAACGGGGCCGTCGAACCGTACGCCCTCGACCTCACCGACCTGGACGCGGCCGAACACGCGGCGGCCGGCACCGACGTCCTCGTCAACAACGCGGGCATCCAACTGGTCCGCCCCATCGAGGAGTTCCCGCCGGACGTCTTCCACACCGTGCTGACCGTGATGCTGGAGGCCCCGTTCCGGCTCATCAGGGGCGCGCTGCCGCACATGTACGGGCAGGGCTGGGGGCGGATCGTGAACGTGTCCTCCGTCCACGGTCTGCGCGCCTCCCCCTACAAGTCCGCCTATGTGGCCGCCAAACACGGTCTGGAGGGTCTGTCGAAGACGGCCGCTCTGGAGGGCGCGCCCCATGGGGTCACCTCCAACTGTGTGAACCCGGGCTATGTGCGCACCCCGCTGGTCGAGAAGCAGCTCGCCGACCAGGCACGGGCGCACGGCATCCCCGAGGAGCGGGTGCTGTCCGAGGTCCTCCTGACCGACAGCGCCGTCAAGCGGCTCGTCGAACCGGAGGAGGTCGCCGAGGCCGTGGCCTATCTCTGCGGCCCCCAGGCATCCTTCGTCACGGGCACCTCGCTGGTGCTCGACGGCGGCTGGACGGCCCACTGAGGGAGCGGAAGGCGTCGGCCCGGCGAGTTTTCCACAGGCCCGACGGGCCGCAGCGGCGATGCGGAATCCTGTGACCATGTCTCGCGATCACGTGCAGTCCGCCGGGCGGCCGGTCCCGGCCCCGGCGGCCGGTGTCCTCGACCTGGGCGGCGAAGTTCCCTGGGATGCCGAACCGGCGTACCTCGAACTACTGGCCAGGGGTGCCTCGGCGGAGGCGTACGAGCAGCCGGTGCTGCTCGCCCGCGCCGAGAACCGGCCGCCGGAGCGGATCGCCGCCCTGGAACGGGCCAAGCTCCTCGCACTGCGGGTGCGCACCGAGCTGGAGGGCAGACGCCGACGCGAGGCCGAGCTGTCCGCCCTGTTCGAGACCGCGCACGACCTGGCAGGACTGCGGGACGTGGACGCCGTGCTCCAGGCCATCGTCCAGCGTGCCCGCTCCCTGCTCGGCACCGACGTCGCCTACCTGAGCCTGAACGACCCGGCGCGCGGCGACACCTACATGCGGGTGACCGAGGGCTCGGTCGCCGCCCGCTTCCAGCAGCTGCGGCTGGGCATGGGGGAGGGGCTCGGCGGACTCGTCGCACAGACCGCCAGGCCGTACGTCACCGACGACTACTTCAAGGACGACCGCTTCCGGCACACGCTCACCATCGACGCCGGCGTGCGCGACGAGGGGCTGGTCGCCATCCTCGGCGTACCGCTCATGCTCGGGCCGCAGGTCATCGGGGTGCTGTTCGCGGCGGACCGGCGGGCACGCGTCTTCGAACGGGAGCAGATCGCCCTGCTCGGCTCCTTCGCCGCGCTCGCCGCGGCCGCCATCGACACGGCGAACCTGCTCACCGAGACCCGTTCGGCCATGGCCGGACTGGAGCGGGCCAACGAGATCATCAAGAGCCACAGCGCCGCCGTCGAACGCGCCTCGGACATCCACGACCGGCTCGCCGAACTCGTACTGCACGGCGGTCAGGTCCAGGACGTGGCCGACGCCGTCTCCCAGGTCCTCGGCGGCACCGTCGAGTTCACCGGCACCGCCGACCCGCCGTCGCTGGAGACGTCGCGCTCGGAGGGGCACGCGGTACGCCACGGCGGCGACTGGATCGCCGCGGTCGCCGCGGGCGGCGAACTCCTCGGCGCGCTGGTGCTGCGCGGCCGTCCCGGCCTCGACCCCGTCGACCAGCGCACCCTGGAGCGCGCCGCGATGGTCACCTCGCTGCTCCTGCTGGCCCGCCGCTCGGCCGCCGAGGCCGAACAGCGGGTGCGCGGCGAGCTGCTGGACGACCTCCTCGATGCCCGCGACCGCGAACCGCGCCAGCTGCGGGACCGCGCCGCCCGGTTGCACGCCGACCTCGACGCCACGCACGTCGTGCTCGCCGCCCGCCCGGAAAGCCCGGTGGCGGACGCCGAGGAGGCGGCGGCAGCGCGCCGCCGGCTGTGGTCGGCCGCCTCCCACCTCGCCGGCACCCGGCACGGCCTGGCCGCCGCCCGCGACGGCGGCACCGTCCTGCTGCTGCCCCTCGACCCCGGCGACACCGCCGCCGACGTGGCCCGGCGTACCGCCCAGCACCTCGGCACCGCCGTCCGCCGGCCGGTGACCGTCGGCGCCTCCGCCCCCGTCACCGGCCTCGCCACCCGCCCCGAGGCCGTGGCCGCCGCCTACGCCGAGGGCCGCCGCTGCCTGGACGCGCTGAACCTCCTGGGCCGGGGCGGCGACGGCGCCGCCGCAGAGGACTTCGGCTTCCTCGGCCTGCTCCTCGCCGGGGAACGGGACGTCACCGGGTTCGTCACCCGCACCATCGGCCCGGTGGTCGCCTACGACAGGCGGCGCGGCACGGAACTGGTGCGGACCCTCGACGCGTACTTCGCCTGCGGGGCGAGCCCGGCCCGCACGAAGGACGAGCTCCACGTCCACGTGAACACGGTGGCCCAGCGGCTGGAGCGGGTCGGACGCCTCCTCGGCGACGACTGGCAGAGCCCCGCCCGAACGCTGGAGATCCAGCTGGCGCTGCGCCTGCACCGGTTGGGGGCACCGCCGGAACACCGCTGATCCCCCGGGGACAGGGGACCAGCGGCGCGGGCTCAGCGGGCGGCCACGTCTTCGCCGCGCGCCGGGACGGTCGCGGCGTCGTCGTCGGCCAGGTCACGCCGCCGGGACTCCTTGGCCACACCCACCGCGATCAGGGTGAGCACGGACGCCGCGATCACGTACAGGGCGATCGGGGTGGAGCTGCCGTAGTCGGCCAGCAGGGCGGTGGCGACGAGCGGGGCGGGCGCGCCCGCGGCGACGGAGGCGAACTGGGCGCCGATCGAGGCGCCCGAGTAGCGCATCCGGGTCGCGAACATCTCGGCGAAGAACGCGGCCTGCGGCGCGTACATGGCTCCGTGCAGCACCAGGCCGACGGTCACCGCCAGTACCAGGTACCCGAACCGCCCGGTGTCGGCGAGGGCGAAGAACGGGAACATCCACAGCCCGATCCCGGCCGCGCCCAGCAGATAGACGGGCCGACGTCCGACCCGGTCCGACAGCGCGCCCCACGCCGGGATGACGGCGAAGTGCACGGCGGAGCCGATGAGTACGGCGTTCAGCGCGGTCTGCTTGGAGACACCGGCGGAGGTGGTGGCGTAGACGAGGACGAAGGCGGTGATGACGTAGTAGCTGATGTTCTCAGCCATGCGCGCGCCCATCGCGACGAGCACGTCACGCCAGTGATGCCGCAACACGGAGACGAGCGGCGGCTGTTCGGCCCTCCCCGCGCTTCGCCGGGCCTCGGACCTGGCCAATGCCTCCCGGAACACGGGCGATTCGTCGACGGAGAGCCGAATCCACAGACCGACGACGACCAGCACTCCGGAGAGCAGGAACGGGATCCGCCAGCCCCAGCTCGCGAAGGCGTCGTCCGACAGGACGGTGGTGAGCAGTGACAGCACGCCGGTCGCCAGCAACTGGCCGGCCGGCGCCCCGGTCTGCGGCCACGATGCCCAGAAGCCGCGCCGGCGCGCGTCCCCGTGCTCGGAGACGAGCAGGACGGCTCCGCCCCACTCGCCACCCAGCGCGAACCCCTGGACGAGCCGCAGGAGCGTCAGCAGGACGGGCGCCGCGGCGCCGACCGTCGCATGCGTGGGCAGCAGCCCGATCGCGAACGTCGCCCCACCCATCAGCAGCAGACTCAGCACGAGCAGCCGCTTGCGCCCGAGCCGGTCGCCGTAGTGCCCGAACACCAGAGCACCGAGCGGCCGGGCCGCGAACCCGACCGCATACGTCAGGAACGACAGCAACGTGCCGACGAGCGGGTCGGAGTCCGGAAAGAACAGCTTGTTGAAGACGAGGGCGGCCGCGGAGCCGTAGAGGAAGAAGTCATACCACTCGATGGTGGTGCCGATGAGGCTGGCGGCGACGATTCTGGGGAGGCTGGCGGGGGGTGGGGGAGCGGTGGTACCGGAGGCCATGTGCGCCACTTCCTCGTGTGCGGTGGGGACGGGTACGTGTCGGCACACCGTAGAAACATGCAGGTCAGGCGCACATGTGGTAGGGCAACATAGTTCGGGGGACGGCTATGCGTGTGGCCACCATGTCGGCCCGCGGAAGGGCGGTTCAGGGCCTCGCAGGTGGTCGAAACGACTGCTGTCCGGGACGCGTAGTTCGGGGTGATTTGACGGTGCGGTGCTGACTCCCGTGCTGGTTTGGCGCTGAACGGCCTGGACTCCGCTGACTGCAGGCCGTTGAGGTAGCCGCTGAGAACGGCTCGGTTCCTGCCGCACCCCAGATCCGGTGCCCTTCGCGGCCGGCGGATGGAAGGGACGGTTGCGCAGCCGGAGCCGGCCAGCAGTTGGTGGCGCACCCGCTCCGACAGCGCAGCACGGCCGCGGGTCCCGGCCGTGACCTGCCTAGCCTCGCGCTTTCACGAGGCTCGTTGTCCGATGCTGGATCAAATAAACGGAGAGTGCCCCTGAACTGCATCGATAGGACTTGTCGAGGGTCCTGTCAGCTGCAAGGGAAAAGCACTCTGCAGATGAAGAAGGGCAGCGGGTCGTACCCGCCTGTCCGTGCCGAAGGCGGCGGTCGTGGGGGGCCTGGGCCGGGTCGGTGCTGGTGGTCTAGACGGTCCGCAAGTCCGGCCCTGGATGCCGCGAGGTCTGCGGCACCGGCGCCGTAGCGCAAACCGTAGGCCGTGCATGATCCGGGCAAGATCCTGCTGGACGCGGCTCTGGTCGTCGCACTCGGCGAGACTGCCTGGCCGACGTCGGCGTGCTGCGAGCCGAGCCGGACCGGCTCGGGGCGGTGGCCTCCGGCCCGACCGTCTCCCGTCTCTTCGACACCGACAAGGAAATAAGAACCTGGTTCCCTTTGCTTGAAGGTCGGGCGGCGGCAGGCGGGCGGTCCTTGGTCTCGGCCGTGACAAGACAACCGCGCCTGAGCCGACCGAAGCTCAAGCGGGTGGCTGCGTGGGGATACCTGCTGCGGTGTACGCCGAGGGAAGAGCGACCCCTACATTTGACTGACCGATCACTCTCCTACATGCTGTCCTCATGCCCAGACCGAGGAGCGACGACAAGCGCGCGGCGATCATGGCCGCCGCCACGCGGATCATCGCTGCTCAGGGGCTGGGGGCGGCGACGGCGGCAATCGCGAAGGAAGCCGGCGTCTCGAACGGGTCACTGTTCACCTACTTCGACACCAAATCGGATCTACTGAACCAGCTTTACCTGGAGCTGAAGGGCGAGATGGGGGCAGCCGCACTCGGCGGCCTGCCCGCAGCCGATGCGCGCACCCAGATGCTGCACATGTGGTCACGATGGATGGACTGGGCAACGGCCAATCCCCTGAAGCGCCGCACTCTGGCCCAGCTCCAGGTCTCCGACGAGATCACGGCGTCCACCCATGAGTCCGCAAACCGGACCATGGCAGGCATCGGAGAGATCCTGGAGCGCAGCAGGGCGAACGGCCCGATGCGCGATGCCCCGGCGGCTTTGGTGTTCACGCTGTCCAATGCCCTGGCTGAGGCCACCATCGACTACATCATCGGCGACCCGGACCGCGCCGACGAGCACAAACAGTCCGGTTTCGACGCACTCTGGCGCATGATCGGCTGACCCGCCCCGGCCCACTTCCTCGCACTCACGCACACCCGTTAATGACTGACTAGTCAGATAACTAAGGAGCGCCATGCCCGACAGGGTCTACGTCATCACCGGCCCGACCTCCGGCTTCGGCCGCCGCACCGCCCTCGAACTGGCCAAGCACGGCACCGTCGTGCTGGTCGGCCGCAACGCGGCCAAGCTCGACGACGTGCGCAGCAGCATCGAAGGCAGAGGCGGAAAGGCCGTGTCCGTCATCTGCGACCTCTCGGACCTGACGAGCGTGCGCCGCGCCGTCGCTCAGATCACCGAGCTCGGCCTTCCGATCACTGGCGTGCTTAACAACGCCGGGATCTTCCCCAACCGTCCCGGCACGAACACCCTCGGCTGGGACATCGCCTACGCGACCAACCACATCGGGCCTTTCGTGTTCACCGAGACGCTCGTGCCCCACCTCGCAGACGGCACACAGGTGGTGTTCATCGTCTCGGCTGTGGAGGATCCGGAGCGCAAGGCCGCCACCATGTCCGGTTTCCGCGGCGCCCGGTACATCTCCGCCGAGGCGAGCACCCGTGGCGAGTGGAAGCCCGGCGGCTCGAAATTGCCCGGCGGAGACGCCTACGCCACGTCCAAACAGTGCAACCTGGCAACGGTGCTCGCCTTCGCCCGCGAAACACCCCGACTGCGGTTCAACGCCATCGAGCCCGGCTTCGCTCCCGGCACGAATCTCGGCCGTGACGCCGGCCTGTTCCTGCGTCTGCTGTCGAAGTACGTGCTCTCGCCACTGGCCCCGCTCATCAAGTACTGGACCAACCCGGGGACCGCTGCTCGCATGATCACCCGGATACTCACCGATGAATCGGACACCACTGGCGTCTACTACGACGAGAAAGGACGACCAATGCGGGGTTCCGCACAGGTGCACGACCCGGCGTTCAACGCGCGGGTAGTCGCCGAGACCCGTGCACTACTGGGGACAGTGCACGTCTGAGGAAGGACTTCGGGTGGCCCCTGGGCAACCGGACTCGGCCCACCGTTCGGATGGCTTCGCCCTCGCTTGGCCTGCACTTGCGAGGCATCGAGCGTGTCGCGAGAGAAGTCCAGCCAGTGAGCCTTCCGCAACCGGTCCAGCAACACCTGTTAGCCACGCGCCTTTACGCGGCAGGGTGTCGGGTAGGTGATCAAAAACGCGAGGAGTGCTTCTGGCCTGCAACGGTGACACGGGTCCAGGGTCCAGGCCGTCGCAGGAAAGAAGCACTCTCCAGATGAAGAAGCGTATCGGGTCGTACCCGCGTGTCCGCATCGAGGGCGGCGGTCGGGCGGTGGTCTCACAGGCCGGAAGTGGGCTGCTGGTCGAGACCGTCCGCAAGGCCGGCCTGGACACCGCGATATCCGCGGCGCTGACGCCGTGGCGGAAGGTTCGGGCGGTGCACGATCCGGGCAAGATCCTGCTGGACGTGGCCCTGCCGGTCGCGCTTGGCGGGGACTGCCTCGCGGACGTCGGCATGCTGCGGGCCGAGCCGGCGGTGTTCGGGCCGGTGGCTTCCGACCCGACGGTCTCCCGCCTCATCGACTCCCTCGCCGCCTCCGGACCGAAGGCCCTGCAGGCGATCCGTTGGGCGCGGGCCCGAGTGCGTGAGACTGTCTGGCAGTTGGCCCACGAAAAGGCGCCCGATGCCGAGGGGACGGTGACCGTCGATCTCGACGGGGTGCTGGTGATCGCGCACTCCGACAAGGAGGACGCAGCCCCCACCTGGAAGCGGACCTACGGGCATCACCCCTTGATGGGGTTCGTGGACCACGGACCGGGGGGCACGGGGGAGCCAGTCGCGGCCCTGCTGAGGCCGGGGAACGCGGGCTCGAACACCGCGTCCGACCACATCACACGACTTCGTGGCCTGGCTCGCCCAGCGCGGTCGTTGGCTGTCCTACTCGGTCGGCATGGTCATCACCGACACCATCCACAACCGCGTGCTGAAAGTACCGGCGTCGGCCTGGACGCCGGCCGTCGAGGCGGACGGCGAGATCCGCGACAGCGCCTGGGTCGCCGAACTCACCGGCAACGTCCCGGACGGCTGGCCCAAGGGCATGCGGCTGATTGTCCGCAAGGAACGGCCCTACCCCGGAGCCCAGTTGAGGCTCACGGACGCGGACGGCATGCGGCTGACGTGCTTCGCCACCAATACCTCGGGGCGGCCGATCGCGGAGCTCGAGCTCCGTCACCGACTGCGGGCGACGGCCGAGGACCGCATCAGGGCCGCCCGGGCCACTGGCCTGCGCAACCTCCCACTGCACCGCACTGCCCAGAACCGGATCTGGCTGGAGATCGTGCAGATCGCGCTCGACCTGTTGGCCTGGATGCCGATGCTTGCCCTGACCGGCAAGGCCCGCCTCTGGGAACCCCGCCGCCTGCGACTCCGCCTGTTCAGCGCGGCCGGACAACTCATCACCACCGGCCGCCGGCGGATCCTCCGCGTGGCCCGGCACTGGCCCTGGACCAGCCACATCACCGCCGCCCTCGACCGGCTCACACTCCTACCCAACCCCGGCTGACCAGCAGGTCGTCCCGCCCCTACGAGACAGCCCTCCAGCCGGAACAGTGGAACCCGGCGTCCACCCGAGACGACACTCGGGCCTTCAGCCTGCACGGCCTCCGCCACCAGCAACAAGGTGGGGCGCCGACACCCTCCGCGGCCCCCCACAAAGGGCCCAGGGCCCAAGCACGTTCTTTTTGTTACAATCCAAAAAGACGTGGGCTTCCCACATGAGCGGTGTGGGGCTTCCCTCCGAACCCATTCTCCTCTTCCACC
>NZ_JBVJNZ010000009.1:93814-148418 GCF_055583445.1 Streptomyces sp. NPDC104761 | reverse complement strand
GCCGAGAACGGGGGAACCCGGCCCCCACCGAAGCCACCACTCTGCCCCTCCCCCCCCCCCCCCCCCCCCCCCCCAACCCTCTCCTCCCCCCCCCCCCCCCCCCCCCCCACCAAGAAGGATCGAGGCTAGACGCCGTTTCTTTTGGTGACAGCACGACGAGCCGTGGGCTGCCACAGTGATCGGTATGGAGCTGCCTCCCGACACCGTCCTCATCTTCGATCGCGACGAGACTCGAAGACGAGCAAATCCCAGAAACAGGGGCAGCCCGTTCCGGTCCGTGATCAGGTGGATTTTCGATCCGGGCCAGGCCGGCTCGAAAACCGGCGGCAGTCGGCGCCAGGTACAGCCTGAGGTGGCCACGAAGATGATCGCCGCCAGGGTCTCGCGGCCACCCGCCCGCCGCCGCCCCCCGTCCTGCGCGCGTCATACCTCCGTCGGTGGAGCTACCCGCCGAAACAACACCCACAACTCATCTGGAACCAGTCGCTCAACCAGGTCCGTCATGGACGGCTCAACGAACTGTCACGCCAAAACAAACGGCGTCTCAGTCCACGCAGCCGCATCCATGCTGTCCCGCGAACGGGAAGTCTGAGTGGGTAGTGCATCTAGTCGCGCTACCTGAATACGGCTTGCCCTCCCGATGCGCGCGGGAGGGCAAGCCCAGGAGGTGCCGCACGCGCGGGCTCCGTGCTGAGACGGGGTGCAGGCACACCGCCGGCCCGAGGAGCGCGTCGGTCCCGCCGGCCGGTGTCGTGTGCGAGGAACGGGGCCAAGACGCCTGCCGGAGAGGATCATGGTCGCGGAAGGCTTTTTCCTCCCTCGCCGGCGCGGAGGCTGAGAAGCTCGCGACTGCGGATACGGGACTATGACGCCACCCCGGTCATGGAAACCTGTCGTCAAGCACCGGCCGCTTTCGTCACGTCCTGATTCCACGGAGATTCCTCTCTCGTCGAACCTGGTCGCGCCGGAACTCGGCGGGAGACATTCCGACCTCGGACCGGAAGACGCGAGAAAAGGCGGACTCGGATCCGTATCCGACAAGGCCAGCGACCGTGGCGACCGTGTCTCCAGTAGATGACAGGATATCCGCCGCCGCCATCACGCGCGAGCGTGCGAGAAAGGCACCGACTGTCATTCCGGTCTCCCTCGTGAAGCGTCGCAAGAAAGTCGCTCGAGACATGGCTGCGAGCTGCGCGAGCCGCGTGATGGACCAATCATTTCCCGGACTTTCCAGGACTGCCTGCACAACTTTTGCGATGTGAGGATCCGATGTCGCGGTCCACAGGGTTTCTCCGGTCGCGGATCCCCGGGCAGAGCGAAGAACCATGGCAAGAAGCACAGTGGAAAAAGCGGAGAGGATCACCGACGTCCCCGGCCCTCTGTTTCCGGCCTCGCTGCGCATGAGTTCGCTGAGGGTTCGCAGCATTGTGTCAGTTTCAGCGGAAGCACCGAATGAAACATGAACGGGGTCTGGGAGCGTTCGGAGCAAAACGGCGCCGGCTCCGGGATCGAACGCATAGTGCCCACAGAACAAGTCGATCACGGGATGTCCGTCGTCCGCACTGTGCGTAGTGATGAACGAATCCTGCTCTACCTCGGCCGTCGGAACCTCAGGATATCTCCCTGGAGTGATAACCCGGTGTGCCGCCCCGCTGGGGATCAGCACGAAATCGCCTGGCTTCATATCCAACAGCGTATTGGACACTTGCAGCCGGCATTCCCCTTCCAGGAGCACGTGGAACTGCGCTTCGAGGAATTGCCGCTTGCCTACGTCCATCCTGGTGGCTGCGCCCAGCAGGCACCGCCTGTCGAGCGTCGCAGTGACCTTTGCCAGGCGAAGGAGATGACTTACCGAATCCATCGTGTGCGTCTTTCGGAGTACGAGACGGTGTCCCGAGTGGCGATCTTCTCCGCAGCGGAGCCATTGACGCTCGGAGCGGGGCGGACGGTGGGGCCGGCCGCCCGAGTTGGAGCGGTGGTCGACCGGTGCAGCTGTCCTTCCGCTCCCGGCACACGGATCTCGCGCCGATCGACGAGCGCGCCGTGTTCAAGGCCTTCGTGCAGGTGCGGAGGACGAACGCGCAGGGTGGCTTCTACCGCTGACGTTCCTAGTGTCGCAAGCGCCGGCTCGCCGGAGGTTCTCCGTCCGGGGCATGTCCGGTGAGCTGCTGAGCCTTCCGCGTGCGCCTTCGTCTTGAGACGTTCGAGCCGAAAACTGATCCTGAGCAGCCTGTCTGTCGCATCCCGATCCACGCAGACTCGAGTCAGCAAGGCGAAGCCGCCCCTAAAGAAGGAGCAACAATGACCATGCTCATGCCAGTCACGCCGGACGAGGCGGCCGGCGAGGTCGCGGACCTCTATACCCGGATGCGCAAGACCATCGGCGCCATCCCGAACATGGCCCAGTACATGGCCGGCAGCCCGGCCGTTCTCAAGGCATGGCTGGCGCTGGCCGGAGCGCTGAACGAGGGTGTCCTGCCGCCGGCCGTCCGCGAGCGGCTGGCTCTGAGCAGCGCCGAGTACAACCGGTGCACCTACTGCCTGTCGGCCCACAACTTCCTCGCGAAGAACGTCACCAAGATGGACGAAGCCGAAATCTCGATGGCCCGGGACGCCGCTTCGAGCGACCCTCACACGGACGCCCTCCTCAAACTCTCCGACGCCATCTCCCGCGGCCGCGGATCCGTCGCCGACGAAGACGTCCGAGAGGCCCGGGACGCCGGTGTCACGGACGCGCAGATAGCCGAGGTGATCGGCAACATCGCGCTCAATACCCTGACCAATTACTTCAACCGGTTCAACGACACCCCCAACGAGTACCCCGAGCTCGTCACGCCCCGGTAGGAACCCGCCTCACCCTCACAGGCATTCCGGTGGATTGCACGCGGCGGGCCGCTTCTCACCAGAGGGCGCGTATCCCCGTGCATAGTACGTTGCCCCGGGGAGTCGACGGGGCCCCTCGTCCGTCGCCCCATGCAGCGTGATGCGGCGAAGGGCCTCGCTCCCGGGACACCACTCGTACCTCGCGTGACTCCTGTCGGCGGGCACACATCTTTTTCGATCAGTCAGCATGTCAGAGGAGGAACAATGCAGCAGAAGAGCAAGCCGTTCGAACTGGCTGACGTCACCATGCGCGCACGGTCAATCGGTGACAATGTGTACGCCGTCATGGCCGCGGACGTCGACGAAGCTGACCACACGGCGACGAATGCCGGCTTCGTGGTCGGTGAATCGGGTGTTCTCGTGATCGAATCGCTGAGCAACGGCCGTCTGGCTTCACAGGTGATCGGCGAAGTTCGCAAGGTCACCCCCAAGCCCATCCGGTTCCTGGTGAACACCAGCTTCCACGGCGATCACTGCTTCGGGAACTTCGCCTTCCCCGCCCAGACGGTGATCATCCATCACGAAGCGACGAAGCGCACCATCGACGAGCGTTTCGAGCAGGACCGGGAGTTCATGATCGGATTGCTCGGCGCGAATGAGGGCATCGAAGAGGTGGTGCCCCGCTCGGCGGACATTACGGTGACCGAATCATGCTCCGTCGACCTGGGAGGTAAGCATGTGGACATCGCCTATATCGGCTTCTGCCAGACAGAGGGCGATCTCGTCGTCCGCATCCGAGAAGACAACATCATTTTCGTCGGCAACGCCCTGCAGGCCCCGCCGCCGGCATTCCCCTGGCTGCTCGACGGGCGAGTAGCCGACTCGCTCGCCACTTATCGGCGCCTGTACGAGATGCTCGACGACGACACCCTGATTGTTCCAGGCCACGGTGGGACCATGCACCGCTCGGACATTCTGCACTCGATCTCGTACATCGAACGTCTGACGAGCTTGGCGCGAGACGCGAAGGAACAGGGCATGTCGCAAGAGCAGATCCGAGAGGCGCTGGCGATGGAGGAATACAGCCACTACAGCATGTACGACTTCATCCACTTCAACGTCAACATTCCTGCGGCCTTGGCGGAATGACTTACAGTCATGTCCGAACAGCGCGATGAGCGCGTCCAGCAGGCTGCTCTCCCGCACGGCCGCGGCCCCGAGCAAGCGCCGCGCGGGTGGGGCCGCCGGCTGCGGTCCCACCCACGCGGTGCTGTCCCGGGCGACCTGCCGGGGGTGACGTCAGCGCAGGCCGAAGGCCCGGGTGATCGTCTGCGAGACGGTGTTGCCCGCGCTGTCCCGGGCGCCGACCCGGAGGGTGACGAAGTCGGCGGACCGCGGCGCGCGCAGGTTCGTCCGCCAGCCGTCGTCGCACCGGCTCGGGTCGGTCCGCTGCCAGGTCGCACCGTCGTCGTACGACACCTCGACGGTCGGCTTCCCGATCGTGGCGGTGGTGCCCGGCAGGTGCGAGGCGGTCACCGTCAGGCCGGCGTGCCGGTCGGCACGGCCGGACGTGTCGGTGTCCACTGCGTAGTCGAGCTGGATGAGCGGCAGGGACACCGCCGCATCGCTGCCGGTGACCGCGGAGGTGAAGTCCCACTCGGTCAGTGTGTGGGTCGAGTACGGGTCGGCCCAGGTGCCGCGGTCGTTGTCGAGGACCAGCCGGTAGGGCAGGCGCTCGGCGCCGAGGCCGGGAACCTGCAGGTACTCGGCGTTGCCCCAGTCGAGCTGCTGGTCGCCCTGGTAGAGCGACATCCAGTCCTTGACGTCGAAGTTCGCGCCGGCCTCGCCGACGTGGCCGGACCCCGAGTCACCCCAGCCGGGCGCGGTGATGTACATCGTGTCGAGGTAGCGCACCGGCTGGTAGTTGATCGGTCCCATACGGGGCCGCTGGATCGGGCCGAACCAGCTGACCTTTCCGGTCCTGCCCGCCGGGTACGTCAGCGGGTCGATCGAGTGCTGCCCGGTCTCGCCCTGGATGAAGGCGTCGTCGAGCCATGTGGTGCCGGCGGTGACCCAGTCGGTGCGCTCGCCCTGGGCGGGCGCCGTGAGCTGGTTGCCGACGGCCCAGCCGCGCCAGACGTCCGGACGGAACTCCATCGCTTTGCCCTGCCGGTAGTTCCGGAAGGAGACGTTCACCCGGCCGAGGTCCTTGGACTCCTCACGCCAGGTCGGGTCCGCCGGAACGGCGCCCGTCCAGTGGTGCACGACGTCGTAGACGTAGTCGGTCGTGGGGTGCGAGGTGACCTTCAGCGAGACCGCGCCGTGCCGAAGCCGGCCGAGCAGGTCGGCTCCCTGGTCGGCGTTGAGCGTCGCCACCGTCACCGGGGCCGGGCTCTCCGGGCTCCAGGGGTTCTCGTCCCAGGGCTGCAGGCGGCCGACGCCGTCGTTGACGACCAGCAGTAGCCGGGCGCCGGCGGCCGCGGCGGCCTCCGCCTGGGCCTTGATCCCTGCCGTGCCGGCGCCGCGCACCACGACGGCCTTGCCGCGCACGTTCTGCCGCGCGAGCTCCTCGGCCGTGCCGTCACCGGCGAAGAGCGCCGTCAGGTTCCGGGTACCGGCGGGCAGCGGCGTGGCAGCGCGCTTGACCAGCGGGTCGTTGAAGGTCGTCGACTTCGTGCTCACGGTCAGCGCAGGCTGTTCGAGGCGGAAGCGGGCGCCGGCCTCGAACTCGCCGTCGGTGACCTTCTTGCCGGTCGGGAGCGCCCAGATGCTGTCGTACGACGGATCCGGCAGCATCGACGTCTCCACCAGGCTGTCGGTGAACGACCGGTGGGCATCCAGGCGCGGCGCGACGGCGGTCGTCTGCTGCGGCACGCGCGCCAGGATCCGGCGTGCCTTGCGGCCGTCCAGGGTGACGGTACGGTCCTGGTCGAGCTTCACGTCGTTGAAGGCGAGCAGCACCATGCCGCGCGAGTGTGGACCTTCGGCGCCCTGCACGTCACCGGTGAGCCAGCCGCTGTAGCTGCCGACGGGCAGCCGCGCCGTGCCGGTGCCGGACGCGTCGAGGTCCAGCACCGTGAAGAGGTGCTCGGCGGTCAGGACGACCCGGCCCTCCAGCGGCTTGCCCGAACGGTCCTTGGCGACCACGGTCAGATTCTGCCGCTGGCCCTCGCGGGCCGCGCCGATCAGGGTCCGGGCGCGGACCGTCCCGGAGCCGTCCGTACCGGTGATCATGGCGCTGACCGACTGGTCGCCCGCCAGCTTGTCCAGGGCCGCGGTCAGCGTGACCGCGGCGGTGCCGTGCGCGGGCACGGTGACATGGTCCTCGGAGAGGCTGAACAACCCGGCCGGGACGGTGCCGTCGACCGCCAGGCTGAGGCCGGCCGGGGCGTCGCCGACGTTGGTGTACGTCACCGTCTGGACGTCGGTCTCTCCGGGCTTCGGGGGCCACGTGTGGAAGCCGGAGTAGGCGGTCGTGGTGGCGAAGACCGTGGTGTGCACGGCCGCCAGCGCGTCGAGCCGGCCGGCGCCCGCCTGGTACGGGGTGTACGCCGTGGTTGCCCTGGCGCTGCTGACCAGCGCCTCCTTGAGCTGGGTGCCCGTCCAGTCGGGGTGCTCGGAGGCGAGGAGCGCGGCGGCACCGGCGACGTGCGGCGTCGCCATCGACGTGCCGCTCATCGTGGTGTAGTAGCCGGAGCCGCGCTTGTAGTGGGAGCGCGCCGCGACGATGTCGACGCCCGGCGCGGTGATCTCCGGCTTCAGCCCGCCGTCGCCGTCACGCGGGCCCTGGCTGGAGAAGTCGGCGAGCGTGTCGGTGGAGTCGACGGCGCCGACGGTCAGCGCGGAGTCTGCGGCACCGGGGCTGCTGATGGAGTGCGGGCCGCCGTTGCCCGCCGCGATCACGAACAACGCGCCCGTGTCGTGGCTGAGTTCGTCGACGGCCTGGCTCATCGGGTCGGTCTTGTCACCGCTGCCGCCCAGGCTCATGCTGATGATCCTGGCCTTCTGGTCGCGGGCGGCCCACTCCATGCCCGCGATGATCCAGGATTCCTGACCGCTGCCCTCGGAGTCGAGCACCTTGCCGACGGCCAGCCGGGCGCCGGAGGCGACACCCCGCTCCTTGCCGTCGGAGGCACTGCCCGTGCCGACGATGGTCGAGGCCACGTGCGTGCCGTGGCCGTTGTAGTCGGCGATGTCGTCCTCGCCGGGGACGAAGCTGGCGCTGTCGGACACCTGCCCGACCAGGTCCGGGTGTTCGGTGTCCGCGCCGCTGTCGAGCATCGCGACCTTCACGCCCTGGCCGGTGTCGCCCTCCGCCCATACCTTCTGCGCGCCGATCTGGGCGGTGGAGTCGGCCAGGTCGGCCTTCACCTTTCCGTCGAGCCACACGTGGGCGACGCCGCCCGCGAAGGACGGCTTCGCGGACCGGGCCGCCGCGCCGGCACCCCCGGTGAGCGAGGACCAGAACTGCGGTGCCTGCTTGTGGTTCTGGGCGAGGGCCGCGCCCTGGATGCTGTCCAGGCGCCGGACGTCGGTCGAGCCGGCCATCTTCGTCCGGGTGCGGGCCTTGGCGGCGGCTCCGGTGTAGCGCACGATCAGCGGCAGCCGGGAGCTGTGCGCGTCGTCATAGCCCTCGCTGATCAGCCGCGTCACGTTGAAGAGTTGCTTGTCGAGTTCGCCGGCGCTCACGTACGGCAGGGCGGCGTCGGGGTAGACGTAGGTGGCGCCGTCCACGACAACGCGGTGGAAGCCGGTGGTGGCTCCGCTCGCGGCCTGGAAGGAACGTACGACGGTGCCGTCGGCGGCGGTCCCGATGGTGACCTTGTCACCCGTGATCAGGGTGACGGTGTGCGTGCCGGCCTCGCCGGGGGTTCGGTGTCCGGCGTCGTTGTGCGACACCTCACCGGCGGAGTACGTGGACACAGCGGCAGTCGCCGGTAGGACGCCGAGTGTGAGCGCGGCCGCCACGGCGAGGGCGATCGGCCCGGGCCGGGGGATGGGAACCTTGGGCAAAGAAGACTCCTGAGACGCGGCGAAGAGCGGAAGATCACTGGATCCTCTGGCCTCCCCCACCGCCGTTCAAGGGGTCGCACATGTCGCTCTTGCGCCATGGCTCAGTTGCGCCGCGAGCAGGCGGCGTCGTGGGCGCGCGTCCGGAGGACGGCTTCGGACCGCCCCATGAATTCGGCGTGAGGGACGTCAACGGCGTCGCGCACTTCGTGCGCCCGAACTACGTTTGCGGGCTGGTCCCTTCCTGGCTGGGTCGCGCACGGCTGCGCGTCGCTGCGGGCGGGGTTGCGCTGATCACCGACAGCCTTCTCCTCCTCGCTCAGCGGAGCCGAGCGGCGGGCGGGTGGATCGCCACGGTGATGATCTCGGTCTTCGTCGTCGCGCATCTCGATGGGCTGGCCCGAGGAGCGGCTCAGCGGCCGCGTCCTGCGCGCGGGTTGGCCGCGCAATCGTCAAGGTGCTTCTCAACCTGGCCTACATCGGTCGGGCCGTCGCTGTGGTCATGGCGGCGGCAGCCAGAGGGCTCCGGCCACCAGACCTGTCGACGCCGATGATTCCCGGCCCGTGCGGGAGTCTGTCTTTCGACAGCAGTTTTCTGGAAGGCGGACTCATGACGGCCCTGCGCGACTTGCTCGAAGCCCACGTCGGTGCCGGTACTCTCCCGGGAGCGGTGGGCCTCGTGGCCCGGGGTGACCAGGTCGAGGTGGTGGCGGTCGGCGCGCAGGACGCCGGCGACGGCGTTCCGATGGCGAGGGACTCCGTCTTCCGGGTCGCCTCGCTCACCAAGTCCGTCACCGCCGCCGCACTGCTGATCCTTGTGGAGGAGGGCAGGATCGCGCTGGACGACCCGGTCGGGACGTGGCTGCCGGAGCTGGAGAAGCCGGTGGTCGTACGCACGCCGGCGAGCCCGGTGGACGACGTGGTGCCGGCCGACCGGCCCATCACCGTGTTCGACGTGCTGGCCTCCCAGGCCGGGTACGGATTCCCCTCCGACTTCACACTGCCGGCGGTGCAGGAGTTGTCCACGGTGCAGAAGGACGGCCGGGTGCCGAGCAACTTCCCGCCGGCCGACGAGTGGATGGCGGCGCTCGGCCGCATCCCACTGCTGTACCAACCGGGCGCTGCCTGGCTGTACGACACCTGCTCCGTCCTGCAAGGGGTACTGATGTCGCGGGTCACCGGACAGCCGCTGCCGGAGTTCCTGACGGAGCGGATCTTCGGGCCGCTGGGCATGGTGGACACCGGATTCGAGGTGCCGGCGGCCAAGCGGGGCCGGTTCACCAGCTTCTACAGGCCAGGCGACGGCGGCAGCCTGGAGCTCGCCGACGGCCCGGACGGCGAGTGGAGCAGCCTGCCCGCGCTACCTCTCGGCAGTGGCGGGCTGGCCTCGACCGCCGACGACTGGCTGGCCTTCTGCCGGATGTTGCTGGCCGGCGGGGTGGCGGCCGACGGTCGGCGGGTGCTGTCGGCCGACTCCGTGCGCAGGATGACCACCGACCATACGAATCCGGCGCAGCGCGACATCGGCCGGCTGTTCCTTGAGGGCCAGGGCTGGGGCTTCGGCGGCTCGGTCGACATCGACCGGACCAACCCGTGGAACGTGCCCGGCCGTTACGGCTGGGTCGGCGGCACGGGCACAGCGGCGCACGTCGTCCCGGCCACGGGTGCGGTCACCATCCTGCTGACTCAGGTGGCAGCGATGGGGCCCGTGCCGGCACCGGTGATCAGGGAGTTCTGGCGGTACGCCGCGGACGCCTGACACACGCATCTCACGCCAGCGGCTCCAGACGATCCCGCAGCTCATCGGGCACGATCCACGGCGAGGAATGCCCTGTGTCATGGCTGCGGCACATGCGGCTGGCCCAGACAGTTCCAGGCGATCTCCGCGGGGGACAGGCGGGGACAGGCGGAGTACGTCCCGGGTACCTTCCGGGATGAGTACGGTCCGGACTCGATCGTCGATCGACCGTCGACGGCGTCAGGCGGCCGGGCCCTTCTCATGCCACCTGGATGACGACCTTGCCCGAGGTGTGACCGTTCTCGACGGTGGCGAGGGCGGTCGGGGCGTCGGTGAGCGGATGGGCCGCGGTGACGACGGGTGCGAGGACTCCGTCGAGGGCCAGCCGGGCCGAGCGCTCCAGGTTCTCGCGGGCGATGCGACGCTCGACGAAACGCCCGCCGAGATCGGGCACAGACATGTCACCCACAGCGATGACGTTGCGGGGATCCCGGGCCAGCGGAGCGACCGTCCGCAGCGAGGTGCCTCCGACGAGGTCGACGATCCTGGCGAAGCCGTCCGGAGCCAGCCCCCGTGCCGCGGCGGCGACGTCCTCGGCGGTGTAGTCGACGAACCGCACCCCGATGGCCTCGGCGTGCTCGCGTTCGGCGGTACTCCCGGTGCCGATCACACGCAGCTCGCGAGCGACGGCCAGCCGGGCGACGGTGGGGCCGACCCCGCCCCCGACCTCGTTGACCAGGACCGTGGCACCGGCCGGGAGGCCGAGCTGGTCGAGCACGTCCACCGCGGTCGTCCCGGCCACTGGCAGCGTCGCCGCCACGGTCGCGGACAGGCCCTCCGGGATGCGGGCGGTGTTCGGCGCGGACAGCACCGTCGTCTCGGCGTAGGTGCCGCCACCGGTGAGCGCGAAGCCGCAGACCGCGTCACTCACCTCGATCCCGTCGACGTTCTCACCCCGGGCGAGAACGGTCCCGGCTGCCTCCATGCCCAGCACGCGGGGGCACTGAGTCCCGAGCGGTCCAGGCCCCCGCGTCTTGCCCGCCCCGGGGCGTCGGGGGCACGCTGGTGGCATGAGCGTTCACGAGCCCACGCTCATCATGTCGGTGCAGCGTGCCTTCCGTCTGCTGGAGGCGGTGAGCGCACACGAGAACGGTGCGCCCGCGAAGCAGCTTGCGCGCGAGACGGGCCTGCCCCTGGCCACCGCCTACCACCTGCTGCGCACGATGGTCCACGACGGGTACCTGCGGAAACTGGCCGACGGCGGCTTCGTCCTCGGTGACAAGCTGGGGACCCTGCACGCCACGGGTCACAGCCAGGCACTGCTCAGCCGGGTCCGGCCGACCCTCGCCGCGCTGCGGGACGAGCTGGGCACCGCCGCCTACCTCACGTTCTACGAGGACGGCGAGATCAGTGTCGCCGAGATCGTCGACGGCCCCCGCACACCCCGGGTCGACCTCTGGGTGGGGTTCGAGGACGCGGGGCACGCCACCGCGCTGGGCAAGTCCGTCCTGCGCGAGCTGGACGAGGAGGCCCGCCGTGACTACCTCTCCCGGCACGATCTCGCCGACCTGACGCCACGCACCATCACCTCCCTCCCGGAGCTGCTGCGGAGCCTCGACGCCGCGCCCCTGGCGCCGGCCGTCACGGACCTGGAGGAGTACGCACTGGGCACGGTGTGCGTGGCCGTGCCCATCTATCGCGGTGACGTCCTCGGCTCGCTCGGCGTCTCCCTCCCGGCGGAACGGCTCTCCCGTCTCCCTGAGGTCAGGGCCCGGCTGATACCGATCGCGGACCGCGTGACCCGGGGCCTCTCGCTCACTATCTGAAATCCCTCTCCTTGTGGCTCGCCGACCGAACCTCTTTCCTGGATGAAACGGATAAGTCGGACCTAAGGGTCGCTTGGGTGAGGATTACGGGCAGAGACATGAGGCAGGCGCGAGACCATGGTGGCAACCACTGGCCGTTGCGGCCGCTCAGGAAGCCGGGGACCGGTCCTGGGACGCCGGTCCCCAGGCGGGCCTTCTCCCAGCTGGCCGCCGGAATGCCCGTCGCACCCGTTCTGATCGTCCTGGGCATCGCCCTCGTCGACGTCGTCGGCGGGTCGGGGATGTTCTGGCTGCCGCTGCTGGCGGCGGGGCCGGCGCTCGCCGCCAGCACCAACGGACACCGGGGCGTCCTGTGCGTCGGGTTCCTGGCCGCGGTGCTTGGCGCGACCCTGGGGGCCCGGGAGGCGGGTTCGGGGCGCGAGCTGGCGGCCGTACTCTCGGCGCTGGTGGCCGTCACCCTGGCCAGTGCTCTGGCCAGCGCGCTGCGCGGCCGCCGGGAGCGGGTGCTCGCCGCCGTCCGCTCGGTCGCGGAGGCCGCCCAGCACGCCGTCCTCAAGCCCATCCCGGAGACCGTCGGCCCGTTCCGGGTGGCGGTCCGCTACAGCGCGGCGGCGGCCGAGGCCCGGATCGGCGGCGACCTGTACGCCCTGGTGCCCACCCCGCACGGGGTCAGGCTGATCGTCGGCGACGTACGCGGCAAGGGGCTGCCGGCCGTGGAGATCGCCGCCCTGGTCCTCGGCGTCTTCCGCGAGGCCGCCTACGACGAGCCCGACCTGCTCGCCGTCGTCGCGCGGATCGAGCGGAGCCTGGCGCGCAACCTCGGCCCCGACGACTTCGTCACCGCGATCGTCGTGGGGCACCCGCGCGCCGGCCAGCTCGAAGTGGTCAACTGCGGACACGCGTCGCCGCTGCTGATCACCGCGTCGCAGGGCGTCACCGCGGTCGAGGCCACCCGCCCCGCTCCGCCGCTCGGCCTGCGCGTCCTCGTCGACGAGCCGCCCTGCCTGGAGATCCTGCCCTTCGCCGAAGGCGACCAGCTGCTGCTCTACACCGACGGGGTCATCGAGGCCCGCGACCGGGCCCGCGAGTTCTATCCGCTGGCCGAGCGGGTGGCCCGCCATGTGTCCGGCGACCCGGAGCACACCCTCTCCGCGGTCCACGACGAACTGCTCGCGCACGTGGGCGGGCGGCTGCACGACGACGCGGCGCTGCTTCTGCTGCGCATGCAGGACGGGGCGGAAGCGGTTCCGACCGCGTCGGAGGAAGAGGAAGGGGGGACGGCCGCCGTCCGGGAACCGGAGGGGCGTGGCGACCACGAGTCCGTCCCGGTGGTGTCCCGCACCCGGTCCGTCGCGTTCGACGCGGACGGGGGACGGCGGTTCGCCGGCGTGTTCTCGTCGGGCGCCGGCCGCTGAGCGCTCCGCCGAGCGCTCCGCTGGAAGGGCCGTTACGCGTCGGCTGCCGAGCTGCCGTCTGCGGCGCCGTCGTGGCTGGTCGCGCAGTTCCCGCGCCCCTTCGGGGCGCTCACACCGGGGCGCTCACACCGAGACGAGGTCGGCCCAGCGGGTGACCGCGCCCGGGTGTGTGTGGATGCCGTAGCGGGTCGCCAGGGCGTGGACGATCTCCTCGCCCCGGCCGTGCTCGTCCGGGTCTATCCCCGCGAGCGGCTCTCCCGCCGTACGCGCGGGCCCCGAGTCGGTGACCTCGATGCGCAGCGTGCCGAGACCGGCGTCGCGCGTCCAGGACAGCCGCAGCACCGCCGGGGGCAGTGCGTGGACGATCGCGTTGGTCAGCAGTTCCGACACCACCAGCAGCGCGTCCTCGACGACGTCCGGGGAAACCTGCCAGGCGGCCAGGACCGCGCCGGCCCGGCGGCGCACGTCCGGAACGGCACCGGCGACGGGCGGCATCGGGAAGACGCATTCGCTTGCCCCCCGCACCCGCGTGTTGAGCTGTACCGCCATCTCGTGTCTCCAGAAGTCAGTTCCACAGGACCCGCCTCACGCACCTCGGTGCGTTGCCAGGCCTCTCAGCACGCTAAAGAGCCGCGCGGGGTCGGTCAATGAACGTGGGTCGGCATTACCGAACGCGGCCTTGGTTCCGGTGCCGCGACGGCCCTCCGTACGCACGGCAGACGGTCCGAGACGGTAATAAGCTCGTTTCATGACCGGTCCGGTCCAGTCGATCGAACGGGCGGCCGCGATCCTGCGCCTGCTCGCCGGCGGACCCCGCCGGCTCGGACTCGGAGAGGTGGCGGCCTCCCTCGGGCTGGCCAAGGGCACCGCCCACGGCATCCTGCGCACGCTCCAGCACGTGGACTTCGTGGAACAGGACGCGACGACGGGCAAGTACCAGCTCGGGGCCGCCCTGCTGCACCTCGGCACGAGCTATCTCGACGTCAACGAGTTGCGGTCCCGGTCCATCAACTGGGCCGACGCCCTGGCCGCCCGCAGCGGTGAGGCGGTGCGCCTGGGCACTCCCCTGGAGGGGATGGTCCTGGTCGTCCACCACGTCTTCCGGCCGGACGACACCCTCCAGACCCTGGACGTGGGCGCGCTGCTGCCCCTGCACGCCTCCTCGCTGGGCAAGGTGCTGCTGGCCTACGGCACCGCGACCGTCGACTCCGCCGTGGAATCGGGGCTGGACGCGTACACCCGGCACACCCTGGTCACCCAGGAGCAGCTCACCCGGGCGCTCGCCGAGGTCCGCGAGACGGGCTGGGCCGTCGAGGTACAGGAGATGAGCATGGGCGAGGCGGGGCTCGCCGTGCCGATCCGGGGGCACGGCGGCCTCGTCGTCGGCGCCATCGGGCTGTCCGGCCCCGTCGAGCGGATCTGCGACAGCCAGGGCCGGCCCCGGCCCAACCTGATCACGCTGATCCGGGAGGCCGCGAGAGCGATCTCCCGGGATTTGGGAGCCGCCCGCTGGTAAGCCCCCTCTTCCCCCCGCCCCCACTCCGCGACCCATCGGAAGGCGGACCCGATCATGGTGGAGCGTTACGTGATGTCCATCGATCAGGGCACCAATTCCACGCGATGCATCCTGTTCGACCGGGGCGGGCGGCTGGTGTCGGTCGCGCAGCGGGAGCACCAGCAGCACTTCCCCCGGCCCGGCTGGGTCGAGCACGACGCCGTCGAGATCTGGCACAACCTGCGGCGGGTGATGACCGAGGTCCTCACCGGCGCGGGTACGGCCGTCGACGCGAGCCAGGTCGCCGCCATCGGCCTGGCCAACCAGCGCGAGACGACCGTGCTCTGGGACCGGCGTACGGGCACCCCGCTGGGCCGGGCGCTGGTCTGGCAGGACACCCGCACGGCGCCGCTCGTCGAGGAACTCAGGGTCCGGCCCGGAGAGGAGTTCTTCCTCGACCGGTGCGGCCTGCCGCCCTCCACCTACTTCTCCGCGCTGCGCATCCGCTGGCTGTTCGACCACGTCAAAGGCCTGGAACAGCGCGCGAAGGACGGCGAGGTGCTGTTCGGCACGATGGAGAGCTGGCTGATCTGGAACCTCACCGGTGGCGCCGACGGCGGTCTGCACATCACCGACGCCACCAACGCCAGCCGCACCATGCTGATGAACATCCACACGCTCACCTGGGACGAGGAGCTCCTGGCCTTCTTCGGCGTCCCCCGCCCGATGCTGCCCGAGATCAGGTCCTCCGCGGAGACCTACGGCGAGGCCCGCGCGCAGCTCCCCGGCGTTCCCATCACGGCCGCGCTCGGCGACCAGCAGGCGGCGCTCTTCGGTCAGACCTGCTTCTCCCCGGGCGAGGCGAAGTGCACGTACGGAACGGGCAGCTTTCTGCTGCTCAACACCGGCACCGATGTCGTGCGGTCCCGGCACGGACTGCTCACGACGGTCGCCTACAAGATCGGGGACCGGCGGCCCGTCTACGCGCTTGAAGGGTCGATAGCCGTCACGGGCGCACTGGTCCAGTGGTTCCGCGACCGGCTGGGACTGATCAACAGCGCGCCGGAGATCGAGACACTCGCGCGGACCGTCGGGGACAACGGCGGCTGCTACATCGTCCCCGCCTTCTCCGGCCTGTTCGCCCCGCGCTGGCGCAGCGACGCACGCGGCGTCATCGTCGGCCTCACCTCGTACATCACCAGCGGGCACCTGGCGCGGGCCGTCCTGGAGGCCACGGGATGGCAGACGCGCGAGGTCGTCGACGCCATGAACGCCGACTCCTCGGTGGCGCTGAAGGAGCTGAAGGTGGACGGGGGCATGACGGCGGACAACCTGCTCATGCAGTTCGTCGCCGACGTGCTCGACGTGCCCGTCGTGAGGCCCATGGTCTCCGAGACGGTCTCCCTGGGGGCCGGCTACGCCGCCGGGCTCGCCGCGGGCTACTGGCCGGACCTCGAGGTCCTGCGCCGCAACTGGCACCCGGCCGCCAGGTGGCTGCCGGGAATGGACCCCGGCCACCGGGAGGCGGAGTACGACAACTGGCAGCGTGCCGTCGAACGGTCGCTGGGCTGGATCAGGCCGCCCGGGCCGCCCTGAGCGCGTTCTCCGCCGGGAGGGGCTGTCCGTCCGGCTCGTCCACACGAAGCCGCCTGCGAGATCTTCGTGTCACCGCAGCGCGGCAGGGTCGCCAAGGTACTGATAAGTGCCCCTCACTGTGTTGAGGCACGAATTGACTTTCGTCGTACCCGTGGTCAGGCGGCGGGTCCGGTCCGTGCCGCGGCCGCCCGTGCGGCGAGCACGGCGCGTCCGCGGTCGGACTCCGGGAAACGGTCCAGCATCGCACGCAGTTCCCCGGCGCCCACGTCGGCGCCGAAGGGCTCGGTGCCCGGCTCCAGCCGCACCCCCTCGGCGAGCGGACCCGCCACGACGGGATCGAAGCCGAGCGCGTCGACGAGGTGCGCGACGGTGGCGACGGCGTCCGGGTCGTCGCCGGCGATCGCGATCGCCTTGCGGTCCGGCGCCCCCGCGGGCCGCGCGCCGTCCTCCAGGTCGTGGTAGCCCATGTGGTTGAACGCCTTGACCACCCGTGAGCCCGGCAGATACGCCTGCACGGTCTGGCTGGACGAGGTCAGCGGGTCGGTGAGGTCCGCGCGGACGCCGTCCACCTCCCACCAGTAGTTCATCGCGTCGACGACGAGCTTGCCCCGCAGCGCTTCGGCGGGAACGCCGCGGTACCTGCCGAGCGGCAGCGCCAGCACGACCACGTCCGCCTCCGACGCGGCCCGCTCGGCGCGGACCGGGACGGCACCGGGGGTGAGCACCTCGACGGTGAGGGCGATCGCGGCGGGGTCACCGGACCCGGCGATCAGCACGCGGCAGCCGGCCGCCAGCGCCAGCCGGGCCAGTACGGTGCCCACCTTCCCGGCGCCCAGGATCCCGACCGTGCGCACGCCGGCCGCCTCCTGCTCCGTTCCGTGCACGGCGTCAGCCGGCGAGGAGGTCGCGGACCATCGGGATCACCTTCGTGCCGAACAGTTCGACGGCGCGCAGGCGGGCGCTGATCTGCTGGGCCCCGCCGGTGTAGATGAGGTCGAACCGGCCGACGCCGAGCGCCTGGACCGCCCGGGCCATCTTGCGCGCGACCGTCTCCGGGGAGCCGATGTACAGGGAGCCGTGCTCGATCTCGGCCTCGTACTCCTCCCTGCGGATCGGCGGCCAGCCCCGCTGCGCGCCGATGCGGTCCCGGATGACCCGGTAGTACGGCCAGTGCTGCTCCCGGGCCGCCTCGTCGGTGTCGGCGACGAACCCCGGCGAGTGCATCCCGACCGGGTGCGCGGTCGTGCCGAACTGTTCGGCGGCGCGCCGGTAGAGGTCGATGTACGGCGCGAAGCGCTCCGGCGAGCCGCCGATGATGGCGATCATGAGCGGGAAGCCGTAACGGGCGGTGCGGATGACCGACTGGGGGGTTCCTCCGACGCCGACCCAGGTGCTCAGGTGCCCCGACTCGGTCTTGGGGAAGACGTCGGCGGCTTCGAGCGGGGCCCGCTTGGTGCCGCTCCAGGTGACGGGTTTCTCCTCCAGGAGCTTGGCGAACAGCTCGATCTTCTCCTCGAACAGCACGTCGTAGTCGCTCAGGTCGTATCCGAAGAGGGGGAACGACTCGGTGAAGGACCCGCGCCCCAGGATGACCTCGGCCCGGCCGTTCGAGAGCGCGTCCACGGTGGCGAAGCGCTGGAAGACCCGGACCGGGTCGTCGGAGCTCAGCACGGTCACACCGGAGGCCAGCCGGATGCGGCGGGTGCGTGTGGCGATGCCGGCGAGGACCGTCTCCGGGGTCGAGATCGCGTACTCCGGACGGTGGTGCTCGCCGAGGGCGATGACGTCGACGCCGGTCTCCTCCGCCAGCACCGCCTCGTCGACGACCTGCCGGATCGCCCGCGCGCCGGACACCAGGGTTCCCGAATCGTCCTGCGGCACGTCGCCGAAGGTGTCGAGACCGAAGACGAGATCGGACACCGGGACTGGGTCGGACATGACGGGACTCCTTCGACTGGTTGACGCGTCAATCATCGCCCGCATATGATTGACATGTCAACAAGAGGAGGTGGCGGCACGGTGACGGCGCGACGGAAGGACCTCCCCACCGCCGAGGAGCTGCGGATCTGGCGGGACTTCATCGAGACGACCGAGGCGCTGCGCGCCGGGCTCTCGTCCCGGCTGCAGCGTGAGAGCTCCCTGTCGCCGGGCGACTACGCCGTGCTCCTCGCCCTGCGCGAGGCGGACGGGCGGCGGCTGCGCTCCTCCGACCTCGCGGCCCGCGTCGGCTGGGAGCGCAGCCGCCTCTCGCACCAGATCGGCCGCATGGAGCGGCGCGGGCTGATCCGGCGCGAGGAGTGCGTCACCGACAGCCGGGGCGCCGAGGTGGTGCTCACGCCGGAGGGTGCGGAGGCGTTCCGCAACGCGTCCCTGCCGCATCTGCGCGCCGTACGGGAGCTGTTCGTGGCCGCCCTCACGCCGGACCAGCTCGCCGCGGCGGCAGAGATCAGCACGGCGCTGCGGAACCATCTGACCGCGGTCGAGCAGCGCCCGTAAGGGGTGCTGGGAACACCCCCAGCCGAAGGCCGGGGGAGGAATTGCGCGACCTGCCACGACGGCGCCGCGGCCGGCCGACGGCACCTCAGGGCCCTTCCGGCGGAGCGCTCAGCGGACGTCCGCGCCCAGCTCCGCCGCCCGGCGCACGAACGTCTCGTACAGGTCGCGTGCGGCCTGCGGTACCGACTCGGCCCGCCGGCGCTGGAGCATCAGCACGACCTCGGTGGCGTCCCCGGCCAGCGGCCGGCACACGATCGCCCCGCCGCGCTCCAGCGGATCCCCGACCACGCTGAAGTCCGGCAGCACCGTCGCGCCCAGCCCCTCCGCGACCATCAGCTTGCCCATCTCGGCCCCGTCCGTCGAGTACGAGAAGACGGGGGTGCGGTCGGCCAGCAGCCGGTGCACATAGCGGTGCATCACGTACCCGGTGCGCATGGCGATCAACGGCACCGTGAGCAGGTCGTCGGCCGACACCTCGGTCAGGCCCGCGAGCGGACTGTCCGGCCGTACGCACACCACCGGCCGCCCGCGCAGCAGTTCGGTGGCCTCGAAACCCGCGGGGACGTCGTCGCCGTCGAGATGATTCACCAGCCCCAGGTCGAAACCACCCTCGGCGAGCCCCCGGTGGATCTCCGTCTGCTGGGCGCCCACCACCTCGACCTGGGTGACCGGATGCGTGGCCCGGAAGTCCCGCAGCACCGGGATGAGCAGCGGCACGGTCGCCGCGTTGACCGTGCCGACCCGCACCATCCGGCTGATCCGGTGCTGCTCGCCCGCCGCCACCCGCAGCCGGTCCACCGCCTCCAGTACCTGGACGATGTGCGGCATCAGCTCCTGGCCCGCCGCGCTCATCGTCGCCCCGGTCCGCTTGCGCTCCAGCAGGTCGATGCCCAGCTCCCGTTCCAGGTTGCGCACGGTCTCGCTCAACGCGGGCTGTGACAGGCGCAGTTCGTCCGCCGCCCGGCGCAGCGAGCCGAGCCGGGTCACGGCCGCTATGTATTCCAGCTGTTCGGTCCGCACCCCGGCAGAATGCATCGGCATTTCGGGCGCGTTCAAGGGTTTCCCTGTCACACGTTCGTGAAATTCAATGGTCCGCGATGCGAGAACGGTCGGGTTTTCCTTGACGGCCCGCGGCGCCGGCTGCGAGCATCGACGGCATGAAGATGCGACTGGACCTCACGCGGCGACGCCACGTCGACCTCGCGCTCGTCTCCAGCGCCTCCTGTTGCGCCGCGGCCTGATCACCACCCCGCCAAGATCCGCCGCGCCCTCTTCCCCCTTTCTTTTCCCGCCTGAATTCACCGTGCCGTGGCCGCACCGCGCCGGGCCTCCGTGAATTCCGGCGTGCCCGAAAACTCGCAACAGGAGTTCCGCATGCCCGCCGCGCCCGTGAAATTCGCCTACTGGGTCCCCAACGTCAGTGGAGGCCTCGTCACCAGCAGGATCGAGCAGCGCACCGACTGGGGATACGACTACAACCGCGAACTCGCCGTCCTCGCCGAGAACAACGGCTTCGAGTACGCGCTCAGCCAGGTCCGCTACATGGCCAGCTACGGCGCCGAGTTCCAGCACGAGTCGACCAGCTTCAGCCTCGCCCTGCTGCTCGCCACCGAGCGCCTGAAAGTGATCGCCGCCGTCCACCCCGGTCTGTGGCACCCCGGCGTCCTCGCCAAGCTCGGAGCCACCGCCGACCACCTCTCGGGCGGCCGGTTCGCCGTGAACGTCGTCTCCGGCTGGTTCAAGGGCGAGTTCACCGCGCTCGGCGAGCCCTGGCTGGAGCACGACGAACGCTACCGACGCGCCGAGGAGTTCATCCGGGCGCTGCGCCAGATCTGGACCGAGGACCACACCGAACTCGCCGGTGACTTCTACCGGTTGCGGGACTTCTCCCTCAAGCCCAAGCCGCTCAACACCCCCGAGCGCCCGCACCCCGAGATCTTCCAGGGCGGCAACTCCACCGCGGCCCGCGCCATGGCGGCCCGCGTCTCCGACTGGTACTTCTCCAACGGCAAGGACTTCGACGGGGTCGTCGAGCAACTCAACGACGTCCGCAAGTCCGCCGCCGAAGCGGGTCGCACGCCACCGAAGTTCGGCCTCAACGGCTTCCTCATCGCCCGCGACACCGAGGCCGAGGCCCGCGACACCCTCCGCGAGATCATCGCCAAGGCCGACAGCGAGGCCGTCGAGGGGTTCGGCGCCGCCGTCAAGCAGGCCGGCCGGTCCACCGCCGACGGCAAGGGGATGTGGCAGGACTCCACCTTCGAGGACCTCGTCCAGTACAACGACGGCTTCCGCACCGGCCTCATCGGCACCCCGGAACAGATCGCCGAGCGCATCGTCGCCTACCGGAAACTCGGCGTCGACCTCCTCCTGCTCGGCTTCCTGCACTACCACGAGGAGGTCGAGTACTTCGGCAGGCGGGTGCTGCCCCTGGTCCGTGAACTGGAGGCGCAACTCCCCGACCAGGAGCCCGGGCCCGCCCGGGCCCACGCCTGACCCTCCCGCCACCGCGAAGCCACGAAAGAGGCAGCTCCATGGCCACCGTCCTGTCCGTCTCCGGCAGTCCCTCCGCCTCCTCCCGCACCGGCCGCCTGCTGCGCCACCTGGACCAGCGGCTGACCGCCCAGGGCCACCAGGTGGTCCCGCTCGACGTCCGCACCATCCCCGCCGAGGCCCTGCTCGGCGCCGACTTCCGGCATCCGGCGATCGTCGGGGCGACCGAGCTGTTCGCCCGCGCCGACGGGGTGGTGGTCGGCACCCCGGTCTACAAGGCCTCGTACTCCGGAATCCTCAAGGCCCTCCTCGACCTGCTCCCGCAGTACGCGCTCACCGGCAAGACCGTGCTGCCGCTGGCCACCGGCGGCTCCGTCGCACACGTCCTCGCCATCGACTACGCACTGCGCCCGGTCCTCAACTCCATGGGCGCCGCCCACATAGTCCAGGGCTGGTTCACCCTCGACAAGGACATCACCGTGGGGGAGGACGGCACCCTGACCCTCGCGCCGGCCGCCGCCGAGGCCCTCGCCCCGGTCGTCGACCAGTTCTCGGCCGCGCTCCTGGGCCGCACGCCCGTCCTGGCCGCGGCGAGCTGACCCGATGACCGCCCACGTCATCGCCGACGACACCGAGGCCCTCGCCGTGGCGGCGGCCCTGGCCGACGGGTTCCGGGCCGGAGCCGCCGAGCGGGACACCGAACGCAGGCTGCCCCGCGCCGAGCTGGACCGTCTGTCGGCCTCCGGCCTGCTGGGCGTCACGGTGCCCGCCGAACACGGCGGCGCGGACGTCGACGCCCTGACCCTCGCGGAGATCTTCCGCCTCCTCGGCTCGGCCGACGGCAGCCTCGCCCAGATCCCGCAGAGCCACTTCGTGTACGTGAATGTGATCCGCCGTCAGGGCACCGAGGAGCAGCGGAAGTTCTTCTTCGCCGAACTGCTCGCCGGCCGCCGCTTCGGCAACGCCCAGTCCGAGGCCGGCACGAAACACGTCCAGGACATCCGCACCCGCCTGGAGCGCCAGGGCGACGGCACCTATCTGCTGACCGGGGTCAAGCACTACTCCACCGGTGCCCTCTTCGCCGACTGGATCCCCGTCCTGGCCCGCACGGAGGACGACAACCTGCACGTCGCGTACGTGCCCCGGGGCGCGCCCGGCCTCACCGTCGTCGACGACTGGGACGGCATGGGGCAGCGTACGACCGCCAGCGGGACCGTCCGGCTGGACGGTGTGGCCGTACCCGCCGACCGCGTGCTGCCGCATCACCTCACCTTCCAGGGGCCTCAACTCCACGGTGCGGTGGCCCAGTTGCTGCACGCTGCCATCGATGCCGGGATCGCCCAGGGAGCGCTGGCGGAGGCCGCCGAGTTCGTGCGCACCAAGAGCCGGCCCTGGTTCGAGAGCGGGGTGGATTCCGCCGCCGAGGACCCGCTGCTGATCCAGCGGTTCGGTGAACTCGCCGTCCAGGTGAGGGCGTCCGAGGCCCTGCTTCGGGAGGCCGCCCGCGCGGTCGACGCGGCCGGCGCCGAGCTCACCGACGCGTCGGCCGCCGAGGCGTCCGTCGCCGTGGCCGCCGCGAAGGTGCAGGCGGCCGAGACGGCCGTGACCGTCGCCGGGGCGCTCTTCGAGGTGTCCGGCACCCGCTCGGCCCTCGACTCCCTCAATCTGCACCGGCACTGGCGGGACGCCCGGACCCACACCCTGCACGATCCGGCCCGCTGGAAGATCCAGCACATCGGCCGGTACGTCCTCAACGGCACCCGGCCGCCCCGCCACGGCCTCCTGTGACCCCCCGCCCCCCTTTTTTCGATCGGAGACGCCCGTGTCCCTCACCTTCCACTGGTTCCTGCCCACCAACGGGGACAGCCGGCACGTCGTCGGCGGCGGTCACGGCACCCCGGCGACGGCCTCCGGACGGGACCGGCCGCCCACGGTCGCCTACCTGAGCCAGATCGCCAGGGCCGCGGAGGACCTCGGCTTCGTGGGGGCGCTCACCCCCACCGGTGCCTGGTGCGAGGACGCCTGGCTGACCACGGCGATGGTCAGCCAGCACACCGAGCGGCTGAAGTTCCTGGTCGCCTTCCGGCCCGGGTTCGTCTCACCGACGCTCGCCGCGCAGATGGCGTCCACCTTTCAGCGGCAGACCGGCGGACGCCTGCTGCTCAACGTGGTGACCGGCGGCGAGAGCCACGAACAGCGGGCCTACGGGGACTTCCTCGACAAGGACGCCCGGTACCGCCGTACCGGGGAGTTCCTGGAGATCGTACGGGGGCTGTGGGAGGGCAAGGCCGTCGACCTGGACGGGGAGCACCTGCGGGTCGAGGACGCCAGGCTGGCCCGGGTGCCGGAGCCGGTGCCCGAGGTGTACTTCGGGGGGTCCTCGCCGGTCGCGGGCGAGGTCGCGGCCCGCTTCGTCGACGTGTACCTGACCTGGGGGGAGCCGCCGGCCCAGGTCGCCGCGAAGATCGCGTGGATCCGGGGGCTCGCGGCGGAGCAGGGGCGCACCCTGCGGTTCGGGATCCGGCTGCACGTCATCACCCGGGACACCTCCGAGCAGGCGTGGGCCGAGGCCGGCCGGCTCCTCGACGGGTTCGACCCGGAGACCGTGCGGTCGGTGCAGTCGGGGCTCGCCCGCAGCGAGTCCGAGGGGCAGCAGCGGATGCTGGCGCTGCACGGCGGCCGGCGGGACGCGCTGGAGATCCACCCCAACCTCTGGGCGGGCATCGGGCTGGTCCGGGGCGGCGCCGGGACCGCCCTGGTCGGCTCCCACGACGAGGTCGCCGAGCGGATCAGGGAGTACGCGGCGCTGGGCATCGAGGAGTTCGTGCTGTCCGGGTACCCGCATCTGGAGGAGGCGTACTGGTTCGGCGAAGGGGTGCTGCCCCGGCTGGCCGCGCAGGGCGTGTGGCGGCACCCGGCCGGGACGGGTGAAGTGCCGTCGGCGCAGGTGCCGTTCGCGTCCTGAGGGCGGCGCACCGGCTCGGTCACCCGAAGAGAGCAGCAGAACTTGCGTCACTCGTCCGGCGGGCCCGGCGTGCAGTCGGTCGGCGCAGCCGGGAGCCTAGGATCCGTCACCGGACGAACGGTGCATCTGCTGCCTTGTCGGCATGGGTGGGACCACCTCACGACCGAAGGAGAAGGGATGTCGCCCCGCGCCGGAAGAACCCGTTGGAGACGCTTCGCGGTGGTCCTGGTGCCCGGCGTCGCCGCCTGCGCGGCCGTGGGCGTCGCCATGGCGCAGGGGGCGCTCGCCGCCTCGTTCTTCATCTCCGGACAGCAGTTCCAGGTCGCCGCCGACAGACTGACCGCCCGCGGCTTCAGCCTCTACGGCATGGTGGACGTCACGAGGAAGCACGAACTCGTGCCCGTCGTGGTCTCCGGGTTCCGGCAGGCCACGCTCAGCGGGCTGTGCCAGTCCGTCGTCGTCGACGTCCCCGTGCTGGGCACCCAGACGCTGCGGCTCACCGGTGGTGACGGCCGCCCGGCCGAGGCCTCGAACCTGTTCATCGACGCGACGAGCGAGTCCGTCGCCGAGGCGAATTTCGGCAGCCTCGACATCGGCGTCGCGCAGGGAGCCGTCACCAAGGGCCCGATCAGGCCGGGGGACCGGGACTCGCGCTTCTTCGATCCCGACGGCGTCGCCCAGCAGTCGCTGACGACCACCCTGGACGACGTGCGGGTGACCGCGGTCGCGGTCTCCGCGGGCACCCTCAACGTTCCCGGTCTGCGACTGCGGGTCGAGCACGGCGACCACGCATGCTTCTGACCCGGGTGGCCGCCGTGCACGGGGACCGTAACCGCACTCATCAGGACAGGACGCGTGATCACCAACCCTTTCGGCAGAGGACGTGAACTGCTCGCCAGAGCACCGGAGTTCCGGCCCAGGTTCCGCACCTGGCGTGGTGAACGTCCCTTCTGGGCCGGGCTGTTCACCTTCGCCGCCGGTCTGCCCATCCTCTACTGGCCCTACGCGAACCTGAACCTGGGCGGGATTCCGCTCGCCCTGTCGACCACCTCCGGCGCCGGCTCCCTGCTGATCGGAACGCTGCTCCTGACCCTGGGCATCGCGCTCTGCTGGCGCCCCCATCTCCGGGTGTTCGCCGGGATCGCCACCCTCCTGCTCGCCGTCGTCTCCTTCCCCGTCGCGAACTTCGGCGGTCTCTTCCTCGGCGTGGCCCTCGGCCTGGTCGGCGGCTCCCTGGCCTGTGCCTGGCTGCCACCCCCGGCCGTCGAACCGCCGACCGCACCGGACCACCGGCCCGCGCCGACGGCCGCGGCGGGGGAGGAGCGCAGTGGCACCTGACCCGTGCGCGCGTACGGCCGGCCGCGTGCCCGGTCGTGCGGCCCGGCCCCTGGCGGCCGCGCTGGCGGTGGCCGCCGTGCTCGTGCTCCCGCGCCTCGACGTCCCGCACCTGTCCGGCAGTGGTGGCGCGCGGCTCGGTTCGTCGTCTCCGGTCCGTTCCGCGAAGGGCCCCTGCGTGCTCCGCGCCGACCGGCTCGTGCTCCGCGGCGCCCGGTTCCGCGGGGTGGTCTCGCTGCGCACCGGGACCGGAAGCGTGCGGGCCCTGAAGTTCACCGTACGGTCGCTGGACGCCGTCAACCTCGATCTGACCGCGGGCCGGGGCCGCGCGGCGATGCGCCTGCGGGCGAGGCCGGCGACCACCTCCACGCTCAGGGGGCCGGGCACCGGCGGGGTGGCCACCCTCTACGTCCGCAGACTGACCGGCAGGGTCACGGGCCTCGGGGGAAGCCCGCTCCCGGCCGACCGCACCGTCTCCGTCACCCCCGACGCGGTACCCCGCTGGCTCTCGCACCCGGCCACCCGCACCCGCACCATCACACTCGCCGCGGCGACAGCCTCCCAGATCACCCAGTTCGGCGGCCGGCTCTCCATCAAGGGCCCGCACCTGCGGACGACGCCACGGGCCCCGCACGGTGCGTGACGTGGGGCGGGCGTCGGCGGTGCGTGACGTGGGGCGGGCGCCCCACGGTGCGTGACGTCGGGCGTGGATCGGGCGTCCTGGCCGGGTTCCGTCGGCTCCAGCCGGCTGCGGCGGCGTCGTGGCTGATCGCGCAGTTCGCCGCGCCCCCTCGGGCCCCTCTTGTCACGTCGTCTGCAGGACGGCGTGGGCGATACGGGTGAGGTTGCCCTGGACGACGAGGAGCTCGTGTCGGTCCGATCCGTCGCGGGTGGCCGTGTAGACGGATCCGCCCAGGTCGGTCACGTACATGCGGTCACGGCGTGAACTCGGGGGCGCGCAACTGGTCCCAGGAAGCGGCCGTGCGCGGCGACGACGACGTCGACCCGGTGAACGACTCGGACCTGCTGTGGGCACTGGCCACCCGGGTCCATCCGTCGCTGCGGCAGGAGCAGTGGCACGGGCCGATCATGCCGTGGTACCCGTGCTTCACCGAGGAGGAGCTGCACGGCGGCTGGGGAGCCGTCGTCGTCCACGACGCGCTGCTCCCGGCCGAGGGCCACGGGCGGGCCCCGCAGGCCACGTTCGACGGCGTCTTCCCGGCGGACCTGCGGGCCAGGGTCCTCGCCGCCGAGGCCGGGACGCCGGAGGCGGAGGCCGCTCCCCGCGCCTGACGGCTCACAGCACCGGGAGCCGTTCCATCGCCTGGAGCGGTCGCGGATGGACGAGGCGCAGCCGGTGCACCCGGCCGGCCTCGTCCAGCGTCATGAGCCAGGCCACGGCGGGCGGGCAGTGCCCGGGGGCGTCGGCCGGGTTGACGATGTCCATCTCCCACACGGCCAGCGACCGGCCGGCGACCGCATGGACGAGCCGCTGCCGCACCCCGGCCGCGACGTCGCCGTCCATGGCGCGCACCAGCAGGTCGCCGCCCCCGACCCGGTCGCCGCCCCTGAGCAGCGCGACCTCCGGCGACCAGCGTTCCGTGAGCAGTGCTCCGAAGTGCCCGCTCTCGGCGGCGGCGAGGGTCTCCCGGGCCTGGGTAAGGCTGTCCCGGGTACGCCGCGCGGTGTCGCCGTGCGCGGTGTCGGCCGTACCGGCCAGGGCGGCCGCGAGCTTGGCCCTGCCCTGGCTGAGCCGGCTGCGGACGGTGCCGACGGGGATCCCGCAGACGCCGGCTATCCGCTCGTACGAGGTGACGCCCGTGGTGAAGTGGCGCAGCACCAACGGCAGCCGCAGTGCCGGGGAGAGCTGCTCCAGACCCAGTCCCGCAGCGCGCTCCGTTCCAGCCACTGCTCCGGACCGGCCTCCGTGGACGGCAGGTGCAGGGCCTCGTCCACCGGCCGGACCGGGACCGCGTCCCGCAGCAGGGAGCGGGCGGCGTTGCGCACGATCATCCGCAGCCATGGGCCCACCGCCCCCGGGTCGCGGACGTCGCCGATCCGCCGGAGCGCGGTCAGGGCCGCGTCCTGCACGACGTCCTCGGCGTCCGGGCCCGGCCCGAGCAGGCTGAGCGCCACCGCGCGCATCCCCGCGCGGTGGCGTTCGAGCAGGAGCCCGAGGGCGGCGACCTCCCCGGCCTGCGCCGCCCGCGTGAGCACCGCGTCCTCGACCCGCGCGGCTCCGGCCGTCTCCCGGCTCATCGTCACGGCCTCCCTGCTCTCGCGGGCCTCGGGCGGTCCTAGGGCCTGTCTGACAATTCCCGCCTGCCTCACGACGCCATGCACGCACTCTCGCCGCACCGGGCCCTGACCCAAGTACGTCCAGTACGTGGGCCAGGGCCCGGCACACCGAGAGCACGCACCTGACGCCGCGAGGCCGCCCTCCGGGCGACGACGGGAATTGTCAGACAGGCCCTAGTCCCGGCCGTCGCCGGGTTCCGGCAGCCAGCTGCCGTGGAAGCCCGCCGGGACAGCGTAGGGGAGTTCCACCACCGCCTGCTCGGACAGGTCGGAGGCGTCGAGGACGAGCAGTTCCCCGGCCTTGCCGTCGTCGTCGGAGACGAGCGAGAGCAGCCAGCCCTCGTCCTCGCTCCGGCCGTCCGCGGCCGGGACGAACACCGCCTCACCCGCGTAGCGTGCACCGGGAGTCGCGTGCACGCGGGTGGTCTCGCCGGTGAGGTCGTGCTTGGCGATGCCGTCCCCCGAGACCGTGTACAGATAGCGGTTCTCGCGCCCGGTCAGGGTCTCGTTGTGGGTGGGGAACTCGGCGTCCCGGTCGTCCAGTTGGCGCTCGGTGGCCCGGCCGGTGGCCGGGTCGAGGGTCCAGCGGTACAGCACCGAGGGCGTCTGGACGAGGCCCGGCTCCGGTACGACGGCCACGCCGGTGGGCCCGCCGATGTCGCCCCAGGCGTGCTCGAACCTGTCGTGGTCGTAGCGCACCGCGTCGAGCACGATCCGTCCCCCGGCGTCCTCGTGGGCGTTGCCGACGTGGAAGACGTAGCAGGGGTCGACGTCGAACCAGCGCACCTCGGTGCTGCCGGGCGTGCGGGACATGATGCCGAGCCGGGCGCCGTAGCCGTCGTCCCACCGGTAGGGCATGCCGCCCTGCCCGGCGAGTTCGGGCCGGAAGACCACGGGCAGGTCCATCCAGACGATGTGGTGCTCGGTGATCGCGAAGTCGTGCATCATCGTCGGGCCCGGCACCTCGACCGGGCGGCTGTCGACCAGCTCCCCGTCCGCGGTGACCCGGTGGTAGGTGAGGTACGGCGGGGCGAACCCGGTGCCGAACAGGTGGAGTTCGCCGGTGACCGGGTCCTCCTTGGGGTGTGCGGTCATCGCGGTGGTCAGCCTGCCGCCGAAGTCGTACGGGCCGACGGTCTCCAGCGCCGGGGTGACCCGGTAGGGGAAGCCGACCTCGCACAGCGCCAGCACCGTGTCCGCGTGCCGGATGACATGCGTGTTGCCCGGCGTCGCGGTCAGGTCGAAGGTGCCGTCCGCGCGGACGAAGGGGTGGCCGTCCAGCTCCCTGGTACGGATCCACCGGTTGCGGTACCACTCGGCGCGGCCGTCGCGCAGCCGGACGCCGTGCAGCATGCCGGGGCCGGTGAACCAGTGGCCGTCGTCCTCGCCGGGCAGCGGGTTGGGGCCGTTGCGCAGGTAGCGGCCGTCCAACTCGGGCGGCAGGGTGCCGCGCACGGTGAGGTCGAGGGCGTCGTGCTCCTCGGGGACCGGCGCGAAGCGGCCCCGGAGGTAGCGGGGGAGGATGGTCTCTTCGGTCATGGTGCTTTCCTTGTCCGGGCCGGCGGGGCGGCGCCGGCCGCGTGCGGGGTCGGGTCCGGGGCGGCCGCGGGTCACTCGGGTACGGACAGCAGCCCCTGCGACTCCAGCAGGCGCCGCTGCACCCGCTCGGGGTAGACCTTCGTGAAGACGATCGGGACGGCGAGGCCGACGACGTGCGCGGTGATGCCGACCCAGGCCGGGGCGTCCACCGCGCCGCCGATCGCGAGGACGACGGCGATGAAGGTGAAGCCGGCTCCCCAGGCGCTGGTGATGTGGTTGTTGACCTGGAGGAACTGCGGCATGTCCCAGTACTCGCGCGGCGTCTGGCGTTTGGCGATGCCCAGGGTGAAGGGACGGCGGATCGCCATGGATCCCCAGGCGGTGGCGGCCAGCCAGGCGAACGAGAGGACGTCGCTGTGGTCCTTCAGCGCCGAGCCGGGGTCCGCGACGGAGACGGCGCCGATCACGACGAAGTACACGATGGTGCTGAGCTCCAGGATGAGCGCGTCGAGGTCGACACCCCGGCGCAGGTCCTGGAGCAGGAGCAGCACGCCCGAGACGACACCGCCGAGCGCACCCCACCGCCAGTCGGCGAAGCCCGAGACGACACCGGCGACGATCCAGGGGGCGAAGCCGCGCAGGTAAGCCACAAAACCCATTGAGTGATCCTTGCTGGACGAAGACGAGGAAGAGGGAAGAACGGGACGGCCGCGGAGGGGGGTTGATCCGCGGCCGCCCGCGAACCGACGCGAACTAGATGCGGGGCGCACGCCAAAGTTCGACCGCCGAAGTGTGACCCTCGTCACGGACCCTCGCTGTCATACTGACCGGCGTGACGCGTACGGGGGCGGGGCGGGACACCTGGCGCCGGCTGCGCAGCCGGATCGCCCGACGCCGGTATCCCTACGCGGTGCTGCTCGGGTTCCTCGCGGTCGGCGAATCCCTCGCGGAGTTCGTCGCCGGCCACGGCTCGGTCCCGCGGCTGTTCGCCGACGCTGCCTCCGGCAGTGCCGGCCGTGTGCAACTCGGCCTGGTGCTGGTGCTGTTCTGCCTGGCGACGGCGCTACCGCCGCTGTTCCTGCGCCCGTTGACGGCCGGCGTCACGGTCACCGCCGCGAGCCTCGGCTCGTTCACCGTCCTGCACACCCTGCCGGTCGCCGGACTCGTCGCCCAGCTCGTCGCCCAGTACCGGCTGGCCCGCACCGGACACACGCTGCTCGCGCTCCTGCTCGGCGCACCCTTTCTCGCCCTGGCCCTCGCCGCCGTCCAGGGCACGGCTGCGGACGCGGGCTCGGGCACGGCGGCCCGCACGGTGCTCCTCGCGGTGCTCGCGCCCGCCGCCGCCTGCGCCGGGCTCGCCGCGCGGGCCGCAGAGCACCGCCGCGCGCACTCCGCGGTACGCCGGGTGATGGCCGCGACCGAGTGGGAGAACGCGGCACGGGGTGAGCGCGCCCGGATCGTCCGTGAGCTCCACGACGTCGTCGGCCACCACCTCTCCATGATCGCCGTACAGGCCGAGACCGCCCGGGTGGCCACCCCCGGCATGCCCGCCCAGGGTGCCGCACGCCTCCTCGGCATCGGGGACACCGCGCGCGCCGCGCTCATCGAGATGCGCCGGCTGCTCGGTGTGCTGCGCGAGGACACGGGGTCCGCCACCGGCGGCGAGCGCAGCCCCCAGCCGGACCTGCGCCACCTCAACGACCTTCTCGACGAGGCCCGTTCGGCCTCCAGCGGCGGCGGTGTCCGGCTGGTCCTCAGCGGCTTTCCCCGCGCCCTGGACGCCGGAGTCGAACTCGCTGTGTACCGGATCGTCCAGGAGTCCCTCACCAACGCCCGCAAACACGCCCCGGGCGCCACCGTGGACGTCGAACTGCACTACGCCGCCGACCGCGTGCACCTGCGCGTCCGCGACAACGGTCCCGGGCCGGCCGCGGACCGGCCGTCCGACGGACACGGCTTGCTGGGCATGCGGGAGCGGGCCGCCGCGGTGGCCGGGGACGTCCGCACCGGCGCGGCGGACGTCGGAGGCTTCCTGGTGGCCGCCCGCTTTCCCGCGCCGCCGCGCGACGACCCCGAGGCCAGGACGGAGGAGAGCGCATGAACGTCCCCACCCCGCCGATCCGCGTCGTGATCGCCGACGACCACCTGGTCGTCCGGACCGGCTTCGCCGCGTTGCTGGACTCCCAGCCCGACTTCACCGTCGTCGGCACCGCCGCCGACGGTGCCGAAGTGATCGACGTGTGCCGCGAAACCGGCCCGGACGTCGTCCTGATGGACATCCGCATGCCGGGCCTGGACGGCATCGAGGCCACCCGCCGGCTCCTCGGCACCGCCCCGGAACGGATCGACGGGCCGCGGGTCCTCATCCTCACCACCTTCGACCTGGACGAGTACGTCCACGACGCCCTGCGCGCCGGTGCCAGCGGCTTCCTGCTCAAGGAGGTCACCGCCGAGCGGCTCTTCGACGCGGTACGGGTCGTCGCCGCCGGGGACGCGCTGCTCGCCCCCGCCGTCACCCGCCGGCTGATCGACGAGTTCGCCCGCCTGCCCGACCGGGCCGCCGCGAGCCTCCCGCTCCGCCCGGGCACCCTGACCGCCCGTGAGACCGAGGTCCTGCTGCTCGTCGCCGAGGGGCTGTCGAACCCGGAGATCGCGGCCCGGCTCGTCGTCGGCGAGGAGACGGTCAAGACCCACGTCAGCCGGATCCTCGCCAAGCTCGGCCTGCGTGACCGTACGCAAGCCGTCATCGCCGCCTACGAGTCCGGACTCGTGGTCCCCCGTGCGAGGGATGCGAAAGCTGGCTCCGAGGGGTGACGTATCCGGCCGCCGCGCTTCCTAACCTGTGGGTCATGGAGACGACGATCGAGGTCAGGGACTTACGCAAGCGCTTCGGGAGCGTGCCGGCGCTGGACGGGATGGAGTTCACCGTCCGGCCCGGACAGGTCACCGGCTTCGTGGGCCCGAACGGCGCGGGCAAGTCCACCACGATGCGGGTGATCCTCGGCCTGGACCGGCCCGACGGGGGCAGCGCCCTCGTCGGCGGCCGCCGGTACCAGGAGCTGCGCACCCCCTTCACCCACCTCGGGGCGCTGCTGGACGCCGGCGCGGTCCAGCCCGCCCGCACCGCCCGCCACCATCTGCTGTGGCTGGCGCACTCCCAGGGCCTGGGCGCCGGACGGGTCGCGGAGGTGCTCGGCCAGGTCGGCCTGGGGGACGTGGCGCACCGGAAGGCGGGCGGCTTCTCCCTCGGCATGCGGCAGCGGCTCGGCATCGCGGCCGCCCTGCTCGGCGACCCGCCCGCGGTGATGCTGGACGAGCCGTTCAACGGGCTCGACCCGGAGGGTTTCCGCTGGATGCGCGGCTTCCTCGCCGCCCTCGCCGCAGAGGGCCGGGCCGTCCTGGTCTCCAGCCACCTCATGGGCGAACTGCAGGACACCGCCGACCACGTGATCGTCGTCGGCCGGGGCCGGGTCGTCGCCGACACGAGCGTGCGCGCGCTGCTGGACCTGGTCTCCCGCGGGCAGGTCACGCTGCGCACCTCCGCACGCGCCGACGCCATGACCGTACTCGCGCGCGCCGGTGCCACCGTCAGCTCCACGGCCCCCGACACGGTCACCGTCACCGGGCTGCCCGCCGAGCGCGTCGTCTCGCTGCTCGCCGGGCGCGGCGTGCCGTTCGCCGAGGTGGCCGCACACCGCGCCTCCCTGGAAGAGGCGTACATGGAACTGACCCGCGACGCCGTCCAGTACCGCGGGACGCTGCCCGGGGAGGCCGGCCGATGACCGCGGCCGCCCTCGGCGCGTTCGGGGCGCTGCTGCACGCCGAGTGGACCAAGTTCCGTACCGTGCGGGGCTGGTGGGTCAGCTGCGTCGGCGCCGTCCTCCTCATCTGCCTGGTCGGGCTGCTCGCCACCGCGGCCGGCAACGAGGGCTCCGGGTCGTCCCTCCCGGTCGGCCCCGGCGGCGAGGCGGTCAACGACGACTTCTCGTTCCTGCACCGGCCGTTGACCGGCGACGGCACCCTCACCGTCGCCGTGACCTCGCTCGCCGGCGTGATCGGGACCGGTCCCGGCCGTACCGCACCCGGCCTCGCACCCTGGGCGAAGGCCGGGATCATCGTCAAGGACGGCCTGACGCAGGGCTCGTCGTACGCGGCCGTCATGGTCACGGGCGGCCACGGGGTGCGGATGCAGTACGACTACACGCACGACGTCGCCGGGGCGGCGGGCGCGGTCTCCGCGTCGTCGCCGGGCTGGCTCCGGCTGCGGCGCTCGGGGGACGTCCTCACCGGCTACCAGTCGGCCGACGGCCGCGCCTGGAGCGAGGTCGGCACTGCCCGGCTCGCAGGGCTTCCGGACACCGTCCAGGCCGGGCTGTTCGTGACCTCGCCGTCGGCCGAGCAGGCCACCGCCACCGGTTCCGGCCTCGCGCCCGCGGTGGCCACCGGCACCTTCGACCGGACGACACTGAACGGGGGCTTCGCGGGGGGAAGTTGGCAGTACCGGCAGGTGGGCCGTGACGCCGGGGTCTCGGGCAGCTACACCGCCGGCACCAAGGGGACGGCCGTCCGGGCCGGTTCCGGGTACGCGGTGACCGGGGCCGGGGACATCGCCCCGGTCGTCGGCGGTCCGGCCGCCAGCGGGGTGCGGAGCATCGAGAACTTCGTCGTCGGCGCGTTCGCCGGGCTCGTCGTGGTCGTGGTGGTCGCCGCCGGATACATCACCGTCGAGTACCGGCGCGGACTGATCGGCCTCACCCTCGCCGCAAGTCCGCACCGCGGCCGGGTCCTCGTGGCCAAGGCGCTCGTGGTGGGCGGGGTCTCCTTCGTCGCCGGCACGGTCGCCGCCGCCGTGATGGTCCCGTTCGGCGGCGCGCGTTCGCGGGCCGGCGGCTTCCCGGTGCTCACCGTGCCGGCCGGCACCGAGGCGCGGGTCGTCGTCGGCACCGGCCTGCTGCTCGCCGCCGCCGCGGTTCTCGCCCTCGGCGTCGGCACGGTCCTGCGGCGCGGCGCCGTCGCCATCACCGTGGTGGTCGCCGGCACGGTCCTGCCCTACCTGCTCGCGACGGCGTCGGTGCTGCCCGACGGGGCTGCCGAGTGGCTGCTGCGGGTCACCCCGGCCGCAGGCTTCGCCGTCCAGCAGAGCGTCGTACGGTACGCGCAGGTGGTGACCGACTACTCGCCCTCGTCCGGTTACTTCCCGCTCTCGCCCTGGGCCGGACTCGCGGTGCTGTGCGGCTACGCGGCCCTCGCGTTCGGCACCGGCGTCGTGCTGCTGCGCAGGAGGGACGCATGAGGCGCGCCTGGCACGCGGAGTGGACGAAACTGCGCACCGACGCCGGCAACGCCTGGCTCGTGCTGGGCGTGCTGGTGCTGACCGTGGCGGTCGGCGCCGGGGTGGCCATGACCTCCCGGTGCGACGCGGCCGACTGCGGCGGTGACCCGGTGCGGCTCTGCCTGACCGGGGTGATGGCGGGGCAGGCCGCGGTCGGGGCGGTCGCCGTCCTGTCGGTCGGCGACGAATACGGCACCGGCATGATGCGCACGACCCTCACGGCGGTCCCGCGACGGCTGACCGTCCTGTGCGCCAAGGCCGCCGTGCTCACCGCCGTGACGCTGGCAACCGCGACGGCCGCCGTCCTCGGCTCGCTGCTGGTCGGGCGACTGGCCGGGCCGGGCCGTGGCTTCACCCCGGAACACGGCTACCCGGCGCTGTCGCTGACCGACGGGCCCACCCTGCGGGCCGCGGCGGGTTCAGTGCTCTACCTGGCCCTGATCGGCCTGCTGAGCCTGGGCGTGGCCCTCGCCGTGCGCGACTCGGCCCCCGCGATCGGCATCGTGCTGGCCCTGCTGTTCGTCTTCCCGATCCTCGCCCGCGTCGTGGCAGACCCGGACTGGCAGCGCCACCTCCAGCAGGTCGCGCCGATGACGGCCGGACTGGCCGTCCAGGCGACCGTCGGCACCGGCCGGCTGCCCATCGGGCCCTGGCAGGGACTGGGCGTCCTGGCCCTCTGGGCGGGCGCCGCCCTCATGGCGGGCGGCCGGTCGCTCCGCACGCGCGACGCGTGAGCCGGCCGGCCGCCGCGGGCGGTCAGCCCTCGATCCAGCCGTGGTTCTTGGCGAACTGGGCGAGCGCGCCCCGGACCCGCACGATCTCCTCGGCGGTGAGCGTGGGCGCCGACGCCAGCAGCGTCTCGGTGACCTCGCGGGTGAACTCGTCCGCGCTGAGCAGGTCGCACAGCGAGTCGTCGTCCGGACCGAGCGTGCGGACGTCGGCGCCGCGGGCGAGCCGGACACCGGACGCCTTCGGGCCGCGCTCGCCCGCCTCGATCTCGAACTCCACCGCCACGCCCGGGCGGACGTACGTCTCCGACATCTGCATGTCGTTCACGTGCAGGAAAACGTCCTCGCCACCGCCGTCCGGAGCGATGAACCCGTACCCGCGCGAGCTGTCGAACCGCACCACACGACCACTGACCATGAGAAACCCCCAACCAAACCGGGCCACCTGCCCGGACACCTGGGCCCGATGGTAGTCAGGTCCGGCACGGCCGGTCGACCCGGCCCACCGGGTGCGGTCGCGGAGGGCGGAACTCGGTGCGCCGATAAAGAAGTTGATATGGAAAGCTGTCGCCAGCCGTCAGTGAGCCAAGGGGGGCCGGGACGGTCGTTGAGAGGAGCGCACGTGACGCAGGACGGCATCGGGTCCGTGGAGATCGACACCAGCAAGCCGCATCCCGCGCGGATCTACGACTACCTGCTGGGCGGCAAGGACAACTACGAGGTGGACCGCAAGGCCGGTGACCAGCTCGCCTCCGTCGCGCCCGAGGTGTGGATGGCCGTCCGGGCCAACCGCGGCTTCCTGCAGCGAGCGGTCCGGCACGTCATCGACAGCGGCGTCCGCCAGATCCTCGACATCGGCACCGGGCTGCCCACCTCGCCGAACGTGCACGAGGTGGCCCAGGCGCTGGCGCCGGACGTCCGGGTCGCCTACGTCGACAACGACCCGATCGTGAAGGCCCACGGCGACGCGCTGCTCAGCCGGGCCGGCACCACCAGCATCGTCCTCGCCGACCTGCGCGACCCGCGGGCCGTCATCGAGCACCCCGAGGTCCGCCGGATCATCGACTTCGGCGAACCCGTCGCCCTGCTCCTCGTCGCCATCCTGCACTTCGTCCGCGACGAGGAGGAGCCCGAGCGGATCGTGGCCACCCTGCGCGACGCGCTCCCGGCCGGCAGCTTCCTGGTGCTCTCGCACGCCACCGACGACTTCGCCGAGCGCAGCGAGGCCCAGGCCGTCTACAACAACGCGACCGCCTCCATGAACCTGCGCCCCCGGGCCCGGATCGAGCGCTTCTTCGACGGGTTCGAGCTGGTCGAACCCGGCGTCACCCAGGTCCCGTTCTGGCGCCCGGAGACCACCCCGCCGGCCGGCTCGGAGGAGATCGGCTTCTACGGCGGGGTGGCCCTCAAGAAGGCCTGAACCGGCGTCAGGGCACTCCGAGTTCGAACAGGGCGTAGCCCGCGTACGAGCCGGAGGCCAGCGCCGCGATGCCCAGCACGAGGCACAGGCAGGGCAGGCTCACGCGGCGCAGCGCGACCGCCAGAGGGACGAACAGGGGGAAGGCGGGCAGCAGATAGCGCGAGACGTTCGCGAAGTACTGCTGGCTGCCCAGCACCAGGGCGAGGGTGAGCACTGTGTGGACGACCAGGACCGTCGGCGGCCGCAGCCGGAGCAGCAGCGGCAGCAGGGCCAGGTCGAGCAGGACCACCCCGACCCCGATGACGTCGGCGAAGGGGAGCGCGAAGAGGTAGCCGAAGTGGCCCACGGGGACGGAGGCCAGGACGTCCAGGGTCTGGCTGCCGTAGTCGAACTCGTGCCCCCACGCGCCCGACTGGAGCGTGAAGTAGCCGCCGTAGTCACCCATGCGGTGGCCCACCCAGCCGAGGTAGCCGAGCAGGCCCAGCGGGGCCACGAGCATCGCGGTCAGCGGCCGGGCGACGCCGTCCTCGCGGCGGCGCAGCGCCAGGACCGCGGCCGCCGCGAGCGCGGCGACCAGGGCCGCGGCGGTGGGCCGGTTGAGGCCGGCCGCGAAGGTCAGCACCCCGGCGGTCAGCCAGTGCCGGGTCAGCACGGCGTACAGGGCCCAGGCGGCCAGGGCCACGTACAGCGAGTCCGAGTAGACCGCCCACTCCACGCCGGAGCCCGGCCACACGGCCCACAGCCCGGCGGCCGCCAGCCCCGCCCGCCGGCCACCGAACCGGGCGGCGACGGCGAAGATCCCCAGCGCCGCCGCGAACGACGCCACGACCGACACCAGCAGCCCGGCACCGAACGGACCGAGACCGGTGACCTCCATCGCCACCCGCATCAGCGCCGGGTAGAGCGGGAAGAACGCGGCCGAGTTGCCCTGCAGGGTGATCAGCCCGGTGGCGCCGGGGACCGGGACCAGCGCGGGATGGTAGCCGTGCAGGGCGATCTGCTGGTACCACCAGCCGTCCCACGTGCCCAGCACGTCCCAGGTGTGCGCACCGCCGCCGAACCGCGGATGCTTCTTGCGGAAGTCGCCCGCCGAGTCCAGCAGATACATGAAGGACCCGAAGCCGACGAGCTTGAGGACGCCGTACATCGCGAGGACCGGGCCGTAGCGGCGGGCGGTGTCGCGCAGGCGCCGTCCGGGGCCCGCAGGGGTGGTCCCGAAGGCGGCGGGCGAGGGCCGGGCCGTGCTCCTCAGGGGCGTGGTCATGAGGCCGCGGACTCCGTCCGGCGCCGCCGGCCGCCGCAGGCCGACCGGGCGACGGTGACGGACAGGGCGAGGAACAGGTGGGCGGCGGCGACCACGGCGAGTTCCGCGCGGAGCCCGGCGCCGGTGGCCGCGTGCCGCAGGACGGCGAGCGAACCGGCGGTGACGGCCAGCCGGGCGGCCAGGGCGGGCAGAGCGGGCGGCGAAGACAGCGGGGACCGTCCGAGGACCGGCCGGGCGAGGACCCAACAGGCCAGCAGGGACAGCGCGTTGGCCACCTGCGCGGCGGCGGCCGGGCGCAGCGCCGCGTACAGGAGCAGCTGGGCGAGGGCGCTGACGGCGGCGGGAAGCGCGTACGACCGTGACGGCCGCCCCGACGGCAGCGCGCCCCGGGCCAGCGCCAGGCCGACCCGCGCGATGCCGCGCAGGTCGGCGAGGGCCGTGGACAGCAGCTCGACCCGGCTGTCCGGGTCGTCCACCCAGTCGACCGGCACCTCGTGGATCCGCAGCCCGGACCGCTCCGCGATCACCAGCAGCTCGGTGTCGAAGAACCATCCGGGGTCCCGCACCAGCGGCAGCAGCCGCGCGGCGGCGTCCCGTCGTACGGCCTTGAACCCGCACTGCGCGTCCGAGAACCCCACCGACAGGGTGCAGCGCAGCAGGACGTTGTAGCAGCGGGAGACGGCCTCCCGCTTCGGGCCGCGCACCACCCGGGCGCCGGGCGCCAGCCGGGTGCCGATGGCCAGGTCGGAGTGGCCCGAGAGCAGCGGCGCGACGAGCGGCAGCAGCGCCGTGAGCCCGGTCGACAGGTCCACGTCGAGGTAGCCGACGACCGGCGCCGACGACGCCGACCAGGCCGCCCGCAGCGCCCGGCCGCGGCCCTTGTCCGCCAGCCGTACCCACTCCACCTCGGGCAGCTCGGCGGCGAGCCGGGCCGCGATCAGCGGGGTGGCGTCCGTGCTGGCGTTGTCGGCGACGGTGATCCGGAACGGGTAGGGGAACGTCTCCCGCAGGTGGGCGAGGAGCCGCCGCACGCTCGGCTCCAGGTCCGTCTCCTCGTTGAACACCGGTACCGCCAGGTCGAGGACCGGCTCGGCGCGGTGCGCCGGAGGCGACGGCACCGGTACCGGCAAGGTGGCTGACAGGTGATTCATGATGTTTTTTCGCATTCGTTCTCGATTTCGGGGCGTGCCGAAGACACACCCGGTGGGGGAGGGACGGCTGGCAGGTCGCGGTCTACGGGCCGTTCGACGGGTCGGGGGTCTCGGTCACTGGCGCCGACGGCGGGTAGGCGGTGGCGGTGGAACTCCCGGACGAGCTCTCCGAGGCGCTCCGGGTCGTCCCCGCGTCCGGGGTGGAGCTCGCCGTCGAGGACGAGGGGGAGGTCGGGGTCGGGGACGTGGTCGACGAGGGGGTGCCCCCGCTCGTCGGCGACGGGGTGTCCCCGGGCGGCGGCGCCGAGGTCGCGGCGCCGGAGGCCGGCGCACTGGGCGTCAGGCTCGGCGTCGGTACCGGACCGGTGGCGGGGCTGGTCGCGGGCCAGGGGTGCGGCGCGCTCGGTTCGTCACGGACGTCGGAGTGGGGCCACAGGAACAGGCACAGGCCGAACCCCGCGGCCGTCAGGACGGCACCCGCCGCCCGCTGGGCCGCCCGGACCCGCCGCCGCGCCTGCACACCGGCCCGCAGCCGCTCCCGGTGCCGGGGCTCGAAGGCCGCCGGCTCCCGCTCGTCGTGCATCCACTGCGTCAACTGCCGTTCGAAGTGATCCATGGCCTCTCCCTCACTTCACCGGCTCGATGGCGTCCGCCAGCAGCTCCCGCAGCCGGGCCACCCCGCGCGCCGCGTGCGAACGGGCGGTGCCCACCGGGCAGCCCAGCACCTCGGCGACCTGCCGGTCGGGCAGATCCTGGTAGTAGCGCAGGACGACCGCGGCCCGCTGGCGCGGGGTCAGCAGCGCCAGCGCGGCCTCCAGCCGGGAACGCTCGGCGACGACCGCCGACATGTCACCGGCCGCCGCGACCTCGGGCAGCTCCTCGACGGGGCGCTCGCCCCACCACCGGCGCCGCGCCGAGCGGGCCGCGGCGCGGGCCAGGACCTTACGGACGTACGCCTCCGGCGCCTCGTCGGCGACCTTCGGCCAGACGAACCACAACCGGACCAAGGACTCCTGCAACAGATCCTCGGCCCGATGCCGGTCGCCACCGGTGAGCAGACGGGCCAAGTGGCACAGGCCCGACCAGCGGGCCGCCACGAACTCGTCGTACTCACCGGCCCGAGCCTGCTCCATTCCCACGGTCCCCGCTCTCGCCGACTGCCTACACCTGGGAAAAGGCCCTGGGGGCGGCAGAACGCTGCACCCTGCCGGGGTGATCCGCGTCACGTGCGGGCCGGGTCCGAAAACGCCTGGCCGATCGGGGCGGGGGCGTCGTATGCTCCCCGCGATGACCACTCACTCTGCTGTCAGATTGGGGGTCCCGTCCACGTCAGGTGAGTGCTGATGGCCACTCACCTCACGGACGGGGACACCCGCCTCTCCCTGTGGCGGCGCGTGCGCGAGTTCGCCGTGCCGCCCGCCATGATCGAGACCGCGACCGCCCGCCGCACCGCCGGGGACTGGGCGGGAGCCTGTGCCGCCGCCGGTTTCGATGTCGACCTCGACCTGCGCGAACTGGCCCGTGCGCGGGGCCGGGAGGTCCGGGAACGGATCCGTGCCGACCTGCGCAGGCTGGCGCCCGACCTGCTGCGCTGGCATCTGCCGAGGGTCGCCCCGGACGGGTTGCTGCGGCCGGGCCTGACGATGCCGCTCGCCTCCTACGACACCGGGGAAGGCTCCCTGTGCCTCGTGGCCCGGACACCACCCGCCTGGGCGGACGCCGGACAGCGCATCGGCCTCGCGCTGTGGGACGGCACGCCGGCCGGGCCCGCCGCCCGGGGCCATCCGCATCCGCACCCCAGCCGGCGGTTCCGCTTCGACCTGCACCGCCATCTGTGGGACGCGGGCGCCGCCGGCGAGCTGCGCACCCGGTCGGGCGCCGACCGGCCCGCGGACGGCGACCGGTTCACGTTCTCCGGCCGGCTCCCGCTCTTCGAACGGTCGGCGTGCGCCACGGACCGATGGGCGGACGAGGCGCGGATCGTGCTGGGCGCCGCGGGGCGGGACAGCGGCACCGTCGTCGTACGCCCGGGCGGCCGGCAGCGGTTCGCGGTGCGCCTCGCGGCCGACGGGACCGTGACCGCAGGCCCGGACACCGCCGCCCGGGCCCCCGGCAGCGGCGCGCGACCCGTCCTGCCCGACGCGGCGACCTGGGTCCTCCCCGATCTGGAACTGCTGCGCGCCGGGCTGGTCGACGCCGGCCGGCTGCATCCGCTGGTCGCCGCGGCGCTCGTCCCCGGGCACCCGCCGGCCGCCCGGGACCCGTACGCCGACCCGGCCCGGCAGCCGGGCCTGGTGGAGTGCCGGGGCGCCCGGCACCGGATCGGCCTGGTCGACGGCGTGCTGTCCCCGCTGGACCACGCCCCGGACGAACTGCGGCGCGAGGAACTCCTGGTGGCGCTCGGCGGGCCGCCACTGCCCTGCCTGCGCGTCATCGACGAGGCGCACCGCCGCCCCGACTGCCTCGCAGGCGTCCGCGAACGCCTCGACCACGGGGACCTCGCCGGCGCACTGGCCGTCGTCGAAGGACTGCTGGGGCCCGAAGCCGTGCTGCGCGACGGGCCGTTGAAGGACGAACTGGAGGCGGCCGCGCAACGCCGGATCGCGTACGGCCTCTACCGGGCAGGCCTCGCCGGATCCCGCACCGGACCCGTCCGGACGCGCCGCCGGTCCGCCCGCGACCCGCGCCTGGGCCCACGCCCCGCCAACTGGCGCTGACACCCACCCACTTGCCTTCTCACAACCCCCAGGTGATCCCTCATGACCACTCATGCCCCCGACCAACTCGCCGTTGCGGACACCCTGTCGGCGCTGCTCGGCGACTCCACCACCGAACCCCGGCCCGACACCCAGCTGGAGGCGCTCACCCTGGCCGTCGCCGCCGACCTGCCCGTCCTGCTGTGGGGCGAGCCCGGCATCGGCAAGACCGCCGCCCTGAACCGGCTGGCCGAGGCGCTCGACCTGCCGCTGACCACGGTGATCGCCAGCGTCCACGAACCGTCCGACTTCTCGGGCCTGCCCGTCGTGGGCGACGACCCCGCCGTCCAGGGCGTCCCGATGGCCCCTCCGGACTGGGCGGTACGGCTGGTGCAGGCCGGCCGGGGCCTGCTGTTCCTGGACGAGCTGTCCACCGCGCCCCCCGCCGTGCAGGCGGCCCTGCTCCGGCTGGTCCTGGAGCGCCGCGTGGGCGCGCTCCGGCTCCCGCCCGGCGTACGGATCGTCGCCGCCGCCAACCCGAGGTCCTCGGCCGCCGACGGCTGGGAGCTGAGCCCGCCGCTGGCCAACCGCTTCGTGCACCTCCAGTGGGCCCATGACCACGAGGTCGTCGTCCGCGGCCTCGGCGGCACCTGGCCCCGCGCTGCCCTGCCGCGGCTCGACCCGGACCGGCTGCCCGCTGCCGTGGACTTCGCGCGCCGCGCCGTGTGCGGCCTGCTCGCAACCCGCCCCACACTGGTGCACCGGCTGCCGAACGGCGAGATGCGGCGGGGCGGCGCCTGGCCGTCGCCCCGCAGCTGGGACATGACCCTGCGCCTGGTCGCCTTCGCACACGCCGCCAGTTCCTCCCGGGACGTGCTCTCCCTCCTGGTCAGGGGAACGGTCGGCGACGGTCCCGGGCTCGAACTGCTGGCGAGCGTCGACCGGATGGAACTCCCGGACCCCGAGACGCTGCTCGCCGACCCGGCCGCGACCGACCTCCCCGAGCGCGGTGACCTGCGCCAGGCCGTCCTCGACGGCGTGGTCGCCGCGGTCCGCGAACGGCCGGACCGGGCCCGCTGGGACGCGGCCTGGGCCCTGCTGGTGCGGGCCCTGGACACCGGGGCCCCCGACCTCGTGGTCGTCCCCGCCACCACCCTGGCCTCGCTGCGCCGGGACGACTGGGACGTCCCGGCGGCGATCGAACGGCTCGCGGGTGCGGTGTCCGTGTCCAGGCGCGCCGACCGGGCCGCCGAACGCGTCGCGGCCAAGGAGCGCCGATGAGCACCGGTGCGGTCAGCGACGCGGCCGGGGCGCTGGACCTGGACAAGCTCTACGCCGCCCGGCTCCAGGCCGCCCGGGCCCGGCCCTACCTCGCCACGGCCCTGTTCGCCCTGCACGTCGTGGCGGACCGGCGGGTGCCGACCATGGCCGTCGACAAGCACTGGCGGTGCTACGTCTCGCCCGCCTTCGTGGACCGGATGCCGGAGGAGGACCTGGCCGGGGTGTGGGTGCACGAGGTGTCGCACCTGCTCCGCGACCACCACGCGCGCAGCGACCGGGTCGCGAGGGAACGCGGGCTGACCGGGGCCGGTGAGCGGCTGCGGATGAACATCGCGGCGGACCTGGAGATCAACGACGACGCGTACGGCGACGGGCTGGCGCAGCCCCGCGGCGCCGTCCGGCCGTACATGCTGCGGCTGGACGAAGGGCAGTTGATGGAGGACTACCTGCGGCAGTTCCGGCTCGGGCCGCTGACGCAGGACCTCACCTGGCTGGACTGCGGCAGCGGGGCCGACGGCCGCGACCGGGAGTGGGACCTGGGGCCCGACGGCGCGCACGGTCTCAGCGAGCAGGAGCGGGACGGCGTCCGGTTCCGGGTGGCGCAGGCCATCACCGGCCGCCCGGGCAGCACCCCGGACGGCTGGCGGCGCTGGGCCGAGGACGCCTTCCATCCGCCGCAGCCCTGGCGGGAGTTGCTGGGCGCCGCGGTCCGCTCGGCGGCGTCGGCCGCGGGCGCCGGCGACGACTACAGCTACGGCCGCCCGTCGCGCCGTTCGGCCGGGCTGCCCGGCGTCGTCCTCCCGAGCCTGCGCCGGCGCCCGCCCCGGGTCTCGGTCGTCATCGACACCTCCGGCTCGGTCAGCGACGCCGAACTGGGCAGTGCCCTGCTGGAGGTGGCCGCGATCGCCCGCGCCGTCGGCGGCCGCCGGGACCTGGTCTCCGTGCTGTCCTGTGACGCGGCCGCCCGCACCGTGCAGCCGCTGTGCCGGGCGGAGGGCATCGCCCTCGTCGGCGGCGGCGGTACCGACCTGCGCGCGGGCTTCGCCAGGGCGCTGCGGGCGCGGCCGGCCCCGGACGTCGTGGTGGCCCTCACCGACGGGCAGACACCGTGGCCGAAGACCCGGCCGGCCTGCCGGACGGTGGTGGGCCTGTTCCCCCGGCAGTACGGCGGCACGGGGTGGCGCGAGGACGACTCCGACTACGTGCCGGAGGCGCCGCCCGCCTGGGCGCGGGTGGTGGAGATCGGGTGAGTGCGCGGCCGGAAGGGCGGCGGTGTGCCGTCTGCCGTCTGCCGTCTGCCGTCTGGCGTCTGGCGTCAGTCGTCCGCGGCGCCGTCGTGGCTGGTCGCGCAGTTCCTACCCCCGGCGCCCCTTCGGGGCGCTGCCTCAGCCGGTTCGTGCTGCGGCGAGGTAGTTGTAGGCGGAGGCGCGGGAGATGCCGAGGCGTGCGGCGATCTGCTGGACCGAGCCACGCACGGCGAAGACGCCCTGCCGGTCGAGGTCGCGGAACAGCTCCAGCCGTTCCTCGCGGGTGAGTTGGGGCCACGGCTCGGGCCGGCGGAGCCGGCGGGCGTCGACGATCGAGTCCAGGACGGCGGTGATGTCGTCGCCGAACGTGGTGGTCGGCGGTGCCCCGGGGGCAGCGGCGACCCCGGCGAGGCCGCCGACCAGCGCGTGCACCTGGTGCACGGCCGTGACGTCGAGGTTCACGCACAGCGCCCCGAACGCCGTACCGTCCGAGTCGCGCAGCACCATCGTGGACGATTTGACGAGCTTCCCGTCCCGGGTGCGGGTCAGGTAGTTCAGCTCGTCGCGCGCCTCGTCGCCGGCCGCCAGCAGCTTCATGCCGATCTCGCTCATCGACCCGCCGACACCGCGGCCGGTGACCGATCCGGCGAGGGCCACGACGGAGCGCTCCGGGCGGCGGAAGTCGTGGACGACGACCTCGCAGAAGGCGCCGAAGGTCGCCACGATCCCGTCCACGACCGGGGACAGCGCCGCGATGATCGCGTCCTGCTCGGCCCGCGCCGCGTCCGTGCCGCTCGCTGCTGCCGGTCCGTCTGTCATCGGTGCCCCCGCCGGGATCGGGTCTGGACTTCCAGTCCAGATGATAGACAATAATTCCAGACCGTCGACGCTCATCCGGCGCCCGGCGGCGCCCGGAACGGAGGACGAACATGCCCGACACCCCGCCCGTCACCCTCCAGGACGTGCACGACGCGGCGGCGCGGATCAAGGGAGTTGCCCACCGCACCCCCGTGCTGCGCTCGCGCACCCTGGACGAGCTGGTCGGTGCCGAGGTCTTCCTGAAGTGCGAGAACCTCCAGCGCATCGGCGCGTTCAAGTTCCGGGGCGCCTACAACGCCGCGTCCCGGCTGTCGCCCGCGCAGCTCGCCCAGGGCATCGCCGCCTACTCCTCCGGCAACCACGCCCAGGCCGTCGCCCTCGCCGCCCGTGAACTCGGCACCACCGCCGTCATCGTGATGCCCGAGGACACCCCGCGCGCCAAGCTGGCGGCGACCGCCGGATACGGCGCGGAGATCGTGACGTACGACCGCTACACCGGCGACCGGGTCGCGATCGGCGAGGCCCTCGCCGCCGAGCGCGGGCTCGCGCTCATCCCGCCGTACGAGCACCCGCACGTCATCGCGGGGCAGGGTACGGCCGCTCTCGAACTCATCGAGGAAGTGGGGGAGCTGGACGCCCTGGTGGTGCCCGTCGGGGGCGGCGGGCTGATCGCGGGCAGCGCCACCGCGGCCAAGGGGCTGCTGCCCGGGATCCGGGTCGTCGGGGTGGAGCCCGAGGCCGGCGACGACACCCGGCGGTCGCTGGCGGCCGGGCACCGGGTGTCGATCCCGGTGCCCCGCACCATCGCCGACGGCCAGGCGGCCGACATCCCCGGCGAGCTGACCTTCTCCGTCAACCAGCGTCTGGTGGACGACATCGCACTGGTCTCCGACGACCAGATCCGGGATGCGATGCGGTTCGCCTTCGAACGGCTGAAGACCGTCGTGGAGCCGAGCGGCGCCAGCGGACTGGCCGCGCTGCTCGCCCACCGGGTGGCGCCGCTGCCGCGCCGGATCGGGGTCGTCCTGTCCGGTGGCAACGTCGGCGCGGAGCGGTTCGCGGAGATCATCGCCGGCTGACCGGGAAGCGGGGGCAGCTCTGTTCGTCCGCGTGACCTACGGGAGCGCCGAGGGCCCGCAGAGGGTTAGCCGGCTCCGAACGCCGTGCTCAAGACGGCGAGGACTCGCCGCGCGGGTCCGGGCCGCGGCCGACGGGGTCTCCCGGAGCCTGCGGGGCGACGTGGAACTCAGCAGTCGCGGAACTCCGGTGACTGGTTGAGGATCTGGGCGCGCGTCGAGGTGAAGCGGGTGTGCGTCTCGCCGCCCCGCGCCTGAGGCGGGAACACCGCGACCCGGTGGCAGTTCTGGAAGGCGAGGACGACCCCGAAGTGCCGTTCCAGGCTGCTCCGGATCGCGTCGGAGGACAGCGCCCGCAGCAGCTGCCCGCGCTCCCGTTCCGAGGGCGGCGGGGTCTGGTTGTCGGCGAACTCCGCGGTGCCGCCGCGCAGTTCGGCGGCGAGGTGGGCGACCAGGTCGTACGCGTACGGCAGCGAGGTACGGACGGTTTCCACGAAGTCCTCCTCCCGCACCGCGCCGTTCTCGGCTTCGGCGAGCAGCTGCGGGGAGACGTCGAGCGACATGTGACGGTGTCCTGTTCTTCTCAGAGCGGTTACGGAAAAGGGGTGTTCACTGGCGGACCAGGGCCGCCGGGGGATCGCGGGCCCTCAGGCGAAGGCGGGCAGCGCCGCCGGCCCGTGCCGGAAGTCCGGGTCGACCTGGGCGGCCAGGTCCTGGCCCGTCGCCGCGTCGGCCCAGGCTGCGGCATTGCGCAGATGGAACTCCACGGCATGCCGCTGGAAGGCCTCCCAGTCCTTGCCCCGCGCGTCCACCGCGGCCCGCAGCCGGTCCAGGGTCCGGGAGTTGTGCCGCTCCAGCGCACCGCCGCCGCGCCGCTGTTCCTGGGCACGGACGTACGGGGAGAGCTCGCAGTGGGCCAGCAGGTCCTCGCCCACCCGCTCGCGCAGGAAGGCGAGGTCGTCCGCGCCGGTCACCTTGTTGCCGACCACGGCGACCGGGATCCCGAACTCGGCGGCGTGGTCACGGTACTGGTGGTACACGGACAGGCTCTTGCGGGTCGGCTCGACCACCAGGAAGGTCATGTCGAAACGGGTGAACAGACCGGACGCGAAGGCGTCCGCGCCCGCCGTCATGTCGACGACCACGTACTCGCCGGGGCCGTCCACCAGATGGTTGAGGTACAGCTCCACCGCACCGAGCTTGGAGTGGTAGCAGGCCACCCCGAGGTCGCTCCCGGCGAACGCCCCGGTGACCATCAGCGGCACCCCGCCGACCTCCTGGACGTGCCGGGAGTGCACCTCGTCGTCGCCCAGCAGCCGCAGCAGCCGCGAGCCGTGCCCCGGAGGGGTCGTCTTGACCATGGCCTCCCGGGACGCGATGCGGGGGTTGGTGCCGCGCAGGTAGTCCTTGATCTCACCGGTCCGCGCGCTCAGCGGCGGCGCCGCGAAGAGTTCGTCCTCGTCGAGGCCGAGGGCGTGCGCCAGGTGCTGGTTGATGTCACCGTCGATCGCGACGACCCGCGCGCCGGACCGTGCCAGGTGACGGGCGAAGAGGGCCGACAGCGTGGTCTTGCCGCTGCCGCCCTTGCCGACGAAAGCCACACGCATCGCTAGCCCCCACCACGGTTGTTGAAAATGGGTTTCATGAGCACAGATTGGTGGGGGTGGCCCGCGGTGTCAAATCGAGGTGGCCCAACCGGGTCGCGGGCCCGCGCCGTTGACGGAGCCGCAGGTCCGGAGGGCCCTTGACCCCCGTCATCGGGCCGACCTAGCCTCCAGCCAACATCCCCGGACGGATGGGCCGACGATGGCGGACGCACGGGAACCCGGCAGACAGCTCCGGGTCGAGACGCACGGGCTCGACGTGATCGGCGACGCAGACCGCAGGGGCACCCCGCGCACCCTGTTCTGGCCCTGGTTCGGCGCGAACGTCTCCGTCCTCGGGATCAGCTACGGCGCCTTCGCGCTCGGCTTCGGCATCTCCTTCTGGCAGGCGCTGGCCGCCGGCGTCCTCGGCATCCTCGCCTCGTTCCTGCTCTGCGGCCTGACAGCGGTCGCGGGGAAGCGGGGCTCGGCCCCCACCATGGTGCTCAGCCGGGCCGCGTACGGTGTCCGGGGCAACCGGCTGCCGGCGGTCGTCTCCTGGGTGCTCACCGTCGGCTGGGAGACCGTCCTGGTCGCCCTCGCCACCATGGCCACCGCGACCGTCTTCGCCCGGCTCGGGCGGGGCGGCGGCACCGGGACCGAGGTGGCCGCGCTCATCGTGGTCTGTGTCCTCACCGTGGCCGGCGGGGTGGCGGGCTTCGACCTGATCATGCGGCTGCAGACCGTGATCACGGTGGTGACCGGCGTCCTCACCATCGTCTACGTGGTCCTCGTCGCCGGCCACATCCACTGGGCGACGGTGCGCGCGATCCCGTCCGGCTCCGCCCAGGAGTTCGTCGGCGCGCTGGTGTTCATGATGACCGGCTTCGGCCTCGGCTGGGTCAACGCGGCCGCGGACTACTCGCGTTACCTGCCGCGCGCCGCATCCGGCCGGGGCGTGACCGGCTGGACCGCCTTCGGCGGCTCCGTCGCCCCGCTCCTCCTGCTGGTCTTCGGCCTGCTGCTCGCGGGCTCCTCCGCGCCCCTGAACAAGGCGATCGCCGCCGACCCCATCGGCGCGCTGACGGCCATCCTCCCCACCTGGTTCCTGATCCCCTTCGCCGTCGTCGCCGTCCTCGGCCTGGTCGGCGGCGCGGTCCTGGACATCTACTCCTCCGGACTGGCCCTGCTCTCCGCCGGCCTGCCCGTGCCCCGCTACCTCGCCGCCCTGGCCGACGGCGTCCTGATGACCGCCGGAGCGGTCTACATCGTCTTCTTCGCCGACGACTTCCTCGGACAGTTCACGGGCTTCCTCACCACTTTGGGCGTACCGATCGCCGCCTGGTGCGGGATCATGCTCGCCGACCTGGCGCTGCGCCGCCGCGACTACGACGAGGCGGACCTCTACCGCCCCGGCGGCCGCTACGGCGACGTCCCCCTCCTGCCGCTGCTCCTCACGCTCGCGGCCACGGCACTCGGCTGGGGCCTGGTCACCAACACCGCCGCGAGCTGGCTGACCTGGCAGGGCTACCTGCTGGCCCCGCTCGGCCTCGGCGGCAGGTCCGGCGCCTGGGCGTACGCCAATCTGGGCGTGCTGGCCGCGCTGGCGCTCGGCTTCCTCGGCACCCTCGCCCTGGGCCGTGCCCGGGTCCGGCGCCAGGAGAACCTGTCCGCGAGCACCCGCTAGTCCCGGCGCGACACCTCCACGTTCTCCAGGATGCCGAGGGCGTCCGGGACCAGGACGGCGGCCGAGTAGTAGGCGGTGACCAGGTAGGAGGCGACCGCCTGTGCGTTGATGCCCATGAACCGGACGGTCAGGCCCGGCTCCTTCTCGTCGGGCAGGCCGGTCTGGAGGAGGCCGATCACGCCCTGGTTCTGCTCGCCGGCGCGCAGCGCGATGATGGCGGAGGTGTGGGCCGCGGTGACCGGGATCTTGCCGCAGGGCAGCAGTGGGACGCCCCGCCACGCGGGGAGGTGGTGGCCGTCCACCTCGACGCTCCCGAAGTACAGGCCGCGTTTGCTGCACTCCCGGCCGAACGCGGCGATCGCCCGGGGGTGGGCGAACAGATGCGTGGTGTCGCGCCGCATGGCGAGGAGTTCGTCGAGGTCGTCGGGGGTGGGAGGGCCCGCGTGGGTGGAGATCCGCCGGCTGTGGTCGGCGTTGTGCAGCAGGCCGAAGTCCCGGTTGTTGACCAGCTCGTGCTCCTGACGCTCGCGCAGCACCTGCACGGTCAGCCTCAGTTGTTGCTCGGTCTGGTCCATCGGCCGGCTGTAGAGGTCGGCCACCCGGGTGTGGACGCGCAACACGGTCTGGGCGACGCTCAGTTCGTACTCGCGGGGCGCCGGCTCGTAGTCCACGAAGGTGTGCGGGACGTCCGGTTCGCCGGTGTGGCCCGCGCTGAGCGCGATCTCCTTCTCGCCGAAGGCGTTCGTCTCCCGGTGCCCGTCGAGTCCGGCACGTTCCACGTGCGCCCGCAGGTCGGCGTGCCGGCCCGCCACCTCCCGGTACGCCGCGTGCGGCAACGCCAGCACGGTGGTGGCCGTCGCCGCGCGTGCCGTGAACTCCCAGCCGCCGTCGAGTCCGGCGAGCACATGGCCGCCGAAGGTGTCGCCGTCCGCGAGGAGACCGACGACCGCCTCGTCGCCGTAGGGTCCCTCCCCGATCTGCTCCACCTTGCCGTGCGCGACCAGGTAGACATGGTCGGCCGGGCGCCCGGCCGCCGCGATCACCTGCCCCGCCGCGTACTCCCGCTGCTCGAACCGCGCCGCCAGCGCCCGCAGCGCGGTGCCGTCCTCGAAGCCGCGCAGCAGCGGCAGCTCGGCCAGTTCGGCGGGGATCACCGCCATCTGCGCGCCGGTCTGCACGAAGCTCACCCGGCCGTCGCCGAGCCGGTAGGACAGTCTGCGGTTGACCCGGTAGGTGCCGCCGGGCACGTCCACCCACGGCAGCGTCCGGGTCAGCCACCGTGAGCTGATCTCCTGCTGCTGCGGTGCGGACTTGGTCGTCGTGGTGAGGTTCCGTGCCGCGGCGGTACCGAGGCTCTGCTGCTCCCGCTCCTCGGCGTCCGCCGCGGGCGTACCGGTCTCGACCGACATCGCTCTCCCTCTCTCGCGTCGCAGGGGTGACGCCGTGCACACGGACCGTCACTTCCGCGGCTACCCCTACCCCCGGGCCCGCGCCGCGAGTGATGCCGCGGGACGGAGCGCGAGGCACGTGCCGGCGGGAACTGCCCCCGCACCACCCCGCACACCACCCCGCACTCCGCGCGAACACCCCCGGGTCGCCGGTTTCCCGGGGCGGGCAGAAGCCCTCGTGGTCGCGGGTGCATGCCCCGGGCCCGACCGGGTACGCGAGCCGTGGCCGCCCGGCGACCTGCCGGACCCGCGGCTGTACCACACCGCTACCTGGGGATCTGCCATGGAGACACCCGCACACGACGACTTCCCGACGCCGGCCCAGCGGGCGCTCGACACGCTGGCCGTGAACGCCGAGGACACCAACGCCCTGGACACGCTCGCACACAGCGACGTCCTGGTCCCGGTGCCGGACGACGCCGCGGAGGCGGCCGACCCCGCGATGATCGCCCTGCCCGTCCTGGAACGCCCCGACGGCGACCCCGTCGTCCCCGTGTTCACCTCGGAGGGGGAGCTGACCGGCCTGCTGCCGACGGTCTCCCGCTACCGCGTGGTGCCGCTCGGCGCGCTCGCCTCGCAGTGGCCCGAGGACAACCTCTCGCTCGCCATAGACGGCAGCTCCGCCCACGCCCTGACCCTCACCTCCGAGGGCGTGCGCACCCTGCTGGCCCGGCCGGCGGGCTGAACCAACCCCTCCGGTCACCGGGAGGGCGGCGCCGGGGCCAGAATGGCGCCATGGAATGGATCTCCGGGGTGGCCGGAGGACTGGTGCTGATCCTGGTCCTGCGCAGCATCCTGCGCACGCTCGTGGTCCCCCGGGGCCTGTACTCCGTGCTGGTGTACCGGCTGTGGTGGGGCCTGCGCCGCGTGCTCTGCTTCACCGCGCGCCGCGGCGGCTACCGGGCGATCGACCGCGCACAGACCTGGCTCGCCCCGCTCATGCTGGTCGGCATGCTCGCCGCCTGGCTCGGCGGGGCGTTCCTCGGCTTCGGGATGCTGCTGTACGCGTTCTCCCCGCTGTCCTGGAGCACCGCGTTCCGGGAGGCGGGCTCCAGCCTGTTCACCCTCGGGTTCGCCAGCGGCGCCCGGCTGCGGCTGTCCGCGCTGGACTTCGTCGCCGCCGCCACCGGCCCGGTCTTCATCGCGCTGCAGATCTCCTACCTGCCCACGCTGTACGCCGCCTACAACCGCCGCGAACTGGAGGTCACGCTCCTCCAGTCCCGGGCCGGCGAGCCCGCCTGGGGACCGGAGATCCTCGCCCGGCAGTGGCTGGTCGACACCGAGACCGCGCTGCCCGAGCTGTACCGCTCCTGGGAGCGGCTGGCCGCCGACATGGGGGAGAGCCACGCCACCTACCCGGTGCTGCTGGCGTTCCGCTCGCCGCGCCCCTACCGCAGCTGGCTGGTCGGCCTGATCGCCGTCATGGACGCCGCGGCCATGCAGCTCGCGCTCGCCCCGCGCTCCGCCCCGCCGGAGGCCCGCCTGGTGCTGCGCGCCGGGTTCACCGCGCTGCGCGACATCGCCGCCTCCGTCCGGGCGAACTTCGACACCGACCCGGCCCCGGACGCCCCCATCGAGCTGACCTACGGTGAGTTCGAGGAGGCCGTGATCATGCTGGAGAAGACGGGCTTCCGCGCCGAACGCGGCACCGCGGAGGCCTGGCCGCACTTCCACGGCTGGCGGGTCAACTACGAGGCGGTCGCCTACGAGCTGTGCCGCCGCTGCGACGCCGTACCCGCGCTGTGGACCGGTGGCCGCGACTTCGCGTCGGAGCCGATCCCGCCGCTCCGCCCCGTGGACCGGCGGCCGCCCGAAGGACGGCCGGAAGTTCCGCCCGTGTGCGGGTAGCGCGGCGCATCCTGAGGGAAGATCCCAGCAGGGGCCGGGGAGAGCGAGAGGGGCGGATCGTCGTGAGGGTCGTCCTGCTGGGCACCGCCGCCGGGGGCGGGTTCCCACAGTGGAACTGCGCCTGCGCGCTGTGCGCCGCCGCCCGGGACGGCAAGCTGCCCTCCCGCACCCAGGAGTGCGTCGCGCTGACCGGCAACGGCCGGGACTGGTGGCTGCTCAACGCCTCCCCGGACATCCGCGCCCAGCTGACCGCCACGGCCGCGCTGTGGCCGGGTCCGGGCCCCCGGGAAACCCCGGTGCGCGGCGTGCTGCTCACCGACGCGGAGGCCGACCACGTCACCGGCCTGAGCGTGCTGCGCGGCGCGCCGGACCTCAAGGTGTACGCGGCCCCGCCGGTGCGGACGGTGCTGGCCCCGGCCCGGGGCGCCCTGGACCGCTACGCGCCCTGGGAGTGGGCCGACAGCCTCGCCGACGGCGGCTTCGTGCTGGCCGGCGGCCTGGTCGTCACCGCCCACCCGGTCGGCGCCAAGGTCCCGGCGTACGTCCCGGCCGCGCTCGCCGGGGCCGACGGCCACTGGGTGACGGCGTACCGCGTCGAGGACCTGGCCACCGGGGGAGTGCTGCTCTACGCCCCCTGCGTCGGCTCCTGGAGCGAGGCCCTGGACGGCCTGTGCGCGGAAGCCGACTGCGTCCTGCTGGACGGCACCTTCTACAGCGCCGGCGAGATGGGCACCAAGGTCCGCTCCGGCCCCCGGCAGTCCAGGATGGGCCACCTCCCGGTCTCCGGCGCCCGCGGCAGTCTCGCGGCCCTGGCCCGCCACCCCCACACCCGCCGGATCTACACCCACCTCAACAACACCAACCCCCTCGTCGACCCCTCCTCCAGGGCCCGCGCCCAGGTGGCCGCCGAGGGCGTCGAGGTCCTCCCCGACGGCATCGAGTTCGCGCTCTAGCCCTCCGCCCCTTCGAGCATGCGTCCCAGCACCGCCCGCTGCAGCGGGCGTACCTGGGCGTGCAGGGCACGGCCCTTCGGGGTGAGCGCGACCCAGACGCCGCGCCGGTCCTCCACGCAGACCGAACGTTCCACCAGGCCGTCCTTCTCGAGCCGTCCGATCAGCCGGGAGAGGGCGCTCTGGCTCAGGTGGACCCTGCCCACCAGGTTCTGCACCCGGCAGTGGTCACCCTCGGCCGGGGTCTCCGCGGCGAGCAGGTCGAGCACCTCGAAGTCGCTCGCGCCGAGCCCGTGCGGATGCAGCACCCGGTCGATCTCGCACATGGTGCGCGCGTGCACCGCCAGGATGTCCCGCCACTGTTCCTCGAGCCGGGCCTCGGCCGTCTTCACTGCCATACCCGCACCGTAACACCGATCAAGCCGATTGTTGAGTGCGCAACTAGTGCGGGTGCAAGCAGCCGGCCCGCCCTCAGCCCACCGGGTCCTGGAGCAGGCCCACCATGTTGCCGTCGGCGTCCTTCACCGAGGCGACCAGCCGCCCGTTGCCGACGTCCCGCGCGTCCTGGACCAGCTCGGCGCCCGCCGCCAGCAGCGCCGCGAGACGTTCCCGCAGATCGGTGACGTGCCAGAACGGCGTCGGCCCGGTCAGGCCCTGCGCGTGCCCGTTCGGGTCGAGGCCGACGTCCTGCCCGGCGGCCTTGAACCCGATGTAGTACGGCTCGTCGGCATACGGCTCGACGCCCAGCAGCGCCCCGAACAGCGCCTTGGCCCGCGCCGCGTCCTTGACGGGGTAGATGATCGTCTGCACGCCTTCACTCATGGCGTTCTCACTCCTAGCGACAGGGGGACCGGCACTTTCCGGCCGGTGATCCCACGCTAGGACGCGGCAGCCCACCCCGGCTTCTCCGATCCTGACCGCTTACGGGAGCGGGGCCCGAAGGGGGGCGGGGAACTGCGCGAACCACCCCCCCCCGGACTCAACCAGCCCACAACGCGCCCCGGCCCCCCCGAACCCACCCGGCCTCCCCTAGACCCTCTTCGTA